>NZ_JAOYTG010000001.1:0-703626 GCF_025847175.2 Paeniglutamicibacter sp. ZC-3 | reverse complement strand
TTACGGCGGTCATAGCGTGGGGGAAACGCCCGGTCCCATACCGAACCCGGAAGCTAAGACCCACTGCGCCGATGGTACTGCACTCGGGAGGGTGTGGGAGAGTAGGTCACCGCCGGACACAACGTCCCGAAACCCCCAAGCCCCACCGGCTTGGGGGTTTCGATGCTTAACCACCACACCACCAAAACCACGGCCCCCGGACACACACCCCCGGGGACCGCACCCCGTTAAGGCACCCCGGCCATCCACAGCCCCACCACACCCCCAAAATGCACCTTTCTTGGATCGTCTGGCTCCGCTACCAACGCGCCACTCGCAGATGTCTCGAGAGCTCCCTTCGCATGCAGAGCCGCTAGGGTTGAGGCATGGACGGACTATTCTCACACTCGGCATCAGCCAACGATTCTGGCTCCCAAGATGATTACCGCTTGCCGGAGCACCGGCACACGGTCAGCGTCCCGGTGTCTGCGGACCAGGCCTTTGAAGGCTTCTCGGAATACATACACTTGTGGTGGCCGGTAGGGAAGCTCTCTCACTTCGGGCCGGGCAGCCATGTCACGTTTGAAAAGGGTAGCCTCCTCGAGGAATCGGACGACGGCAACCAGCATCTCTGGGGCAAGATCGTTCATTTTGATGCTCCGCACACCATAGTTCTGGACTTTACACTGGGCATGGAAACTGCCCCTCCCACCCATGTGAGTCTTGAATTCCATGAGCAGGGGTCCGGCACCGAGCTTATCCTGACCCATGAAGGGTGGAGCTCCGGACAGATCGGCAAGGAGCAATTCGAGCACTACACGCAGTGGCCGGAGATTCTCGATTTCTACGCTCGCTTCATGGGAGCGAACAGCAGGCCAGACCACTAGGCCCATGGAATATGCCCGCCGTAGCCCATTCACGGCACAGCCATATCAAAAACGCCTTGAAAGGGTGGCATGAACCTCGAAACCGCCGACTCGGCACTCATTGACGATCTGATCCTGCACATCGGTGAGGAAGCTGTAACCACCGACCCCAAGATGCTGTTGTCCCACAGCCATGACTTCGGGAAGATCGTTGACCACCAGCTGCCCTTGGCCGTCGTCTTTGCAGAGCGCGTGGAAGATGTCCAGGCGACCCTGCGCCTGGCCGCAGCGGCTGGAGTTAAGGTCGTCCCCCGTGGGGCTGGCACGGGCGTCTCAGGCGGCGCCCACGCGACCGCACGCTGCATCGTGCTATCCCTCGAACGCATGGACCGGATCCTGGAAGTCCGCCCCGAGGACGAGGTGGCAGTGGTCCAGCCCGGTGTCATCAACGCGGTGCTGAACAGGTCCGTGGCCAAATACGGGCTCATGTACGCACCCGACCCCGCCAGCTACCAGCAATCCACGATTGGCGGGAATGTGGCGACCAACGCCGGCGGGCTGCGCTGCGCCAAGTACGGGGTCACCACTGACTCCGTGCTTGGCCTGGACGTCGTCCTGGCCGACGGCACCCTGATCAGTACCGGGCGGAATACCTTCAAGGGCGTTGCAGGCTACGACCTGACCTCGCTGCTTGTCGGTTCCGAAGGGACCTTGGGCATTGTTGTCTCCGTCACCGTGCGCCTGCGCTACCTCAGTGAAAAGACCTGCTCGATCGCCGCGGTGTTCACCGACGTCGCCCAGGCGGCCGCCGGCGTGGTGGCCATCGCGCGGGTGCGCGTGCAGCCGGCCATCCTGGAGTTGATCGACCTCGGAACGATGCGCGTGCTGGATGCCGCCTACGGCTCGGACCTCGGGGCGCGGGGCGGGGCCATGCTGTTGATCCGCACCGACGGCCATGGCGCCGAGATCGAGGCGGGCATCGTGCGCTCGGCCCTCGAAGGCCTTGGTGCGCAGGTGAGCGCACCGGGTGACGAAGAAGCGGTGCGGCTGATCGAGATGCGACGAGCCAGCCGCGGGGACGGGCAGGACGACAAATACCGGGTCGGTGAGGATGTCGCCGTGCCCAGGTCGGCCATGGTGGATTACATGGGGACCCTTGACCGGATCGCCGAACGGAACAGAGTCATGGTTCGCGTCGTGGCCCATGCCGGGGACGGCAACCTGCACCCCACCTTCTGGGTCGACCCGGACGACGGCGACGAAGGCGTGGCGCGGCTTGACATGGCCCTGGAGGAATCCATCCGGGCAGCGTTGGCGGTGGGCGGGACCATCACCGGCGAGCACGGCGTGGGTACTGCTAAGCGCGACTGGCTGGTCTGGGAACAGTCCGAGGAAGTTCTGGAGCTGCAGCGCAAGATCAAGGCGGTCTTCGACCCGCAGGGCATCCTCAACCCCGGCAAGGCGATCCTGTGATGCAGGGCCCACTGCCTCGATTAGGCGTTCGAGTGAAAAGTCGGTAAACTTTTTATTCGTTGGTACAACACCGGGATATGGCGCAGCTTGGTAGCGCGCGTCGTTCGGGACGACGAGGTCGCAGGTTCAAATCCTGTTATCCCGACCAATGTGAGCCCCGCAAGAAACTTCGGTTTCCTGCGGGGCTCGTCCCATTTAAGCCACCGATTCCGAAGTCGCGGGGGGCTATAGGGCTTATAGGCAAAAAAGTGTGTCTGCCCCGGGTGTGTCACCCGGGGCTTTGCCATGTCAGGGCCCGGTTTAGCAGCGCCTGCCGGCCCATCCCGAATCCCTCGGGCCGTAAGAGACCCCGGCGCCTCATATCTTGTGCACAAGAGTGGGGCCCAGCAGTTGCCGGGCCCCACTTAAATCAGCACTGCAGGCCCGCGAGGGGCGTGCAGCCAACCGGACCTAGCCGTCGGTGGCCCGCAGCCAGGCCGCCGCGTTGGCGCCCAGCAGGCCCTCGGCGGCCAGTTCTGCCCCGTTGGCGTCGGAGAAGAGCAGCGGTTCGCCCGCTGGCAGCGGCACCGGGGCGTCGGAAAGGTTCAGCACGCTCACGGTCTCCCCGTTGCGGATGGCCAACACCTCGGGCAGATCCGGATTGGCGTAGAAGGACAGCGAGCCCAGGCCCAAACCCAGTTCGCTGCGCAGCGAAAGCGCCCTGCGGTACAGGTTCAGCGTGGATGCGGGGTCGTTCTCCTGCACGTCACGGGAGAATTCCGCCCAGTCACCGGGTTGCGGCAGCCAGGTTTCTCCGCTGGGGGAGAACCCGTAGCCAGGTGCGTCGTGCACCCAGGGGATCGGCACGCGACAGCCGTCGCGCCCGGTCTTGGCTCCGTTGGTGCGCAGGAACCCCGGGTCCTGCCGGTACTCGTCGGCCAGCGTGGTGTGGTCGCCCAGGCCCAGTTCCTCGCCCTGGTAGAGGTAGGCGCCGCCCGGCAGCCCGAGCATGAACACCGTGGCGGCGCGCGCCCGGGCCAGGCCCAGCACGGTGTCAGGCTGCGGGTCGCGCGGACCGATCCCGTCGCCCAGGTCCAGCGCGACCCCGTCCAGTCCGAAGCGGGTGGCGTGGCGGGAGACGTCGTGGTTAGAGAGCACCCAGGTGGTGGGCGCGCCGACGGTGTCGAAGGCGGCCAGCGAATCGCCGATGACGGTGGCCAGGGCGTCGCGGTCCCACAGGGTGCGCAGGTAGTCGAAGTTGAACGACTGGTGCATCTGGCCCGGGGCCACCCAGTCGGCCAGCCGGGTCAGCGGGCGCACGTTCGCCTCCGAACAGAGCACCGGATCCCCGGGGTACTGGTCGCAGATTTCCCGCCAGCGCGCGAAGACCTGGTGCAGCTCGGGCTGTCCGAACATGGGTGCGTCGGCGAAGGGGAAGCCGGGCCGCGGGGTGCCGTCCGGTGCCCCGCCCCAGTCGGACATCGACTCCTTCTTGAACATCGCGTGGGCAACGTCGATCCGAAAACCCCCGGCGCCTGCGTCAAGCCAGAAGCGCAAGGTCTTTTCGAATTCTTCCTGCACCGCGGGGTTGCGCCAGTTGAAGTCGGGCTGGGTGGCGTCGAAGAGGTGGAAGTAGTACTGGCCCGGGGTGCCGTCGGGGTTCGGCACGCGGGTCCATCCGGGGCCGCCGAAGAGCGAAGCCCAGTTGTTTGGCGGGGTGTTCCCGCCCTCGCCCTTCCCGTCGGCAAAGTGGAACATGGCGCGTTCGGGGGATCCGGGCTCGGCGGCCAGGGCTGCCTGGAACAGTGCGTGCTCGTTGGAGCAGTGGTTGGGGACGATGTCGATGATGATGCGGATGCCGAAGGACTTGGCGGTGTCGATCAGGGTCTTGGCGTCGTCCATGGTGCCGAAGAGCGGGTCAACGCCGCGGTAATCCGAGACGTCATAGCCGGCGTCCTTTTGCGGGGAGGGGAAGAAGGGGGAAAGCCAGATGGCGTCCACGCCCAGGGTCGCGATCTTGGGCAGCTCGGCCGTGATGCCGGCCAGGTCGCCCATGCCCGATCCGGTCGAGTCCTTGAAGGAACGCGGGTAGATCTGGTAGATCACCGCCCGTCGCCACCACTGCTCGCCCTCCGCGGGTTTGTGCAGCAGCGGGCCCAGGGCGTAGGGCGTGGCGGAGGTGTTCAGGGCATCCGACGCTGAAGACGCGTCCTTCGGTAGCGACATGGTGTCAAGCCTATCTACTGGAGGGTGCTTTCGTTGGGGCCGATGCAGCGGGGTTACCCGGCGGCCGGTGGAGCGGTGGAGGTGCGCAGCACGAATTCCGTGGGGAAGAATTCATCCACAGGCAGGGTTTGCGCGGGATCTTCCGCCCCGCCCTCGCCGAGCAGTTCCATGATGCGCGCGACGGCGGCCTCGCCCTGGGCCGCGGGGTGCTGGGCAATGGTGGTCAGCCCGAAGAGCTCGCCGAGCTCGTGCCCGTCGATGCCGATCACGGAGAAGTCCCCGGGCAGCGAGAGCCCCAGGTCGCGGGCGGCCATGATGGCGCCGAATGCCATCTCGTCCGAGACGCAGAGCAACGCGGTGGGCCGGCCGCGGGGGTTGGACAGCAGGCTGCGGACCTTTTGGTAGGCCCCGGCCGTGGTGAAGTCGGCGTCCAGCAGCCACTGCGGGTTCACCGCGATGTCCGCCTGGTCCAGGGCGTATTCGAACCCGTCGAGGCGCGCACCGGGCAGCTTGAAGTCGACGTTGAACGCGTCGGCGCCGCCCAGGAAGGCAATGTCGGTGTGGCCCAGGGAGACCAGGTGTTCGGTGGCCAGCGAGGCGATGTTGAAGTCGTCGACCCGGATGGTCTGGACTTCGGGCAGCAGCCCGCCCAGGGCCACCAGCGGCTTGCCCACGGAGCGCAGCTGGTGCAGCTCGGGATCGGTGAGCTTCAGGGTCACGGTGATGACCGCGTCGAGGCGTTGGCGCATGAGCAGGTCCTGGAACACCGCATCGCGGTGCCGTTGCTCGCCGCTGGTGTTGTACAAGGTCAGGTCGTAGCCGCGCTCGTTGAGTTCCTGCGTGGCGCCCTGCAACACATTGGCGTAGTACCAGCGCGAGACCGTGGGCATGACGATCCCGATGTTGCGGCTGCGTCCCGAGGCCAGCGAAGAGGCGTTGTAGGACAGGACGTAGCCCAGGTCCTTGGCCGCGTTGGCGACCGCCTCGCGGGAAGCCGCGGAAACCTTCCCGTTTCCGGACAGGGCGCGGGAGACCGTGGCGACGGAGACCCCGGCGCGCAGTGCCACGTCCTTGATGCTTGCCATGATGTGCGGCTTCCTTGTCTTCGGGCGGTCGTGCTGGGGTACGGAATGGGGGCGGCTAGGCGGTCTCCGGGCGCAGCCACACGGCCGCATCCGGATTCAGCGCCAGCCCCGACGCGGCCTCCGTTGAGCGGGCAACCGCGGTGGCGGAGCTGGCCAGCAACACCTCTCCGGCCGGCAACGGCACGGGGGCGGTGCCCAGGTTCAGCAGGACCAGCACCCCGGAATTCCCGAAGCCCAGCAGCTGCGCGCCGTCGATTCCCTCCACCCAGTTTAGGTTGCCGAGGCCCAAGTTGTGGGTCCGGCGGAGATCCAGGGCCAAGCGGTAGAAGTGCAGCGTGGAGTCGGGGTCGGCTTCCTGTGCCTGCCGGGTGACCGTTTCCCAGCCTTCGGGCTGCGGGAGCCAGCCGGCGGCGTCGCTAAAGCCCAGGGACGGGGTCGAGTCGTTCCAGGGCAACGGGACCCGGCAGCCGTCGCGGCCCAGGCGCTCGCCGTTGGTACGCGCGTAGGAGGGGTCCTGGCGGTATTCATGGGGGAGCAGGGTGTGGTCGCCCAGCCCCAGTTCCTCGCCCTGGTAGATGTACGCGCCTCCGGGAAGCCCCAGCATGAACAGCGTTGCGGCACGTGCGCGTGCCAGTCCCAGCACCGGATCCGGTTGCACGTCCTCGGGCCCCAGCCCGTCGCCGGGGCGCAGAGCCGGGGAGACGGCGCCCAGTCGGGTGGCGTGGCGGGGCACGTCGTGGTTGGACAGCACCCAGGTGCTGGGGGCGCCGACGGCGTCGAAAGCCTTCAGCGAGCGGGTGATGATGGCCTTCAGCGCGGCGGCGTCCCAACCGGTGTGCAGAAAGGGGAAGTTGAAGGACTGGTGCATCTCGTCCGGGCGCACCCAATCGGCCATGGCCTCGATGGGGTGCACGTTGGCCTCGGCGCAGAGCACGCGCTCGCCGGGATACTGGTCGCAGATGGAGCGCCAGCGCCGGTAGACATCGTGCACGGCGGGCTGGCCGAACATCGGGGCGTCGGCAAACGGATAGCCCGGGGAATCGGCGCCGTCGGCCCGGCCATGCCAGTCCGGCAGCCCGGAGGCCTTGATGAGCGCGTGGGCCACGTCCACGCGGAACCCGCCGGCGCCGCGGTCCAGCCAGAACCGCAGGATCGATTCGAACTCGGCGCCCACCGCCGGATTGTCCCAGTTGAAGTCGGGCTGGGAATGATCAAAGAGGTGCAGGTAGTACTGCCCGGGGGCACCGTCCGGGTCGGGGACGCGGGTCCAGGCTGAACCGCCGAAGTGCGACTGCCAGTTGTTGGGAGGCAACTGTCCGTCCTTTCCCCGCCCGTCCCGGAAGATGAAGTGCTCCCGGGCAGCCGATCCCCGGGGGGAGGCCAGCGCCTCGCGGAACATGGCGTGTTCGCTGGAGCAGTGGTTGGGCACGATGTCCACCAGGATCTTGATCTCGAGTCGGTTGGCCTCGGCGATCAGCTCGTCAAAGTCGGCCAGCGTTCCGAAGAGCGGGTCCACTGCGCGGTAGTCGGAGACGTCGTAGCCGGCGTCCTTTTGCGGGGAGGCGAAGAACGGGGAAAGCCAGATGGCGTCAACGCCCAGGGAGGCAATGTGGTGCAGCTCCGCGGTGATGCCGGGAAGGTCTCCGATTCCGCTGCCCGTGGTGTCGCGGAACGAGCGGGGGTAGATCTGGTAAATGACCGAGCGGCGCCACCATTCATTGCCGCTCGAAGACGCGTGGGTCGCGTCCTCGAGCCGGAACTCCAGATGGGCTGGTGGGGTCGCTGGGTGCTCGTCGGTCTGGGGCATGCGCTCAAGCATAACGACGAAACTGTCAAAAGTGGAAGCGTTTCCATGCATGCGTTTCGAATCTCCGGCTTGGGGGCGTCCCGTCAAAGGTTGCGATTTCGTCGCGTTTCTGCATAAAGACGCCGTTTTCGGCGCATCCCGGACTGTCGGGGACGAGTGCTTGGTGGAAACTTCTCCATTGTGATCTGGACGACAGCAGTGGAAGCGTTTACACTAAATCTCACGACACCAGCGCCGATGGGATCATCGGGCGCGCAACACTCGAAAGAGGAACCACCATGACGGGAAACAACTCACCCGGTGCACGTCTCACGCGCCGCACCTTTACCCTGGGTGCGGTCGGCGCCCTCTCGGCGCTGGCACTGACGGCCTGCGGCGGCGGTGCACCCGCCACCGCACCCTCGAGCAGTGCGGCGGCCACCAGTGCCGCAGCCAGCGTGCCGGCGACCGGGACCAGCCTGACCCTGTGGGTCGACGCCGAGCGCTCGCCGGCGCTGAAGGACATTGCCGCCAAGTTCAAGGCCGAAAAGGGCATCGACGTCAAGCTGGTCGTCAAGGACTTCGCCGCCGTGCGCGACGACTTCATCACCCAGGCACCCACCGGCAAGGGCCCGGACATCATGGTCGGCCCGCACGACTGGCTGGGAAAGCTGGTGCAGAACGGCGTGGTTGCCCCGGTGCAGCTTGGCGACAAGGCAGGGACCTTCGCCGAAAGCTCCATCAAGGCCATGACCTACGACGGGCAGACCTACGGCGTTCCGTACTCCATTGAGAACGTCGCCTTGGTCCGCAACACCACGTTGGCTCCCGAGGCAAAGACCACCCTGGACGACGTCCTCGCCGAGGGCAAGAAGGCCGTGGCCGCGGGCGATGCCAAGTTCCCGTTCCTGGTCGGACTCGATCCCAAGCAGGCCGACCCGTACCACCTCTACCCGTTGCAGACCTCCCTCGGGGCACCGGTCTTCGCCCAGAACGCAGACGGCAGCTACGACGCCAGCGAACTGGCCCTGGACAACGAGGGCGGCAAGAAGTTCGCCCAGCTCCTGGCCGACCTCGGCGACAAGGGCTCGAAGGTCCTGAATTCCAACATCACCGGCGACATCGCCAAGGAGAAGTTCCTGGCCGGCGAATCCCCGTACTTCCTCACCGGCCCCTGGAACATCCCCGACATCGAGGCCAAGGGCATCAAGTTCGCCGTTGACCCGCTGCCCACTGCCGGGGACAAGCCCGCCCAGCCATTCATTGGCGTGAACGGCTTCTTCATCTCCGCGAAGTCGAAGAATGCCCTGGCTGCCAATGAATTCGTGGTCAACTACCTCTCGCAGCCCGACGCGCAGGACGAGCTGTTCAAGGTCGGCGGCCGCCCGCCGGCGCTGACCGCGTCCTTCGAGAAGGCCGCCAGCGACCCGGTGGTCAAGGCCTTCGGCGAGATCGGCGCCAACGGCGTGCCGATGCCCGCGGTTCCCGCCATGGACGCCGTCTGGGCCGACTGGGGCGGTACCGAATTGAACCTGATCAAGGGCAAGGAAGCCGACCCGGCCGCGGCCTGGTCGAAGATGACGGCCAACATCGAGAAGAAGATTTCCGGCGGCAAGTAGCCGACGGAAGCAAGCTCCGGCTGCGGGGAACCGGTGGTGCGTTCTGCACGCGCACCACCGGTTTCACGCAGCCGGATCCGGGCCAGCGGCCCGACACCCATCGCCGGTCGGCGGTCGATCGCACGAGGAAAGATGTTGGACCCCATGGTTGAAATCGAAGAAAAGCCCAGCGTGGCGCCGCCGCGGCGACACGGAAAGCGGCCGCGTTCCGCAGGCCGGGGCCCCGATTCCCTCGGCGGCATCCTCGCCAAGATCATCCTGCTGGGCATCACGGATGCAGTGGCAGCCTTCATCCTCTTCCAGCTGGCACTCAGCGCCGAATGGATGATCTTCGGGATTTCCCTGCTCACCACGCTGGTGATCAACTGGATCTACCTGCGCCGTGGGGGACTGCCGGCCAAGTACCTGGCACCGGGCATCATCTTCCTGCTGGTCTTCCAGGTCTTCGTGATGATCTTCTCCACCTACATCGCCTTCACCAACTACGGCGACGGGCACAACTCGACCAAGGCCGACGCGATTGCCTCCATCCAGCTCTCGGCCTCCGAGCGCGTCCCGGATTCCCCGCAATTCCCCACCTCCGTCCTGGAAAAGGGTGGCAGCTACTTCCTGTTGGTCACCACGCCGGAGGGCGAGGCAAGAATCGGCTCGGCAGGCAAGCCCCTGGAAACAGTGACACCTTCCGCCACCGGCCCCACGGGTGCCGCGACCGGCGTGGAGGGCTACACGACCCTTGACTTCGCGACCCTGCTGGCCCACCAGCAGGAGATCACCGCCCTCACGGTGCCGATCAGCGAGAACCCCGAGGAAGGGGCGCTGAAGACCGCCGACGGCTCCACCTCCTACGTGTACACGCCCAAGCTCAAGTACGACGCGAACGCCGACACGTTCACCGACACCGCCACCGGGGCCAGCTACGCGGACAACGGCCGCGGTTCCTTCGTGGCCGAGGACGGCACTGCGCTGAACACCGGCTGGAAGGTCAATGTGGGACTGGACAACTTCCAGCGCGCGTTCACCGACCCGAATCTCCAGGGCCCGCTGCTGCAGGTGATCGCGTGGACCTTCGCCTTCGCCATCCTCTCGGTGGCGACCACGTTCGCCCTGGGACTGTTCCTGGCCATCACCTTCAACCGGGCGGATTTGAAGGGGCAGAAAATCTACCGGATCCTGATGATCCTGCCCTACGCGTTCCCCGCCTTCCTTTCCGGCCTGGTCTGGTCGGGCCTCCTGAACCCGGAATTTGGGTTCATCAACAACGCGCTGCTCGGCGGGGCGGACATCCCCTGGCTCACCGATCCGGTGCTGGCCAAGATCTCGGTGCTGATGGTCAATCTCTGGCTGGGCTACCCCTACATGTTCCTGGTCTGCACCGGCGCCCTGCAGTCGCTGCCCGAGGAGGTCGACGAGGCCGCCCGCATGGACGGGGCCAGCGTGTGGAAAATCTTTACCGCCATCAAGCTGCCGCTGCTGCTGGTCTCACTCGCGCCGCTGTTGATCTCCTCCTTCGCCTTCAACTTCAACAACTTCAACGTCATCTACATGCTCACCGGCGGCGGGCCGCGCTTTGAAGGCACCACCTTTGACATCGGCTCCACCGACATCCTGATCACCATGGTGTACAAGATCGCCTTCGGCACCGGCACCGGCCGCGACTACGGACTGGCCAGCGCGCTGGCCATCCTGATCTTCATCATCGTCGCCGTGGTGTCCGCGCTGAGCTTCAAGAAGACCAAGGCCCTGGAGGAACTGAACTAATGAGCACCGCGACCGCACCGCACACCCCGGTGCTCGAAACCCTGCCCCCGCCGGCCACGGCAAACAAGCCCACATTGGGGCAATGGTTCAAGTCAAAGGGCTGGCGCCACCTGGTGGCCATCGCCGCCACGGCCTTCTCCATCTTCCCGCTGCTCTATGTGCTCTCCGCGGCGCTGAACCCCACCGGCACCATGGCAGGGGCCAGCACGATGTTCACCGAGTTCGGCTGGGGCAACTTCGAGGCGCTCTTTGCCAACCAGGAACGGCCCTTTGGCCGCTGGTTCGTCAACACCTTGGTCATCGGCCTGGTCACCTCTGCTGCCACGGTGTTCCTCGGGGCGCTGGCCGCCTACGCGTTTTCGCGCATGCGCTTCTCCGGCCGCCGCTTCGGCCTGCTGACGCTGTTGCTGCTGCAGATGTTCCCGCAGCTGCTCACGGTGGTGGCGATCTTCCTGCTGCTGAACTTCATTGGCGACATCATCCCGGCCCTCGGGCTGGGCTCCCAGCTCGGGTTGATCATGGTGTACCTCGGCGGTGCGCTGGGCGTGAACACCTACCTGATGTACGGCTTCTTCAACACCGTGCCGATGTCGCTTGACGAATCCGCGCGCATCGACGGGGCCAGCCATGTGCAGGTGTTCTTCAGGATCATCATGCCCCTGGTCACTCCGATCCTTGCGGTCGTGGGCCTGCTGGCCTTCATCGGGATCTCCTCCGAGTTCGTGATCGCCTCGGTGGTGCTCACCGACCCCGAATCACAGACCCTGGCGGTTGGCCTGTACTCCTACGTGGCCCAGCAGCGCAGCGAGAACTGGGGTGTCTTCGCCGCCGGCGCCGTGATTGCCGCGGTCCCGGTGATGACCCTCTTCCTCTTCCTGCAGCGCTACATCACCTCCGGCCTGACCGCCGGCGGCGTCAAGGGATAGCGCCCATGCCCGGCAGCCGGATGCACGCCATCGACTCGACGTTGTCACTGCAGCCCCACCACGACGGATCGCCCGCGTACGTAACGGGGCCGAGCGTGCTCAGCCTCGGGGACGTGCTGAGGCTGCGCCTGCTGGTGCCGGAGGGCGCCGCGACCCCTGTGTCCGTGTGGCTGCGCAGCCTGCGCGACGGGGAACCCCACCTTGAACCGGCGGGCGAGGTGTGCGGTGGCGCCACCCAGGTCTTCTTCGAGGCCACGCTGTCGATGGTGAATCCGGTGCAGCGCTACCGCTGGTACCTGCAATACCGGGACACCGAAGGCGCTCATCACTACCGTTGGCTCAACGCTGCGGGCCTGCACCGACGCGATGTGCCCGACGCCTTTGACTTCAGGGTCCATGCCGGGCGCGGGACCCCGGATTGGATCGAGGAATCGGTCATGTACCAGGTCTTCCCCGACAGGTTCGCGAACTCCGGTGCCGAAAAGCCAAAAGCGGGATGGATGGTCGGCTGCGACTGGGACACCGAAGTGCAGGGAAGTGGTGCCGATACGTCACGGCAATTCTATGGCGGCGACCTTCCGGGGATCCAAGACAAGCTCGATCACCTGGTTTCATTGGGGGCGACGGTGCTCTACCTGACCCCGGTCTTCCCCGCTTCCTCCAACCACCGCTACGATGCCTCTTCCTTTGACGAGGTCGACCCATTGCTCGGCGGGGATGCTGCCCTGGTTTCGCTGGTCAAGGCCGCCCATGCCCTTGGCCTGCGCGTGGTCGGCGACCTGACCACCAACCACACCGGGGCCGGGCACCACTGGTTCGTTGATGCCCACCGGAATCCCGGGGCGTCCACGGGGGAGTACTACTACTTCAACGAGGACAACAGCGACTACGAGGCGTGGCTGGGCGTGCCCTCGCTGCCGAAGCTGAATTGGAATTCCGCCGCGCTGCGCGAGCGATTCATCCTTGCCGAGGACTCGGTGGCAGTGCGCTGGCTCAAGGAGCCGTTCAACCTCGATGGCTGGCGCATCGACGTGGGCAACATGACCGGGCGGCGCGGGAGCGATGACCTGAACCACGAAGTCGCCCGGATGCTGCGTGAACGCATCGAGGAAGTGAAGCCCGGGGCCATGCTGCTGGCCGAATCAACCTCCGACGCGGCGCACGATGTGCCGGGGGACGGCTGGCAGGGAGTGGTGAGCTACAGCAATTTCACCCGGCCGCTGTGGCAATGGCTGGCCAAGGATCCGGACCCCGAGGCGTTCAAGTGGTTCTTCGGCTTGCCGCAACCGGGGCCGGCGCGCATCGACGCTGCCGACTTCGTGGCGACGCACCGGGAAATGTCGGCGGGATTCAGCTGGGAGGTGCGGCTTGCCAACGCCAATGCCTTGGACACCCACGACACCGCCCGTGCCGCCAGCCACATGATCGACGGTGGCCAGGAGATCGCCGCCTGCGCGCAATTCACGTTCCCGGGAATCCCACTGGTGTTTGCCGGGGACGAGTTCGGGCTGCACGGTTTCAACGGCGAGGACTCCCGAACTCCCATGCCCTGGGGCCAACCCGAAAAGTGGGGCAAGGACCTGCGGCCGCTGTACGCGGAACTGGCGGCACTGCGCACCAATCACCGGTCCCTCGTGGACGGATCCTTGCGCTGGATCATTGCCGAGGGGAACCTCCTGGCCTATATCCGGGAGCACGAAACCGGGTCGGTGTTGTGCGTGTTGGCCCGGGGCCCGGTCACGGAAACCAAGTTGGGCAATGCAGTCCGCCTGGTCGGCGAGCCAGAAAGTGCCCTCGCCACGGTGGGGGTTTCACCCGGACTGGTGGTGGACAAGACGGGGGAGCTGCTGGTCCGCGCGACAGGTCCCGGAGCCTCGTTCCACTTGGCCGCCGCATGTGGAGCGTGGAATTAGCGCGCGGGAGCCGAATCCCGGAACAAAGACCAACAGTTTCCTGCGCGCGGGAACGCCTGTCCACATTGGCCCTTCGCCCGTGGCATGTTCTCCGCTGAGTCCAAGCCACTTCAACGCCGGAATCGTTTCCCTTCGCATCGGTTCTCGGCCGCCCGTGTCGGTTTCTTGATGCCTTGTGGCAAAGCGGATGCGGGGTCGACCTCTGGGTATCAGCCTATGTCGATGGCGGATTTGAAAGTTCGCTTTTGATGCCAGTGGGCGCGAACCGATGCAAATAGTAGCCAAAGGCATATATGGTCCGGCCTTGCGTGTGGCCCGGCTGAAGATGGCCAGGCACACACGCAAGCCGCGGCCTATCGGGCGCCTGCGTATTGCTTTGCCGCGCGGAGTTCCTTGGAAGCGCTGAACTCGTCCGCGGGTGCATCTTCCTGGTACTCGACAAGCTCCACGTGGTGCTCCAGCAGGGCTTCGCGTACCTGTACCGGCGTTGCGTAGAAATACTCTCGGCGAAGGTTCACCAGGTTCACGCGTTGTGGGGCGAACTGCTGGTGGAGCATGGTCTCGATGCCCACGGCGTCCTTGGAGAAGAACAGGGCATGCACGTCGAAGAGGAACGGGACGGAGGCGTCGCCCAGCTCCCGGACGCGTTCCATGGGATTGAGCCGGCGGGTCATGCCGATCTTGATGACCCCCTCGCCGAACGAACCGAGATTCGAGATGACGTACACATAGCCGGCGCGGGTGTTCAGGGCATTGTCCTCGGCGTCGGCGAGCTTGGCTTCGGCCTCGTCCAGTTGGGTCTGAACCCGTTGGACGCCGTCAATGTCGCCGGCTTCCTGGAGCTGCGCCAGCACGGTGGCGTAGTGGGTGACTTCCTTTTGCTGCTTGGCTTTCAGCGCTTCCCATTCGCGCTGTGCCTTGGCGGCTTCGCGAGCCTCGGCGCGGGCTTCCGCCTCGAGCTGTTTCTGGATGGCCAGCGCCTGCAGGTGGCGGGCCGCGAGTTCGAGCTCCAAGACACGTAGCTGGTGGTAGGCATTCGTGACCTGCAGCCCGATCATGGTGCCGCGTTTTGCGATCTGCTCGCGGGCCTTTTCAAGGCGGGCCTGGGCAGTGTGGAGGTTGCCGGCCTTGACGGTCTTGACGCAGTTCTCGGCCTCGGCGTTGTATGCACGCAGCAGGAGGGCGGAGAGATCGCGGACGAACTTCTTGCCTTCCTTTTCGGAGTTGTTGAACGTGAATCCGGAGACGGTGGTGACCGCGATCTTTTCTCGCAATCGGGCCTTGATCTGGTCACGGACCGTGGCCAGATCGTTGGCGAGCTTCACAGAGGTTTCGGCGGGATGTTCGTAGTCGTAAAATCCGACGTTGTGCCGGTCGGCAACTTGGCGGACGTCGAGGACCTCGCCTCGGACTGCCGCGAGTTCCATGTTGGCGGCGGCAAGCTCCCGTTGCGCCGCGGCGATGCTCTGCGTCAGCTCGGAGTCGTGGGCTTCCCTGTCGAGGGTGTCCATCGCGCCAATGCGGTTCAAGGCATCGAGCATCTGCGTGTTCGCCAGGTACACCTCGTCGGCGTAAAGCTTCAGGCCTCTTGCCGGTACCGGAGGGGCGCCCATGCTGGTGCGATAGGAGGTTTCCGCGCTCGTAGCGGCGTCCTCTGCAGCCGTGCCGAACGCTTTCTTGTACTGCCTCAGCAAATCAACGAACACCCAGATGGCGCCCACTGCGGGGATGAGATTGAATCCATTTGGCACCACGACCATTAGAAGCAGGCTGATGCAAAACCACATGATGTGCTTGCTGAAGCCACCGGGCTTCTTTTCCCGATTGACTGGATGCGGCGGCGGCATAGATGAAAAGTTGGACACGGTTCCCCCAAGGTTGAGTGACAATGCTCAAACCGTAGCAGTCGCCGCCGACACCAACGCATTGTCTCGCGGGTGTGAAACATTGGGGTTCACTGGCCTCACCTGGGAGAAAAGTGTACTGGTTGATTTATCGCCCTATTCCCAATTCTGGATGTCTCAATGTTCCGGCGTTGTGGCAGGCTACGTGGTCGTCGACTGCTCTTCCGGGCCATACACCAGCCGGGCCTCGTCCCTGCGGTGGCGCAGCACGGCATCCACGTAGGACGCGACGGCTTCCTCCATCGGAACGTTGGAACCGCGTGCCTCGGAAATGTACCAGCGGTGCTCGAGGACCTCGTGCACGATCTGGGCGGGTTCCAGCTTGCCGTGGAATTCGCGGGGGATGGCCCCGGTAATCCTGTCAAAAACGTCGGTGACCCAACGGGCCGCGGCGATTTCCTCATCCGCGTCAGGATGCTTCTTGGCTCGGAAGGCATCCAGGTCGTTGAGCAGCCTGCGGGCCTGGCCTTCTTCCACATCCAAGCCGGTCAGGCGCAGAAGCCGACGGGTGTGGTGCCCGGCGTCCACGACCTTGGGCTGGATGAGCAGCTGGCCGCCGTCGGGGGATGTCTTGAGGCTGATCTCCTCCACGTCGAAGCCGAGTTCATTGAGCCTGCGGATGCGTTCATCGACCCGCCAGCGTTCGGAGAGGTCAAAGGATTCCTTGTCGTTGAGCTCGGCCCAGAGTCCACGGTAGGCGTGCAGGATGTCCTCGCTCGTGGCCACCGGGTCCACGGTGTCCTCGATGAGTCCGGCTTCCATCAGGTCCATGAGCTCACCGGCAATGTTCACCCGGGCGATTTCCAGGTCGTATTCGCGCTGGCCGGAGGATAGCTCGGGGTATAGCTCGCCGGTCTCGGCATCCACCAGGTACGCGGCGAAGGACTCCGCATCGCGCCGGAACAACGTGTTTGACAGCGACACATCGCCCCAGTAGAAGCCAATCAGGTGCAGGCGCACCAGCAGCAGCGCCTGGGCATCAATGAGCCGGGTCAAGGTGTCGCGGCGCAGCTTCTGGGAGAACAGTGCGCGGTACGGGAGCGAGTATTTCAGGTGCCGGGTAACCAACACCGGGTCAAGGTCGTTGCCCTCGGTGTCGGTGCGCCCGGTGATCACCGCGACCGGCTCCACGCAGGGCGCGGCCAGGCGGCGCAGCTTGCGCAGCATATGGTATTCGTGCCGGGCCACGTGCTCACCGGTTTCCTTGATGGCGATGACTGCCTTGCCCATCAGGGCGAAGCGCACCACATGCCGGGAGATGCCGCGCGGCAACGGGGCCAGCGTGTCGCTCGGCCAGTCCTCCAGCGGGATTTGCCACGGCAGGTTCAGCAGGCCCGGATCGGCGGTGGCCGCGGTGATTGACAGCGAACCGGCAACGGGCGGGGGAGCGGCAGGGGCGGAATCACGCGGCAACTTGCCGTTCTGGGCATGGTTGGTGGGCTCGTCGCGCCAGCTGGCGGTGTGGCGAATCATGGCGTGTGTGCCGTCCCTTGGTGCGGTGATGAGGGGAAGTGTGGAAAGCGGAAATGCGAAGGCGGCCGCACCCAGCACCGGGCTGAATACGGCCGCCATGGGCAGTTATCGTGCAATCACACGATAACTTGCAAGTCCCTAGGCCTCGGAGGAAACCTGTGCGTGTGCACCGTTCCGGGACGGCTCGGCCAGGCGCTCGCCGGACGCGGTGTCAAAGAGGTGCACGTGTCCGATCTTCGGCGCAACGTGGATCGTTTCGCCCTTGAACGGAGGCTTGCGACCGTCGACACGCACCACCATCTGGTATTCGGTGCCGCCCACGGTGGTGTGGCCGTAGACGTAGGCATCGGCGCCGAGCTCCTCGACCACGTCGACCCCGACGGCAAGTCCCTCGTTCTCGGAGACCTGGTCCAGGTCCTCGGGCCGTACGCCCAGGGTGACCGAGTTGCCGGTTGCCGCCTCCAGCGTCGACGAGGCCACCGGGTAGATGGACCCTCCGAAGGCTACGCCACCATCGGCCACCGGAAGCTCCAGCAGATTCATGGCAGGCGAGCCGATGAAGCCGGCCACGAAGACGTTGGACGGGCGGTCGTACAGTTCGCGCGGGGTGCCGACCTGCTGCAGCAAGCCGTCCTTGAGTACCGCAACGCGGTCGCCCATGGTCAGTGCCTCGACCTGGTCATGGGTCACGTACACGGTGGTGACGCCCAGACGACGGGTCAGCGAGGCGATCTGCGTGCGGGTCTGCACGCGGAGCTTGGCATCCAAGTTGGACAAGGGCTCATCCATGAGGAAGACCTGCGGGGAGCGGACGATGGCGCGCCCCATGGCCACGCGCTGGCGTTGGCCGCCGGAGAGCGCCTTGGGCTTGCGGTCCAAGTAGTCCTCGAGGTCAAGCAGCTTGGCTGCTTCCTGAACGCGGCGGGCACGCTCTTCTTTGTCGATTCCGGCAATTTTCAGGGCGAAACCCATGTTGTCGGCGACGCTCATGTGCGGGTAAAGCGCGTAGTTCTGGAAAACCATGGCGATGTCGCGGTCCTTGGGCGGGACGTTGGTGACGTCGCGGTCGCCAATGAGGATTCGTCCGGAGTTCACGTCCTCAAGGCCTGCGAGCATGCGCAGCGTGGTGGATTTTCCGCAACCCGAGGGGCCAACAAGGACCAGGAATTCGCCATCGGCGATTTCCAGGGAGATCTTGTCCACGGAAGGCGTGGTGGCTCCGGGGTAAATGCGGGTGGCCTGGTCAAAAGTTACTGATGCCATGAGGCAGCGATCCTTTCACGGGCAGGTACGTGCCCGACGGTCCGTAGTGAATGGAATCACAAGCTTCTCATATCGAGTACCAATTCCAAAAGGGCTGGCAATTCCCCTGGCCCATTAAGGCGGAATTGTGCCTTGGTATTTCCGGAGCCGATTTTTACCCCAATGTCCCCCGGGCGAAGTACGGCAAAGGCATCCTCGTCAGTGACGTCGTCACCGGCGAAGAGTACGGTGGAGGCGTCGGCTACCTCGCGCAACCAATTCAGCCCGTCTCCCTTGGTGCCCACCAGCACGCTGGCTTCCAGCACGGCCTTGCCGTCCAACGCCTGCAGGTTCTCGATGTCGTCCAATTGCTCGTGGGCGGCCCGCAACGCCCTGGCCGCTACTTCCGGGTCGGCCTGCCGCACATGCAGAACGATCGAGGCGGGCTTGTATTCAAGCGTGGTTCCCTGGTGGGCAGAGGAGACGGCTACAAGGATTTCGGTGGCCTTGGCCAGCGCCGAGGTCTGTGCGGGACTGAGGTCGATGTGTTCGTCTTCGGCGTCAAAGGCGGCAGGTGCCCAGCGCTCAGTGCCGTGGCTGCCCACCAGCAGTGTTTGTTCGGGCGGGTTGCCGACGGTCCTCAGCGCTGCCAAGTCGCGGCCCGAGATCACGGCGGTCACGGTGTTTTCCAGGGCGGCCAGGTTGGCCAGTGCCTCGGAAGCTGCCGGCAACGGGCGCGCGTCCTCGGGACGGTCCACCAAAGGGGCCATGGTTCCGTCGAAGTCCACGGCTACGAGCAGGATTGGGGTGTCGACCAGGGCTTCAATGGCATCGGCGAGGTCAGGGGAAATGGGGCTCATGGGTGTCCGGTGGATCCTTCAGGCGTTCGGGGCGGGTAAAAGCGGAAACTTGGGTCAAGGCAGGTCACCGGCTCGACCCTAGACCAAACATCAAAATGTCATGCGCGGATGCAAAGGGGGACGATCTTCCCCCTTTGCATCCGCGCCGCAACACGAATCGGCCTAGACCAGGGTGTCAACCGGCAAAGGCTGGGCCAGCGAGGAAAGGAACGTCTGGGACCACGTGGCCACATCGTGGTCGCGCAGATGACGACGCATGCGTCGCATCCGCCGGGCCGAGTCCTGCGGATCCATGCGCAACGCGCGCATGATCCCGGATTTCATCCCGTCGATGTCGTGGGGGTTCACCAGGACGGCCTGGGTGAGTTGGTCGGCGGCACCGGTGAATTCGGAAAGCACCAGCATCCCGGTGTCATCGGTGTGTGCAGCCACGAATTCCTTGGCCACCAAGTTCATTCCGTCACGCAGCGAGGTCACCAGCATGATGTCCGCCGCCAGGTAGAGGGCAATCATTTCCCGCAGCGGGTAGGAATGGTGCAGGTAACGGATTGCTGTGTGTTCCATGGTGTCGTGCTCGCCGTTGAGGTTGCCGACCATGAGCTCAACCTGGTCCTTGAGCTGCTGGTAGCGCTCGACATTCTCGCGGCTGGGACTCGCGACCTGCACCATGCAGGCCTCGCCGACGTGGATCTCTCCGTCGGCCAAAAGCTCACCATAGGCCTTGAGCCGGTGTCGGATGCCCTTGGTGTAGTCGAGCCGGTCAACGCCCAGCATGATGGTCTTCGGGTTGCCCAGTTCCTGTCGGATCTGTTTTGCCCGGGCCATGATCTCGGGATCGTGCGCCAGCTCGGCTACCTGCTGGGTGTCGATGGAGATGGGGTGAGCTTCGGCACGACAGATGTTGCCGGTGGATCCGCTCTCCCCGGGCGATGCCGGCGGGATCGCCAAGGAGCCCTTGACGGTGCGGTCGGTGAAGCGGCGCATGCAGCGCAGGAAGTTGCTGGCATCGGCGGTCCGTTGGAAGCCCACCACGTCGGCTCCTGCCAGACCCTCGAGGATCTGCCTGCGCCAGGGCAGTTGGGAGAAGATTCCGGGGGACGGGAAAGGAATGTGGTTGAAGAACCCGATGCGCAAGTCCGGACGGGCCTCACGCAGTAGCTTGGGCACCAGCTGCAATTGGTAATCCTGTACCCATACCGTGGCGCCCGGCTTGGCGACGCTTGCAGTGGCTTCGGCGAAGCGCTTGTTGACCTTCTTGTAGTTGTCCCACCACGTACGGTGGAATTCAGGGGGCACGATGACATCGTGGTACAGCGGCCAGAGCGTTGAGTTGGAGAACCCCTCGTAATACAACTCCAGGTCGCACTCTTCAAGCGGAACGGGGATCAAGTGGATTCCGTCGTTTTCAAAGGGTTCCAGTTCTTCGTCGGTGGCTCCGTGCCAGCCAACCCAGGCTCCGTCTGATTCCTGCATGACCGGAGCAATTGCAGTCACCAGCCCCCCGGGGGAACGCCGCCACGACAGCTCGCCGTCCTCGCCCTGTACGCGGTCCACCGGCAGTCGATTGGCCACCACGATGAAGTCGTAGCTTGGTTTGTCGCTACCGGATGCATGTTCAATTTCGAAATCCGCTTGCATGTTGACCCTCCATTTCTTGCTCAAGATTAATGTTGAGCTTAGGGGAAGCTCGTGATGTAAGCGACACCATGGCGCTAAGCTACGCCGCCGACTTACCCTAAACTGGTTGGGTCGGGGGAGTACCAAACCAAACTTAAAGGACGTTTTGACCTATGGCATCCAATAGCCAGCGGCCGAGCAAGGCCGAACGGACAGCAAGCGCGCGAGAGCAGGCACAGTCCATGCGTGTCGCCCGGGAAGCCGCTGACAAGCGCAAGTCACTGTTTATCAAACTTGGCGTGCTGGTGGCCGTGCTCGCCGTGATTGCGTTGATCGTTGGCATCGTCCTGCAGAACAACGCTGGCAAGGTGGCCAATTCCGGTGCCGTGCCCAAGGGCGGCAATGAAGCCGGTGGCATTACGCTCACCTCGGATACGACCGTGGCCGACACCTCCGGTTTGACGGTGGACGTCACCAAGGCCGGCGCCAAGCCGACCGAGGCGAAGGCTCCTGCGCCGCGCGATGCGGAAGCCGCTCCCAAGGGCGAGCCGGTCAACTTGTTGATCTACGTGGACGTTAACTGCGTGCACTGTGCCAGCTTCGAAGAGCAGTATGCCGACCAGATCAGCACCTGGCTTGCAGCCGGCGACGTGCAGGTCGAGTACCGCAACGTGGCATACCTCGATGGCGGATCGCCGACCAACTACTCTTCACGTGGCGCCAACGCGCTTGCCTGCGTAGCGGACCAGGCCCCGGCCTCGTACCTGCCGTTCGCCAAGGGCCTGTTCGCCCACCATGCACAGGGTGAAATGAAGAATGCGGAACTGGCCCAGCTCGCCAAGGACAACGGCGCGGATGTCTCCAGCTGCATCGAAGACGGGACCTTCCGTTCGTTCGTGAAGTTCACCGACGAGGCTTCCCGCGTGGATTCCATCGGCGGAACCCCGAGCGTCTTCATCCAGGGCAAGTACTGGGATGCGAACGCCGAGCCGGACTTCGTTTCCGTCGTCAACGCGGCAATCGCTGCCAACAAGTAAAAAGCCATACACCGGACCTTTGCCGGGGTTGGACAGTTGACCACATGCTGGTGAACCGCCCAACCCCGGGCACCGGTTCGATGGGCGGTCGGCATCCCGTTTCCTGCTGAGGGGCATTGTCGGCTACGCTAGTTCCTGCACTTGGGTCATGATTTATCGGACCCGGGCAGTTTGCCTCCTTAGCTCAGTTGGCCAGAGCATCGCTCTTGTAAAGCGAGGGTCGCCGGTTCGAATCCGGCAGGGGGCTCCACTGAAATCCCCGTGGTTCCGCGGTAAAACAGCCCAGAACCACGGGGATTTTTCATGTTCAAAAGTAGTCCGAATTGGGGAATCCTCCACATTGCCTCCACTTGGAGCCTCGGGCGAAACAAAAATGGATGTTCATGGCTTCCATGGGCAACATCAATTCAGCTCATAGGGTGCGGCCCCGGAGCCAAACGTCCAGAAGATTGCCTTTGCCAGCTGGCTCGATGCTGCGCACAGGATGCCTTGAAAGCACTTGCCCCCACACCATCTCTGAGCCCTCGTGGAAACCCAATCGCATCGGCTCTACGACGATGATGGAATCGAAGCGATTCGTGCGCTTCCACGCCGCCCTGCCAAGGTGCCGTCAGCATGATGTCGGCAGTCTCGCAGACGTAGCGGACAACACCATTCGCAGTCGTGACCTTCAAAATGATGTTTGGACTCTTGGACTTCGTCATGGCACTCCAGCAACGATCGGAGTGGCATGGGTCGGGATCCAGTCACTCCAAAACGTATGTGCGGTTATCGGCGACCAACCAAGACGATTTCAGCAATCATGCCCCAACCAAGCGCAGCAGGGTTACCTAGGCGCGTGAACTTGAACTTAACGTGGCAGGCCGTAGACGCAAGGCGGTTATAAGGAAATTTCGATAGAGAATCCTTGTTTTTTGAGGGCTATTTGGCGGCGCTGCTAGCGGCGAATGGTGGATCCCATGTCGGCAACCGGATTCTCCAGTTCACTCCACCTGCGCCGGGACGGCGATGATCGGGTGTTAGTGGGAGGCACGGACACCATCGATTCGCGCCATCTCGTGACGCCACGCCGTGCCCGTGTTGAAACCCGCTCCGAGGTCGGGCAGTTCGGCCATGTCCTCGTCGGAGAGATCGCTTAGCGTGCCCCCGGCGGAGAGGATGTCCATCGAGAGGCCCGCGATCGTGTCGACACTGATCGCCTGGAGCACGGCCTGCTCCACGGTGAGTGCCACGCTGGTGATGCCATGCGCCCTGAGCACGAGGACGGGACGTCCCTGCATTGCGGCAACCATCTCGGCCGCGAGCGAGTGATCTCGTACGAGCACGCCCCGTGGATACACCGGTATGCCTCCTGCCGCGAGCCTAGTGCCGGGGATGTCGAATGCGCCGACGATTGGGCGGATCGCAATGCCGGCAAGGTCGGCTGCGACGATGCGCGGCGGGTGCGCGTGCACGACCGCCGCGACGTCGTCGCGGGCCCTGAGCGCCGCTGTGTGCAGCGGCAGCTCGTTCGGCACGGACCAACCGTCCAGCTCGCCCGGTGCGGCCTCGGTGCCGTCGAACCGGACGAGGCGGATGTCTTCGGCCTCGGTGTAGCCGAGACCTCGTTCGCGCGGACCCCGGCAGCGCACAAGGAGACTCTCGTCGTTGATGCGCAAGCTGATGTGTCCGAGGATCCCGTCGGCGAGGCCGCGGTTGGCGAGTACACGGCATGCGTCAGCGAGGAGTGACCGCTCTTCTTCGAAGCTGTTGAGCATGCTCTTCCTTCTCATCCGTTGGATCTGCGGTCCGCCTTCGAAGCCGGGCCGCACTGCGCCCGTTGGTGGCGCACATATTGCCCCTGGGGGTTTCGACCTTTGGCCGTCGCCAGCCAGCATAGCCCGAGAGCGCGAAAGTGGGCGAATGGCGGGGGCGCCAGCGGAATTCTCTTGACAGGTCCTCAACCTGAGGTATATTGGTCAGGCCATTAGTTATATCGGAGGAGCCTTAAATGCCCAAGGTTGTGTATGTCGGGAACGGCAATGAAAAGCATGTGGTCGATGCGACGATCGGTGAGAACGTGATGAGCGCGGCTGTGCGCTCTGGAGTCCCCGGAATCGTTGGCGAATGCGGAGGACAGATGTCCTGTGCCACGTGCCATGTGTGGGTCAATGACGAATTCCGCGAGCGAGTCGGCGGTCCTGGCGAGATGGAAGCTGACCTTCTCGACCTCGGGGTGTCGGACTACACGGAGGCGAGCCGTCTCGGTTGCCAGATCTCCATCACTGACGAGCTCGACGAACTCGTCGTCGAGCCGCGCCCTGAAGCATGGCACTGAGAGAAAAGGGATAACGATGTTGCGTCCAGATATAAATGACCTGCTCACGCAGACCGGCCCAGAGACCCCCATGGGCAAGTTGTTCCGGCGCTACTGGCAGCCGGTCCTGCATACTGATGAGCTGCCTGAGGACGGGTGCCCACCCGTGCGAGTGAAGATTCTCTCGGAGCGGCTCATCGCCGTTCGCACGCCTGAGGGCGAATACGGACTCATGGACGAGTTCTGCGCGCATCGCGGCGTGTCGATGTTCTTTGGTCGTGTTGAGAACGGCGGTATCCGTTGTCCCTACCACGGCTGGAAGTACAACGCCGATGGACAGGCGATCGAGGTACCCAGCGAGCTCAACAACTCCGAGTTCTGCAAGAACGTCAAGCTCCGCTCTTACCCGCTGGTCAAGGTGGGTGACCTTCTGTGGGCCTACCTTGGGGAACCCAAGATGCAGCCGCCGCTTCCGACTTGGGAGTTCGCGACAGTCCCTTCGGGACAGACCTTCACCTCGAAGCGACTCCAGGAGAGCAACTGGCTCCAAGCGCTCGAGGGTGGGATCGACTCCAGCCATGTGACGTGGCTCCACGGCGGTGGACCGACGGGTGCCGGGCTTGAGGCCGACCCGTTGTTCGCAGGGGCGAAGGGTAATCAATACAACAAGGGCGACGTGAAGCCCTCCTTCGAAGTCGTCGAGAACGAGGGAGGACTGCTGATCGGCGCACGCCGCAATGCGGAGGAGGACCACTACTATTGGCGAGTCACCCCCTGGGTGCTGCCCAACTTCACCCTGGTGCCACCACGTGGCGATCACCCGGTGCACGGTCACTTCTGGGTGCCGATCGACGACGAAAACTGCTGGGCCTGGAGCTTCGACTATCACCCTACGCGAGACCTCACGGAAGCGGAGGTCGCGGCGATGAAGGCCGGAGCGGGTGTGCACAGCAAGAACATCCCCGGCACGTATCGTCCCGAGGCTAACAAGGACAACGACTACCTGATCAATCGCGATAAGCAGAAGACGGGTGAATTGTTCTCAGGCGTCGAGGGCATCGCAATTCAGGATTCTTCCCTGCAGGAGAGCATGGGTCCGACAGTCGATCGCACGAAGGAGCGGCTCGTCGCGACCGACGCCGGAATTATCAAGGCTCGTCAGAAGCTGCGTCGTGCCGTTGAGGCGCTGCGTGATCACGGCACCGAGCCGATGGGCAACGTTCCCGAGCACCAGAACATCCGTTCCGTGGCGATCGTACTTCCGGCGGACCAACCGTTCGTCGAAGGTATCGGAGACGGGTTCGAGGCGCGCGCAGGCGTCCGGCAGACCACGGTATGATCATGACTACACCGATCTCGGTCAGCGCCTGTGCTCGTGCGGCCACGGCGGAAGAGGCCGCGTACCGCATTGACTATCCGCTGGCATACGCCCGCTCGACCCGCGTGGTCGCATTCGATGAAACGGCGGCGAAGACCGTGCGGTCGGTCTCCGACGGACCTTGGGGAAAGGCACAGTTCTATACGACGTCGGACTCCGGCGAGGAGCTCATAACCCTCGATGGCGAGCGGCGCCCGATGGCGATGGAGATCGAGCACTCCGACTCCGTCATCATGGTCGCGACGAATTCGATCGTCTCGAATGCCGCCGCGGCAGTGGGAGTCGCCTGTCGCGAACGGTCGATCATGACCGCGGGTCTGCTCCTGCTGGACGCGGGCGCGCTCGGAGGCGATGCATTGAGCGCGCTTCGTCCATATGCCCGCATCCTGCTGGTTCCCGCGGACGAGGAAGACCTCTTCGAGTTACTGAAGGGGATCAGGGCATGAGAACGATTCCTCAGCTTCAGGCGATGAAGCATGCGGGTGAGAAATCAGTCTGCTTTGTCTGCTGGGATTTCCAGATGGCGCGCATAGCCGATCGAGTCGGCGCCGACATCATCTCGATCGGCGACACGGTCGGCGTCAACTTGTGGGGTCAGCCGAATCCGCTGGAGATCACATTCGACGAGCTACTCGTAGTCGCGAAGGCGGTGCGCCGAGGCGTGACGAACGCGCTCCTGAGCTGCGACTTCCCCTTCGGTCCGTTGCAGTCCGGCGGTGCGCTGCCCGCCGCAATCCGCTTGGTGAAGGAGGCGGGGATCGACCTCGTCAAACTCGACGGCGCCGCCGACTTCCCGGAGGAGGTCGAAGCGCTCACGCGAGCGGGAATCCCTGTCTTCGCGCAGTTCGGGATCACGCCCCAGACCTCGCTGAAGTACGGTCTCGACTACTCGAGCGCCCACACCGTCCAGGTGCCTGACGAGTTGACGGAGGAGCTCGTCGCCGAAGCCAAGCGGTTGGAGTCGGCCGGCGCCGTGCTGCTTAACTTCACGAACTCCGGGTCGGTCGTGGGACCGGCCGTGGCCCAGGCGGTCTCGATCCCCGTGCTCGGCGGCTTCGGCGGAGGACCCTGGCTGGACGGCAGGATCCGCATGGCCACGGCGGCGCTCGGATACAACGATAAATGGCTTGATGCCGAGCCGGACACGTACGCGAACGTCGCTCGCATCGCGTACGACGGACTTGCTGCCTGCGCAGAGGACATCCGCGCGGGACGCCAGATCCGTGGCGGCATCAAGGTCCCCGGTGCAAGTTGACAACCAGAGGAGAGGGCCATGCCCGTTATTGAAGTGGATGGAATCCGCACCCGCTACGAGATGGTCGGCGAGGGTCCGCCGATCCTGATGTTTAGCCCAGGCGGCTTCGACTCGAGCCTGGATAACTGGACGACGTTCGGGCGTTACAAGCAGCTTGGATTCGTCGATGCCCTGTCGCAGGAGTACACCTGCATCGTGTTCGATCGGCGCGAATCGGGCCAGTCAGGCGGTCGCCTCGAGCGGCTGGCGTGGCCGAAGTACATCGACCAGGCGATCGGTCTGATCGACCACCTCGGTCTCGACGCCGTGCACACGATGGGCGGGTGCGTCGGCTGCTCGTCCGCCGCACTGCTCGCAATCGCGCAGCCTGAGCGCGTACGCAGCATGGTGCTGTTCTCCCCAGCTGGCGGAGTGACGTACCGGGCAGCCCAGCACCAGCGCTTCACGCAGCATCTCGGGTTCGCCCTGGAACACGGAGTGAATGCCGTCGTCGAGCACGCACGGTCCACCACTGCGGGGTTCACCAAGGATCCCCGCGTCGGGCCATGGTCCGCGGCGCTCCGCACTGACGAGGCATTCGCCGAGCGCTACGCGTCCACGAGTCTCGAGCGGTACCGAACGATCGTGTCGGGATCTGCGCGGCTGTTGTTCGACCGCGACACCGTTCCAGGGCCGGAACCGGAGGATCTCCAGCTACTTGAAGTCCCCGCGCTCGTCGTGCCCGGCGAGGATCTCTCGCACACCCGCTCGGCCGCGCGCTACCTCGAGGAGTGCCTGCCCCGGGCCGAGTACTGGGATGTGCCGGTCATCGAGCAGACGCCCGAAGCGTCGACGGCACGCGTGCGCGAGTTCCTTTCGCGCCACTGAGGCCGCTCTCGATACGCGCGATCTGCGCGATCCGCTCTGCGTGGACGCCACCCTTGAACGGCGTCGCAAGCCACCGGTCGAGAAGCGTGAGGGCGGTCTCGTCGTCGACGACCTTCGTGCCGATCACCATCACGTTGGCATCGTTGTTGCCGCGCGAGATGTCGACGGAGAACTCGGAGTACGCGAGCCCCGCGCGGATCGCACGCACCTTGTTGCAGGCGATCACCTCTCCCTGGCCGCTGCCGCCCACGATGATGCCGAGGTCGGCATCGCCCCGGGCGACCGCCCGGGCGACGGCAGCGCACAACGGCGGATAGTCCACCGTTGTGCCGCCCCGCGGGGCTAGGTCCAAGACAACATGATGCCCCCGGGCACTCAAGACGCCCACGATGCGGTCGATGAGCCGCACGCCGTGGTGGTCTCCTGCGATGGCGATGCGTGCGAGATCTGGCATCATCCCTGAAGCTCCAAGGTTCCGTCGGCGAAGAGGTCTTCGATCGCCGGACGGGTGCGGACGATGTGCTGGCTCATCGCGTTGTCGATGAGCTCTTCGAGCGTACCCCGATTCTTTTCGACGCCGTAGGGCAGGGGGTCTGATCCCGTGATCTTCATGACCCGCGCCAAGATCTGATCCTGGCGGCTGTCGCCGGGACCGCTGCGCAGCCGCTCGACGTAGCGACGCTTCGCCTCGGCGAAATCAGCGAACAAGGTCGAGGCCAACTCGGGGTGCTGTGCGAGCAGCTCGTCTCGCACGACGACGAGGTGGTTGATGGGGAAGACCCCGCGCTGCCGGAGCACGTCGGTCGCCGCCTCGTCGGGGTTTGCGATCTGGGAGACCACCTCGGGATGCGTGATGCCGGCACCGACGACGGCGTCGATTTCACCGGCGAGGAGCATCTCCTGGAGCGTCGCCCCGTGGGGTGCGCGAAGCACGTTCTTCGGAGGCACATACGCGGGGACATGCTCGTCCCCTGAGCACACCCAGGTCACTGAGTCGAGATCGAGGCCGGCCTCGGCCAGTGCCGCTCGACCCCAGACTCCCGTGGTCACCGTGTAGCCGCGGTTCACGCCGATGCGCCTGCCGGCGAGGTCTGCGACGGGTCGACTGCTGTTCTTCCGCAGCACCTGGGCGGCACCGTGGTGGAAGTCGCGCACGAGGAAGATCGGCAGTGCGGTGAACGCTACGCCGTGCTCCTTCGCAGTGAGATATGTGGTGAGAGCCATCTCGGCGACATCGAACTCGAGATCGCGCACCATCCTGCGGAACCCCTTCACGAGGACGGGTTCTTCGACGACGTCGAAGCGGAGCCCGGACGCCGCCGCGCCACCCTCGATCAGTGCGCGATTTGCTCCCTGCGGGCGCGTGAGTAGTGACAAGTGCATGAATCCTCCATGTCGTCAGAAAAGTTGTCTTATTGGATGCTAGCCTTGGTATTACCATTATGCCAATCACTAGCCCAAGGAAGTGCCAATGACTGATTCAGTGCTCGCCGCCGTGCGTACAGCCCCCGGAATGACCGAGATGCGCGAATTCCCCAAGCCGCGCATCGACGCAGACTCCGCATTGCTCAAGATCGAGGTGGCGGGCATCTGCGGCACCGACGCCAAACTGTATTTCTCACCGCCCGACACTCCGGCGACCCAGGGACCCGTCATCATGGGGCACGAGAACGTCGGCGTGATTGTCGAGGCAGGAGAGCGGTTCAGGAGCCGGCACGGGCTAGTGGAGGGAGACCGGGTCTTCGTCGAGCATTACGTGGCCTGCTACAACTGCGAGTGGTGTCGCATCGGCGAGTATCGCCACTGCGAAGCCACCGATTGGCGCACGAACCCCGACGCGCGACGTTTCGGCTACACGTCCTCCGACATGCCCGGCCGCCTCTGGGGTGGATTCTCCGAGTACATGTACCTGCCATGGAATGCGGTGCTTCACAAGGTCCCCGAGACGATGTCTCCTGAGCTCGCGGGACTCATCATGCCGCTGTCGAACGGCATCGAATGGGCGCTGCTCACCGCCGGGATCGGGTACAACGACACCGTGCTCATCCAGGGTCCCGGCCAGCAGGGACTTTCCCAGCTCATCGCGGCGAAGCAGGCGGGCGCCTCGCGAATCATCGTCTCGGGCACAACCCGTGACAAGGAGCGTCTCGAGCTCGCGCTCGAGCTCGGTGCCGATGACGTCATCGACATCCTGACGGAGGATGCGCGCGAAAAGGTCATGGATCTGACTCAGGGGCGCGGGGTCGACTACGTGCTCGACTGCACGTCAAGAGCCGGTACGGCCCCCTTGCTGCTCGGAGTCGACGTCCTCACTCGTCGCGATGGCACGCTGCTCGTGCAGGGCGAACTGGCCGCCTTCCCCGACTTCCCCCTGAAGAAGATCACCGAGAAGTCGATCACGATCAAGTCGGCGCGTGGCCACTCGTACCGCGCCTGCGAACTGGCCGTCGCGCAGATCGCATCGGGCCGGTTCCCGCTCGAGAAGCTCGCTACGCACCGGTATGGAATCGATGAGGTCGATCACGCGATCCGGGTGCTCGCCGGCCAGACCGACGAGGATGCGATCCACATTTCGATGATGCCCGACATGATCGGCCAGCCCGGTGGGCGGACGAGCGCGAAGGCGACAGCCTGATGGGCGGCCTCGTCGTGACGGGCACGCCCCGCACGCCCCTCGATCTCCTTGGCACACTGGCCGGGTACAGCGTCGCCACGGTGCACGAGGCTCAGGGCCGCAGAGGACTGCTCGCATCGGCGATCACGCCGATTCAGAGCGGAATGCGCGTCGCCGGGTCGGCTGTGACAGCGACGGTGACCCCTGGGGACAACACGACTATCGCTGTGGCAGTCGAGCAGTGCCAGGAAGGTGACCTGCTCATCATCACCCCGACGGCGCCGTGCGACATGGGTTACTTCGGCGACCTGCTCGCCACCTCGCTGAAGGCCCGTGGCGTGCGCGGCCTGGTCATCGATGCCGGCGTGCGTGACGTCGCCGACCTGCAGACGATGGGCTTCCCGGTGTGGTCGCGGCATGTCTGTGCCGAGGGGACGACGAAGGGCAACCTCGGCGATGTCAACGTGCCGATCTCTATCGCGGGTCAGATCGTGCATCCCGGCGACGCGGTACTCGCCGATGATGACGGCGTCGTGATCGTGTCACGCGCACGGGTCGCCGAGGTGCTGGTCACGGCACAGGAGCGCGAAGCGAAGGAAGAGCTCTCCCGGGCCCGGTACCTCGCGGGCGAGACAGCGCTCGACGTGAACAACATGCGGCCGATGATCGAGGCTGCAGGGATCCGATACGTCGACTATCGCATGTGGCAGGAAGGGCGGACATCATGATCATCGACATCCACGGGCACTATACGACAGAACCCGAAGCGCTTCATCGGTTCCGTGCGGCACTGCTTCGGGGAGAGTCTCCGAGCGCGGCGGGTCTCAGTGACCAGGTGTCGGATGAAGAGCTCCGCCAAAGCGTCGAAGACCACCAGGTCCGGGTCCTGCGTGAGCGCGGTGGCGACCTAATGCTGTTTTCGCCACGCGCCTCCGGGATGGCACATCACGAGCCGGATGCGGATATCGCCAATACGTGGGCGCAGGCGTCGAACGACATGGTCCATCGCGTCAGCGAGCTGTTTCCCGCGCATTTCGCTCCCGTCGCGCAGCTTCCCCAGACGCCGGAAGGAAACCTCGACGGCGTGCTCGCCGAGTTGCGACGCACCGTGGGGGAGCTCGGATTCGTGGGTGCCAATCTCAACCCGGATCCATCGGGGACGTGGGCCGGCAAGCCGCTGACGGATCCCTCCTGGTTCCCGATCTACGAGACCGCCGAGGACCTCGATGTGCCTCTCATGGTCCACGTCTCGGCGGCGTGCAACCCGAACTTCCACACGCTCGGCGCGCACTATCTCAACGCCGACACGAGCGTCTTTATGCAGTTGCTCCAATCGGATCTGTTCACCCGGTTCCCCGGCTTGAGGATCGTCATCCCCCACGGTGGCGGCGCGGTTCCCTATCACTGGGGCCGCTATCGCGGACTTGCGATGCGCAATGGCTGGCAGGATCCCTCGGAGCTGTTGGGCAACGTGTTCTTCGATACGGCGGTATACCACCAGCCCGGATACAACCTCCTCGTCGACTTGATCCCGGCATCGAACGTGCTCTTCGCCTCGGAGATGCTCGGAGCCGTGCGCGGCGCCGACCCCATCACCGGCGTGGAATGGGATGACACCCTCACGTATCTGCGGGCATCTGAACGATCGCAGGCAGACTGGGATGCGATCACGCACGGGAACGCGTTGCGCATCTACCCGCGGCTTGCCGCGCGCCTGGTAGGGAGCGGCGGATGAGTCGCCTGCAGCTGACCTTTGCCTGTGGCGACTACGACCGCACCCGCGGGGTCGAGGACGGCAGCGTGGCGGTCGACGGCATCGACCTCACGTACCTGCGCTTGCCCGTGGAGGAGACCTTCTTCCGCATGGCGCGGCACCATGAGTTCGATGCGGCGGAGATGTCGCTGTCGACCTACGTCTCGACCCTCAACGCGCTCGATAGGGGAGAGCAACCGCCGTTCGTCGCGCTGCCGATCTACACGTCGCGTCAGTTCCGCCACGGAGGGATGTTCGTCAACGTCGATGCCGGGGTGGTGAAACCCTCCGATCTGCGCGGCAAGCGGATCGGCATGCCCGAGGTGCAGTTGACCGCGTGCGTGTGGCAACGAGGGATCCTGGCCGACCACCACGGCCTGCCGCTCGATGCATCGACGTTCTTCACCGGCGGCCAGGAGAGTCCCGGGCGGATCGAGAAGGGCGTCGTGGATGTGCCGTTCGACATTCATCCGATTCCCTCGGACCGCACGCTGTCCGAGATGCTAGCCGTGGGGGACCTCGACGCGATTTTCTCGCCGCGGATCCCGAGTACCTTCGGGCGGCCGGACGGGCGCATCGCTCGACTCTTCCCCGACACGAAACAGGCCGAGCAGGCGTACTTCCGGGCCACGGGGATTTTCCCGGTGATGCACGTCGTCGTGCTGCGTCGCGAGTTGTACGAGCGCCACCGGTGGGTTGCGCAATCGCTGACCAAGGCCTTGGCCGCAGCTAAGGCCCAGGCGGCAGCGCGCATCTACGACTCCTCGGCTCTGCAGTTCATGGAGCCATGGCTGATGTTCCATCTCGAAGAGGCGCGGGAGCTCCTGGGCGATGACTACTGGTCGTACGGGTTGGGTGGAGTCGATCGAAAGGTGCTCACCACGTTCCTCAGGTACCACCACGAGCAGGGATTGTCCGGAGCGCGTCGCGAGCCCGAGGACCTGTTTGCTCCCGAGTCGCTGGAGTCCTTCGTCATCTGACGCAGTTCGGCCGGAGCGCTCCCGCGGCGCTCCGGCCGAACTGCGTCGTCACCTCGTGAGGTATTTCTTCAGCGGAATGTCCGTGTCACCCGCAGCCTCCGGTGGGATGTTTCCGCCTGCCTCGAGGATGCGCCTCGCCGTCATGTAGTCGAGCGGAGCGTTGACCGCCTCGATCGATGCGAGCTGACCATCGCGGTAGTAGAGCGCCGAGAAGCGCTCGCTGTCGGGATCGCCGCGAACGACCACTTGGTCGTGGCCCATCGTGAGACCGGCCATCTGGAGTTTGAGGTCGGCCTGATCCGACCAAAACCACGGCACCGCCGTCACGCCCGGCTCATGGCCCATCAAGGAGGCGGCAGCCGCTTTCGCCTGCGCGATCGCGTTCGGCACCGACTCGAGCCGGACAGGGCCGTGGACGGGGTGGGAGCTCACCGCGCAGTCGCCTGCGGCGACGATGCCCGGGATGCGGGTGCGCCCGAAGGCGTCGACGTCGATGCCGCCCTCGCTGGCCAGCCCCACGGACGCGGCGAGCTCCGTGTGGGCGATCAGGCCGATGCCGATGACCACGACATCGGCGTCGATCACACGGCCATCAGCGAGCTCGACGCCGCTCACGCGATCTGTTCCGCGGAAGCCCGACACGGCGGCATCGAGCACGATGCGTGTGCCGCGGCGCTGATGCGCGTCTGCATAGAAGCGGGACATCTCGGGCGCGACAGCGCGTGCCATGAGGCGGTCCTGGGCTTCCAGGACGGTGACGTCCTTGCCGCTCGCCGTCGCCGCCGCTGCGATCTCAAGACCGACGAATCCGCCGCCGACGACGACGACGCGAGACGCATCGTCGAGGGATTCCTTGAGCGCGACGGCGTCGTCGATGGTGCGCAGATAGTGGATTCCCGCGAGCTCAGCGCCGTGCGCACGCATACGACGGGGTGTGCCGCCAACAGTGAACGCGAGCCGGTCGAAAGCGATCGTCCGGCCGCTGCGAGTCACGGCTTCGCCCGACCCGGCGGCATCGTCGTCGAGCGTGATCGTATCCACCCACTCGCCGCAGACGAGGGTGATGTCGTTCGCCGTGTAATAGTCGGCGCCGCGAAGCGCCAGCTCGTGCTCCGCGGCTCTGCCGCTGAGGAAGGCCTTCGACAGCGGTGGGCGCTGATATGGCGGCCGGCTCTCCCCGCCGACAACGGTGATCGGCGCCGTGTCCCCCAGCTCGCGCAGGGTGGCCGCGAGCTGGAGACCAGCCTGGCCGGCGCCGATGATCAGGGTGCGGGCGGAAATTCGAGGCGTTGCGATGTGATTCATGGTCCTCCTTAAGGGTAGGACCATTAGACCACATTATGTCGAGGTCGTCCCTACTTCTCCGCGAGCCGTTGCGCCGTTCGCTCGAGGTGCTGGGCGAGGATCGCACGAGCGCGATCGAGGTCGCCGTCCTCGATCGCCTCTACGAGGTGGCCGTGCTCCTCGACGCCCTTGAGGCCCATATGCGGGGCGATGGTCTTCGCCACGCGGAGGGAGGAGATGAGGGGCCCGTGGAAGCTGTGCATCAACGCTTCGATGGCTGGGTTGTGCGTGCATGCCGCGAGTCGCACGTGGAACGCGGCGGACATGTCCGTGGAGGAGGCGCCGTCGGCCTTCGCCTCGGCCACGAGGTCGTGGAGGGCGGCGATGTCCTCCGCTGTTGCCCGCTCGAGGACCAGGGGGAGGATTCCGAGCTCGAATATTTGGCGGGCCTCCGTTGTGGCACTCGCTGTGATTGGCGAGAGGGTCAGGAGGTGCGCGAGGTTCTCTCCCACGAGTTCTGGCGAGGGGGAGGTCAAGAACGACCCGCCGCGTGCGCCGAGGTTTACCTGGATCAATCCCGTCGCTTCGAGAACGCGGAGCGCCTCGCGAACCGTGACGCGGCTGACCCCAAGCTGTTGGCAGAATTCGCGTTCGTTCGGCAGGCGGTCGCCCGGCTTCAGGTTGCCGTCCCTGATTAGCTGCTTGATCTGCTCGACGATGACGTGATAAGCGCGGTCCACATTTACCTGGCTGAAAAGCTGTGTGGGTGGCGGGCTTAGGGGGGTTCCGGACAATGCCGTCTCCTGTCATTCGGATGCGTCGAGATCAATCGATGATCGCGGTGCGGGTGCACATAGCTAGGATACCGGGCTGTTGACGAAAGGGTAAATGGTGGTATGGTCCTTCCATTGAGAATATGAGTCCGATCACACCGATGTGTTCGGGCAGGGAATCGCAGGCGATGCCCTGCGAATCAAAACGAAGTGAAGGGCGTTCGATGGTGTCAGCGACACGAAGGCGGGTCTTAAGACCGCTCCCTCGAGAAGTCGTGGGTAGCGTGGGCTTGCACGCTATGCACAGTGCGTGCACAAGGAGGCGTCTCGCATGATCGACGCGATCACAAGTGGTCTGGACCAGGTGCTCCAGTGGGAGACCCTGGGTCTGATGCTCATCGGAATGCTCATCGGATTCGTCGTGGGGATCCTGCCGGGACTCGGAGGCGCCGTGGCGCTCGCCCTCCTGCTTCCATTCACCTTCGCGATGGAGCCGGTTCAGGGGCTCGTGTTCCTCCTGAGCATGTGGATCGTGACGGGGACAGCCGGCGACATCACCTCCGTACTGTTCGGCATCCCGGGCGAAGCCACGTCGGCGGCCGCGGTGCTCGACGGCTACCCGATGACGAAGAGGGGGCAAGGGGGACGCGCACTTGGAATCGTACTCACCAGCTCCGCTATGGGCATCGTCTTCGGTGCGATCGTCCTCGGTGTTTTCATCACCGTGATCCGCCCCCTCGTGCTGCTGCTGGGACCGCCCGAGTTCTTCATGCTTGTGCTCCTGGGTTTGGCATTCGTGGTGACGCTCGCCGGCAAGAACCTAGCGAAGGGGATGGCGATGGTGGCCTTCGGCCTCCTCGTTTCCTACGTCGGATCAGACCCCTCTGCGGGCCTGCCACGGTTCACCTTCGACCAGATGTATCTCTGGAGCGGCATTGCGCTGATCCCTGTTGTCGTGGGTCTCTTCGGTGGCGCCGAGGTGCTCCAGTTGATGCTGACCCGGTCCTCCATCGCCAACGGACCGCTCGGCGATACCAAGCTCACCGGCACGATGCGTGGAGTGACTGACGCCCTCCGCCATTGGCCCGTGGTAATCCGTTCGTCATCGATCGGCGTGGTTATCGGAATGCTCCCCGGTCTCGGCGGCACTGTCGCGCAGTGGATCTCGTACGGGCAGGCGCGCCAGACTTCCAAGAACCCCGAGCAATTCGGCAAGGGCGCCGTCGATGGGCTCGTCGCGGCGGGGGCGACGAACAACGCGAAAGACGCAGGTTCGCTCATACCCACGATCGCGTTCGGAATCCCCGGCGGGGCGGCCACAGCGGTCCTGCTCGGCGGATTCCTCGTTCTCGGAGTCAAACCGGGTCAGGAAATGCTGACCACGCAGCTGGGCATCACATTTTCGATGGTGTGGACGGTCATTATCGCCGGGATTCTCGGAGTCGTTTTCGCGTTCGCGCTCGTTCGCCCGCTCGCAGCCATGACGAAGATCAGCGGCCCAGTTATCACACCGATTCTGTTCATGTTCATCGTGATCGGTGCCTATACAGCCAACAACAGCTGGGGTGACCTGCTGGTCATGCTCGGGGCCTCAGTGCTCGGCGTGGTGTGTCTGCGGTGGGACTGGCCGCGCGTGCCGTTCCTGCTCGCGCTCGTGCTCGGAAAACTTCTTGAGCAGTACTTGAACCTCTCCAACACATTGTTCGGCGCCGAATGGCTCACCCGTCCGGGCGTCCTCATCGTCGGCCTGGCCGTCCTCGCGACGCTGTTCCTCAGCATTCGCTCGGTGCACCGCGACCACCGCGCACGCCTTGCCGATGAGACGGTCCCGGGGCCCCGCACCCGTGCAATGCAAACGATTGGAAGGAAGAAATGACGGCCCCATCGACGAAGCGGTCCGCGATGCCGGACCTTGTCATCTCGTGTGTGGTTCTTGTCATCTGCAGCGGGGCGCTCGTCACGAGCGTCACCTATCCGCCCGCGGTGTCGCTGCTGCTGCCCCGGCTGGCTGCGGGCCTCGGCCTGCTGTGCGCAGCCTGGCTGCTCGTCAGCAAGTCGATCGCGCTGGCGCGGCAGCGTGGGGAGACCGGGACTGACAGGACCGCCGGCCCCGCCGAGGAGCAGGCAGCGATGCTCAACGAGTCCGCAGAAGACAACGACGAGATTGATCCGAACGACGCGGAGTACGTCCTGTCGCACACCTCGCGGCGCGTGTGGCTGACGACGCTCGGTTTCATCGCCGGGTTCTTCTTGGTTCTCTACCTGTGCGGGCTGTTCGTCGCCGCGGCCGCGCTGTCCCTCGTATACCTGATGGCAATTGGCAAGAAGACCTGGATTTTCTCGCTCATATACACAGTGGTCCTGACTGGGCTGCTGTGGGTCCTCATGCGCTGGGTAACGTACATCCCCAGCCCCCCAGGAGCCTTGCTTCCCGGAGGATGACCTCCACCTCAAAACCCGGCATAAGTACCAAGGAAGGTATGTTCATGTTTCAAAATAAATCTCGCATCGCCCGTGTCGCCCTGGGGGCGAGTGTGATCGGCGCTCTCGCACTGACCGGATGCACGGCACCCGGTCAGGAGCGATCAACTTCCAGCGCGGCTGCGGCCGAAAGCTGCTCATCCTTCAAGGGAAAGACCATCGAGCTCGTGATCCCATACAACGCCGGAGGAGGGTACGATGTGCTCTCACGTGTCATCATCCCCGGCATCGAGAACGCGCTGGATGCCAAGGTGATCCCCATGAACAAGCCCGGCGCGGGCGGCCTGCTCGCAATCAATCAGCTCACCACGGCCCCTGCCGACGGCAGCCAGATCGCCATCGTCAATGGAACGGGCGCGGCCGCCGCGATCCTTGCAGGCGCCCAAGGGCCGGAATTCGGATTCGACGACCTCAGCTACATCGGACGCGTTGCCGTTGATGACCTGGTCGTCACCACCAATGCTGACAGCGACTACCAGACGTGGGAAGACGTCATGAAAAGCGATGGATTCAGGTTCGGATCAACCGGCCGCGGGTCCTCCGATTACATCGTAGCCAACGCGCTAATCAAGGCATTCGACCTGAAGAACGCCGAGGTCGTCGTAGGATTCAACAGCCAGGCCGAAACCGACCTTGCCCTCATCCAGGGCAACGTGGACGCGATCGCAGGTCCGCTGGACAGCCGCCGCACGAGCATCGAGAACGGTGAGACGATCGTCCCGCTGTCGTTCGCGGACGAGGCACCGGCGGTTGCCCCCGACGCCACCGTGTTCAGCGAGCTCGACCTCTCTGCGGATGCGGAGGAAATCATCAATGGCATCAAACTGCTCACAGAGTACGGCCGCCCGCTGGTCGCGCCGGCGGGCATGGATGAGCAGACGCGCGGCTGCCTGCAGGACGCGCTCGCAGCGGCAGTGGAGGACCCCGAGGTCCTCGAGCAGGCCGAGAAGATGCAGCGCGAACTGTCCTACCTCTCGGGCGAGGAACTCGCGAACGACGTCGTCCCGGCCTTCGACGAACTGCCGGCGAACTTCATCGACGTGCTCAAAGCATCGTACTGACTCGTTCGCGCACATAACCACCGGGGCCTTCGTCTCCGCGAACAACTTGCGGAGACGAAGGCCCCTTTTTCTTTGTGCGACCGGGAGGTCGTGAGAACGGGCATGAGACATGACGTCAGTGCAGGACAGCACGGCCCCCACGCCGCGGCGGGAGGACATCCTCTCCCAGACGACTATTCTTCTGTTCTCCGTCACGCTCGGAATGGCGACAGTCGTCGTCCCGCTCGTGGCCACGGCAGCCGGGTACCAGTTAGGGGCTGTGGGATTCCTCGTCGGAGTGTCCGCCATCACGCAAATCATCGCGAGAGCAGGAATGGGCGCGCTGATGGATCGCTTCAGCACGCGGACCTTCGTCCTCGTCGCGCTGATTTTGTTGGCGTCCTCGTGCGTGATCCTCGGCGTGACCGATGAGCTGTGGGCGTTCGTCGCCTCGCAACTCCTCCAGGGGGCCGCCCGCGCGTACTTCTTCACGGGCATGCAGACGCACGTGATCCGTGCATCGAGACCGGCGGTGTCCGCTCTAGCCATCATGAATGTGACAAACGGCGTCGGATTGCTCATCGGCCCCCTCCTCGCAGGAATCATCGGCGCCTCGTCGCTCTCTTTCGCACTCTTCATCGCCGCAGGCATCGCAGGACCGGGTGTCTTGAGTTGTGCATTCCTCATCCGATACGAACCGTTCGCGAAGCCGCGCACGGAAACCGCCGAGAAAGCAGTTCCTATGTGGCGGCGCGATGGAGTGACGACGGCTGGATGGATGGGCGCGACGGCCGGCGCGTGGCGGGGCATCCTGAACTCGTATCTGCCCGTTCTCTTGACCGAGGCGGGGCACTCCATCCCGGTCGTTGGCGCGATGATGACGCTGGCGAACCTCGCGGCGCTGGCCGGTTCCGCGGTCGCGAGGTCAGTTCGTCGAGCAGGAGTGAGGCTGTCGGCTGTCCTCGGCGCGGCCCTCGCAGTCGGAGGGGTGGCGTTGATGGTGTTCATGACGCCCCACCTTGTGCTGGCCGGTGCGTTCCTGTTCATCTCGGGGATGGGAGCGGGGATCCTGCAGACGCTTGGCCCAGCGCTCGCCACGGAGGCCGTCGGGTTGGAGGAACGCGGGCGTGCCATCGCCTCGGTCGGCACGTTCCGTGCCATTTCACTTCTTGTCACGCCAATGGGCATCGGCGCTCTGATCTTCTTTGTTCCTTCCGCAGCAGTTGCGACTGCGATCGTCGCTGTCGCCGTCGGGATCCCCGCGATGGCGACGAGGGACGGCACGAGAAGAAAACCCTGACCCGAACAAGCAATCATCAGCGTCGCGTGGACTTGGTGCGACACTGCCCCGGACCGCGTGGCAGCGTTGGGGCTCCACGCCCAAATCCATACCGGTCAGTCTCAGCCAAGATGATCGAAAAGCCATCCGTGCTCTCAAGAGCTCAGTCAGTCAACAAGCGCAGGAAAATCCCCTTCATTGAGACGGCATGTGCGATGCTTTTGGACGACCAAGAGGAAGTCGACTACTGCTTTGGGCTTCTCAGTAAACAAGAGAAAGAAGATATGCGGAGCTGGCCCCTTTGGAGCCTCCGGGTACCGAATATAGCTTGACAGAGAATTTAGGAGGAGCTGCATCTCATCGGCTCAGAAGTTGGGCTAGTTGGTTTCGTCCGGGAGCGCATCGAGGGCCGCGGTGAGTTGGTCCTCGGCAGGGACCAGCGCGCGGTCGGCGGCGGTGAGTTGGTCGTAGGTGTAGGCGGCGACGGCCATGGGAGAGGTGGAGCGCCCCAGCGCGTAGCGCACGGTGTGGTCGTTCTTGCTGCCGCAAATGAGGATGCCCACGGTGGGGGAGTGGGCTGTGCGGCGGAGTTTGTCATCCACCAGTGCCACGTAGAAGTTCAGTTTGCCGGCGAACTCGGGCTGGAACTGCCCGGTCTTGAGCTCGATGACGAAATAGCGCAGCTGCTCGACGTGGAAGAACAGCAGGTCCACGTAAAAATCGTCCCCCTCCACCTCAAGGTGCACCTGTCGTCCGACGAAGGCGAACCCGGGTCCCATTTCGCGCAGGGTCTCCACGATACGGTCCATGAGGGCCTGTTCCAGGTCGCGTTCGGCTACTTCGCCGGAAAGCCCGAGAAACTCGAAGGCGTAGGGGTCCTTGGCGACCTGTTGCGCCAACTCCGAATCGGCGGCCGCCAGGTGCTGGGTGAAATTTGACGGCGCGGTCCCAGTGCGCTGCATTGAGCGGTTCATCATCATGTTCAGCAGGCGTAGTCTCCGGGATGCGGAAGCAATTCGGCTGCGGTCATTCCTCCACCTTATCCAAGCCTGTGGGTTCCGCCTGGGCACGAGCTGAGGGGCGCGTCCCGCCACCAACGATCGGGGGCGTGGATCGGCAGCCAGCCACAAGCCGACTACGTATGTGCGGTTATCGGCGATTGACCGAGAATACTTGGTAGACCAGCCCTTCACAACGTGAAGGGCTATCACGCGTCGGAGCTCTTGGTTTCCCAATCGATATCGAATTCCCTGCTGGGGCCACGTGCGTATCGGCTGGCTCGCGCGTCGATCTTTTCGATTGCATGAGTGAGCCCCCAGGATGGGGGAATCGTGGGCTTCGCCCGTCACTATGGGTTCTGGCGCGACCCGGAAATTCCGGACGGCGAGGACGGTGAGTGGCGGATGAGCACGACGATCCTCACCCGACCGGCAGCCGATGCCCTGGGCCACATCCACGACCGCACCCCGGTGATCGTGCCTGCCGACCTGCAGGCGGACTGGCTGGATCCCGGACTCTCCGACAAGACGGAAATCCGTTCACTGTTGGATGCCATTCCGGATCCCGAGATCCTGCCGCGTGAAGTCGGCAAGCCCGTGGGAAATGTGCGCAACAACGGGCCGGGACTCGTCGAACCCATGGGCGATCGCTAGCTTTCGCCGCCGGCGTCTCGCTGTCCATCTTCATCTACTGGGGCTTGGATGTCACGCTGACCTTGAATGAGGAGCCCAAGGACCCGGAAAAGACTGCGGGGCGTGCCGCGACCATGAACATCCTGGTGATAGCGCTGCTGTACATGTTGTTGGCCCTGGAGGTGCTGGCCTAGGACGGAGTCGGAAGAGGTTCAACGGGGCGTCTTGGGCAAATCCGGCCCAAATTCGCTCCCACCGGCGGGCGGCGTAGGTGTTTCTTTTGTCCCGTTTCCGTCGTCGGCGGGGTCGGCACCTTCTTCGGCCTCGGCCTCGGCCATGGCCGCCTCGCTGAAGGGGACGGCTGCCTGCAGCCCCGTCGCTCCGCGAACCGGGCCGGGCCGGCGCTGGCGCAGCGGGTCGCGGCGCAGGTCAGCGTACAGTGCCACGCAGAGCCCGATGATGATCAGCACAAACGGGCTGGCGGCCAGGATGGTGAAAGTCTGCAGGGCAGCGAGCCCGCCGACGGCCAGCAGGACCGCGGCCACCGCACCGGTGAGTACAGCCCAGAAGATCACCAGCGGCTTCCAGGGGTGCTTGCTGCCGCGTGTGGACAAGGTCCCCAGCACCAGGGCGCCGGCATCGGCGCCGCTGATGAAGAAGACGGCGGTCAGAACCATGACCACCAGCGCCGCCCCGATGAAGAACGGATAGTTCTGCAGGGCTGCGAAGAACCCCGCCGCCTCGCTGCCGGTGCCGGCGATGTCCACGCCGTTCAGCTGCAGGTTTATGCCGGCCCCGCCGAAGATGACAAACCACACCATGCTGACGGCGGTGGGCACCAGCAGCACGCCCAGGACGAATTCCCGGATGGTGCGACCGCGGGAAATCCGGGCGATGAAAGTGCCAACAAACGGGGTCCAGGAGATCCACCAGGCCCAATAGAAGATGGTCCAACTGGCCAGCCAGTCACTGCCGCCGAAGACGGCCGAATGGAAACTCATCGGGACCAGCTCGGTCAGGTAGGCACCGATGGCAGAGGGCAGCAGATCCAGGATGAAGAGCGTGGGGCCGGCCACGAAAACGAACACCAGCAGGACTCCGGCCAGGACCATATTGGTGTTGCTCAGCCATTTAATGCCCTTGGAGATGCCGCTGGCGGCGGAGAGCACCACGCCGACCGTTAGCACGCAGATCACGATAATCGGCACCGCGGCCGAGGGGTCTTCCTCGAACTCGCCGGTGCGCAGCAGCGCGAGGCCCGCTGCGATCTGCAGCGACCCGAGACCGAGCGAGGTGGCGGTACCGAATTTGGTGCAGATGATGGCCAGGATGTCGATGGGCTTGCCCCAGCCCCTCTTTTCGATGCGTTCCTTGCCGAACAGGGACTGGAACGGGGCGCTCATCAGGTTGCCGCGGCCCATCCGGTAGGTGGAATAGGCCAGCGCCAGCCCGACGACAGAATAAATCGCCCAGGGATGCAGACCCCAGTGGAACATCGTGTAGGCCATGGCAGTGCTGGCGGCCTCCGGGCTGCCGGGCGCGACGTCGACAAAGGGCGGCGGGGAAGCCAGATGGGTGACGGGTTCGTACACGCCGTAGAACATCAACCCGATCCCCATGCCGGCGCTGAACATCATGGCGACCCAGGAGAGAGTGCTGAATTCTGTCGCTTCGCCTTCATTGGAAAGTGGGATCCGTCCGTAGCGGCCGAAGGCCAGGACCAGGGAAAAGACGACGAATCCGGAGGCACCCAGGATGAACAGCCAGCCGAAAGTATTGGTGATCCAGGACAGGGCCGCCGCGGCGCCGTCCCCGACGGCATCCGTGAAGAACACGCCCAGCAGGATGAGCACCACAATGAGTCCGGCTGAGACGCCGAAGACCGTCTTGTCAACGCTCGCCCAGCCCTGGGTCGGCGGCAATGATGCGGGTTCGCCCACCCGCTCCTCCAGGTCTTGGTCGCTTGAATGATGTTTCATCGAACTCCTCACCAACTGGCGGCCAATGCCGGGTCATTGTGCGGTCCGCCGTCCGGGAGGATGGCTAGTTGTTCGCCGCATGGCCTTCGTCAGTATAGTTGCAGACATGAGTGAGAGCGAAGAATCCCTAGCCCCGGAGCCCGCCGGCTACACCCGGAATGGAGACGACGGACATACCGAATTCGGCGGCCACGGCCGCGTGGCCAAGCGAGACGCAAGGGTTGTCGCCTTTGCGGAGTGCGATGAAGCCAACGCATCCATCAGCGTCGCCGTTGCCATGGGCGGTCTGCCAATCAACCTGACATCTATGCTGGTGAGCGTGCAGAACGATCTTTTCGATCTTGCGGCGGACCTCTCTGTCCCGTTATCCCGACAGGAGCCGGCGCGGGCAAGGATGGTCCAGGGGCATATCGACCGGCTGGAACGTGCCACGCAGCATTTCGACGCGGATTCCGAGGACGTCAGCGGCACAGTGCTCCCCGGCGGCACTGCAGGGGCGGCGCTGCTGTATATGTCCCGGGCCGTGGTCCGGCGCGCCGAGCGGGCGGTCTGGATCGCCGTCGAGGAGTATCCGGATGCGGTCAATCCGTTGACCGCCCGCTATCTGAACCGCTTGTCGTCCATGCTGTTCGTCCTGGCGCGGGGGGCTAATGCCGAGCACGGGGACATCGTGTGGATCCCGGAGGCATCGGTGCAGCCGGTCGACACCGACACTGACGACGCCGCCGCCCAAGGCCCCGGCACGTAGAGGGTGAGGGCGCGGCGCGGCTGCTGCCATTCATCCGGCTCTGTCCACGCCTGCACCACCGGGAATGCTCCGCAGTCCAGGACGTGCAGTGCCCCATGCGTCTCGAGTTGCAGGGCCGCGGGCTCCGCCCGAGCTCAAAGCCGGCCTCGTCCCATGGTGCGGGCGCCTCCGTGGGACGCGGCCAAACGGCTTTCGCGCACAGTTGGATTCAAATGTTGCGGAGCAATGCCCATTCGTCAGGCCAGAGTGGTAATCCCAATTTCATTCAGGGCGCTCCGCACCGCGAGGCGCCCGTCGGCATCCAGGCTTCTTACCGGCATGGGCAGGTTTCCCGGCTTCACCAATCCGAGATCCTCGGCCACTGCCGAAGCGACCCGGAAACTCCCGTATCGGGCCATCTGCGCCCACAGGGGTTCCATGGCCATCGACAGCGATCGAGCCTTTTCCACGTCGCCGGACGTGGCGGCGCGCGTGATCGCCAGGCAATGCTCCGGCAGGATCCCCGCCATCACGCTGTACCAGGCATCACATCCGGCCAGTAGTCCATTGGCGGCCGCGCCGTCACCGCTGACGCCGATCGTTACATGCCCGGGCACCAGCGCCCGGAGGGCAGCGACACGTTCCGCAGCTTCGGCCGGATTGGCAGACACAGGTGGAATCTTGATGGATGCCACGGCCTTGAGCTGCGCAATCCGGCCGTGCAGCTCATCGCTGAAATTCACGCGTGTGGTACCGGGGTTGTCGTAGACAACCAAGGGCACCGAAAGGTTCGCCGAGACATCCTCATAAAGCCCGAACACCTCGTCCTCGGTGAGTGGCTGATACGTCATCGGTGCCAGCAACACGGCGTCCGCTCCGGCGCTCTGGGCATCTTCCACATTGCGCAGCACCTCCCGGGTGCCCAGCGCGCCAACACCGACGATCACCGGAACGCCGCCGGCGCACTGAACGGCCAGGGATGCCGCGCGGGCCCGCTCGCTCCGGTCGAGATAGGCATAGCTGCCGGTGGAACCGAGGGCACCGATCGAATCGACACCTGCGGACGCGAGTCGGCCAATAGTGGATTCGAAGGCGCGCTCGTCAATGCCGGTGGCGGTAAGTGGCGTCAAGGGAAAAGCGCTCAGGCCGGTGAACTTCATGAGGGTCCTTCCACAAGGAAAATGGGGGCAGCAACATGACGAAGCCTATCTTGGCACTGTCGGTCCCACGGAGGTTCGGTGTTGTGAGTCCTCTCGGCTGCTGGCGATTCCGAGGCCCTGTCCAGCGACATTGGCACCGTTGGCAGGAAATACCGCGCCAGTTAGGCTGGCTCCATGCGTGAGCGGACGCGGCGCTTGGCCGCCCTGGGGCTTGACTACGTGGTCATCTTGGCTTGGATGATCGTTCTCGGCGTGGTTTCAACTGTCGTTTTCCTGATCCGCGGGGAACTGCCCGACACCCTGGGAACCATTGGCCCGCTCGGCAGTCAGCTGGTCTATTTTTTGCTTCTCACGTTCGTAGTCGGCGTCTACCTGTACAGGACCGAGTCCGGGCCGCACCATGCGACCTGGGGCAAGCGCAAGCTGGGGTTGGAGGTGAGGGCCGCAGACGGTGCGGCGCCGAACCGCACGAAAATCCTGTTGAGAACCATCGTGAAGTTGCTGCCGTGGGAAGGCGCCCACTTTTTCGTGTGGCAAATGATGTACGTGTACTACCGCGAAGGCTATGAGGCAACGCCGCCGGCATGGGTCGTCGTGGGACTGAACGCGGTAACGGTCGCGGCGCTTCTCTACATCGTGCTGGTGTTTGTCACCGGACGTGGACCGCACGACGCGGCGGCTGGAACCCGGGTCCAGTTGCGCAGGGTGCCAGCTTCCTGAGGAAAGCGTCAGCCCTGGACGGTCGATCCACGGACCATGAGCGTGCTCTCCAGGGTGACTTGTTGGGTCTCCAGGTCCTCGCCCGCGATGAGTCGCAGCAACTGTTCGGCGGCCCGCCGGCCCAGCAGTTCGCCGGGCAGGTTGACGCTGGTCAGGCCGGGGGAGCTGGTGGTCGAATAGGGCAGGTCATCAAAGCCTGTCACCGCGAGTTCGCCGGGAATCGAGATGCCGGCGGCCCGCGCTTCCTGCAGCACGCCATAGGCGTGGGTGTCGGTTGCGCAGACCACCGCGCTCACCCCCAGCTTTTTCCACTGCGGCCAGGCCTCGGCGAAGGCATTGGCGGCCAGGCCGACATTGATGGTCGCGGCGATCCGCGCTCCCTCGGGGACTTCCATGCCCAGGGCGCCCGCGGCCTCGAGGAAGGCGATGCGGCGAACCTCAAAGGTGGTGGTTCCGGTGGTGCCGTCGATGTAGGCCACCTTTTTGTGGCCGGTGGCGGCCAAGTGCTCGGCCAGGAGCCGTCCGCCCTGGGCGACATCGAGGTTCACGGCCGGGACCTCGGGCCCGAGGCCGGGGGCATCAAGCAGTACCAGGGGACCTGGCGCCGAAAGTTCCTCGAGGAAGGAGGGGTCCGGGGCGTCGACCAGGAGCCCTGCCGGGCGCAGGCCCAGCAGGCGGCGAGTGTCATCGGCGCTGGGCAGTTGGCCGGCATCGGTGACCGAGAGCAGCAGTTGGAATTCGGAGCCCAGCGCGGCGCGGACCCCGGCAATAACCGTGGCAAAGAAAGGGTTGGAGATGTCGGGCGCCACCATGATGACGGTATTGCTCACACCCCTGGCCAGCGAACTGCCGATCCCGTCGACCACGTAGCCAAGTTCCCGGATGGCCTCGCGGACCTTGGCCTCGTTCCCAGGCGAAACCCGGCCGCTGGCCTTGCCATTGGCAACCAGGGAAACCGTGGCAGTTGAGACCCCCGCGCGTTCTGCCACCATCGCGGCCGTGACCCGTCGCCGGTTGATTGCCGTGGCGCGCGGCTTTTGGGTCGAATGCATGGCCTTAATCTTAGTCGAGCGGCAGCAGTCGGGACCCGTCGAAAGTCAAGCGTTTGACTAGGGCATATTCGCCGCCGCAGTTAAGCGTTTGACGTAAGCTGCCCCAGGGTGCCAGAATTTCGGGGAAACAGCATTTCCTTTCCGCGGCCGCAAACCCCGGTAAGTTATCCCCGAAGATGTGGAGAAAACCATGGGCGCACCCCTCGCTTCAACCGAACCGCGGAAGATCATCCTCGACTGCGATCCCGGGCACGACGACGCCGTTGCGATCCTGCTGGCACACGGCAGCCCCGCAATCGAACTGCTTGCCGTCACCACCGTGGTCGGCAACCAGACCCTGGCCAAGGTCACCAAGAACGCACTCGCGACCGGGACCATCGCCGGGATCACCGGGGTTCCCTTCGCCGCCGGCTGCGACCGCCCGCTGGTGCGCACCATCGAAAACGCGCCCGACATCCACGGCGAATCCGGCATGGACGGCCCCCTCCAGCCCGAATCCGCCATCGAGCTGGACCCCCGCCACGCCGTTGACCTGATCATCGACACGATCATGGCCCACGAGCCGGGCACCGTCACCTTGGTACCCACCGGCGGACTGACCAATATCGCCATGGCCGCCCGCAAGGAGCCGCGCATCGTCGAGCGCGTAAAGGAAGTCGTGCTGATGGGCGGCGGCTACCACGTGGGCAACTGGAGCGCCGTGGCCGAATTCAACATCATCATCGACCCCGAGGCCGCGCACATCGTCTTCAACGAGAAGTGGCCTGTCGTCATGGTCGGACTCGACCTGACCCACCAGGCGCTGGCCACCGACGAGGTCGTCGCCCAGATCGAGGCAGTGGGCACCGGCCCGGCCAAGTTCGTGCGCGAACTCATGGACTTCTTCAAGGCAACCTACAAGGACGCCCAGGGCTTCGACTTCCCGCCGGTCCACGACCCCTGCGCCGTGGCGTACGTCATCGACCCGACCATCGTCACCACCCGCAAGGTGCCGGTGAACATCGAACTGACGGGCACCTTGACCCTGGGCATGACGGTGGCCGACTTCCGCGCCCCGGCCCCCGCCGACTGCCACACCTCCGTCGCCGTGGACCTTGACCACGAGCGCTTCTGGAACCTGGTGACCGACGCGCTGGTGCGCATCGGCGACGTTGAGCTCGCAAGCGCATGAGCACCCTGACCGAAAAAGCCACCGGCACCCGCGGCGGCGCCGCGGCGCTGACCGCCGCCCTGCTCACCGCCTGCGTGGCGTTCCAGCTCAACGCCTCCATGCTCAGCCCTGCGCTGGTCACCATGGGCGAGGAGCTGGGAACCGACCAGGCGGCCATCGGCCTGTCCCAGACTTGGTTCTTCACGACCGCCGCGCTGTTCTCCCTCTTCCTGCCCCGCCTTTCCGACGTGGTGGGCCGCAAGCGCATCCTGGTCATCATGATGCTGCTGACCGCCGTCGGCTCCGTCGTCGCGGCCCTGGCCCCGAACATCGAATGGCTCTTCGTTGGCCGCATCGTCCAGGGCATCTCCGGTCCCACGGTTCCGCTCTGCCTGTTGATGCTGCGAAGCGCGGTGCCCAACCCGCGCCGCTACGGCACCCTCATGGGCCTGATCCTTGCCGTCAACGGCGGGGTCGCCGGCGTCGATTCCTTCCTCGGCGGCTACCTGGCCGAGAACCATGGATTCCGTTCCATCTTCTGGTTCATGGTGGTGCTGGCCGTCCTTGCAGCGGCTGCCGTGGCGCTGCTGACGCGCGAGTCCAAGCCGCAAGCCGGCACCAAGATGGACTGGCTCGGCGTGTTCTTCATCGTCGTTGCCGTCGGCGCCCTGCTGACCGCCCTGAACGAGGCCGCCAAACTGGTCAGCGGCATCGACCCGGCCACCGTGATCACCTCGCTGGTGCTGCTGGCCCTGGCCGCCGCCGCCTTCTACGGCTTCTGGGCCACCGAGAAGCGCGTGGCCGAGCCCATGGTGCAGCTCGAGCACCTGCGCCAGCGCGCCACCTGGGCGCCGCTGCTGACCACGGTGCTGACCATGACCGGCATTTTCGCCGTCATCAACGGCATCGTCCCCGCCTACGTGCAGGCAGCGGGCCCCGGCTTCGGGGTCGGTCCCACCCAGACCGCGCTGCTGATTCTCACCCCCTACGCGTTGCTCGGATGGGTCTTCGGGCCCATCAGCGGACGCCTGGCCCCCGTGTGGGGCTATAACAAGGTGCTGCGCATCGGCATGATCGGCTCCGTCGCCGCGCTGCTGCTGATCGTGTTCTTCGGCATGGACTCGCTGCCCATGATGGTTGCCGGCACCGCGCTGCTGGGCATCATGTACGCGGGCACCGCCAACATCATGCTCAACGGCCTGGGCGTGGTGCTTTCGCCCAAGGGCAACCCCGGCTTCCTGCCGGGCATGAATGCGGGCGCCTTCAACCTGGGCGCCGGGCTGAGCTTCCTGGTGTTGCCCGCGGTGCTCGTGGGAACCTCGTCCCTGGGCGACCGCGCCTCCTACGTGACGGTGGTGGTGGTCGGCCTGGTCATCACCGTGGCGGCCTTCGCCGCCTCGTTGCTGATCCCCAAACCCGTCGACGCAGAGGTGAAGTAAATGCAGACCCAAGCCCAGGGGCAAGAGCCCGGCCGGATCGTGGTGGTCGGCTCGCTGAACGCCGACCTGACCATCTACACCCAGCGCCTGCCGTCCCCGGGGGAGACCCTGCACGGCGAGGGCTTCACGGTGAACCCCGGCGGCAAGAGCGCCAACCAGGCCGTGGCCGCCGGCCTCCTGGGCGGCAACGTGTCCCTGGTGGGCGCCGTGGGCCGGGACGCCAACGGGCAGATGCTGCTTGACTCCTGCGCCGCGGCCAACGTGGACGTCAGCCAGGTCCGCCGTGCCGACGGCGTGGAGACCGGGGTCGCCGTGGTCACCGTGGATGCGCACGGGGAGAACAGCATCGTCATTTCCGCCGGAGCCAACGGGACCCTGTCCCCGGCCGACGTCGAGGCCGCCGGCTCCACCTTCGATGGCGCCGCAGTGCTTTGCCTGTGCCTGGAGGTCGGCCTGGACACCGTAGAGGCAGCGGCCCGCGCCGGGGCCGACGCCGGCGCGAGGGTGCTGCTGAACCTGTCCCCGTACGCCCCGATCCCGGCCAGCCTGGCAAGGCTCTCCAATGTGTTGCTGGTCAACGCGCACGAGGCCTCGCAGTTCCTTGACGGGGAGCAAATTCCGGATCCCGACGCCGAGGCCTCGGCCTGGGAGCCGGTGCTGGAGCTCCTGGTGGCACGCGGGCTGCCAAGCGCAGTGGTGACCCTCGGTGCCCAGGGCTCCGTGGTGCTGGACTCGACCGCGGCAGCGCAGAAGCGCATTGTCCGCATCCATCCCACCCGCGTGGACGCGGTGGACACCACCGGTGCCGGCGACGCCTTTACCGGCGGGCTTGCCGCACGCCTGGCCGCCGGAGACGCGCTGGCCGACGCGGCAGCCTTTGCCTCGGTGGGCGCCGCACTGGCAGCCACCAAGAAGGGCACGCAGGCCGCCTACCCGGATGCCGCCGCGGTCAACGCCAGACTGAAGGGCTAGGGGGGCCCGGTTTGTCCCCGATCCCCGGGGGACAAACCCGGGTTCATTCAACGCCAGATCCCTCCCGGACCTTTCCCCGGGAGGGATCTGGCGTCCGAGCGTTGCGGCAGGTGCTCAGTCCAGGGATAACATCGTCGGTTCACCTTGGTTCGGATACGTCAGGGTGAAGGTGACCGGACGCCCCGCTCCGCCACATTTGAGGGGCCCGAGCAACCCCGCTCTTCCCGCCCAGCTCAGCGCAACGGAGTTGCCCCGTCGCCCAGAGTGATGGTGTCGCGCTCTCGCACTCCCTCGAAGCTGTACTCGCCCCAGCGTACCGACTGCGACTGCTCGTGATCCACGGAATTCCAGTCCTAGCCGAGCACGGCTGGGGAGTCGGCGCCGCATTGCGGCGGGTAGGACTCCATGACGGTCGTGCAGAACACCGGCCCGTTCCCGTTGTCCAACACCATGCCGGCGAAAGACCTCTCGGCGGCAGGTGAAAGTGCGATGAGCAGCGCGAGTACCGCAAGCACGAGTGCCACCGGTGTCATGAGATATCGTTCCGGCTTGGATCGGGAGATCGCATTCATCACCACGCCGAGGGCGAGGTAGGCGAACACGACCCAGATGCCAATCCGGGAGAAGCCTTCCGGAAAAACGTCCAGCATCCCGGCACGGTCCAGCGCGAGCACCGCGATGAATCCGTAGACCAGGATGGAGAACGCAGAGGCGATCCGGAAGCCGGTCGGCAGTGTTCCGGGGTGTCGCCCGCCCCACGCGAACCGTCCCCACGGGGCACCGAGCGCCAGGGCAAGCTGGAAGAGGGCCAGCATGGCAAGCACGGCGACGAAAACGACGGCGGTGGTCATGGACGGAAGCCTACTCTGCTCCGGCGAACAGCGGATGTCGGGTGACGACCGGCGATCTTTACGGGCATCCCCGGGTGCCCAGTGCAGGAAATCAACGGGTACCGGCACGGATGTTGCGCGTCATGCCCGCGGCGTACCGTTGCAGCCATGATCGACCCCACTGACGTGCCCCGGCGCAGTGCCCGCTACGGAAGCCAGACGCCGCACCTACCTTTTCGCACTCAAGAAGCCGGCGGCGCAGTGCCGCCGGAGCTCGGCGTCGCCCGCCGGATCGCTGTTCGGGGACACCGTGTCGTGATGCTCGCCGATGATTCCATGCAGGAGCAGGCAACCGGAACAGGAGTCACCTTCCGCTCTCGGAGCGAGCTACCGGAAGGCCGCGGTGCGGCTAGGTGGGGCAATCGAGCGCGACGCCGCCAACGGCGCACTCCTGCTTGACGAGGTGGAATGGTGATTCCCAGTGGCGGATCGGGCGCGCGTTGGACGACGATGTGCCAGCCGATTTGTATTTCTCGTACAAAGATGCGACAGTTAAAGGTCCCCTTGAGGTTTGCCAGAAGAGCGTGAGCAGCGGAATTTTCCGCACGGCCGCTCGTATAGCAGTGCAAACACTTGGGCGGAACGGACAGTTGGGCCGGGATGAATTTGTCAGGGCCGGATGCAGCGCTGAAGGTAGCGACAGCAAATCCCCCGTACCCATGCTCTGCAGCCTGAACCGAAAACGGGCCGCGCGATTCGATGATGCACGCCTGCCAGAAATCTTTGCTGACAGGCCCCTGCACGTCGCTTCGGATGTCGATTGCACGTTGGAGTTGGCCGGTCAGTGGACCGGTGGATCAACGAGGATTGTTCGAAATTCGGCATGCCCTTCCATCGAGGTGGAGTGCATGCAATAGCACCACTAGGAATGTGCCAACTGTTCGACGCCTCCCGGCGTCGAACACGGCGCGTCCGGCGGTGAATAAAGCGCGGCACGCCCGTCGATCTGCCGCCCTGTCGTGAATGACCGACCACTATGACACCAGGTCATGAAGAGCTGGTCATTGCGGCCTTCACGATGATTCGGCCTACTATGTGCGCTGTCCTTCGCCATGGTCGCGCGCTACCGGAAGGCCCACATGCGGCATCAGGAACCAACCGCAGACCACAGAGGAATCTGGCTGGCACGAGAATGAATTGTCCTGGTCTATGAATAGGGAAACGGGGGCGTCTGCCATTGATTTGGCCGGTGCGCCCGTTTGTCGTTGGTCCGGCCGAGCGAAGAACTGGGGATCAAGCAGCCGGGCCGGGATGCCCGAACCAGCGACCCGGTCCGTGATGACCATGGCCTCGCGGCACCCCAACTACCCCCACCCATTTCCGGCGCCCCTCGATCCTGCCAGGGTATCCGGGAGGTTTGCTGCCGGGTGCCAGTCACCGCAAATACTGACCGCCTCACCGAGCCAGCCAACGGTTCGGCGCATCGAAGGCGCAAAGTGGCCCAAATGTGACGCGATCACCGACTAAAGTGGCGCGAATGACACGAAGCAGCGCGTGTGTGTCACACATCTTCAGGAAGGGCAGCCGTGCACGATCGGATCCAATACCCCAAGTTTCTCGACCTTCGAATGCCGGCCGAACAGGCCGCGGCCTTGGTCAAGCCCGGCATGACGGTGGCCATGAGCGGCTTCACCGGCGCCGGCTACCCGAAAGCCGTCCCGGGAGCGCTCGCCGCCCTCATGGAAAAGGAACAGGCCTCGGGGAATCCGTTCAAGATCAACGTGCTCACCGGGGCTTCGACGGCCCCGGAGCTTGACGGGGTGCTCGCCCGGGCCGGGGGCATGGATCTGCGCCTGCCCTACATGTCGGATCCGGAGCTGCGCCGGCGCATCAACGACGGCGAGATGGAATACATGGACATCCACCTCTCCCACGTGGCCCAGCACGCCTGGTTCGGCTTCTACGGCAAGATCGACCTGGCGATCATCGAGGTGGTGGGCATCAAGGAGGACGGCAGCCTGATCCCGTCCTCTTCGGTGGGCAACAACAAGACCTGGCTGGACATGGCCGACAAGGTCATCATCGAGGTCAACAGCCAGCAGTCCGCCGCCATGGAGGGCATGCACGACATCTACTACGGCACCGCGCTGCCGCCGCACCGCAAGCCCATCGAGATGACCACCGCCGACCAGCGCATCGGCGAGCCCTACCTGCGCGTGGACCCGGCCAAGATCGTCGCCGTGGTTGAAACCAACGCCCCTGACCGGCTGAGCCCCTTTGCCCCGGTCGATGCGACCAGCACGCAGATCGCCGACCACCTGCTGGACTTCCTTGACCACGAGATCAGGGCGGGGCGCCTGACCGACAAGCTGCTGCCGCTGCAATCGGGCGTGGGAAACATCGCCAATGCGGTGCTCGCCGGGCTGGCGCGCGGAGGCTACGAGGGCCTGCAGGCCTACACCGAGGTCATCCAGGACGGCATGCTGTCCCTCCTCAAGGACGGGACCCTGGGCTTCGCCTCGGCAACCTCCTTCTCTCTGTCCTCCGACGGCATCGACGAGTTCAACAGGCACGTGGACTTCTACCGCGAGCGCATCCTGCTGCGCCCGCAGGAAATCTCCAACCACCCCGAGCTCGTGCGCCGGCTGGGCTGCATCGCCCTGAACGGGATGATCGAGGCCGACATCTACGGCAACGTGAATTCCACCAATGTGGTCGGCTCGCACGTCATGAACGGCATCGGCGGCTCGGGCGACTTCGCCCGCAATGGCTACCTCTCGGTGTTCATGTCACCGTCGGTCGCCAAGGGCGGCAAGATCTCCGGCATCGTGCCGATGGCCAGCCACGTGGACCATACTGAGCACGACACCATGATCCTGATTACCGAACAGGGACTGGCCGACCTGCGCGGGCTCTCGCCCAAGCAGCGTGCCCAGGTGGTCATCGACAAGTGCGCGGCACCGGCATACCGCCCTATGCTGCAGGACTACTTCGACCGCGCCAAAATGGGCAGCTACGGCAAGCACACACCGCACCTGCTCGGAGAGTCGTTGTCCTGGCACCAGCGCTACATCGACACCGGCGACATGCGTCCGGCAGCGGCGGAAGCATAGGGTCCGGCAACCCAGTGGAGCCCGTTTTGCACGCCTTTGGGGTGGGCAAAACGGGCTCCATGCTTTATGCGGGCACGGGGTTTCCCTGGTCGGGGCCAAAACCAAGCGGCTCTGCCCGGTTCAGGCCTTGGGGAAGCACGGTGTTCGGCTGGGCCGGGACCAGCGGGGTCAATCCCATGCCGGTGCGGTGCCAAGAGGACTCCGTGGATACCCAGATCGTCATGGGCAGTCCGGTGAAGTAACCGGTGTATTCGCGTTCGCGCGCCCATCGGGACGAGCGCTCGTAGTAGCCCCATGAAGCCTGGTTGCGGTTGTCGATCACGGTGATCGGGGTGCCACCCATGGACAATGCGTAGGTCAGCCGTGATTCGGCCATGTACTGGCGGATGCCCAGCCTGCGATAGGCGGGGTGCACGAACATGCCACCAAGCTCCATGGGGCGCGGTGCATGGGTCGGTGCGGTGACGGAATTGTGTACGATTCCGAGGCCAACCCGGATACCCTCGTGCAGCGCGGTGACCACAAACAGGGCATGGTCCATGCGTTCGTGCCAGCGCGCGTCAGGGTTCAGGGCGAGCGCGGAGAGGGCATCGCGTTCGATGCCGGTGGGCGCGGAGTAAGACAGGGAATACTCGATGTTGGGAAGCACTGGGAGCGGTCCTCTAAGCAAAAAGAGAGCGAACGAAAGAAGGGGTTCCCGGAATTACGCCGGGCCGGTTCTTTGGCCGGTAGGGGACCGCTGCCGGCGGTTCCCGGCAGCTTCCTTGTAGGGCCCAGTTTGGGCGTCGAAGAAGTCGACAGTGAAATTATTACCTGCCGAAAGCCATGTTGTAAATACGGCTTGGGCGCGACGCGCCGGTTGCCCCGAAACGTCCTCCGCACGGCGTGGTTTCAAGCGTCGAAAATCACCGCGATTCCGGGGGTTTTGACGGGTTCGCTGAGTGGTTCGTTCGCCAGCATTTCACCTGTGTATTTGATGCCCGGGCGTGGCGCGAAAACCGAAGGCTTGCAGCCGGTGGGGCGAGCGGGTCGCAGGTCGGGGAGCGCCGTTGGATTTGATGTCGATTTGGCGTGCACCGCGGTGCTCGGCTAATCTTGCTAGGTACTCCTTTGGGAGACGCAGCGCGGTTCTTTAGCTCAGTTGGTTAGAGCGCTCGCTTCACACGCGAGAGGTCAGCAGTTCGAGTCTGCTAAGAACCACCAACGGAAAAGAACCCCCGGAAAACCGGGGGTTCTTTTCGTTAAGCATGGTGCGCGCTTCCGCGGGAAGCCACGGCCCCCTACTTTGCCTCGAGCATCTCCAGGACCAGGGGCTTGACCTTGGTCCCCAGCAATTCGATGCTTCGCATCATGGTCTCGTGCGGCAACGAGCCGGCAGAGTATTTGATGTCGGCACGCGAAAGGCCAAGCCCGCTCGCAAAGCGGACAATCTTCTGGGCCACGGTCTCCGGGCTGCCGGCCAGCAGTGATCCGTCGCGGCCCGCCGAGGCCTCGAAACGCATGCGGCTCGCCGGCGGCCAGCCGCGCTCGGAGCCCAACCGGTCCATGGTGAGCTTGTAGTGCGGCCACAGCTGGTCCAGTGCCTCTTGGTCGCTGTCGGCCACCAGGCCGTGGAAGTGCGCACCGATGCGCTGGGGCTGGTGTCCGAATTCCTCTAGCGATCGCTTGTAGAGCCGGGTCAGCGGCTCGAAGGCCATGGGCTGCCCGCCAATGATAGCCAGGAACAGCGGCAGGCCGTGCCGTGCCGCACGGACTACCGATTCGGGGCTGCCGCCCACGCCCACCCAGGCGTCCAGGGTGCCGTTTTCAATCGGCGGGTAGACCGACTGGTTCCGCAGCGCGGAGCGGGTCTGACCGGACCAGCTGACAGGTTCGCCCTTGCGCAGCTTGGCGAAGAGCGCGAGCTTCTCCTCGAAGAGCAGCTCATAGTCGGAAAGCTCGTAACCAAAGAGCGGGAAGGACTCGATGAAGGAGCCGCGCCCCAGGATGACCTCTGCACGTCCGTTGGACAGGCCATCGACGGTTGCAAAGCGTTCGTAGACGCGCACCGGGTCATCCGAGCTCAACACGGTTACGGCGGATCCTAGCTTGATCCTTTCGGTCACCGAGGCGATGGCGCCCAGGACCACCTCGGGGGCGGAGACCGAGTAGTCGTCGCGGTGGTGTTCGCCCACCCCAAAGAAGTCGAGTCCGGCGGCCTCGGCGGCCTTGGCCTCGGCGACCACGTTGCGCAGGACCTGGGCCGGGTGGAGCGGTTGGCCATTGGCGTCGTCGGTGATGTCGCCGAAGGTCTCGATGCCGATCTCGAATTGCTGTGTATTCGCGGTGGATTCACTCATGATTTCCCGTGTTTCTCCTGTCGTGAGTTATATGCGTTTGCATTCATTGTGGCTCAACTCCGGAATCCTTGCGGATATTCCCGGGGTCCGGCGTCGCACTGTGTCCAATCAGTCAAATGTGAGTTGCGTGGCCAGTGGATCAATGGGCCATAAGGCGGCGGTATGGTGGGTGAAGCAAGCGCAAACGACAGGAGGAAGCGTGTCTTCAGGTAAGGGGCCGGACGCCACCGCCCCGGCGTCACCGGGCGAGGATCCCAACCCGCAGGTCTCAAGCATTCGCCGTGTCGAAGCGGGGGAAATGACCCATATTGCCCAGGCCCTGAAGGACGCTGCCGCGCACGCCAAGAACTCCCCGCTGTTCCCCCACCTTGACACGCCGGCAACCGGCAAACCGGCAACCGGCACGCCGGCCGTCGCGCCGGCGCCCACGAAGCCCGTTCCCAAACAGGCGGGCAAGCCCTCGGGAAGGCCGGCCGCCAAGCGGGTCGGAGGCCCCAGGCCGCCCAAGGCGCCCAAGCCTGCCAAGCCCACGAAGCGGCCGCGGCCCACCACGCTGGCCCAGGACGCCATCAACGCCAAGACCGGCCAGGTGGGCATCACCTCCACGGGTGCCCCGGCGCTGCCGCCGCGCGCGAACCCTGCAGCCAAGCGCATGATTTCGCGTTTGCTGGCCTCCGACACCCCGCCCACCCAGGCGTTCAACATCGTCGAGCGGCTCAAGGGAACCCCCTATGCCAACCCGAAGGTCAATGCCGCACAGGACGCCTCGGCGCGCAAGACCCTGGAATTCGCCCTGGACCTTGCTGAAACCATGTTCCGCTACGGTGCCGGCGCCTTGGAAGTGGAAACCAGCGTCATTGCCGTGACCGCGGCCCTCGGGCTCAGCTACACGGACGTCGACATCACCAACCAGTCGATCCACTTGAACTTTTCCCCGCCGGAGGGTGAGTCGTTTTCGATGCTGCGCGTGGTGCGCTCCTGGACCAACAACTTTGCCGGGTTGGCGGAGGTGCATCGGCTGGTTTCCGACATCGTCTCCGGAGGCGTGACCCGGCAGCAGTCGGTGGACCGGCTGCGGGAGATCTCGCGTCGGCCCAAGCCCTTCCCGCGCTGGATGATCGGCTCGGCCGCCGGCGCCTTTGCTGCCTTCTTCGTGATCTTCATCGGCGGCTCCCTGCCCGGGGCGATCCTGGCCTTCGTCTCCTCGTTGGCTGTCGGACAGATCATCAAGTACGCGGCACGCTGGCGCGTGCCCGAGTTTTTCTCGATTGCCACCGCAAGCTTTGTCGTCACGGCCATCGCGGTGCTCTTCCACGCCCTGAATGCGCCCATGGACGCGGCGTTGGTGGTCGCCGGCGGCATCCTGCTGTTGTTGCCCTCGGCCCGGTTTGTCTCCGCCCTGCAGGATGCCATCAACGGGTTCCCCGTCACCGCCGCCGGACGGTTTTTCTCCGCTGCACTGACCTATGCCGCGATCCTGACGGGGATCATGACGGCACTGGTCGGCGGCGAGCTACTGGGCGCCCCGGAGCTGGACGTGCGGGTCATCGACACGATTTCCTATCCCGGCTGGTTGCTGGCGGCCTTGGTCGTTGCGGCGGTCATCATGGGCGCGATCACCGAGCAATCGGAACCTAAGCTCCTGCTGCCCACCGGCGGCATCGCCCTGCTCGGCTACCTGATCCTGCTGGGGATCCAGGCCCTGGGCGTGGGAGACCGGGCCGCGCCGGCCGTCGCGGCGACCTTCGTCGGCCTGGCCGGGCGCTGGGTGGCCTACAAGATGGGTGCTCCGCAGCTGGTGCTGGCCGCCCCCGCCATCGTGTTCCTGCTGCCCGGGTTGATGATCTTCCGTTCCATGTACGGGATCGTCTTTGACGTCGACGACATGAACTCGGCCATCGTGCAGATGTTCACCGCGTTCACCATCATGATGGCGATTGCCGGGGGTGTGGTCTTCGGCGACACCATCGCCCGCCCGCTGATCGGTGCCGAGGTGCTGGCGGAGCGCCGAAACATCCGCCGCCGCTAGCCGCGCGGGACCACCAGAGGCAGTGCCCAGTCGATGGGCGCGCCGCCAGCCTGCACCAACAGCGCGTTTGCCCGGGTGAAGGGCCTGGAGCCGAAAAACCCGTGCCGCGCCGAAAGGGGCGAGGGATGGGCCGAGGCAATGATGGGGATCGAGCCCAGCGCCGGCGCCAGCGCCTGGGCGTCCTTGCCCCACAGGATCGCCACCAGCGGCCCCCCGCGTGCCGCCAGCGCCGCCATGGCGGCATCGGTGACGGACTCCCAGCCAAGCCGTCGGTGCGAACCCGCGGCACCCGCAGCCACCGTCAACACCCGGTTCAACAGCATCACGCCCTGGTTTGCCCAGGCGGAGAGGTCGCCGTGTGCCGGGATCGGCAGGCCGGTGTCCTCGTGCAGCTCGAGGTAGATGTTCTTCAGGCTGCGTGGCAACGGGCGCACCTGGGGCAGGGCGGAAAAGCTCAGCCCCATGGAATGGCCGGGCGTGGGGTAAGGGTCCTGGCCCATGACCAACACCCGGGCCTCGGCCAACGGGCGGCTGAAGGCGCGCAGGATGTTCGGCGGTGCGGGCAGGATGCGCTCGCCGGAGGCGCGCCTGGCTTCGAGTTCCTTGGCGAGGGACACCAGCTTTCCCTCCACCGGGGCAAGCGCCTCTGCCCAGTCGGCGGCAACGAATCCGCCGTCCACCGCCTCGGCGAGTCCTTGGCCGAAGGGGAAAACAGTGGTGTCGGGTTGCGGCTCGGGGAGCTCGAAGAGCGGCGTCTCATGGGTGTCCATGACATACATTGTGGGCAGATGCCAAGCCGAGAGGGCAAACGGTTTGCGGGGGCAACACGTTAGAATAGTTACGGTTGGGGCAGATTGCCCGGTAGTTCACCGTAAACCGGGAACCGGATAGTTGAGGGAAGTGCAATGTCATCCGAGGCACTTGAGCTCGAGTTTGAGCTCGACGAATCCAGCGGGCTGGACGAGCGTTCCCAGCGGATTCTCGCGCTGGAACGCCAGTGGTGGAAGTATGCCGGGGCCAAGGAACAAGCCATCTCCGAGCTGTTTTCCATCTCGCCAACCAACTACTACCAATTGTTGAACACACTCATCGACACGGACGCAGCGCTGGCCCATGACCCCATGCTGGTCAAGCGATTGCGTAGACTACGAACGACGAGGCATCGCGCTCGGTCGGCGAAACGGCTCGGACCCGAGGCATGATTGCAACGCACGTCTGGCGTTTCGGGGCCCGGCCGCGCTTGTATTCCTGCAGCCGCGCATGCCCACATTGCAAGCCAGATCACCGAGGACGGGCATGACCAACTATCCGCGCGATGAATTTGATCGCGTCCCAGAGTTCAGCAACCGTAGCGGCTCGCACCGCGAAAACGGCTGGGCTTCCGCCGCGTCCGTGGGCGGGGCTCGATCCGGCTTGCGTTGGCTGATGGTCTTTGGGGCGATTGCACTGGTGGTGGGACTTTTCTCCTTCATGGTCCTGCCCAAGCTCACGGGCGCCACGACCGACCCGGCACCGGTTGCCGCCAGCTCCTCGGGCACCCAGGACGCCGCGGACTCCTCAGAGTCCACATCGGCAGACGAAGCCAGCGAAACGCCCGCAGAGAGCGAATCGGCGGACGAGGCTAGCGAATCCACGGAAGCCAGCTCCTCCACCGAGGCCAGCGAAAGCGGTCTGGCGGAAGACGCTGACACCTCCATGGCAATGGGCGTCTACAACGGTGCAAAGGTCGGCGGCCTTGCCGGCAAGGCGCGCACGGAGTTGCAGGATGCCGGGTTCAGCAATGTCGCGGCATCGAACTGGACCAAGAAAGTCAACTATTCCACGGTCTATTACCGCGCCGAGACCCATCGGGCCACCGCGGAGGCCGCGGCCGACGCCTTGGGCATCACCTCGGTCATGCAGAGCGCAAACATCCCGGGCAATATCGCCATCGTGTTGGGAAGCAACTACAACTAGCCGCACTGGCGCCGCAATACGCTTACGGCAAAGACCCACAGCTTGCACTCCGAGTGGTTGAGTGCCAAGATTTGTATTAGCACTCGCACGTCCCGACTGCTAATTCGATCGGAGTTTCGAGCGGATACATGCAGCCTTGGGGCGGTGTTTGAGTGAGTCCTTGACCAGGGCAGCGAGAAGCTTTTGCGATCGTCCCATGACATCGTGGATTCTTCGTCCGTCGCGGGCGTTGCCTCAGGTCGTAGATACGCATGAACGTCCCGAAAGGACATAAGCCGCTATGGCCAAAATCATTGCATTTGACGAGGAAGCACGCCGCGGCCTTGAGCGCGGCCTGAACATCCTGGCCGACGCCGTCAAGGTCACCCTTGGCCCGCGTGGTCGCAACGTCGTTCTGGAAAAGAAGTGGGGCGCCCCCACGATCACCAACGACGGTGTCTCCATTGCCAAGGAGATCGAGCTCGAGGATCCGTACGAGAAGATCGGTGCGGAACTCGTCAAGGAAGTTGCCAAGAAGACCGATGACGTCGCAGGCGACGGCACCACCACCGCAACCGTCCTGGCACAGGCACTGGTCAAGGAAGGCCTGCGCAACGTTGCCGCCGGCGCTGACCCGCTGTCCCTGAAGCGCGGCATCGAGAAGGCCGTCGAGGCCGTCACCGTTGAGCTCTTGGCTTCCGCCAAGGAAATCGAAACCAAGGAAGAGATCGCCGCCACCGCATCGATCTCCGCCGGCGACAACGAAATCGGCGCCCTGATCGCCGAGGCACTGGACAAGGTCGGCAAGGAAGGTGTCATCACCGTCGAGGAGTCGAACACCTTCGGACTCGAGCTTGAGCTCACCGAGGGCATGCGCTTCGACAAGGGCTACATCTCGGCCTACTTCGTTACCGACAACGAGCGTCAGGAAACGGTCCTTGAGGATCCGTACATCCTGATCGTCAACTCGAAGATCACCAACGTCAAGGACATGGTTTCGATCCTTGAGAAGGTCATGCAGTCGAACAAGCCGCTGCTGATCATCGCCGAGGACATCGAAGGCGAAGCCCTTGCCACCCTGATCGTGAACAAGATCCGTGGCCTGTTCAAGTCCGTCGCCGTCAAGGCGCCGGGCTTCGGCGACCGCCGCAAGGCCATGCTGGCCGACATCGCCATCCTCACCGGTGGCCAGGTCATCTCCGAGGAAATCGGCCTGAAGCTCGAAAACGCCACCATCGACCTGCTGGGCTCCGCCCGCAAGGTCGTTGTCACCAAGGACGAGACCACCATCGTCGAGGGTGCAGGCGACGCCGAGGAGATCGCCGGTCGCGTGAACCAGATTCGCGCCGAGATCGAGAACTCCGATTCGGACTACGACCGCGAGAAGCTGCAGGAACGTCTGGCCAAGCTGGCCGGCGGCGTTGCAGTCATCAAGGCCGGTGCCGCTACCGAGGTCGAGCTCAAGGAACGCAAGCACCGCATCGAAGATGCAGTGCGCAACGCCAAGGCTGCCGTTGAAGAAGGCATCGTTGCCGGTGGCGGCGTGGCCCTCATCCAGGCTGGCGCTGCCGCATTCGCCAAGCTGGAATTGACCGGCGACGAAGCAACCGGTGCGAACATCGTCCGCGTTGCCATCGAGGCTCCGCTGAAGCAGATCGCCTTCAACGCCGGCATGGAGCCGGGCGTTGTCGCCGACAAGGTCAAGGGCCTGCCCGCAGGTCACGGCCTGAACGCAGCCACCGGCGTCTACGAGGACCTCCTCGCCGCCGGCGTGAACGACCCGGTAAAGGTTACGCGCTCTGCCCTGCAGAACGCCGCCTCCATTGCCGGTCTGTTCCTGACCACCGAAGCGGTTGTCGCTGACAAGCCGGTTCCGGCCGGCGCAGCAGCACCGGGCGGCGACGACATGGGTGGCATGGGCGGCATGGGCGGATTCTAATCCCTCCTGTTTCACCACGCCCCGCGCGTTAGCAGTACCTGGCACTAAACCGTGAGCCGCTTTCCCACGGTGTCCCGTTCCCCCTCGGGGAGGATGGGACACCGCATGGAAGGCGGCTCGCGGCGTTAACGGGCTCCTGACGCCCGGACCGCCATGCGCGCCGGTTACGCCTTCAGGCATGGGGGGATTGCTTGCGGCGGGCTAGCATGGAGCCGTGACCCACATCGAAGTGCCGCTGGTCGGCGGGAACGCCGCCGGTGAGGTGGTGCGCGTCGGTTCCACAGTGCGCAAGCCCTGGCTAGAAAGCACGCCATCGGTTCACAGGTTCATGGCCCACCTCCGTGAGCATGGGCTGTCCGAGGTCCCACGGCCATTGGGCCGGGATAGGCAAGGCCGGCAAATTACGGAATTTGTTTCCGGTGCCCCAGCGCCCCACGACCGGCCCCTGGCGCAGAAACCCCTGGAAGAAGCATGGGACCTGGTACGCCGGATCCATGACGCCTCCGCAAGCTTCAAGCGATCCACTGACGACTGCTGGTCCACCCTGATCCAGGCACCCAGTGAGGACCTGATCTGCCACAACGACCTGGCACCCTGGAACCTGGTTGGCCGGGACCGCCCGGCCTTCATCGACTGGGACGGTGCGGGGCCAAGCACGCGTCTCTGGGATCTGGCCTATGCTGCCCAGTCGCTTGCCCTTCTTGTCTCCGGTGAGGATCCGGACCAGGCCGCGGCGCGGTTGCGGACGTTGGTCGTAAACGGCTACAGGGCCGATGCCGATCTGCGCGCCAAGCTGCCGGCGGCCATGGGCGAACGCACCGAAGCCATGTACGGCTTTCTTCGCGACGCCCATCTCAAGGACGTCCAGCCGTGGGGCCGGATGTTCGCCAACGGGCATGGCCGGCATTGGGCCGATGCCGCCAGATTCGTGAGGAAACACGAAGCGCTCTGGGTGTCAGCCCTTGCGCTTTAGGGCCAGGCAGCCGAAGCCTATGGGGCGAGGGCTTCCAGGTCCTTAAGCTCAGCCACGAGGTTGGCCCGAGCGGCTTCTTCCCACAACGCCCGGCCCCTGTCACTGGAGTAGAGCGAGCCGCCGGCCAGCAATGCGCGCAGGATCGCTGAACGCCCGCGGGCAAAATCGGCGTCAGGCACGTGGGCGTACTCGCGGCGCACGGCCACGGTGTATCGCCGGTAGGCGGCCGCCGGACGGGCCAGGACCTCCAGGTCCGCGTCGCAGAGCAGGGCCCCGGCGACATCGCCGGGTGCGGGCTTGTGCGTCTTGGTCAGCAGGACCAGGCGCACGACCTCGTCCACAACGGATGAGCCGATGCCTTGGTCCGGTAAGCGTGCCGCGGCCAGCGCGGCAGATTCATCTTCATCGGTTGCCGTGCCGCGGTACACCGCGTCGTGGAACCAAGCCGCCAGATACACCGACAGGTGTGACTGCGCGGAGGCGGCCCCGCCCGTCAGGGCGTCCAGGGCCGTCAGGACCGCCAGCAGGTGCGCCCTGTCGTGGTAGACGCGCTGCTCTTGGCTCCAGCACCCCAGCAGTTCGCGGCCCAAGCCCGGGTCATTGAGGCCCAAGTTGTCCCAGCGCGCGAGCAGCACCGCGTCGAGGCGCTCGGGCCGTTCCTTGGCCCGCACGCGCAACCCCGAGGCTATGAGCCGCCGCACCAGCTCGGTGGCCGGGAGCGGGACGGCCCCGGCCGCGACCAGGTCGTCGTAGCGCTTTTGCGGCACGTCATAGTGGTCGCGGTCGAAGGCGCGCTCGGGCAGGCCCTGTTCCCTGGCAAATTCGTGCAATTCGTCCAGCGACGCATCGGAGACCAAATGCGAAAAGAGCGTTCCGTGGGCCGGCCAGAACGGGGGATCAATGAGGATGGACACGTCCCCAGACTAATACGCCTGCACACCCCGTCCCGGCAAGTGGCCTTGGAAAGGTCAGTACGTGAACAGGGAGGCGTTGGCGGCTTCCGCCTCGTCGTATTGCACAGAGGCCCGGTTCAGCGCGGTGCCGATGGAGGAGAGGGATTCCTCGACGCGTGCCTGGGTGTTGCGCCAGTCGGCCACCACGGACTGGAAGTTGGTCGAGGCCGCTCCCTGCCAGGTGCCCTGGAGGTCCTGCAGCGAGGAGGTCAGCGAGTTCACCTCCGCCCGCACGCGCTCGATGGTGGCATGCAGGTTCATGGACCGGGCCTGCATTTCGTTGGTGTTGGCGGCAAAGGTGCTCATGATTGGCTTCACTCCCGTGCAATGGCTGTTTGGCACCGGGCCTTGGGACGCAATGGCAATGGCGCAAGCGGCCCGGCGGGAGGCGCGCCATGGATGGATGCACGCCTCCGAGTTCAGGCTAGGGCCCCTGTCCCGCCGCGACCCCGTGGTCGCGACGGGGTGTGGACAACTCCGCGGCCGATGGGTCAGTCGTCCTCATCCTCGGCCGGGTCGTCCTCGGGTTTGACGTAGGGCAGGTGGATCGACATGGTGGCCCCGCCGCCGGGGGTCTCGCTGAGTCGAATGGAGCCGTCATGCTGCGCGGCAATCGCCGCGACAATGGCCAACCCCAGCCCGGTGCCGCCGGTCTCGCGCTGGCGCGAGGAATCGGCGCGGTAGAACCGCTCAAACACCCGTCCCGCGTCCTCCTCGGAAATCCCCGGGCCGTGGTCGCGGATTTCCAGCACCGCATCGGACCTTCCGTCGATGACCGGCTTGACGCCCACGGCGATCTCGATGTCGCTGCCCTCGGGGGTGTAGCGCAGCGCGTTGGTCATCAGGTTCGCCACCACCTGCCGCAGCCGGGCCTCGTCCCCGGAAGTGGGTGCAGGTTGCGGGGCCCCGCCATCCAGGCCGATCAGGCGCACCTTGCGGTTCACGGCATTGACCCGGGTGTCCTCGGCGGCGTCACCGGCCAGCAGGAGCAAATCGATGGGCTTGCGGTCCAGCGGGCGCTGCTCGTCGAGCCGCGCCAGGGTCAGCAGGTCCTCGACGAGCTGGGCCATGCGCTTGGACTCGGCCTCGATGCGCCCCATGGCGGTGCGCAGCATTTCCGGGTCGTTGAGCCCGCCCTGCCGGTAGAACTCGGAGTAGCCCTGGATGGTCACCAACGGGGTGCGCAGTTCGTGGGAGGCGTCCTGGACGAATCTTCGCATTTTGCGTTCGGAAGCGGCACGCCCGCGGAAGGCGTGTTCGATGTGCGCCAGCATGGCGTTGAGCGAGCGCGATAGCCGTCCGACCTCGGTCTCCGGAGGGTAGTCCTCCACGCGGCGGGACAGGTCCCCGGCGGCAATGGCCGCCGCCGTGCGTTCAACGCGCAGCAACGGCAGCAGGGCCCGGGTGGTGATCCCGTAGGCGATCATCGACATCAGCAGCGTGGCCAGCATTCCGGTGGACATCACCAGCATCGTTGCCTTGGTGACGGTGTCCTGCACCGAGGTCATCGGCAGGGCATAGATGAGGTCGTAGTCGGTGCGCGGTAGGTCCACGATGCGCACCCGCCACCCGGCGGAGCCCAGGGTGCTGCCGGGCACCGAGAGCGAGGCTGCGGGGTCCTCCCGCAAGCGCTCGATGACCTGCGCATCGACAGCCGGGGCATCCAGCGGCTTGTTGTCCGGCGCGGCACGGCGCGGCATGGTGTAGAGGATTTCGGCCGATTCGTTGCGCAGATCCCCGTAGAAACGGGCGAGCCCGTTGGACTTGGGGTTGATATTGGCAATGCCCGCATAGTCATTGAGCATGGTGGCAGTGATCGTCGCGCTGTTGGACCTCAGGTCAGTGTCCAGCTGTGCGGTGAGCATCAGCCGCAGCGACTGGGCAGAGCCGACGGCCGTGACCACGATCCCCAGGATCATCAGGGAGCTCATGAGCGCCACGAGCTTGGTCCGCAACGACACCTGTCGCCAGAATCTGCGGGCACTTTCCACGTGTGGGAACCGGCCTTTCGTCTTAGCGGCGGTCGGCGGTGCGCATGAGGTACCCGACGCCGCGCTTGGTTTGGATCAGCGAGGGCCACTCGGCGCGGGAATCGATCTTGCGGCGCAGATAGGAAATGTAGGACTCCACGATGGAAGCGTCCCCGTTGAAGTCGTATTCCCATACGTGGTCAAGGATCTGTGCCTTGGACAGCACCCGGTTGGGATTCATCATCAGGTAGCGCAGCAACTTGAATTCGGTGGGCGAAAGCTCGATGACCTCGCCGGAGCGGCGGACCTCGTGCGCGTCGTCATCCAGCTCGAGGTCATCCACCCGGATGATCGCGCTGTCTTCCTCGGCCGGCTGGGTACGCCGGAGCACGGCACGGATGCGGGCGACCACCTCGTCGAGGCTGAAGGGCTTGGTGACGTAGTCGTCCCCGCCGACGGTCAACCCGGTGACCTTGTCCTCGGTGTCGTCGCGTGCGGTGAGGAAGAGGACCGGGAAGTGCTTGCCCGCGGCGCGCAGCCTGCGGGTGATGGTGAATCCGTCCATGTCCGGGAGCATCACGTCGAGCACCGCCAGATCGGGGGTGTCGGCCTCCACGGCTGCCAGGGCCTCGCGGCCGTTCGCCGCGGCAACCACCTCGAAGCCCGCGAAACGCAGGGAGGTGGAGAGCAATTCGCGGATGTTTGGTTCGTCGTCGACGACCAGGAGCTTCGCTTCGGGGGTTTTGGCATTCATGGGTACCAGTCTGCAACCGCTATCTGTAAGAACGCTGTGTGTTTGGTGTGCGGGCAAGGGTGCCGCGCCCCATGATCACCCCCAAGATGCCCGGAGCCGGCAGGGCACTTGGGTGGGTATCAGGGGACCTGGGCTAGTGGGAGCGGCGGCGCTCGCGGAAGTTCAGCACCAGGATCACGATGAGCAGGATGAACGCCAACGGCAATCCATAGAGCGCCACGGCCAGCAGCGCCGGGGCAGGGGAAAGCTGCATCGCGTATTGGATGAGGATCACGGCCAGCGCGGCGAGTGAGGCGATGGCAACGCCACCGGCAAGAAAGGTCAGGATGCGTAGGGATGTGGGGGTGGCGGCGGAGGTGTTCACCCCTTAAAACTACCGTGCACCGGCGAAACGGCCATCATGGAGGCCCTGGCCCGTGGGTGGGAAGGGGGCACGCCGCTGATGTCGTACCCTAGAAGATATAGACTTCCCCGGACGCATGAGCCCGCCCGCAAGCCCTCCATAGGGGGACGGGCTGCGTGGTTTCGCGCCGGGACATCGCCAGAAATGGGAACGCGGAACCTGAATGGCCCGCCGTCGTTGCCCCATTGAGACGCAAGAACGAGGTAGTTAGACGTGCCAACCGGCAAAGTGAAGTGGTACGAGCCCTCCAAGGGGTTCGGGTTCCTGGTGACCGACGAAGGCCAGGAAGTGTACTTGAATGCCTCGGCGCTGCCCGTGGGCACGACCGAGCTGCGACCGGGTACCCGCATGGAATTCGGTGTCGCCGAAGGCCGCAAGGGTGCCCAGGCCCTGAGCGTTCGCATCATTGACGACGCACCCTCGGTGGCCCGCGCCAAGCGCAAGCCTGCCGAGGACACCGCGGTGCTGATCGAAGACCTCATCAAGGTGCTCGACTCGGTCTCCAACGGACTGCGCAGGGGCCGTTACCCCGAAAAAGCCCAAGGCGCCAAGGTTGCAGCAGTGCTGCGCGCCGTAGCCGACGATTTGGATGCCTGAACCCATGTCCCGCAAAGTAATGCTCGATACGACACTGGCCAAGGCCGTGGACCAGGCGCGCAAGGCGCTGCTGGAAATCACCGACGAGGCAACGATCGGAGAATACCAGGAAGCCGTGAACGACGGCGAACGCCTGGTGACCCACCGCTTCGACGTGTTGCTCCCCGGCTACGAGGGCTGGAGCTGGTTTGCCACGCTGACCCGCATCCCGCGTGCCCAGGCCAAGGACCTCACGGTGTGCGAGGTCGGGATCCTTCCCGGCGAGGACGCACTGCTGGCCCCGGCCTGGGTGCCGTGGGCCGAGCGAGTTCGACCGGAGGAAATGGACGCCGAGCGCCAGGCCGCCGAAGACGCCGCCGCAGTTGCGGACGGTATCGCCGAAGCATCGGCTCCGGAGGGCTCGGACAATTCCGCCCCCTCAGGCACGGAGGAAGAATCCGCGGAAACCGAGACCGAATCCGCGGCCGCGACGGACGAAGTCGCCTCCGGTGAAGACGTCTGGGACGAAGACGTCAAATAGCTGAATAGGCAACCAGGGGACTTGTCCCCTGAAATGAACAAGGGAGCGGGTAGCGATCGTTGGATGGCTACCCGCTCCCTTGCCGTCGGGCGGCAGGTATCGGCTCAAATAGATCGGGCGGCGCCCACCCGCGGGATCAACCGTGGGTGGGCGCCGCCCGATTCGTAGGCTGAAGAAGCTAGCTGTTCTTCAGCACGTATTCGATGCACTTGAGCAGGGACGAAACGTCCTCGGGCTCAATGGCGACGAAGGTCGCCACTCGCAGCTGGTTGCGGCCGAGCTTGCGGTACGGCTCGACATCGACCACGCCGTTGGCGCGCAGGGTCTTGGCCACCGCAGCGGCATCGATCGAATCGTCGAAGTCGATCGTGGCAATGACGTTGGAGCGTTCCCCGGGGGCGGTGACGTACGGGGTCGCCACTTCGGAAGCCTCGGCCCAGTCGTAGATGCGGGAGGCCGAGTCCGCGGTGCGGGCTGCGGCGAACGCCAGGCCGCCGTTGGCGTTGAGCCACTGCACCTGGGCGTTGAGAGTGACCAGGGTGGACAGGGCCGGGGTGTTGTACGTCTGGTTCAGGCGCGAGTTGTCGATCGCCGTCTTCAGGCTCAGGAAGTCCGGGATCCAGCGGCCGGAGGCGGCAATTTCCTCGGCGCGGGCGATGGCCGCGGGGGAGAAGAGCGCAATCCACAAGCCGCCATCGGAGGCGAAGTTCTTCTGCGGGGCGAAGTAGTACACATCTGCCTGCGAGACGTCGACGTCCAGTCCGCCGGCTGCGGAGGTCGCGTCGATGAGGACAAGCGATCCCTCGTCGGCGCCTTCAACGCGGTGAACCGGTGCAGCGACGCCCGTGGAGGTCTCGTTTTGGGGCCAAGCGTATACATCCACGCCTGCCTCGGCCACGGGAACAGGCCGGGTGCCTGGTTCGGAGACGATGATGGAGGACGGCTCAAGGAAGGGCGCCTTGTTGGTTGCGGCGGCGAACTTCGAGCCGAACTCGCCAAAGGAGAGGTGCTGGGCCTTGTGGCGGACCAGGCCGAATGCGGCAATGTCCCAGAACGCGGTGGATCCGCCCACGCCCAGGACCACTTCGTAGTCGGCCGGGGCGTTGAAGAACGTCTTGAGGCCTTCCTGGATGTCGCGGACCAGGTTCTTCACCGGGGCCTGGCGGTGAGAGGTCCCCAGGAGTTGCGTGCCGGCATCGATGAGAGCCTGGATCTGTTCGGGGCGGACCTTGGAAGGTCCTGCGCCGAATCGTCCGTCCACGGGCAAAAGGTCTTGGGGGATGGTCACGCCGGTGCTCATGTTGCTCCTCATAAGGGGGGGTTATCCGCTGTGGGCACTTCCGATGCGGCAATCCGATGCGCATTGAGGGTGCCCAGTGGTTCAATAATCGCGCACTGGGCGGCCCATTGTGTAATAGCGAGTCGCCAATGTGAACGCGGGTAGAGTGGATCGCGTAGTGATCTCTTGTAACAATCAACCCCTGCGGGAGCTGCAAACGTGTCAGATTTGATCGATACCACCGAAATGTACTTGCGCACCATCCTGGAACTCCAGGAAGAGGGCATCATTGCCCTGCGCGCGCGCATTGCCGAGCGACTGGGGCACTCCGGGCCCACGGTTTCACAGACGGTGGCCCGCATGGAGCGCGACGGACTGGTCGTGGTGACCACCGACCGCCACCTCGAACTGACCTCACATGGCGCAGAAGTTGCAACGGGCGTGATGCGCAAGCACCGTCTGGCCGAACGCCTGCTCGCCGACGTCATTGGCTTGGAGTGGGAGTACGTCCATGAAGAGGCCTGCCGTTGGGAGCACGTGATGAGCGAGCGCGTGGAGCAGCGCCTGTTCAAGTTGCTCGGTTCGCCCGAGTCCTCTCCCTATGGAAATCCGATCCCCGGGCTCGAGACCCTGGGAGGGCCGGAACTGGGTGAAATCTCGATACGTGTCCAAAGTCTCGATTCGGCCCTGGTCGACGGGAATACGGGCCCGGTCCGCGTCGAGCGACTGGCCGAAACCATCCAGGTGGAACCCGAGCTGCTGGTGCAGCTCGATGAGGGTGGCATCCGCCCAGGCGCCCTAGTCACCCTCGAACGGGCCGGCGATTACGTCGTTGTTCGGGTGCAGGGGATCGAGGGCGCGCTGGAGCTTCCGACGGAAGTCAGCGCCCACGTGTTTGTCCGCCGCATGGATTGATAACGGAATTGTAACTTTGACATTAATCCCGGTAGTGTTTCACGTTGGGTTGCACCTAGGCAATCTAGTCCCGATCCGGTTCGCATAACCCTACCGGCGGATCGCGGAGCAAGAATTCCCGGTAGGGGCGGAGGACCCATTCAGCCGTTCCTGGTCTTGGACCATGGATCTTGGGGTGAAGCTGAGTCCACTATGTAGGCTCTGCCGAGTTGATCTCATGACTCGAATCCGACAGCTAACTTCGCAGGCGATACATGAGAGGTTGACATTTGACTCAGCAGCACACTCCCGGGCGCCGCCGTGCTTCCGGACCCGTTGATGCTTCGCCTGCTGAAGGTTCACTAGAGCAGATCGTGGACACCGCCCTGAGTGGTGAAAACACTTCCCGACGTTCCGGTCGACGCGCCCTGAGCGCGGTCCCTGATTCCGTCGAGACCCCTGACAACACGCAGTACACCGGCCGCCGCTTCGTAGCGGGCCTGCGCTATGGCGTATCCCCGGACGCGGACGCAATTGCCGCCACCGAAATTCCCGTCGCCCTGGCTGCGCCGGCAGCACCCGTTGCCGCCCCGGCCGAGGTCGACGAACTGGACAATGTCCTGAAGTTCGCCCCCCGGGCCCAGCGCCCCCGCCTTGGCTTCACGCACAAGCTGGCGGCAGTCGCCGCCGTTTCCGGTCTGGCGTTCGCCGCAGCCTCTCCCGCAAAGGAAGCCGAAACGGCAGCTGCGGGATCCGAGCGCGTCGCCCAGTCCGTCGTGGTCGACGTCATGGCCCCGGCCGACGACGAGGTCAAGATCGAGCGAGCCTCGCTGACCAGCGAATTCACCGAGGAAGACAAGCTGGCAACGGTCTTGACCGCAGCCGGCGGAGACGTCACCAAGCTGGCCGCCGAAGGAGTCCTGGCCCAGCCGGTGGACAGCATCCGGTTGACCTCGCGCTTCGGCCACCGCAAGAATCCGACCGGTCCGGGGTACATGAACCACAACGGCTTGGACTACGCAGTTCCCATGGGCACGCCGATCAAGGCAAGCGCCGCCGGCACCGTCGTGCAGGCCGCCTGGGCCGGCCACTCGGGCTTCCGTGTGGAGATCGACCACGGCAACGGACTGCACACCAGCTACAACCACAATTCGTCGCTGAAGGTTTCGGTGGGCCAGAAGGTCAAGCGCGGCGAAGTCGTCTCCTTGAGCGGCAGCACGGGCAACTCAACCGGCCCCCACCTGCACCTGGAAGTCATCGTCAACGGCAAGTGGGTAAACCCCGAGGCCTGGTTATAACGGCAATTGTCACCGTTCCGTGATCAGAACGTGACTTTTGGATTCGCTTCATATATTCTAAATACGTGACCAGGGATCATCCCTGTTCACCGCCGCGGGAAGTGCCGAGCACTGCCAGCCCACGGTGTCCGTTCAATTACTCGTTTGGCAGTGGCGGGGGACCCACATTCGGTTTCCACACAGGAAGCCTTGGGGTTAAGTGGTTCGGCCTGGCGGCCGGATTGCCGAGTGACTCCCACTCGAACCCGACAGCTCACCTCGCAGGCATCAGGAGAGGCATTACTACGTGACTACACGTCAAGCATTGGGCCGCCACCGCGCGACCCCGGTTCGGACCAACCCACTCGAATCCATCTCGAAGGCAGTTGCCTCGAACGCTGGTTCGGTTGGACGCCAGGCAGCAGTGATTGCAGCCGCATCAGGCCTCGTGCTCACTTTGGGCGTTCCGGCCCAGGGTGATGTTTCCCGCGAAGCAAGCGCAGTTCCCGTTGAAGGCCTCTCAGCAGAGCGTGTAGCCGTCAAGGCCGTTTCGGTCGCGGCTTCCAAGGCCAAGGACCTGAACATCGAACGCGCAGCGTTCACCTCCAAGCCGGCGCCCGCGCCGGTTGTCGTCGCCGTTTCCAACGAGGTTTCCGAGCGCTCCAACGACACCGCCCCGGTGACCCGTTCCAGCAGCAACTCGGACGCCATGGCGCCGGTGACCCGCTCGAACCGCGACTCCACCCCTAAGGCCTCCGAGGCCCCCAAGGTGAAGAGCGACTCGATGAACACCGCCAACCTGTCCGGCATCGCGGCAACCGCGGCCAAGTACGTCGGCGTTCCGTATGTATGGGGCGGCAACACCCCCTCGGGCTGGGACTGCTCGGGCTTCGTCAAGTACGTCTACGCAAAGCACGGCATCAACATCGCCCGCGGCACCTCGGCTATCCGCGCTTCGGGCCAGTTCGTGCGCACCAGCTCCCCGAAGCCGGGTGACCTCGTCTTCCAGAACGGTGGCGGACACGTCGGCATCTACCTCGGCGGCGGCAAGATGATCGGTGCCCAGAACCCGACCGTCGACACCATGCTTCACGACGTTTCCCGCAACCCGCTCTACGGTTACTACACCCTCAAGGGCTAAGCGCCAAGCGTTCCAAGGCCTCCGGTCGATCCATGTGGATCGACCGGAGGCCTTGCTGGTTAATGCGGATTTTTGCATGGAAGCCTACCCGGGCTTGGTAAGCCGGACATTGGCGTGGGTATGCCGATTTCAAGCACCGACGAGGCAGTGAGCTGGAGTGAAGGCTCCCGAACTGACGGCGCGGTGGACGCAGTCGCCCTGGGTGCGGACGGGAAGCAAATCCATGTCTCCAGTTCGGCCGGCATCGAGCGTTCGGGCTACGCAGCAGGCATTTGTACCCTCGCCTTGTTCCAGGCCGGTAACGGTGGTGCGCCCGGGGGACGGGAACACCGTGCGGAGCCCTGTCCGCCAGGTGTTCGAGGGGTGTACTGCAGGGAAAATTATGGTGGCAATTTCAACTGGTTTTCCACAAATACACGCAAAACCGCTGTTTCTTGTCTTAGGCTAGGTCACAGGAGCCAAAGCCGAGTGCCGTGTGCGCCACCGTGAGGGACTTCCGTCGTGGACGGGTCCCTCGCGTTGCGCCGGGTCAGGATCTAAGGATGCGCGTATGCGAACCCTAGTACTGAATGCAGGATTTGAACCGCTGGCGGTCATCACCTTCCGCCGGGCACTTCTCCTTGTCCTCACCGGGAAGGCCACCGTCCTTGCCGATGACGACCGTGACCCGATCGTCGGGGTCAACCAGGTGATGCCCCGGCCGACGGTGATCCTGCTGAATCGGTACATCCGACTTCCCTACCGCAACACCGTCAATGTCTCGCGCCGCGGCGTGCTGCGCCGCGACGGGCACCGCTGCGGATACTGCGGACGCAGCGCCAACACGATCGACCACATCGTGCCGCGCAGCCGCGGCGGGGAGGATTCGTGGGAGAATCTAGTAGCGGCATGCCAAGGCTGCAACAGCGCCAAGGGGGACCGGACGCTAGCACAGCTTGGCTGGAAGCTGCGGTTCGCCCCGAGCCGACCGCGTGGCGCCCAGTGGTTCATTACCGAGCTTGAGCGCCCCGCAGAGGCCTGGAGTCCCTTCTTACGGAGTGCAGCATGAAATTCGATGCGATTATTGTGGCCGGTGGCCGTGGATCCCGCCTGGGCGGCGTCAGCAAGCCCCTACTGGAACACGGAGGGGAAACGCTGCTGGAGCATTCCCTGAACGCCGTCCGGGACGCGCAGGCCATCGCCGTGGTCGGCACCCATGCCCTGGCCGAAGCCGTCACCCGGTACATGGATACCGCGCCGGATTTCCAGCGCGTGGTCATCACCCGCGAATACCCCAGCTTTTCCGGTCCAGCGGCAGCGGTCGCCGCCGGACGGGCGGCCCTGGACGACGGCCCCGACGACGAGAGCGCCCAACGCCAGAACCAGGCCTCAGAACTGACCGTGGTGCTGGCTTCGGACTTCCTGGATCCGGGTCCTGTCGTGGACGCCCTGCTGGCGGCCACAGGGAAGCCCTCCAAAGGGGTCGAGGCATGGGTTCCCCAGGATGCCTCGGGCGTGCTGCAGACACTCTCCTGCGCCATCCTCACTTCCTCCTTGCGACAGGCCATCGACCAGGCCACCGAACCCCGCGGAAGTCTCGAAAATGCGTCAATGATGCGTCTGCTTGCTACAGTGCAGATGGAACGCCTGAAGCTCCCGGATGCGGACTTCAGCGACATCGATACGCCCGGGGATGCCGGGCGCCACGGGATAGCGGTGGCCAACGGCCATTGACAAGGAGAACGCACCATGCCTGCAGCCGAGCTCGAGGATTGGGTCAAGGAACTGCTGGCGGCCTTTGACCTCGCCGACACCAGGATCGACATCGACCAGGTTCTTTCGCTTGCAGGGGTGGCCGCCCACACCATTGTCCGTCCGGCGGCACCGCTGACCACCTACGTGGCAGGCTACGCGGCCGGCCTGGCCGTCGGCAGCTCCCGGTCGGGCGAACTGGACGCCATGGACGCGGCCGACGGATTGGCCCGCGAGGTCCTTGCAGCACGCACCGACTCCCCTGACAACGCCTAGCACGGGCGCCATGGAAGACCACCAGTGGGAGGCCGCGCGCGCCGATGCCCATGCGCTGGGCTCCAGGATTGCCGGCATTCGCGAAACCGTTCCCCTTCACCTGGCCGGCGGACGAATCCTGGCCGCCGATCTGACGGCCGCCTACCCGATGCCGCATTGCGCCACCTCGGCCATGGACGGATACGCCGTCAACGGCACCGGGCCGTGGAAACTGCTCAGGGCGCACGCAGCCAACCCCGCTGCGGCGGACCGCGTGGTGCTCGCCGCCGGCGAAGCCAGCGCCGTGGTCACCGGGTCCCTGATTCCCGAGGGCACCACGGCCATCCTGCGTGTCGAGCACTCGACGCTCCAGGGAAGCCTGCTCTCCAGCGAGCGGACATTGCGCGCTGGCGACGACATCCGGCCCTCCGGCACCGAGGCCTCCGCCGGGGATGTGCTGGCCGCCGCGGGTACGCTGCTGCGGGCCGGTGTGATCGCCACGGCAGCGGTGGCGGGACACGACGAACTCCCGGTCGCTGCCGTCCCGCCCGTGCACCTGGTGTTCACCGGGGATGAGGTCATCACCTCAGGTCACCCGACACCTGGCCAGGTCCGAGACGGTTTTTCGCCGGTGCTGCCCCTGGTCGTAGCGGCCCTCGGCGGCACGGTTGCCAGCAGTACCCGCATCGGAGACACCCTTGCTGCCACCATCGCGGCCATCGACGGCGAAGACGCCAGGGCGGCTGCCCTGGTGGTGACCACCGGGGGCACTGGATTCTCCGAGCGCGACTTCGTGCGCGCCGCGGTCAGCGCCATCGGGGGGCGGGAAGCCATCTCCTCCGTGGCCATGCGACCGGGCCACCCGTCAATGGTCGCGGTGCTTCCCGGCAACCGCCTGTTGGTGGCCCTGCCCGGCAACCCGTTGGCCGCGCTCATGGCCGTTGCAACACTCGTCGACCCGATCCTGCGCGGGGCAAACGGCAGCGCATTGGCCGAACTCCACACGGCAACCTCGGCCACGGACTTCACCAAGCTACCGGGCAGGACCCGTCTGGTCCCGGCCCGTTGGGTCCCGGCTGCCGGCGGTGCCGACCCCGATGCACTGGCACCGGCCGAACATGTGGCACCTGCCATGCTGCGCGGACTGGCCGCTGCCGACGCCATCTTGGTGGTGGGTCCCGACGGCGCCACAGCCGGCGACCCGGTGCCCTATCTTCGGCTACCTTGGTAGGTGTGCGGTCGCCGCACCGCGCGAGCTGCGGAACGCGGCCAAGGCTAGAAGGGCAATAAAGATATGGGACGGAAAATAGCACGCAGGCGCATCGTCCGCGCCACGCTGGATGGTGCGCGGATCGCGCGCGAGGAAAAACTCGCGGTCGAGGAACCCCTGGAAATTCGCTTCAACGGGACGTCCTTCACCACCTCCATGCGCACCCCCGGAGACGACTTCGACATGGTCGCCGGCTTCCTTCTCGCCGAGGGAATCATCAGCCGCACCGAGCACCTGGTCTCCATGCGCTATTGCGCCGGCACCGACGAGGACGGCAACCAGACCTTCAACGTCATCGACGTGCAGGTTGGTTTCGGGGCCCAGGCCCCGGATCTTTCCGCGGCACGGAACGTCGTGACCTCCTCGGCCTGCGGGATCTGCGGCACCAACTCCATCGACGAGGTCTCCAAGAAGTCCTCCTATCCGCTGGACCCGGCCCGGGGCCACCTGGATGTGAAGGTGCTGCTGGGATTGCCCGACACCCTGCGCGAGGCACAAAATCTCTTCAGCGCCACCGGGGGAGTGCACGCGGCGGGGCTGTTCACCACCGACGGCGAGCTGCTGGTCCTTCGCGAGGACGTGGGACGGCACAACGCCGTGGACAAGGTCATCGGGGCCGGGCTACGCGAACAAAAATTACCGCTTCATGACACCATCCTGCAAGTCTCTGGGCGGGCCTCCTTCGAACTGGTGCAAAAGGCCGCGATGGCAGGGATCCCGGTCCTTTCGGCGGTCAGTGCTCCCTCTTCGCTGGCAGTGGAATTGGCCGATGAAACCGGGTTGACGCTTGCGGGTTTCTCACGGGGTAGTACGGTGAACTTATATACGCATGCCGACCGGGTGAAAACCGGTTCATAGCCCGAATAAGGCACCCGGTTTCCGGCACGCGCGACTACGGTCAACAACACCGCACTTCGACGTGGAGGATACATGCATCGGCCAGCCCCAACGCAGGACATCAACGAGGATGACCTGAAAGTCACCGAGCCAAAACGCAGCGCGGCCGGGGTCAAGGCAGTGATGGTGTCACTGGAACGCGGCTTCTCCGAGGCGGGCGTGAGCCGGACACTGAGCTCGATGCTGCGCATCAACCAGCGCGGCGGGTTCGACTGCCCGGGCTGCGCCTGGCCCGAATCCATCACCGGGGCGCGCAAGCCCGCGGAGTTCTGCGAGAACGGCGCCAAGGCCATCGCCGAGGAAGCCAGCGCCCGCACGGTGACTCCCGAGTGGTGGGCCAAGCACCCCATCAACGTGCTGCGTGAGAAGACCGAGTACTGGCTCGGCTCCCAAGGCCGGATCACCGAGCCGATGATCATCCGCGAGGGCGAAAGCCACTACACGCCGATCACCTGGTCACAGGCCTTTGCCACCATCGGTGAGCATGTGAACGCGACCACGCCGGAAAAGTGCGTGTTCTACACCTCGGGGCGCACCGCCAACGAGACCGCGTTCATGTACCAGCTGCTGGCCCGCTCGCTGGGCACCAACAACCTGCCCGACTGCTCAAACATGTGCCACGAATCCTCCGGCTCCGCGCTGAACCCCACCATCGGGATCGGCAAGGGCACCGTTTCCCTTGAGGACTTCGAACACGCCGAGTTGATCTTTGTCATTGGCCAGAACCCCGGCACCAACCACCCCCGGATGCTTTCCGCCCTCGCCGATGCCCGCAAGCGCGGCGCCCACATCGTGGCGGTCAACCCGTTGCCCGAGGCCGGCTTCTTCGGGTTCAAGGATCCGCAGTCGCTCAATGGCATGCTGGGACGCTCCGATGACATCAGCGACCACTTCCTGCAGATCAAGGTCGGCGGGGACCTGGCCCTCTTCCAGGCCTTCGGCCACCTGATCTTCGAGGCCGAGGCCAAGAACCCCGGCACCGTCATCGACAAGGAGTTCATCGACTCGGCCACCGACGGCTACGAAGCGTACAAGGAAGCCCGCTTAACCCTGGACTGGGAAGCCACCGAGGAAGCCACCGGGCTCACCCGTGCCGAGATCACCACCGTTGCCAACCTGCTCATCAAGTCCAAGGCCTCCATCTTCTGCTGGGCGCTGGGCCTGACGCAGCAGCCGCACTCGGTGCCCACGCTGAAGGAAATCATCAACCTCCTGCTGGTGCAGGGGAACTTCGGCAAGCCCGGCGCCGGTGCCTGCCCGGTCCGCGGACACTCAAATGTCCAGGGCGACCGAACCATGGGCATCTGGGAAAAGCCGGGCGAGGCATTGCTGGCCGCCCTGGATGCCGAATTCAACATCGATTCCCCGCGCGCCCATGGCTACGACTCCACCGAGGCCCTGCAAGCCTTCGAGGAAGACGAGGTAGACGTCTTTGTCTCCATGGGCGGGAACTTCGCCCTTGCAAACTCGGAAACCGAGGCATTGGAGGCGGGCATGCAGCGCGCCAAGCTCACGGTGCACATCTCCACCAAGCCCAACCGCTCCCACGTGGTGCACGGGCAGACCTCGCTGATCCTGCCGACCCTGGGACGCACCGACCGGGACGACAAGCACCCGGGCGGCGCACAATTCCTCTCGGTGGAGGACTCCATGTCGGTCATCCACTCCACCCAGGGCCGACTCAAGCCGGTCTCCGAGCACCTGCTCGCCGAGCCGGTTATCGTGGCGCGGATGGCCCAAGCCATTCTCGGCGAGGACCACTCGGTCGACTGGAAGGGAATGGCGGAGGACTACGACGTCATTCGCGACCACATCTCCCGCGTGCTGCCGGGCTTCGGGGACTTCAACAAGCGGGTGCGCGGGCGCAACGGCTTTGTGCTGCCCAACCCTCCGCGCGACACCAGGTCCTTCGCCACCGACATCGGCAAGGGTAAGTTCACCGTTTCGCCCTTCGAGGCGCTCTACGCGCCCGAGGGCCACCTGGTCCTGCAGACCATGCGCAGCCACGACCAGTACAACACCACGTTCTACGGTCTGGACGACCGCTACCGCGGCATCAAGGACGGGCGCCGCGTCATCCTGATCAACCCGCAGGACCTTGCAGAACTCGGTTTGGAGGACAAGTCCTTGGTGGACGTCATTTCCACCTTTGGCGGCACCGAACGCCGGGCCAACCGCTTCCGGCTTGTCTCCTATCCGACTGCCAAGGGCTGCGCAGCAGCCTACTTCCCGGAAGCCAATGCACTGGTCCACCGAGACTTGGTGGCACGCGAATCCAATACGCCGGGATTCAAGGCCATCATGGTGCGCTTCGTGCCGCACGAACTCGCGCCGGGCCCGACGCTGGACAGCTAGCCCCGAAAAAGCGCGGCGAGCCCGTAGCTTTGCGGAAGCAACACGAAGGTCTCGGTGGGCAAGTCACCGGGACCTTCGTTGCGTGGGCAGCTGCTTCTGGTGATCCCGGCGGCGAGAAACTGTGATCCCGAGCCGGGTCAAAGCCGTTCGCACCTCCCCCTGCGCACGTTTCGTTTCACCCTCCCCGGAGTGGCACTCACCGGAGAATTGCGACCAATTTTGCGTCGTGGGAGCCGGCCGGGGATGGCCTCGAGGTCGCCCACTTTACTCCCGCGGGGCGTGCCTCCATATGCGCCGGCGGCGGATCCGGGAAGAACCCGGGCGCCACGGTGGTTATGTCGGAGGCGGGCACCTGCGTATGCTGGCCCACGATCGACGATCTTTTTAATCCCCGGCGGAGTCATTGGCCGGGTACGGCACGACAACCCGGCTGAATGGCGAGAACAAAAACATGAGCATGGAAACTGCGGCCTGGCATTCATTGTGGAGAATGTCCGGACCGGACAAGGGCAAGGCATATGCGTCCACGACACCGCGGAGGGTGCTGGCCTTTGCCGCGAGCTACAAGAACCGGCTTTTGGTCTTCGTGCTGTTCTCTGTGCTGTCGGCCGTCTTGGCAGTGATCACCCCGGTGTTGGCCGGACGCGTGGTTGATGCCATCGTGGCCCAAACCGGGATCCAGGTGGTGTTGAATCTGGCGGGGATCATCGCGATCGTGGCGGTGTTGGACGCCGTCATCTCGCTGGTGGTCCGCTGGTTCTCCTCGAAACTGGGCGAGGGAATCATCTTCGATCTGCGCACCGCAGTCTTTGACCACGTGCAGAAGATGCCCGTGGCATTCTTTACCCGCACGCGCACCGGGGCCCTGGTCAGCCGCCTGAACAATGACGTGATCGGAGCCCAATCCGCTTTTGCCGGAACCCTCTCGGGCCTGGTTTCGAACACCGTGGCAGTGGTGTTGACCGCAGGTGTCATGTTCTCCACGTCTTGGCAGGTCACTGCGCTGGCGTTGGTGCTGCTGCCGGTCTTCCTGTTTCCCGCACGCCACTTCGGCAAATCCCTGGCCTTGCTGCGCAAGGAATCGGCGGACCTCAACGCTTCCATGGGCACCCAAATGACCGAACGGTTCTCCGCCCCCGGGGCTACGCTGATAAAGCTATTCGGGCGCCCGGCCGACGAATCGGCGCAGTTTGCCACCCGCGCCGGACGCGTGCGGGACATCGGGGTGAAGATGGCCATGCGCCAGTTCTTCTTCGTCTCCATGCTCACCTTGGTGGCTGCCCTGGCCCTGGCCCTGGTGTACGGGCTCGGCGGTGTCTACGCGGTGCGCGGCCAGCTGGCCGCCGGTGATGTGGTGGTGTTGGCATTGCTGCTCACCCGGCTCTACGCGCCGCTGACTGCGCTGGCCAACGCCCGGGTGGAAATCACCAGTGCCCTGGTGAGCTTTGACCGCGTCTTTGAAATCCTTGACCTCAAGCCCCTGATCAGCGACTCACCCAATGCCCGCGTGCTGGATCCAGGCCCGGTGTCGGTGAAGTTTTCCAACGTTTCCTTTGCCTACCCCAGTGCGGAGAAGGTGTCCCTGGCCTCCCTGGAAGACGTCGCGGTGCTCGACACCCGGGGCGGGGAAACGGTATTGCACGGTATCGACTTCGAGATCCCCGCCGGGACCACGGTGGCCCTGGTCGGCTCCTCGGGGGCCGGAAAATCAACGATCGCTTCCCTGCTGGCGCGGCTCTACGACGTTGATTCGGGCAGCGTGCAGTTGGCGGAGGTCGATATCCGCGAACTGAAACTGGGTTCGTTGCGCTCCACCGTTTCCATGGTCACGCAGGACGGGCATCTTTTCCACGAGACGATCGGATCAAACCTGCGCCTGGCCAAGCCGGAGGCCAGCGACGCGGAGCTTTGGCAGGCGCTGCAGCGGGCCCGGTTGGAACCCACCATCGAAGCGCTTCCCGACGGGCTGGACACGGTGGTGGGGGAACGTGGCTACCGGCTCTCGGGTGGGGAGCGCCAGCGCATGACCATTGCGCGGCTGCTCCTGGCCGCCCCGCAGGTGGTCATTCTCGATGAGGCCACCGCCGCGCTGGATTCTTCCAACGAAGCTGCCGTCCAGGCCGCGTTGGCCGAAGCACTGGAAAACCGGACGGCACTGGTCATCGCGCACCGCCTCTCCACGATCCGCACGGCCGACATGATCCTGGTCATCGAGGATGGACGGATTGCCGAGCGCGGCACCCACACCGAGCTCATGGCCGTGCGAGGCCGTTATGCCGAATTGCACGACACCCAGTTCGCGCAGTAGGGCCAGGGTGTCAGCGACCCAGCAAGCCGGGCAAGACCTTTTCGCGAAGTAGGGGCGCGATGTCAGGTCGGGCCATCGCAGTTTCCGGCTCCAGCCACATGATTTGGTCGATTTCGGCTTGGATTCTCGGGCTCTCCAGGGTTCGCGCGGCAAACAAATAGGCGTGGATGTCGGTGTCGGCCTCGTTGGCTGCAGGCCCCTTCCACATCCCCATGGCGGTGACTTGGTCGGGACTGAAAACCAGTCCGATTTCCTCCTGTGTTTCCCGCAATACCGCGGACAGTGGACTTTCCCCGAATTCGAGTTTTCCTCCCGGCTGCATGAAGGTAGTGGTCCCCTGCTTGCGCACCAAAAGGATGCGTCCGGAGGCGTCTAGTAGTTGCAAGGCTGCGATGGTAAGAATCTTTGGCACAACTTGAGCTTAACAACCGCTAAAAGCACAGGTGGGGTGATAGCGTGCTTTGTGGACAGGCCTACGGGCGCGTTTTTCCATTTACTCGTGGATACTGGAGACAATTCGCCAGCGCGCCGTGTTCCAGGAACCCCACTAGTCATTGGGGACAAGTGGTTCGGGCATTGCCAATGGGGGATCAAATGTGGATCTACAAATGGAGAATTGATGCAGCGGGGCACCAACTTAGGTCGACTCGGGGATTTTAATCAGGCGGTCATTTTTGAATCGATTCGCCGTGCAGTTGACGGGGTCAGCCGTGTGGAGCTTGCAGGCTCGACCGGGCTTTCCCCACAGACCATTTCAAACGTCGTGCGCCGACTCTTGGATGAAGGTCTGGTCCGCGAGGACCGGACGATTGTTTCGGGCCCGGGCAAACCGCGTACCGTCTTGGAACTTGAATCCAACCGCATGGTGGCCGTAGGTATCCACCTGGATCCCGGCGTAATCACCGTGGTGATACTGAACCTGCGGGGTGAAATCCTGCACTCGCGCCGCCTGGATATTCCCGCCGTCGAGGTTCCGGAAAAGACCATCGAAACCATGGCGACGACCGTGGACGAGATTATTTCCGAATCCGGAGTACCGCGTTCCAACGTGTTGGGCGTGGGTGTCGTTGTTCCCGGTCCCTTGGATCCCGAACGCGGGGTGATGATCGATCCGCCGCTGCTCGACGGTTGGAAAGACGTTGACATGGTCGGACCCTTGCACCGGTTGCTCAAGCTCGATGTCATCATTGAAAAAGACACCATTGCCGCCTCCATCGCGGAACAGTGGAAGGGCAACGACGCCGAGCGCGACAATTTCGTCACGATGTATGTCGGTGCCGGAATCGGTGCAGGGATGGTCCTCAACGGCGAAATCCATCGCGGCATCAGCAACAACGCAGGTGAAATCGGGCATTACTCCACCGGCGTCATTTCCCAGGACTGCAACATTTGCGGCCGCAACGATTGCCTGCATGCCTCATTGTCGTTCAACATGATTGCGCAGCAGGCACGCGAGCGAGGCCTGAACCTCACGGCACCAGATGACGGCAACGCCGAAGAGCGCGCGGCCGGCATGAACGAAATCGTGGCCTTGGCGCAATCCGGCAATGAAGTGGCTGTGGAACTCATCCGGGAATGCATGGGACATGTGGGCCAGGTTGCCGGACAGCTCTGCAACACCCTCGACGTCGGATTGGTGATTTTGGCTGGCCCCTTGTGGGCAGAGGTCGATGAATGGTGCCTCGAAGATGTTCGTGCGATCATCAACGAACGCTTCAGCTCCAAGCACGTGCACGCGATCGAGGTTCGCTCCTCGACATTGGGCCACGAAGTTGGCGCAATTGGCGGGGCCTGCGCGATCATGGACGCGAGCCTCTCGCCAAAGGCCGCGGCACTGTTGCTGCGCTAAGCGGTCGTATATTACGTCAAAGGATCGTTCATTACCGTTTTGAACGATCCTTTGACTTATTACCCATGAGTCAGTTGACAAACTTTCTCTAATGAATTTAGATGACCAATAAGAGTTGGTGGCAACCGAGCTGCCCACCGTTGTTTTCGTGTTGGTCTTGTTTATCCGCGAACACAGTGCGTGGGGGAACGGCAGGTCGGCTGCTGGGGACCCGACTCTTAACGCCGTCGACCGGTGCCGTAGGATGTAATGGGAGTTATCCCACGGATTCACCGGTCGACGGCACTCCCATTTAAGCGTCCATCCGGATTTCACGCAGGCGATGCTCGTGAGAAAATACCGTGTCGCTGCGGCCTATCGCCCCCTTCGCCAATGCGGTGCCGCGGCCGTGAAAATGCCGTTCTTCCCCGCGGACGGGGCACCCTCTGAATGCGCAAAGCACTCTTCGTCCCCTACGCCTCCGAGGCAAAGTGACCGGCGTCATTGCCGGGACGGGCTTGGCGCTCTGGGGACTCGCCCGCCGGCTCCCTTGGTGCTGGCGCAACTGCAGATGGGCGCGGACGGATTTTGCATAAACGAAACGCGACCTGCATACATGCAGATCGCGTTTCGTTTTGGTGCCCCTGGCCGGAATTGAACCGACGGCCTACTCTTTAGGAGAGAGTCGCTCTATCCAACTGAGCTACAGAGGCTCGATTCGTCAAAAACGATCCGGACCAATTCTAACGGTATTTTGGCGAATCTTGGTTAATGTGGCGCACCGTGCCGGGGAGTCACGCGGTCCTTGGCCTAGAGCAGTCCCCGCTTGGACAGTTCCCACTTCTCCCGGAAAGTGCGCACAAAGGCAGCAATGAGCACACCGAACAAGATCGCCGCGGTTGCAAAGAGCAGCATCCACCGCGTGGTGGTCAGAGTTGAGGCCAACGAGACGGCTGCCGGATCCAGCGCGCCGATGAACAAGGCGTCGATCGCCCGGTTCTCCCAAAGGTCGACAACCGCGAAGGCCATCGGGGGCACCCACAGGATCCAGCGGACCGAACCACGGGCGGTGTTGATGTTGACTGCCAGCATGGTGATCAAGGCCAGAAAGAGCGGGAACAGCAACCCTGCGGTTTTATGCACGTAGTTCAGTTGCCCTGCGGCGTCCGCGTCCATGGCCTGGCGCAATGCCTCCACGTGCTCCACGGAATAGCCCCCGATCATTTGGTCGGGCATGGTCAGTCCGTTGGACAGATCTTCCATCTGGTTTAACACTAGTAAGTGGAAGTACCCGAAGAGGAACAGCGTGACGACCAAACCGGCAATCAGGATCAGGTTGGCGTTGCCTGCGGCCTTCTCCGGCGTTCGCTGAGTCGAGGGATTGATCGGCGCAGATGCCGCGGAGGGGCGGTTGTACTTCTTCTTTTTCTTCTGTGACTTGGCCATAACCCCAATTATGCCGTCAATCGATCCGCGCCCGCCCAATGCGTGGCTGCTCCGCCGTAGACTAGGGCACATCATGGATTTCCTTTTCGATGACTTCGTCGCGCCCGCTCCAGCCCCACAATTGCCAGGCACCCAAGAGCTGCTTGCCGGTTTAAATCCCGAGCAGGAGCAGGCGGTCAAGCATGCAGGCTCCCCGTTGCTGATTGTCGCCGGGGCCGGGTCGGGCAAGACCCGGGTGCTGTCACATCGCATTGCCTATCTCCTGGCCACGGGTCGGGCACGTCCACACGAGATCCTGGCCATTACGTTCACCAACAAGGCCGCGGCCGAAATGCGTGAGCGAATCGCCGCCCTGGTGGGTGAAGACGTGGCCAAGAAAATGTGGGTTTCAACGTTCCACTCCTCGTGCGTGCGCATCCTTCGCCGGGAGGCGGCTTCGGTGGGACTGAAGTCCAGCTTCTCCATCTATGACTCCGCAGATTCCCTGCGCCTGATCACGATGGTGGCCAAGGGCCTGGAGCTGGATCCGAAGAAGTTCACGCCCAAGTCGATCGCGCACAAGATCTCCGCGCTGAAGAACGAGCTCATTGACGATGAACAATATGCCGCCACAGTCGCAGGCAATGACCCGTTCGCCTCGGCCGTCCTCCAGGTGTACCGCGGCTACACCGAGCGTTTGCGCGCCGCAAACGCCCTGGACTTCGATGACCTGATTGCCCACGTGGTCAACATCTTCCGCGCCTTCCCTGCGGTCGCCGACAATTACCGCCGGCGTTTCCGCCACGTCATGGTCGACGAGTACCAGGACACCAACCACGCACAGTACGCCCTGGTGCGTGAACTGACCGGCCCGGACGGCCCCACTCCCGGCGGCGAACTGACTGTGGTGGGCGACTCGGACCAATCGATCTATGCCTTCCGTGGCGCGGACATCCGCAACATCAACGAGTTCTCCAAGGATTATCCGGACGCCGAAACGATCAAGCTCGAGCAGAACTACCGTTCGACGCAAACGATCCTCTCGGCCGCCAACGAAGTGATTAAGCGCAACCCCGACCGCCCCGAAAAGCGACTGTGGACCGCGGAGGGCGACGGCGAACTGATCATCGGCTACGTGGGGGAGTCCGAGTCGGACGAGGCCCGCTGGATCGCCGATGAGATCCTGCGCCTGAATGACGAGGAAGGAATCCGCCCCGGGGACGTTGCCGTCTTCTACCGCACCAACGCGCAATCGCGTTCCCTCGAGGAACAGCTGATCCGCGTGGACCTGAAGTACAAGGTCATTGGCGGAACCCGCTTCTACGACCGCAAGGAAGTCAAGGACGCCCTGGCCTACTTGCGGGTGCTGGTGAACCCGGAAGACGACATCAACGTCAGGCGCATTCTCAACGAACCCAAGCGCGGGATCGGGGACCGGGCCGAATACTCGGTAGCCGCGCTGGCCGAACGCGAACGGATCTCCTTCATGGCGGCGCTGCGCCGTGCCGATGACGCCCCCGGCCTCGGAACCCGCGGGCAAAACATGATCGGCGCCTTCGTGAAGATCATTGACGACCTCTCAGTGGTCGCAGATGGCTCGGGACCTGCCGATGCGCTGGAAGCAGTCCTGGAGCAGACCGGCTACCTGGAAATGCTGCGTTCATCCAACGACCCACAGGACGAATCCCGCGTTGAGAACCTCGCCGAGCTCGTGGCCGTGGTGCGGGACTTCATGAAGGAGAATCCCGAGGGAACGCTTACGGATTTCCTGGAACGCGTGGCGCTGGTGGCCGACGCCGATTCCATCCCCGAGGCACCGAACGATGCGGAGGGCGTGGACATGGCGCACCGTGAGGGAATGGTCACGCTCATGACCTTGCACACGGCCAAGGGGCTGGAATTCCCGGTGGTCTTCCTCACTGGCATGGAACACGGGATCTTCCCGCACCAGCGCTCGCTGACCGACGAGAAGGAATTGGCGGAGGAACGCAGACTGGCCTATGTGGGGCTCACCCGTGCCCGCCAGCGTCTCTACTTGACGCGGGCCGAATACCGGAGCCTGTGGGGCCAGTCCCAATACAACCCCGCCAGCCAGTTCCTCGAGGAAATCCCCGGGAGTCTGGTGGACTGGAAACGCGAGGGCACCAAGCGGGCCAGCTTTGAGTCCTTCGGCGGGCGCAACAACTTTGCCACCAGCCGCTACGAATCGGGTTCCTATTGGGGCGCAGGGTCCGGCAGCGGTGGCGGAGGCAGGCTTTCCGGCGCCCCGGAGATCCACACGTTGAGCACCGCGCCCCCGGCGCGGGCCAAGGGCCGTGTGCAGCCAAACAAGGAAATCATTTCCTTGTCGGTGGGGGACAAGGTGACACACGGGACCTTCGGCCAAGGCGTGGTTCTGGCGCTGGAGGGTGCCGGGGACAAGACAGTGGCAAAGGTTAAGTTCGCCGATGCCGAGAAACGCCTATTGCTGCGATACGCCCCGCTAACCAAGGCTGACTAGCCGGTTCCCGGGCATTGTCGACACATCCGTTCGGACCTGCGGTGATGTGGTTGTGTCGGTACTCACGCGCCCGATGGCTCTACCGAATGTAGAACTGTGCCATTGGGCGCTAAGGCGTTAGGCTGAGCAAGGAGCCTGGCCTTATCCCAGGTTGGGCTCTACCCCCTCGACGCATGGAACCGTGCCTACGGAGCCATGCCTTGAGTCAGCATAGACTTCGACAAGAAGGACACAAGCCCGTGGACCTGTATGAATACCAGGCGCGCGATATGTTCGAGTCGCACGGCGTACCCGTGCTGGCCGGCATCGTTGCCTACACTCCTGAAGAAGCCAAGGCAGCAGCCGAGAAAATCGGCGGCGTCGTGGTTGTTAAAGCCCAGGTAAAGGTCGGAGGCCGCGGCAAGGCCGGCGGCGTCAAGGTCGCAAAGACCGCCGACGAGGCATTCGCATACGCAACCGACATTCTCGGCATGGACATCAAGGGCCACACCGTGAACAAGGTCATGATCGCCCAGGGCGCCGACATTGCCGAGGAGTTCTACTTCTCGGTGCTGCTGGACCGCGCGAACCGCAACTACCTGGCCATGTGCTCGGTGGAAGGCGGCATGGAAATCGAGGATCTCGCCGTTGAGCGTCCCGAGGCCCTGGCCCGCATTGCAGTTGACCCGGCCGTGGGCATCGACCAGGCCAAGGCCGACGAGATCGTCGCCGCCGCCGGTTTCGCCCCGGAGCTGACCGAAAAGGTCGCCTCCGCCATCCTGAAGCTGTGGGACGTCTTCAAGAAGGAAGACGCAACCCTGGTTGAGGTCAACCCGCTGGTTCGCACCGGCGCCGGCGACATCGTCGCCCTCGACGGCAAGGTCTCCATCGACGAGAACGCCGAGTTCCGCCACCCGCACCACGTCGAGCTTGAGGACAAGGACGCAGCGGATCCGCTCGAGGCCAAGGCCAAGGCAATGGACCTGAACTACGTCAAGCTGGACGGCGAAGTGGGCATCATCGGCAACGGTGCAGGTCTGGTCATGTCGACCCTTGACGTCGTTGCCTACGCCGGCGAAAACCACGGCAACGTGAAGCCCGCCAACTTCCTGGACATCGGCGGTGGAGCCTCCGCCGAGGTCATGGCCGCAGGCCTGGACGTCATCCTGAACGACAAGCAGGTCAAGTCGGTCTTCGTGAACGTCTTCGGTGGCATCACCGCGTGTGACGCCGTTGCCAAGGGCATCGTCGGCGCGCTGGCCGAACTCGGTTCCTCCGCCAACAAGCCGCTGGTCGTGCGCCTCGACGGCAACAACGTCGAAGAGGGCCGCCGCATCCTGGCCGAGGCCAACCACCCGTTGGTCACCCTGGCAGCAACCATGGACGAGGGCGCCGACAAGGCCGCCGAGCTCGCCAACGCAGCGAAGTAAGTAGGGATACGCGAACATGAGCATTTACCTTAACAAGGACTCCAAGGTCATCGTTCAGGGCATCACCGGTGGCGAGGGTACCAAGCACACCGCACTGATGCTGAAGGCCGGCACCAACGTCGTCGGCGGCGTCAACGCCCGCAAGGCCGGCACCACGGTGCTGCACGGCGACAAGGAGATCAAGGTCTTCGGCGCAGTGGCGGAAGCCATGGCCGAAACCGGCGCAGACGTTTCCATCGTCTTCGTGCCGCCGGCATTCACCAAGGATGCAGTCGTTGAGGCCATCGAGGCAGGCATCGGCCTGGTCGTTGTCATCACCGAGGGCGTTCCGGTTCAGGATTCGGCCGAGTTCTGGGCACTGGCCCAGTCCAAGGTCGACGCCGACGGCAACCAGGTCACCCGCATCATCGGCCCGAACTGCCCCGGCATCATCACCCCGGGTGAGGCACTGGTCGGCATCACGCCGAACAACATCACCCAGAAGGGCCCGATCGGCTTGGTCTCCAAGTCCGGCACCCTGACCTACCAGATGATGTACGAATTGCGCGACCTGGGCTTCTCCACCGCCATCGGCATCGGCGGCGACCCGGTCATCGGCACCACCCACATCGACGCCCTGGCTGCGTTCGAGGCGGACCCGGAGACCAAGGCCATCGTGATGATCGGCGAAATCGGCGGCGACGCCGAAGAGCGTGCGGCCGACTTCATCAAGGCCAACGTCACCAAGCCGGTCGTCGGCTACGTGGCCGGCTTCACCGCACCCGAGGGCAAGACCATGGGCCACGCCGGCGCCATCGTCTCGGGCTCGGCCGGTACCGCACAGGCCAAGAAGGAAGCACTTGAGGCTGCAGGCGTGAAGGTCGGAAAGACCCCGTCGGAAACCGCAACGCTGCTGCGCGAAGTTTTCGCCGCACTCTAATGCACCTGTAGTATCCGCTGACGGCGGTTGGACATCCGGTTTTCCGGTGGCCAACCGCCGTTCGCCGTTAAGCGCCGACCGGCCTCGGCCGCTTCTCGCCCGGCGGGAACGCCGTTTGCACGCCATGCCCCGCCGATGCCTAGGATGCGTGGAGGACAGTGTCCTCCACGCTCGAAAGGCAGGTCGCTTCGCATCATGAAACGTTCCCTCACCCGGATTCCTGCGGCCCTCGCCCAGTTGAAATTCAAGTCATTGCCGAAACCAGGCAAGGGTCCGGCGAGTGGGGCGCTGAACCTGGAAGACCTGCGAAGGCTTGCCAAGCGCCGCACTCCCACTGCGGCCTTCGACTATGCGGATGGCGGTTCCTACGCCGAAGAGGCCTTGGAACGGAACTACCGTGCGTACCGGAACACCGAGTTGCTACCTGGGATCCTGCGCGACGTCAGCGCGGTGGACCCCTCCGTGACCGTGGCCGGTGGGCGATTCTCGTTGCCTGTGGGCATCGCCCCCACCGGACTGACCCGCCTGATGCATGCCGCCGGAGAACGCGCCGGGGCAGCAGCAGCGGCACGGCAGAACATACCCTTCACCCTTTCCACCATGGGTACCGTGTCCATCGAGGAAACCGCCGCCGCGGCACCAGGGGGCACCCGCTGGTTCCAGCTGTACCTCGGCCAGGACCGTGCGGCGTCCCTGGCCATGATGCGCCGGGCCCGGGAAGCCGGCTACAGTGCCCTGCTCCTGACAGTGGACACCGCCGTGACGTCCAACCGCTTTCGGGACCAACGAAACGGCATGACGCTGCCGCCCACGCTCGGCCCTTCAACCGTTCTCGATGCGCTCAGGCGCCCCGGCTGGTGCCTGGACTTCCTCACCACCGAACCGCTGGGCTTCGCAAACTTTCCGGACAACACGGGAAACGTCAGTGCCCAGTTCAACACGATGTTTGACGCATCCCTGAACTACACCGACCTCGCCTGGGTGCGGGAGGCATGGCCGGGCACCTTGATCGTCAAGGGAGTGCAGGGCCCGGAGGACGCTGTAGCATGCTTTGGGCACGGCGTCGACGGCGTGGTGGTCTCCAACCATGGCGGACGCCAGCTGGACAGGGCGCCGGTGCCGGTGTTGCAGCTGCCTGCCATCCGCGCGGCCGTGGGACCGGACCGGCTCATCATCGCCGATTCGGGAATCATGAGCGGCGGCGACGTGGTGGCGACGCTGGCCGCAGGGGCGAACTTCACCCTCATCGGCAGGGCCTACCTCTACGGTTTGATGGCCGGGGGACAGGCAGGGGTTGAACGCGCCCTGGAGATCCTCGAACGGGAGATTCGGCAAACCATGGCCCTGCTGGGCGTGCGCACCCTGTCGGAACTAGGTCCGCAACACGTGCGCCTGGGCGAGGGGTGAAGCCGCCGGCACCGCTGTACGCGACCGGCGCGTTGTCCCCGCAAACCGCTCGGGGAACACCGCGCCGGTCGCTTCCACGAAGGCCATGGCCACCTAAGCGGCGGCGACCCTCACCGGAATGGATTTCCAGCCGCGTAGCGTGGTGTGCATGAATTGCTCGGGCTCGGCCGTCAACTCGATGCTCTTCACCCGGCGCGCCAGTTCGGTGATCAGCACGTCCATTTCGAGTCGCGACAGCGGCTGGCCCACGCACTGGTGGATGCCCATGCCGAATGCCAGGTGCCCGCCGGCTGCTCGGGCGATATCGTACTCGTTCGCCGTCGGCCCCCAGCGCCGCTCGTCGCGGTTCGCGGCGCCAACGAATACCGCGACCTTGGTATCGGCCGGGATGGCCATGCCCCCGATTTCCGCGGCCTGGCTCGTCGTGCGGTAGAAGGACTGAAACGGCGACTCATAGCGGAAGGCCTCGTCGATGGCGAACTTCACGAGCTTGGGATTCTCGTGGACCTTCGCATATTGCCCGGGGTGGCGGACCAAGGCCAACAACGTGGCTCCCAGCGAGAAGATCGTGGTGTCCAGGCCTGCCGAGAGCATGGCCCGCACCAGTAGCGGTGCCTGGTCCGTGGTGATCTCGCCGCGGTCTGCGAGGTCCCAGATCTGCGCACCCAGGCTGCCAGGGCGCAGCCGTTCACGGGCGGTATTGGCCATGGCCCAGTCGTTGGTGCCGGCCCCGGCGGAAAAATGCTCCCTGGCCAGGGGCGTGTCGGGTCCGAAGGTGGAGAAATTGGCAGCGCCCAGCGCCAGGAGGTTCTCGGCCCGGCCCTCGCGCGGAATACCGACGGCATCCCCAAACGCGCGCAGGGGGAAAACCTCCGACAGGTCCTTGACCAGGTCGAATTCCCCGCGCTCCAGCAGCTCGTCGACCAGCTCGGTGGCGTACTCCTCGAAACCCGCGCGCAGCGAACGGACCCCGCGGGGTGAGATGACTCCGGCTATGGCATGGCGCATCTGGGTGTGGATCGGGGGATCCGATTCCATGATGCCCTGGGCCCGCCAGCTGGGTTCGCGGTGAAGGTTCCGCGGCCCGGCACCCGCGCCGGAGATGAAGGTCCGATAGTCCTCCAGGACTTCCTTGCACTCATCGAAGCGCGTCACGGCCAAGACATCGTGCTCCTTGAGCAGTACAACCGGGCCGGCGTCGCGCATGCGTTCAAAGAGCCCATATGGTTCGGCCAAATGCGCCGGGGAATAGGGGTCTTCCGTAAATATCGGCGCTGTGGCAGCGGCCAGGGTCGAGTCCATGGGTACCTCCCGAGATCGTGGTGACTGCCCTCAACCTAGCGTGCCGCGGTTCAGCGAGTAAGCGTGGTTCTCACTATGTGAGAGTCGGAATTGTCCTTCGCTCCCGCAGCGTGCAACATCGAATCAGTGCGCAAGAATATGTCGCGCATCACACCGCATCTTGGGTTGGAAGGGAGGCTTGGGACATGTCAACGTCTTTTGAACGGGGATTGAGAATCCTGACCGAGGTCATTGAACACGGAGACGCCTCGGTCGAGGCCGTGTCCAGGAAGCTCGGCATTCCCGCAAGCTCCGCGTACCGCTATTTCAAGGTGCTGCGCGAACAGGATTTCGTCTGCGAGGAAGACGGACGGTACCGGCCGGGCCCGGCGCTTCTTAGGTCCGCCGGCCGCCACCATGCCCAGTCCTACCTCGCCGAGGTGGGCAATGCGGTGCTTCGCGAAATCGTGGACCAGGTCGGGGAAACGGCCGTGATGATCGTGCGGATTGGTTCCCAGGCCATGTGCCTTCGGCGTGTGGAACCGGAGAAGTCCCTGAAATACTCCTTCGCGGTCAACGAATTGCTGCCGCTGCATGCGGGGGCGGGGCAGCGGGTGCTGCTGGCCTGGGCACCCCCGGAAGTGGTTCACGAGGTGCTCACCGGATCCATGACCCGGTTCACCGCCAAGACCATGAACCGCGAGCAAATCCTGGCGTCCATTCCGCAGACCCGGTCCTCCGGATATGTGCTTTCCCGCGGCGAACTGGATCAGGGATCGCTGTCCATCGCCATCCCGGTGACCAGCCAGGGAGAAGTCGTCTGCTCGATCAACGTCGCCGGTCCCGAGGCAACGTGCGGTTCTCGCTTCTGGATCTCCTCCACGCTGCGCGTCATGCAGGAATCGGCCAACAAACTTACCCAGGCATTGCAAGAGTGCACACCGAACAAATCAACCAGGGAGACCCTTGATGACTACAGCAGTATTGGCTGAAACGGCACCGGTGACCATTGGCGTTCACCGTGCCACGCTCGACGACCTCATTCAGGTGGCCCGGCATCGACGCCCCGTAATCATCGATGATGCGGTCTTCGACGCCATGGCCCCCAGTCGGGAATGGCTGGACGGCATCGTCGATGCGATGGGACCGGGCAAACAGACACCGCCGATCTATTCCATCAACACCGGGTTCGGGTCATTGGCCGGGCGCAAGGCCTTCGCCGAGCCGGCCGACGCCGCCGAACTGTCCCGGCGCCTGGTGCTCTCAAACGCCGCGGGCGTGGGGCGTCACGTGGACGAGGAAGTCGTGCGGGCGACGATGTTCATCCGCATCGTCAGCCTGACCCAGGGATACTCCGGGGTGCGGCCCGAAATCGTCAGCACCCTGGCCCGGATGCTCAATGCGGGGGTCTGCCCGGCGATTCCGGAGTACGGCTCGCTCGGCGCCTCTGGCGACCTCATCCCGCTGGCCCACGTGGCCATCGTGATGTCGCGGTCGCACACCGGCGAAGACGTGGATCTGGATTCGGGGGAGGCCCTGCTGGACGGCAAGGTGGTCAGCGGCATCGCCGCGATGCGCCACGCCGGCATCGAGCGGCTCCCGCTGGGGGCCAAGGACGGACTCGCCCTGCTCAACGGCACCTCGTTCTCCTGCGCCCAGGCGGCACTGGCCCTCTACGACGCACAGAACCTGCTGGAAACGGCACAAATCACCGCGGCCATGACCATCGAGGCGCTCATGGGGTTCGGTGACGCCTTCATTGACGAGTTGCACCAGGCCCGCGGACAGCGCGGACAAATCGAGGTCGCGGCGCGCATCCGCGAACTGCTGTCGGGGTCCACCCTCATTGACGGCAACGCCTCAACCGACCCGGTCCGCCAGCCGCCCCAGGACGCCTACTCGCTGCGCTGCATCCCGCAGGTCTTTGGCCCGATCAAGGACACCTTGGCCTTCGCGGCCGGGATCATCGACAACGAAATCAACGCGGCCACCGACAACCCGCTGATTTTCCCGTCGCTGCCCGACACCCGCAAACTCAAAGCCGTCTCGGGAGGGAACTTCCACGCCGAGTACGTGGCCTTCGCCGCCGATTTCATCTCCATCGTGGTCACCGAGATCGGCAACATCACCGAACGCCGGCTCTTCCGACTTGACGACGGAACGCTGAACCGGGGGCTGCCCGACATGCTGATCGACAGCGAACAAACGGGCATGGACTGCGGCTATATGTTGCCGCAATACCTGGCCGCGGCACTGGTGTCCGACTGCAAGACCCTCGCCCACCCCGACTCGGTCGATTCCATCCCCACTTGCGCCAACCAGGAAGACCACGTCTCAATGGCCAATAACGCCGGACGGCACGCCCGGCAGATCGTTGCCAACATCGAATCCGTGGTCGGCATCGAATTGCTCATGGCCGCCCAGGCGCTGGAACTGCGTGCCGCGCACCCCGACACCGGGGATGCCCGCCCGGGCGCGGCAAGCGCGGCCGCGCTGGCTCTGGTGCGGGGCAGCAAGTCGGCCGACGGACGGCCGATCGACCATATCCTCGCCGACGTGGTCATGTATCCACGGGTCCGGAAGGCCCTGGACTTGGTGCACAGCGGATCGGTCGTTGAAACCGTGAACAAGGTTCTCGCCGGCTAGCCGAACAACCCAGCAACGCCCCCAGCGCACCACTGAAGTCGGTGGCTCTACTGCCCATGCCCAAAAAGCCCGTGCCCGTCACGGAATCCGACGGATTCACCCACATGAAAGTCCCCATCCGCTCCAGCAGTTCAGTACGCATCCATCAGGAGGAACCCACCATGAAAAACTCCACGCGCACCATCCGTTCCGGCGCACTTGGTGCACTTGCCCTGGCCGGCATGCTCGCGCTCTCCGCATGCGGCGGGACCGCGGAAGCCGAGAATCCGGCCGCAGCCAACGCAAGTGCGCCCCTGTTTAGTCAACTGCCGGAGAAGGTCCAAAAATCCGGGGCCATCAACGTGGCCAGCAACGTCGAATACCCGCCATTTGAATCCTTTGACACGGACGGCACCACCGTCATCGGCATCGACAGGGAAATCGCCGACGAGCTGGAGAAGCAGTTGGGCGTCACCATGGACTTCGACAACATCGCCTTCGACGCGATCATCCCGGGCCTTGCCTCGGCACGCTACGACATGGCCATGTCGGCGATGTCCGACACCGTCGAACGCCAGAAGCAGGTCAACTTCATCGACTACTTCTCCGCGGGAGGAGGCGTCATGACCTCGGCAGCGAACGCAGAGAAACTCAAGACGCTCGATGACCTCTGCGGCTCCCACGTGGGCATCGTGAAGGGCACCACCGAGGACGCCGACGCAGCCGAGGCCTCCAAGAAGTGCGAGGAAGCCGGCAAGCAGGCGGTCAAGGTCACGATCTTCGCCGGACAGAACCAGGCCGTGCTGGCCCTGCAGTCGAACCGCGTGGACGCCTTCCTGGTCGATTCGACCTCCGGGTCGGTCATTGCCGCCGAGTCCAAGGGCGCCCTGGCCATGGGCGAACGGTACCAGGACCTTGCCTTCGGCATAGTCTTCCCCAAGGACCAGGAACAGCTCATGAACACCATCCAAAAGGGACTCGAGGCCATCAAGGCCGACGGCAGCTACGACAAGATCCTGGCCAAGTACAACATGGCCGACCACACCATGGAGTCCTTCCCCGTCAACGGGGTCAAGCAATGACAACTCGGGCCCCGGAACCACGGGAGAACGGGCTGGTCATCGTGCCGGCGCGCTATCTGGGCCGCTGGATTGCCGCGGTGGCAGTCGTCGGCATCCTGCTGATACTGATCTACTCGATGTTTGCCAACGAACGCTTCCACTGGGACGTGGTTGGCGAGTACCTCTTCGCCAAGCCGGTGCTGGCGGGCCTGGGGCGGACCCTGATGCTCACGGCGATCTCGATGCTCATCGGCATCGTGCTGGGGATCGTGGTGGCGGTGTGCAGGCTCTCTGCGAATCCGATCCTGTCCACCGCGGCCTGGGCGTACTCGTGGTTCTTCCGCGGGACGCCACTAATGGTGCAACTGCTCTTCTGGTTCTTCCTGGCGGCCCTGATCCCGAACATCGGGCTCGGCATCCCGTTCGGACCGGAGCTGCTGAGTATCGACACCAACTCGGTGATTTCCCCGTTCACCGCAGCGCTCTTGGGCCTGAGCCTCAATGAGGGCGCGTACATGGGAGAGATCGTGCGCTCGGGCATCCGCTCCATAGCCACGGGCCAGACCGAGGCGGCGAAGGCCATCGGGATGTCCAGGATGCAGACCATGCGCCGGGTGATCCTGCCGCAGGCCATGCGCGTGATCATCCCGCCGACCGGCAACGAGACCATCGGCATGCTCAAGTACACCTCCTTGGTCATCGTCATTGGGTACTCGGAGCTGTTGACCAGCGTGTCGATCATCTACTCGCGCAATTTCCAGACCATTCCGCTGCTCATCGTGGCGGCCATCTGGTACCTGGCGGTCACCGCGGTGCTTTCCGTGGGCCAGTACTTCATCGAACGCCACTTTGAACGGGGCTTCTCACCCATCAAGGGCAAGAAGCCCGCGGCGCCCGCTGCCTCGGCAACCGGCCCCGGCGCGGGACCAAAGGCAGCGCCAAGCATCGAGCCGGAATTGGAGCCAAGCAAATGAACGAACCAGTCCTGCGCGCCCACAATGTGCGCAAGTCCTTCGGCCACCTGGAAATCCTCAAGGGCATCACCCTTGAGGTGCAGGCCGGACAGGTCGCGTGCCTGCTGGGGCCATCCGGCTCGGGCAAGAGCACGTTCCTGAGGTGCATCAACCACCTGGAAAAAATCAGTGACGGGGAAATGTGGGTCCACGGGGAGCGCATTGGATACCGCCGTTCGGGGAACAAGTTGCACGAGCTGAAGGAAAACGAAACGGCCAGGCAACGTGCATCCGTCGGCATGGTCTTCCAGCAATTCAACCTGTTTCCGCACCGGACCGCCCTGGAGAACGTGATTGAGGGACCGACCATCGTGCAGCGCAAATCGCGCGCGAAGGCCATGGCCGAAGGCATGGAACTGCTGGACCGGGTGGGATTGGCAGACAAGTACCAGCACTACCCCGCGCAGCTCTCCGGGGGCCAGCAGCAACGCGTGGCCATCGCCCGGGCCCTGGCCCTGAAGCCAAAGCTCATGCTCTTCGACGAGCCGACCTCCGCGCTCGACCCGGAGCTGGTGGGGGAGGTGCTGGAGGTCATGACTTCCCTGGCGGCTTCGGGGATGACCATGATCGTGGTGACCCACGAAATGGGCTTCGCCAAGGAAGTCGGGGACGTCGTGCACTTCATGGCGGACGGGCAGCTGGTGGAATCCGGCAGCCCCAGGCAGGTCCTGGAGGACCCCCGCGAACCCAGAACCCAGGCCTTCCTGTCCAAGGTCTTGGCCTAAGGGCGTCGATGGAATCCACCCGGAGAAGGAAGGACCAGATGTCCCACGAGCAATCCGGCGCACGCGAGGCGACACCACGGCCGCGCAACCTGGTGAACCTGCTGCCGAACTATTCGCGCTCGCCGGCCGCGGGGAAGGTGCGGTGGGTGGCTTCCTCCAACGAATCCTGGATGTCGCCCTCGCCCGCTGCCGTTGCGGCCATGGCGGCCAGCGTGCAACGCTCCAACCGCTATCCGAGCCTGGCCGGGGACCGGCTGGTGGCCGCGCTGTCCGACACGCTCGGGCTGCCCGGCACCCAGGTTGCGGTGGGGGCAGGGTCCCTGGCCCTGCTGGGCCAGGTCCTTGCCGCGTTCGCCGGGCCGGGCGACGAGGTGCTGTACGCCTGGCGCAGCTATGAGGCCTATCCGATCCTGGTCACGCTGGCAGGGGCCCGGGGCGTCCAGGTGCCGCTGGACGCGGCCCATCGCCACGACCCGGAGGCCATGCTCCGTGCCATCACCGAACGCACCGCGGTGGTGCTGCTGTGCAATCCCAACAACCCCACCGGAACGGTGCTGGGGATCAACGAAGTCGAATCCTTCCTCGCGAGGGTTCCGGGCCGGGTGCTCGTGGTGCTCGACGAGGCCTACATCGAGTTCTCCGAATCCAGTGGCGACACCCTGATGCTGCTGCCCAAGTACCCGAACCTGGTGATCCTGCGGACCTTCTCCAAGGCCCATGCCCTGGCCGGGGCGCGGGCCGGATACCTGCTGGGAGGGGAGGACATCGTCCGCGCCATTCGCAAGGTGGCCCCGCCCTTTGGGCTGAGCGCGGTGGCAGAGGCCGGCGCCGTGGCGGCCCTCGCCGACACCGACTACCTGCTCGGCACCGTGGCCGCGGTGGCGGGCGAACGCGAATTCCTGCACCGGAAACTGGAGGCCCGCGGTATTGGCGTCCCATGCAGCGGAGGCAACTTCCTCTGGATCCCGGAAGACGGCCGGCTGGCGACCGTCATCGAACGCGCGTGCGCCGCGCACGGGGTGTCGGTCCGGGCCTTCGACGGCGCGGGAGTGCGGGTGACCATTGGCCCGCGTCTGGCCTCCCTCGCAATCCTGGCCGCCTTGGACGAGCCGGCAGCGGCGCGGCCCCCTCAAACGCCGCAGACAGTACTCACCACCCACCCAATCCACAGCACTGGAGGTGCATCGTGATCAGCACAAGTGAAAAGCACATCATCGAGGAACCGGTGGCGACCAGCCAGACGAGCGAGGACGGGTTCTTCGTCGTGGACGTGGTGGACATCCGGCGGGAATCCGAATCGGTTCTCTCCCTGGGCATTGCCCGCCCGGACGGGCTCGCCCTGCCGGACTGGAGTCCGGGATCGCACATCGACGTCATGCTCCCCAACGGGCTGCTGCGCCAATACTCCCTGTGCTCCGCCCCCGGGGAGCCGCGCTGGCGGCTGGGGGTGTTGCGGGAGCCCGCCGGCCGCGGCGGATCCGCCTACATCCACGACCAACTGAAGCCCGGCGAGCAGCTGCGCGTCAGGAGCCCGCGCAACAATTTCGCGCTCGGGCCCGCACCCGAATACGTGTTCATCGCCGGGGGCATCGGCATCACGCCCATCCTGCCCATGCTGCGCGCGGCCGAGGCCTCCGGGGTGCCGTGGCGCCTTGTCTATCTGGGGCGCAGCCGCAGCTCCATGGCCTTCACCGGCGAACTGGCACAGTACGGCGAGAAGGTCCACGTGCACGCGGACGACGAATCCGGGCTCTATCCCCTGGGCGAGCTGCTCGGCGGCCCGGCGGCGGGATTCCACGCCTATGTGTGCGGCCCCGGCCCGCTGCTGGACTACATCGCCACGCTCACCACCGGTTGGCAGGACCCCGCACGGTTCCACTTTGAACGCTTTGTCGCCGACGCGGCCGCGAGCGCGCCTGCCGCGGGAGACCATGAATTCACCGTAGAGACGACCGAAGGCCTTCAGGTGCAGGTTCCGGTGGGCACCAGCATCCTCACCGCACTGGAAGAAGTCGGGGTGCAGGTGCTGAACTCCTGCCGGGAGGGCATCTGCGGGACCTGCGAGACCCCGGTGGTCGCGGGGGAGATCGACCACCGCGATTCGCTGCTCAGCGATCAGGAGCGGGAGGCCGGCGACACCATGATGATCTGCGTGTCGCGTTGCAAGGGCGGGCGCCTGGTGCTGGACATCTAGCACCAGGCCCGGCGGGGCGTCAGGCGCGCAGGCGGAAGAACGAGCTGCCGACCAGTTCGTGGGCCCCGGGCAGCAGGAGAACCAGCAGCTCGGGGTTGAACTGGACCTCGACGGGGCCGCGGCCGACCAATGCGGCCGAGAGCTTGTGCGGGGCCAGTGCCTCGAGCACCCACTCGTCGGGACCCGCGCCAATGTGCAGCAGGTCGGTGTCCGCGTCGAGGCGGAGCCAAGCAGTGATCCAGTCGCCGGTGAAGCGCGGAAGCGGGTTATCCGTGGGGGCGGAAGTCAGGGTGGGGCCGTACATGATGTGCACACGTCCTTGGGGTTCGTTGTCCTTGCCCTTTCGTGCGGGATGCGCGACAGGGCCGCTTCGTCATCCGAACCACCCACCGTGCAACTATGGGGTTGGCGTCTGTTTTAGTCGGAGCTATGCCTAGGCGGCAACCAGAACTCGTGAAGCTGATCCAACCCTACGGCGAAGCGGGGACACTTTGCCAGCGCGGGCGTGCGGGGAGCAACAAACGGTCATCTGTGACGGCGAGTGACCCTGCCTTCCCGAGAGGGGGGTTCATTTCACCGTCGGCATCGGCTCCTGCTGGGTGATGCAGTGGATGCCGCCGCCGCGGGCGAAGAGCTCGCGGGCATCAACGCCCACCACCTTGCGCCCCGGGTAGGCGTCGGCCAGGACGGCCAGGGCCTTTTCGTCGTTGGGGTCGTTGAAGGTGCAGGCCACCACCCCGTCGTTGACGACCAGGTGGTTGATGTAGCTGTAGTCCACGAACCCCTCGGTGTCGCGCAGCGTCGCAGGGGCAGGGACCTCGATCACGGTGAATTCGCGGCCCCTGGCGTCGGTGGCGCCGCGGAAGGACGCGGCGATTTCCCGGCTGGCCGCGTAGTCCGGGTGCTCGGGGTCCTCCTGCATGTGAACCAGCACGGTGCCGGGGGAGGGGATGGTCGCCACGATGTCCACATGTCCGCGGGTGCCGAATTCCTCGCTGTCGCGGGTCAGCCCGCGCGGGAGCCAATGTACCTTGGTGGCGCCCAGGGTGCGCGCGAACTCCTCCTCGACCTCGGCCTTGGTGATGCCGGGGTTGCGCCCGGGATCCAGCTGCACGGTCTCGGTGGCCAGCACCGTGCCCTGCCCGTCGACGTGGATGCCGCCGCCCTCGTTGACCAGGGTCGAGGCGATGCGGGGCGCGCCGGCCCACTCGGCCACGATGGCACCGATCTTCTCGTCCTTGTCCCAGGCAGCCCAGTCCTGGGCGCCCCAGCCGTTGAACACCCAGTCCACCGCGGCGAGCCCGCCGTGCTCGTCGGTAACGAAGGTCGGCCCGATGTCGCGCATCCAGGCGTCGTTGAGCTCGGCCGTGCGGACCTCGATGCGCTCATCGAGATAGCGTGCGGCAATTTCCACGTCGGCGGGGTCCACCACCATGACGACCGGGGCGAACCCGGCCACCGCGTGGGCGACGTTGGCCCAGGTCGAGCGAGCCGCGTGGGCCTCGGCCCCGGTGACGCCCAGCGTGTATCCCTCGTGGGGGAAGGCCATCCAGACGCGCTTCTGGGCCGAGGTCTCGGCGGGCATTGACCAACTCATGGTGTGTGCTCCTGCTTGGTAGGTGGTGCGCGATACGCCGGCGCCGGACAAGGTGCATGGGATGGCCATCACGCTAAATGAATATCGTTCATTTATTATGCTGGTTGACCGGAGCGTGCGCAAGGGGTGTGCGCCTCTCCGCGGGAAGCCAGCGCTGGTATCCGAGTAGCGGCAGCAGGCTGGGCATAGAGTGGAACCATTGCCGGCCCACCACTTTGCGGAGGAACACATGCGCGCCACCCTGATCCACGGACCGCGGGACATCCGCGTCGAAAACTGCCCCGAGCCGACATTGCTCGCCGACACCGACGCCATCGTGCGCGTCACCGCCTCGTGCGTCTGCGGCTCGGACCTCTGGCCCTATCGCGGGGTCAGCCAAACGCCCAGGCCCCGGCGCATCGGCCACGAGTTCATCGGCCGCATCGAGGCGGTCGGCGAAGGGGTTTCAACCCTGGCCGTGGGCGACTTCGTGGTGGCGCCCTGGGCCAATAGCTGCGGCGCCTGCCCTCCGTGCCGCGACGGCGTCCAGGTCGCTTGCGAACACCGGGCCCATTGGGGCGGGGTGGACGAGCACGGGCTGCCCGTGGACGGCGGGCAAGGCGAGATGGTGCGGGTGCCCAATGCCGAGGGCACGCTCGTCGCGGTCCCCGGGGTCACGGAGCCCGACCAAGCGCTGTCCAAGTCGCTGTTGGCGCTCTCGGACGTCATGGGCACCGGCCACCACGCAGCCCTCGGGGCCCGTGTCGAGCCTGGCCGGAGCGTGGTGGTGGTCGGTGACGGGGCCGTGGGTTTGTGCGGGGTGCTCGCGGCCAAGCGACTGGGCGCCACGCGCATCATCGCCATGTCCCGGCACTCGGACCGCGCGGCACTGGCCAGGGAGTTCGGGGCCACCGACATTGTCGCCGAGCGCGGCGCCGAGGCGGCGGCGAAGGTGCGCGAGCTGCTCGGGGGTGTGCTGGCGGACTCCGTGCTCGAATGCGTCGGCACCGCCGAATCCATGGACCAGGCGTTGCGCTGCACCCGGCCCGGCGGTGCCCTGGGCTTCGTGGGCGTCCCGCACGGGGATGACCCGCTGCCGATGTCAGTGCTGTTCTCCAAGAACATCTCAGTGGCTGGCGGGGCCGCCAGTACCCGCGCCTATCTTCCCGAACTGCTCGTCGACGTGCTGGAAGGGAGCATCAACCCGGGCCTGGTCTTCGACTCGGTCATGGATCTCGAGCAGGCTCCGGAGGCGTACAGGGCAATGGATGAGCGTCGGGCCATCAAGGTGATGCTCATTCCGTAATCTGGGGGCCGGAGCGGACGTAGATTTGTTTCCGAGGTGCGTGGCTAATATCATACTTATTGGTTCTCTCGGCGATCGTCAATTGAGGTCAATACCCGGCCGGCACAGGAGGCCGCCGGGGAACCCCCGATGATTTCGGCCTTTCAAGGCCGGTTGCACACCTCAAAGGAGCGGTATGTCTATCACCACCCCCGAGTCGCGCCCGCTGGGCGACGAAACGGTCGACCCGTACGCGTTGGATCCCCGGTCCATCATGGACCCGCCCACCCGCTGGCGGGACAGGTTCAAGTTCCTTGGCCCGGGCATGATCACATCGGCCGCCGTCGTCGGTTCCGGCGAGCTGCTCACCGCCACCACGCTCGGTGCCAAGGCAGGTTTCATGCTGCTCTGGCTGGTGCTGGCTTCCACCTTCATCAAGGTATGGGTGCAGATCGAGTTGGGCCGCTGGTCCATTTCCACCGGCAAGGTCGCCGTCACCGGCTATGACGAGGTCCCGCCGCGGATCGGCAAGCGCGGCTGGATGGCCTGGCTCATCCTGCTGATGTTCGTGCAGTTCCTGACCAGCCAGGCCGGTGTCATCACCGCCTCGGCCTTCGCGTTCTCCTCGCTGCTGCCCATCGGGCCGGACCCGTACTCGTTCCTGTCCATCGGCACCTGGGTGGCCATCCTGGTGGTTATCGCCATCGCGATCCACCTGGGCAACAAGTACGTCGTGGTCGAGGGCATCTCCACGGTGCTGGTCTTCCTGGTGACGATCTTCGCCGTCGTGATGGTCTTCGCCATCCAAGGCACCGAATTCAGCTGGAACGTCGGCGACTTGGCCGACGGCATGCGCTTCCAGATCGCGTTGGGCTCCATCGGCGTGGCCCTGTCCATGTTCGGCCTCACCGGCGTGGGTGCCGGCGAGATCACCGCCTATACCTATTGGTGTGTGGAAAAGGGCTACGCCTCCTGGACCGGCCCCAACGACGGCTCCGAAGCCTGGGTCAAGCGGGCCCGCGGCTGGATCTCCGTGATGAAGCTCGATGCCTGGGTCTCCTGGGTCGTCTACACCGTATCCACCGCCGCCCTCTACATGCTCGGTGCCGCGGTGCTGCACCCGCAGGGCCTGGAGCCCAAGGGCGACGAGGTCATGACAACGATCTCCTCCATCTTCTCCACCAACGTCGGCCAATGGGGTGCCGTGGTGTTCCTGGTCGGTGCCGGCATCGCGCTGTTCAAGACCATCATCGCCAACGTTCCGTCGCTCGGCCGCCAGGTCGGCAACACCCTCGCTGTGTTCGGGGCCTTCGACTGGAACAACCGCAAACAGCGCGACCGCTGGATGCGCGTCATCATGATCGTGCTCCCCATCGTCTGGGGCTTGTTTGGCACCGTCGTCTCCTCGCCGCTGGCCCTGATTGTCCTGGCCGGCATCCTCAACGCCATCTTCCTGATGGGTGTCGCTGCGGCAACCATCTACCTCTCGCATAAGCAGACAGACCCGCGTGTCAAGGACGGCAAGGCCTTTACGGCCATGCTGGTCCTCTCCGCAGTCGCCGTGTTCTTCGTCGGCGTCATGGGTCTTGTCAACATGTTCTAATCCGCCTCACGGCGCAGTATCAAGGAGTACCTCTCACATGCAGGCAGTTGTTGTGCACGGCAAGGACGACCTGCGGGTCGAGGACATCGCGGATCCCGTCTGCGGCGCCGAGCAGGTCCTGGTGGCCATGGAATGGGGCGGGATCTGTGGGTCGGACATCGCCTATTGGAAGTCCGGCGCCTCGGGCACCGCGGTGCTCTCGGCCCCGCTGGTCCTGGGTCACGAGGTCTCCGGAACGGTCGCCGAAATCGGTCCCGACGCCGCTGCGGCGCTGGCGGCGCGCGGGATCGGCATCGGCAGCAACGTGACGATGCACCCCGCAACCCTGGTTGGCGAGCACCAGGTGCCCGCCGACACCGCGGACCGCACCAACCTGTGGCCCGAGGTGCGCTACTTCGGCTCGGCGGCATTCGAACCGCACGAGCAGGGCGGCTTCAGCCGCCTCCGCGCGGTGCGCCCCGAGCAGCTGCGCGTCGTGCCCGAGGGCGTCTCGCTCAAGGAAGCGGCACTGGCCGAGCCCTTCGCCGTGGCGCTGCATGCGGTGGCCCGCGCCGGAGACGTGGCGGGAAAGACGGTGCTGGTCAACGGCGCCGGACCGATCGGCGCGCTGGCGGTTGCGGCGGCCAAGGCCGCCGGGGCCGCCACGGTCATTGCCGCGGACCTCTCGGATGCTGCCCTGGACATTGCCGCGCGGATGGGAGCGGATCAGTGCGTGAACCCCGCGTCAGGCGGACTCCTGCCGCAGGACGTGGATGTGGCCATCGAGGCCTCCGGCGCCCCTCGGGCGCTGGGCGGCGTGATTGCCGCGGTGCGCCGCGGCGGGGTCATGGTGCAGGTCGGAAACCTGCCCGGCGGGGAAATCTCCGCGGCGCTGGGGAACATCGTGACCCGCGAGATCGACTACCGCGGTTCCTACCGCTTTGTCGATGAGATCTCCGAGGCGCTCGACCTCATGGCCTCCGGCGTGGACGTCTCACCGTTGATGACGCATGAGGTAACGCTTGCCGAGGCACTGGCCGGATTCGACCTCGCCGCCGACCGCTCCTCGGGTTCCTCCAAGGTCATGATTCGCCTGGGCTAGGGATACGGCTCCGGCTGGAATCCAGTACCTTGCACGGTGGCCCGCGGCTCCGCTGCACCGCCGGGCTCCGGTGCGCTTGGAGGACATAATCGCAGGTCAAATATGTGTCCTTGGGCACCGTTTCTTGCAATCGTGATGCTTTTGTGACCTTTGGGGCCGTGTACTACAGTAAATCCCGATGCCTGACTTGACTAAACCCCATGACCAAGCACCCTCCGCCGCAACGCATGAACCCATTTTTGTCGACCCGTCGGGCAGACGCCGACAGCAGGTCTTGACGGTCGGAGTCATCACCGTGGGATTCATGTCGATGTATGCCCTGGTGATGCTGTTCGCCTTGCTGGGAGGTTCCACGGTTGCGGCTCCGCCACTGCCCCCGCGGGCCGAAGCAGGCGCGGGAGCGGAAACGGTGGTGCTGCGGGAGCAACCCTCCACGAATCCATCGCCGGCACCGCTTCCCCGAGAGGCATCCACCGCTCGGAAAACGCCGGGTCCCGCCGCACCACAGCAGAGAACATCCGCGCCGAGCAGCGCAGCAGAGACCTCGGCCTCCGCACTGCGAACCGAAAGCGCCGATCCCGAAGGTACGGAAGCGCAGACGAGTGCCGAACCGACGGATCCTGCCCCAAGCACCGCCGTCGCGCAGAGCGCCCCCGGAAAGAGCGCAGCAGCCCCGGGGCGAAGTGACACCAAGCCGAGCCGGGCCACCGCCAAGCCGACGCGCGAGGCCCGGCCATGAGTTCGGGACGCCGCTCCAGGCGCCCCGCACGCAGCGACGGGATCGGGGCGCACTGGGTTCTCCTGTCGGCCGTCATGCTGACGCTGGGCCTGGCCTTGGCCATCCAGGGATACATCAACCACCCGGTGGACAGTGACGCTCCCCCCGGTTCCGCGCGCGCCTCCAACGCCGGAAACACCCCCGGTGCCGTCCTGGAGGGTGGCCCCATTGTGGATCCGCGGGGGGAGGGCGTGCGCACCACCGCACCGTCCGCCGACTCAGTGGCCCTGACGTTCAACAACGGGCCGGACCCGATGTGGACACCGAGGATCCTTGACACCTTGCGCGAGCACCGTGTCCATGCCACCTTCTTCGTGACCGGTTCCGCGGCCGTCAGGTACCCCGAGCTCATTCGTCGCATGTTAGCGGAGGGCCATGAGATCGGCATCCAGACGCTCACGAACAGCGACCTTGCCGCGGTGCCCGATTGGCGGCGCCAGCTTGAGATCCGCGGGGCACAGAAAGTCATCACGGGGATCACCGGGCACTCCCCGACCCTCTTGCGCCCGCCGGCCAGCTACGACAATGCGGCGCTCACCCAGGTCCAATGGAGCTTCATGGATACCGCCGCGGACGACGGGTACCTCACTGTCCTGAGCAGCCACGACAGCGCCGACAATGTCCGCCCCGGCGCCGAGGTGATCGCCGATCGGCTCACCATGCTGGAAGCGGCCGGGGAAGTGGTCCTGATGCACGACGGCGGCGGAAACAGGTCCCAGACCGTCGCCGCCCTTGATGCGGCCTTGGAAGGGGCGGCCGACCCGGGCCATCGCTTCACCACGGTCGGCGGCTCGATCGGCGTGGACAGCAGCCGGCCCGCATCCACCGCCGACACCGTCACGGGCCATGCCTTTGTGTGGGGAATCAGGATCACCGAGGCCGTCGTCGTGGCGATTTCCTGGGCGCTCGTGGCGGCCGGGGTGTTGACGCTGTTGCGGGCCGTTCTGGTGATGGTCGTGGCCGCCCGGCACAAACGCGCCGAGCGGCTGGGCCGCGAGGCCGAGCGCGACCGCGGGTGGTTCGAACTGCCGATGCGCAAGGAGATCCTCGAACCTGCCAGCGTGATCGTTCCCGCGTACAACGAGTCGGCCGGAATCGAAGCGGCAGTGCGGTCCATCGCCGCTTCGCACCACCCGGTGGAGGTCATCGTCGTTGACGACGGATCGACCGACGGCACCGCCGACATCGTCGAGTCCCTCGGGCTGCCCGGAGTGGTGGTCATCCGCAAGCAGAACGGCGGAAAGCCGTCCGCCTTGAACGCCGGCATTGCGGCGGCCAACCACGAACTGGTGGTGATGGTCGACGGCGACACCGTCTTCGAGCCCGACACCGTCCACCTCCTGCTCCAGCGTTTTGCTGATCCGAAGGTGGGCGCCATCTCCGGCAACACCAAGATTGCCAACCGCGGCGGCATCCTGGGCGCATGGCAGCACATTGAATACGTCGTCGGGTTCAATCTGGACCGCCGCCTGTTCGACGTCGCCGAATGCATGCCCACTGTCCCCGGCGCGATCGGGGCGTTCCGTCGCGAGGCACTGGACCGGGTGGGCGGCGTCAGCGACGACACCCTGGCCGAGGACACCGACCTCACCATGGCCTTGTCCCGCGACGGCTGGCGCGTCGTCTACGAGGACGAGGCGCTGGCCTGGACCGAGGCGCCTGCCACCCTCGGCGCCCTGTGGAAGCAGCGGTATCGCTGGTGCTACGGCACCTTGCAGGCGATGTGGAAGCACCGCGGGGCCATGGCCCAGTCGGGACCTGCCGGCAAGCTCGGGCGTCGGGGGATCGGCTACCTGATGGTCTTCCAGGTGCTGCTTCCGTTGTTCGCGCCGGTGGTCGATGTGTTCGCCATCTACGGGCTGGTCTTCCTGGATCCGCTCCGGATCGCCGTGGTCTGGACCCTCTTCCTGCTGATCCAACTGGTCATGGCCGGCTATGCGTTCAAGCTTGACCGCGAGCCCCTGCACGCCCTGTGGACGCTCCCGCTGCAGCAGTTCGTCTATCGGCAGCTGATGTACCTGGTGGTGATCCAGTCGGTGGTCACCGCGTTCACCGGTGTTCGCCTGCGTTGGCACCGGATGGAGCGCTACGGCAGCCTGCGGGTCCCGCAAGCCGCCCAGGAACGTTCCTAGGCCCGGAAGCCTTGCACTGCGCAACATGGTGCAGGCCCGGCGGGCGTCGTCCCCTCGATCAGGCATGTGGCCCCGAAACAACGGGAGGGATTAGCGCAGCAGCTCGCGGATGTCGTCCGCGTTGAGCACCTTGCCGAAGCCCGCGCCCTCGTCCATGACCGAGGAGATGAGCTGGCGCTTGGAGTCCTGCAGCGCCACCACCTTTTCCTCGATGGTGTTCTTGGCGACCATCCGGTAGACCATCACGTTGCGGGTCTGCCCGATGCGGTGCGCCCGGTCCACGGCCTGCGACTCGGCGGCGGGGTTCCACCACGGGTCCAGCAGGAAGCAGTAGTCGGCCTCGGTGAGGTTCAGCCCGAAGCCGCCCGCCTTCAGCGAGATCAGGAACACCGGGGCGACCCCGGACTTGAACGAGTCGATGACCTCGGCACGCTTGCGCGTGGACCCGTCCAGGTAGGCGTAGGGCACCCCCGCGGCATCCAACCGGTCAGCGGCCTTCTTCAGGAAGGAGGTGAACTGGGAGAAGATCAGCGCACGGTGGCCCTCGGCCAGCACGTCCTCCAGCTGTTCGAAGAGCACATCGAGCTTGGCGCTGGGCACGTGCGCGTACTCCGGGTCCACCAGCGAGGCATCGAGCGAGAGCATGCGCAGCAGGGTCAGGGACTGGAAGATCGTAAACCGGTTCTTGTCCATGTCATCGACCAGGCGCAGCACCTTCTGGCGCTCGCGCTGCAGGTGCGTGTCGTAGACCCGGCGATGCTCCTCGCCCAGCTCCACGTGCAGTACCTGTTCCTGCTTCGGCGGCAGGTCGGTGACCACCGCGTCCTTGGTCCTGCGCAACATGAACGGGCGGATCCGACGGCGCAGGCGCACCAGCGGCTCGGCCAGTCCCTGGCGCTCGATGGGGCGCTGGTAGTTCTCCGCAAAGCGCACGGCCGAGGGGAAGAGCCCGGGGGAGACGATGGCGAAGATCGACCAGAGCTCCATGAGGTTGTTCTCCATGGGCGTGCCGGTGATCGCCAGCTTGAAGCGGGCGGGCATGTCCCTGGCCACATGGTGTGCCTTGGTGGCCTTGTTTTTCACGAACTGCGCCTCGTCCAGGATCAGCCCGGCCCAGGGGATGTCCGCATACGCGTCGTCGTCCAGGCGCAGCAGCGTGTAGGAGGTGACGACCACGTCGTAGTCCTTGGCCAACTGTGCCAGCGAGGCGGCGGCGCGCGACTCGGTGTCGGTGATGGCCACGACCCGCAGGGACGGGGCGAAGCGCGCCGCCTCGTCCTTCCAGTTGGAGACCACCGAGGTGGGGGCGACCACCAGGAAGGGAGCGCGTACGCCGGCCTGGGGGCTGATGCCCTCGAACGCCGCGGGGTTCTCCCACACCTGGTGCGCGTGCAGGATCAGCGCCAGGGTCTGCAGGGTCTTGCCCAGGCCCATGTCATCGGCCAGCACCCCGCCCAGGCCGTTGCGCCACAGCGTGGCCAGCCAGCCGAAGCCCTCCACCTGGTAGGGGCGCAGCGTCGCATTCAGCGTCGGGGGCAGGTCGGCCACCTCGGTGGTCTTCAGGTTCACCAGCGAGTTCAGCGCGCCCACCCACGCGTCGGGTCCCTCGATGCGGGAGGCCAGGTCCTCCAGCTCCTCCCACATGGAGAACTGGTAGGGGGTCAGCGAGATGTCCGCTTCCTTGTCCTTCATGTCCCGCAGCCCTCCGGCCTCGGAGACCAGGGCGCGCAGCTTGTCAAAGAGCGGATCAGCCAGGGAGAAGTAGCTGCGGTCAGGCATCAACAGCTTGGTGTGTCCCTGGATCAGGGCACGCAGGATGTCGGCAAAGGGGATCTGCCGCTCGCCGATGGAGATCAGCAGGCCCAGGTCGAACCAGTCGCGGCGGTCCGATTCCACCGTGGTGATGACCAGCTCCGGCGCCTCGGTGAGTTCGTGGAATTCCGGGCGGGTCCCGGCCTCCGAGAGCACCAGGTCCTCGACCTCGGTGAGCTCCGGCAGCACGCGGCGCACGAAGTCAATGACCTCCAGGCCCTGGAAGTGCCGGGGCCCGAGCACCGAGGACTCGAAGGCGGGGTGCCGGTTCAGGATCTCCAGCACCGCCGATTCCAGGGCGGACTCCACCAGGGTGTCGCGGTCTGCGGCATCCACGACCATGCCGTTGTAGTCGAAGACCCAGTCCACGTCGACGGTTTCCCGCGAGCCGTAGCGGATCTTGGCCACCAGCTTGGGCGGCAGCACGGGGGGCAGCTCGACGGAGGCGTCGGGGCTGGTCACGCGCAACTTGCGGGCCAGTCGCGGGTAGACGCGGGAGAAGAACTCCTCGGTTTCCGCCGCCGGCACGTTCAGGGTCTCGGGGTGGTGCAGCATGGCCAGCTCGCTATGGCTGAGCCCGCCGGGGACCTGGCCCAGGAAGATCTCGCTCTGGTCCTCGTTGGCAACGTACACGCCGTGGCTGCCGATGGAACCGGCGGCGGTGTGCGCATCGAGGATGAAGCCGTGCCCGCCCAGGGACACCGAGGGGGCCAGCGCCAGGCCATCCTCGGCCGCGCGGGTGCCCAGTGCCACCTGGGCCGGTGAAGCCAGCAGGATCCTGGTGTACGTCCGGGTTCCCACCAGCGCCACGCCCAGGGACCTGGCCTCGGCCAGCAGTTCCCAGAGCAGTGCCGAGGAATACTCGTCGAGGTACAGCCAGTCGTTGTCCTCGCCGAAGTAGAGTTCGCCCTTGGCTCGGTAGAGCGGCACGAACTGGCAGAACCAGCGGTGCTGTTCGACATCCAGGTTCAACCCGAAGGTCTTGAAGCTGATGGTGTTCCAGCGCAGGTTCGACCGCGCCCAGCGGTCGGACCCGGAACGCACCACCGGGCGGACGCCCAGGCGCCAGCGCCGGGAGGCGACCTTCAGCTGCCCCACCCCGGAACCCGGGGCCCACTGCTGGTGTGCCGAAAGCGTGGTGTCCTGCAGCTCGAACTGCAGGCCCATCTGCAGCACCGGGTGCTTGGAGTTGGGTCCGCCCAGGGACTTGGCGGCTGCCGGGGCCGGGGCAAGCAGTTGCTGCAGGGACTGCTGCCACGCCGGGACCGCGACGGCGGTGTTGCGGTACACCACGTCCTTGGCCCGCAAGTGCATGGAATTGGAGTAAATAAGCACGGCGGCCACGTGGCGGCACTTGGGCGCATCGCCGCAGTTGCAGGTGGCGTCGTCGATGACGCGCTCGCCCTTTTTCATTGCCAGCGTGATGCCCACGCCGCAAGCGGGTTCGCCGTCCTCGGACACCGTCCCGGACAGGTTCTGCTGATCCGGATCCCACAGGAACTCGCTCAGAGCGGCGTCGGTGGCCAGCACCTTGCCGCGTGTGAAGGAGACACCGCCAACGACACGCAGGATTTCACGCGCATCGACCATGGGAAAAGCAGATTCGGTCATCCTCCTATCGTTTCACGTCTGGCACCCCAGCACGAACCGCGACCGGGCGGAAGTGGACGACCAATGCGGGCCCTGGCCGTGAAATTCGCCTAGTCTTTGATGTCATGGACAGCACTCCGGCCTTGCACCCGCTCCCGCGCGTCATCGAGATTGCGTCGCTGGCCGATTTCGACAGGCACGCAGCGGCCGCTCTGGCCCTCACCGACAAACGCCTGGCCGCTTCCATGCACGGCTGGCACGTGCAATCCGTTGACCTGCGTGCCCGGGGCGCGATGCTGGAAAAACTGCGGGCCGCCGGTTCGGTGTTCATGGGGTGCGAGATCGAGGGCAAGATCGAGCGCCGCTTGCGCGGGGGAGGGGCGCTGGTTTTCCCCGAGATCCCGGGCCTGCCTTTCGATCCCTATCGCGGGGAACTGTACTCCGGAGGCGAACTTTATGCGGGGTTGGAGACCGGGTCCTACGAAACGGTCCCGGATGCGCGGATCTACGCCTGGCTCTCGCACCGCTACGGGGCCGGGGCGCACGACGCGTTGAACGCGGCCCTTTCCTCCACGCTGCACGACCATGCCATCGGCGCGCGGCTCGAATCGCAGATCCGCGACGGGGCACTGGCCCATGCTCCGCTGGTCGGCGTCATGGGAGGTCATGCGCAACAGCGCGGCAGCGACGGTTACGCGACGGCGGCCCGACTCGGCTACGCGCTCTCCGGTGCGGGGTTCATCGTCGCCACCGGCGGCGGGCCCGGAGCCATGGAGGCAGCAAACCTGGGCGCCTATCTGGGCGCGGGCAGCACCGAGAACCTTGCCGAGGCGCTGGAAATGCTGGCGGTCGAGCCCGGGTTCGCTTCGTCGGTGACCCGCTGGGCGCGGGCCGCCGCACGCGTGCGCGAACGCTGGCCCGTGGGCCTGGCGAACCTGGGGATCCCGACCTGGTTCTACGGCCATGAGCCACCGAACATGTTCGCCACCCACATTGCCAAGTACTTCGCCAATGCCACCCGCGAGGCGGTGCTGTTGGAAAAATGCTCCGGAGGAATCGTGTTCATGCCCGGGGCAGCGGGGACCGTGCAGGAAATCTTCCAGGACGCCTGCGAGAACTTTTACGGGGCGGCCGGCAGCATCAGCCCGATGGTGCTGGTGGGAGTCGATTATTGGACCCGGACGCTGCCGGCCTACCCGTTGCTGGTGGACCTGGCCCGCGGTCGGGCCATGGAGGACATGGTCTTCCTGGTGGACGAGCCGTCCGAGGCAGTGCGCATTTTGGTGGAGCTCAACGATGGTTCGATTTCCGGCGTACGGGGACTGGCATGAGGACAGAGGCTGCTGCCATCGGCATCGACATCGGTGGCACCAAGATTGCCGCGGGTCTGGTCGACGGCCAGGGCCGGGTTTCACGGCGGACCCGCCATGCGACCGTCGGGCATGACCCCGACGCGGTGCTGGACACCGTGGCTTCCCTGGTCGCAGAGCTTGGCGCGGGGCACCCTCAGGCCGCGGTGGGCGTGGGGGCGGCAGGTTGGATGGATCCGGCCGGCGACACCGTGCTGTTCTCCCCACACCTGGCCTGGCGCAGCGAGCCGTTGCGCGCGAAGCTCGAGGCTGCCACCGGAAGGCAAGTGCTGCTGAGCAATGATGCGGACGCCGCCGGCTGGGCCGAGTACCGTTTTGGTGCCGCCCGCGGGCAGGACCATGTGGTGTGTCTGACCCTCGGCACAGGAATCGGTGGGTCGATCGTCATTGACGGGAAGCTGCAGCGCGGCAGGTTCGGGGTGGCTGCCGAATTCGGGCACCAAACGATTGTGCCTGGCGGTCAACGTTGCGCCTGCGGGAACCGGGGATGCTGGGAACAATACGCGTCGGGCAATGCGCTGGCCCGCGAGGGGCGCAGCCTCATGGCGGTCCATTCGCCGGTGGCCCATGCGCTGCGCGAAGCCGTCGGGAACGATCCCCACCTGGTGACAGGGGAAATTGTCACGTCGCTTGCCGCCGCCGGGGATCCGGCATGCCGCGAATTGCTCATCGAGGCAGGCCAATGGCTGGGCCGGGGGATAGCGAACCTGGCCGCCGTATTGGACCCGGGAATCTTCGTCATTGGTGGCGGGCTGGGCGCCGCGGTTCCGTTGCTGGTGGAAACCGCAGAGGCGACTTATCGCGAAAATCTCAGCGGGCGCGGATACCGGCCCTTTGCACAGGTAGCCCGTGCGGAGCTAGGCCCGGATGCCGGACTGGTGGGTGCCGCAGACCTGGCCCGCACCGCGCTCGCCGACTGATTCTTGGACTCGGGCAGCCCTGGCCTCATGGGTGTGCCGGGGATGCGTGGCTGCATCCCCGGTGGCGTTGGGTGTGGATTTCCCGCCCGTGGCGGCGGGCGGCTAAATCCGCTGGGGTGGCCGGCGACTGCCGGTGCCGGGCCGCGGTGGCGGGGCCGTGGAGGTGTAGCTGTGGCCGCTCGGGGTGGTGATTTTGAAGGAATGGCGGCCTCGTCCGGGCAGAGGCTCCTCGTGCCATCCGGGCGCTTCCTTGGTCCGGTTGCATGTTCGACAGCGGCCAGAACCATTGATCTCGGTGGTCTTCCCGTTGCGGCGAACCTGCACGACGTGGTCGAGTTCCTCGATGCGGCCGTTGCAGTGAGGGGTGCGGCAGCGTTGGTCGCGGAGGGTGATGAAGCGCTTGAGGTTTCCGGCGAAGCTGCGGGCGGCCGAATCCATCGCGACCAATTTGCCGGTGTCCGGGGCTGCATAGAGGCGCCGGTACCAGGTGTTCAGTGGGTGCTCTGGGTCGCCGGCCACCAGTGACCGGGCCCTGGTGGCGCTGATGTATCCGTGGCCCGGGATCAGTGCCGGTTCATCACTGGCACCGGTGAGGCTTTCCGGGTCCATCATCAGCAACAGCTCCACCGGCCTGGAGCCGGTGGCCTTGGTGTCGGTGATCGCCTCGAAGACGGTGTCTGCCGCGACCTGGGCGTTGGTGCGGTCGTCCCCGGGCTCCCGGGGGCGTTCCATTTCGCGGTTGAGGACCTGCAGGATGGGAACGCCCTGGTCCAGCGGGAAGTCACCGACGATCCGCACGGTGTTTTCGTTCACTTGGTAGCCGCTGACATACCGCTTCTCGGTGGCGTCTTCTTCCTCTTGTTCGGCGGTTTCAGGTTCAAGGACGAGGGCCCAGTAGTTGACCAGCTCACGCAGCGACGCAGTTCCGGCCTCGAAGCAGGTGTGGGTGTCCTCCCACAGCAGCTCGTCGATCATTCTCCGGTTTTCGATCTTGAGGCTCCGGGTGCCGCTGATTACCACGTGCGCCTGGTCCCAAGTCATGATGCCGCGGCGCAGCCCCTGGTGGCAGTGTGGCAGGTCTTCGGCAAGTATCCGGAAGTCGTTCGTGCGTTTGGTTCCGCTTTTCGGGGACAAATGCAGCATCAGGGCTACGTCCCCGCTTGAGCCCCATGCGGGGTTTTTCTCCCTGACCCCGGCGCGCTGTCGATCGGCGACCAAGGAATCCTGGTAGGCGACGCTGTGGTCGGCCTGCTTCGCCGTGGCGGCGCATTTCAAGGTTTCCAGTGCGCCGACGGCGGTCACCGCCTCATGGGTTCCTGTCAGTACCGGGGCTCCGTTCACCGCGGCGGCCAGGGACAGGATCCCGTCGGTGCCGGTGCGGGCCAAGTGTTCGGCAACCAGTGCGTCCATGTCCGCCCCGTCGTGCAATAGCGCATCGTAGCCCAGGTCCCTGACGGCACCACCGGTGGTGCCGTCAGAAGGGGTACCGCTCGATGACGTCGTTGCCATACTTCAATTTTAGAACCAGTCACCGACAATTGGAAGATATTTTCATGAATATTAGAAAATGTGTTCTAGTAAGGATCGTGGGCGACTGCGTTCCCGGCGAGTGCCATCCCGTTCGGGCACAGCGAGGAAAGAGTGCCGCCGGATCCCCGATCCATGAAAGTGGCGGCACGTGCCGGTGTCCCTGCAGTGGTGCCGCTAAGCCACGGAGCTGCCGAAGAGCAGTCCGAGGACGTAGGTGACCGCGGCGGCGCCCAAGCCGATGGCCAGCTGCCGCAGTCCGCGCTTGGCCGGGGAAGCGCCGGAAAGCAATCCGACCACGCCCCCGGTCGCCAGCAGGGCGATGCCCACCAGCACGGCGGAGAGCAGGATCGCGGGGGTGCCTTCCATGCCGAAAATGAACGGAAGGATCGGGATGACTGCCCCGGAGGCAAAGAAGCAGAAGGACGCGGAAGCCGCACCCATGGCGGAGCCGATTTCCTCGTGTTCCCGGCTATCGGCGGCAACCGTGAGCTCGGACCGGAGCGACGTGGAGGGGTTGCAGTCGCAGGAGTAGATGCCCATGCGTTCGGCGGCCCGGTGTGCTGCGTCCTCGTCGCTCATGCCTCGGGCCTTGTAGACCAAAACCAGCTCGTTGGCATCCAGATCGAGGTCCGGCGCCGCGGCCAGGGTCACCTCCGTGGGCTTGGAAGCCGAGAGCAGCTCGCGCTGGGAACGCACCGAGACGTATTCGCCCGCGGCCATCGACAGGGCCCCGGCCAGCAGCCCGGCAATGCCGGAGAAGAGCACGAAGGAGGTTGCCACGCCCGTGGCGCCGATGCCCATGACCAAGGCCAGGTTGGACACCAGGCCGTCGTTGGCTCCGAAGACCGCCGCCCGGAAGTTGCCTGAAAGCCGGTTGCGGCCGCGGGTGGCCAGGCCGCGCACGACCTCCTCGTGGACGAGTTCGTCGGCGGCCATCTGGCGACTGGCATCGGTGTCTGCGGCATAGGGGGAGTTGCCCTCGGCGCGCTGGGCCAGGGCCAGGACGAAGACCGAGCCGAAGTGCCGGGCCAGGAAGCGGAGCATGGTGCGCCGGATCGAGGGCCGGGTGCGCTTGTCGGCGTTCTCGCCCAGCAGCGAGCGCCAGTGTTCCTCGTGTCGGGTTTCGGCGGCTGCCAGTCCCAGCAGGACTGCGCGTTCCTCACCCTGGCGCTTGTTGGCCAGTTCGCGGTAGACCGCGCCCTCGGCGATTTCGTCGGCCAGGTACTGGCGCCAGCGCTTGATCTGCGCGTGAGTGGGGGTCGGCGCTTGTTGCGTCATGCTCTCATCCTCATGTGGGCGTTCACGGCCTCGGGAGGCCATGCGATGGAGAGGCCCAGCAGGATTTCTTTTTGGGTACGTTGAGCCTCGGGCCACCAATGTGTGGACCGAAGGTCTCGTTCGCCCGGGCCGGGCTGGATTGCCCGTGGCCCCGGGTGGATTGCCGGGTTACAACGCTGTAACCAGTATGTCGACGCACCGCTGTCCCGCCGTGCCGGCGGGTCTGGGAACTACTCCCCTTCAACCCACGAGTGTAGCCGTTGGCAGGACAAGTGAAAATTCGTTGAGACTAAAAAACAACGCCTGTCCGGCGGGCTTTCCGGCCCGGGGGATGCGCACCGACAGCTCCCTCGCGTGGGCGTCGAAGCGCGGCGAGCCGACGGCATTGGCCAGGGCCGCGGCCAGCGAAGGTGCGTCCGCAACGTGGTAGCTGTGCCAGGATCCGGCAAGGCGCAGCTCGACGACCGCACGGTGGACATCGAGCAGGGGCAAAACGGGGATGGAAGGTGCCATGTGGGGGCGAAAGCCTTTCGTGAGCTCTTGCCGGGGCCAAGTGGTCCGCGACCGCTTCTTCATCCGAACCACCCATGAACCTGGGGTTGGTGCGCGTCTGAGTCGGAGCTTGCCGACGCGTCTCGTGAAGCTGTGGTCCACTTTACCGTGATTCGGAGGCCCGCAAGATATTTGCGTGCAATTGCGTCCAGGCAGCGGGGTCGTAGGGAGGAATGTTGGTGTTGTCCCGGCGCATCCCGGTGGAACCGTCGATGAGCTCCCGCACGATGTCGGCATGGCCCGCATGGCGTGCGGTCTCCACGTTCATGTGCAGCAGCAGGCGTCCGAGCGTGGTGTCGCGTTTCTCCGGCACCCACCAGGAAACCGTGGCCGGTGCATCCAGGGGGAGGGCTGCGATGTTGTGGTTTGCTGCGGCGATGGCGCGGCGGTAGAAATCGAGGATCTCGGAGCAGGGGACATCGGCGGGCACCCACATGTCGGCGCTGACTTCCGGATCGGCCATCAGCGCGTCGTGGCGTTCATCCTCGACCGTGAACCCGAGGCATTCGACGAAGTAGCCGTACTCGACGGTGGCCAGATGCTGGATCAGGCCCAGGATGTTGGTGCCCGTCCCGACCATGGGGCGGGTCATTTCCTGCTCGCTGAGGCCCTCGACCTTCCAGAGCATGGCTTCGCGCGTGCTGTCCAGGTACGTGGTGAGGTGGTCCTTGAGATTGTCCATGCGGCCCAGCCTAGGAGCGACGGGGCCCGCCGGGGAAGGGCTGCGGCGAAAGGAAGGAGCCCGTCTTCGCGCGCAGTGCGCGGAGACGGGCTCCCTTCGGGATGCGGTCCGTGCCGTGAATCCGGTGCTAGCGGCCGGCGATCTCGTTGAGTTCCGCGCCCTCGGCGTCGGCATGGCCGGCGACCCGGGCGTTCCAGCGGGTGATGACCGCCGCGGAGGTGGGGCGCGTGATCAGGGAGACCACGATGAAGGTCAGTGCCGAGGCAATCAATCCGAAGTAGATTGGCTCGTTCGCGTAGATGCCGTCAAAGCGCTGTTCGGCCTGGATTTCCAGGACGATCATGGTGCCCAAGGTGACAATGGTTCCGGCAGCCATCGAGGCGGCGGCCCCCAGCCCGTTCCCGCGCTTCCAGACCAGCCCGCCGATGATGGCCACCAGCAGGCCGCCCACCAGGATGTCGTAGGCAATGGTCAGTGCCGCGACCACGTCGGAGACCATGATGGCCAGCACGATCGAGACAATGCCCAGCAGCAGCACCCAGATGCGGTTGGCACGCACGTCGTGCTCCGGGTTTTCGTTGGTGTTCACCTTCACGTGCCTGCCGAACCAGCTGGCCACGAACGGGGTGACGTCGGTGCGGGCCACTGTGGCAGCGGCAATCAGCGCGCCGGAGGCAGTGGACATCATGGCTGCCACAGCGGCCGCCAGCACCAGTCCGCCGACGGCGACGGGCAGCAGCTGAGTGGCGACCTCCGCGTAGACCACGTCCTTGTTGGTGTCAGCGCCGATGATCTCCGGCAAGGCGACCTTGGCGGCCATGCCGATGATGGCGCCGGCTGCCCCGTAGAGCACGCAGTAGATGCCGGCGGTGGTGCCGCCCCAGCGGGCCACCTTCGGGGTCTTGGCGGTGAACACGCGCTGCCAGATGTCCTGGCCGATGAGCAGGCCCAGGGTGTAGACCACGAAGTAGGTGATGATCGTCTGGACGCCGATGCCGGTGAAGCTGAAGAACTCCGCCCCGACGCGTTCGCGGATCCCTGACATGCCGCCGGCTGCGTTCAGTGCGAAGGGCAGCATCAGGAAGAAGATGCCCACGGTCTTGATGACGAACTGGACCTGGTCGGCCAGGGTGATCGACCACATGCCGCCAATGGTGGAGTAGATGACCACGATGACCCCGCCGATGGCGATGGCCAGCCAGCGCTCCCAGCCGAACAGGACCACGAAGATCGTCGCATAGGCGCTGGTGGAGGTTGCGCAGAGCATCAGTGTGTAGGCGAGCATGACGATGCCCGAGGTGTTGGTTGCCGACTTGCTGCCGTAGCGCAGGGTGAGCATCTGCGAGACGGTGAAGATCTTCAGGCGCTGCAGGGTGGGTGCGAAGAGCAGCGAGAGCAGGATGACGCCGGCGCCGATGGCCACGACCAGCCACATGCCGGAGATCCCGAACTTGTAGCCCAGGCCGACGCCGCCGACGGTGGAGGCCCCGCCCAGGACGACCGCCGCCATCGTGCCGGTGTACAGGAACGGGCCGAGCCGCCTGCCGGCCACGAGGTAGTCGCTGCTGTTCTTGGTGCGCGATTTTCCCCACCAGCCGAAGATGAGCATAGCCGCCAAATAGACGGCAACGATCGTGCCATTGATGAATTCCATGGGGGAGCCTTTGCTGGGAATGAACTGGGGTGCAATTCTGGGATGCCTAGGGGTAAACTTTTGTTGTTCTACAGGCTAATGTGAGGTGTCGCACACGTCAATTGCACCTAAGCTGTATGAACGCAATATTTCCCTCGAGCCCACCTGGAGACCCGCGCCGATGAAAGCCCTGCCCGTTGAGCCCAGCAGTGCTGCCCTCGCCATCGGCTCGCGGATCCGGGCGGCGCGTCATGCCCAGCGTCTGACCATTGACCAGATCGCCGAATCCACGGGCTTGACCAAGGGTTTTCTCTCCCGGGTGGAGCGCGATTTGACCAGCCCCTCGGTGGCATCGCTGGTGACCCTTTGCCAGGTACTGTCCCTGGAGGTCGGGGAGCTTTTCACCCAGCCGGACACCCACGTGGTCAGGCTTGCCGAGGCCCCGCGCATCTCACTGGGAGGCGAAGGAATTGTCGAAAGGTTGGTGACGGCGCGTTCGGAGCGGCGCCTGCAGGTGATTCGCGCCGTCATTGCCCCGCACGGCGAGGGTGAAAAGGAGCTCTACTCGGTGGATTGCGAGGTGGAGGTGCTCCATGTCCTCTCCGGGCGCTTTGTGCTGATTTTCGCCAACGAGCGCCTTGACCTCGACGCGGGGGACACCGTGACTTTCCCGGGGCGCGAGCCGCACAGCTGGAAGAATCCAACGGGCGAGGAAGCCATCGTCACCTGGACGCTGGTCCCCGCCGCGTCGCGTTAGGACCCGTTGCCCAACCCGTGGACGAAACCCGCGGAAAAGACCTCCAGCCGCCACCGTCCGCTGGCCGCTTGTGTTCGGGCTTAGCCGGGGACATTGTCCTTCGCCGTGTTCCCTGCCAGCTGTGCGGGTACTGAGTGCATGGAGAGGGCCGCGGCGTCCCGCGGCGGCGCGTAGCGCAGGGGAGAGGCCACGAAGACCCCGGTCAAAAGCAGGGCGAACACGGTCCCGATCGTGCAGATCCGTGTCATGACCGCGGTCGTCCTCGCCTGAAGCCGGTGCCGTGCCAGGTCGAGCAGGCCGATCCCGGCCAGTCCACCGGCGGTGTTGACGACAAGGTCGGTGGCATCCGAGCTCCCAAGGGCCAGGACGTACTGGATGACCTCCAGCGCCGCGCTCGCCCCGGCGACCGCGCCCGCGGCCTTCCACCACTGCCGCGACGGTGCGAGCAGGCCAAGGTAGAGGCCGAAGGGCACGAAGAGCAGGATGTTCGCGACAACTTCGAAAGGTGCGCTCGCCCCGAACCCTGAACCGGGAGCGAACGGGACCAGCTTGAGCTTGCGAAGCACGCCCCCGCCGAGGTACGGGACTTCGAGCTTCCACAGCACGATCCAGGCGAGCAGGCAGAGATAGGCAACGAACAGCGCGAGCAGCAATTTGCGCCCGCCCTCTCGGGACGGATTCTTTTCCACAGCAGACACACAGACTCCACGACAAGCGACAGGGACCCTGCAATCCTAGGCCGCGGGGGCAAGCCCGCGGTGTCGAATGCCAGGTGCCTTAGCCCACGTGCACCCAGGGGCGCTTGCCGATGGCCGGCTCGGCCTCGCGCAGCACTTCGCGCGTCAGCGGTGCGATCTCGCCCTGGCCAAGGAACAGGAAGCGCAACAGGTTGTGCACCGGGTTGCCTTCGGTCCAGCGGAAGTAGATGTGCGGCATCAGGCCGGTTTGGTCGCGGATTTCCAGGCAGATCGCGGCAATGGCGGTGGGCACGGAAGGCGCCTCGGCCTGAAGGATCTTGTATCCGTGCCGGGTGGTCCCGGTAACCACGATGTCCTGGGCGAAGTCCGAGAAGTCCGAGACCCTGATCTCGATGAAGACCACCGGCGCATCCTCGGGCAGGTGGCTGGCCATCCTTGCGTGGGCAAGCTTGTGCCGGTAGCGGGCGGCCGAGAGGCGGACCGGCTCATGGGCGATGATCCGCACCATCGAATCCCGGCTGGAGGTCTCGATGATCTTCAGGGCCTCCGCATCGAGGGTCACCGACGTGGCCCGCAGTTCCGTGGAGCGCCGGAAACGCGAAACCATGGAGACGACGATGATCCCGGCGATGAAGAACCCGGCAATCCGGATGCCGTCGGGCCGCTCGACGACATTGGCGCCGGTGGTGTAGATGAATATGGCCGAAATGATCCCGAAGCCAATGGCCCGCCACCGCTGGCCCTTGCGCCTGGCCGAGATGGTGACCGCCACCGCGGCCGAGGCCATGAGCACCAGCACGCCGGTGGCGTAGGCGGCGCCCTGGGCGTCGACACTTGCCTCGAACAAGATGGTGATGACCACGGCAATGCCGATGAGTACCAACACCAGGGGGCGGACGGCCCGTGCCCACTCCGGGGCCATGCCAAAGCGGGGCAGGTAGCGGGGAATGAGGTTCAACATCCCCGCCAGGGCCGAGGCACCGGCAAACCACAGGATCAGGATGGTGGACAGGTCGTAGACGCTGCCGAATCCCTCGCCGAGCATCGAGTGGGCCAGGAACGACAGCGCGCGGCCATTGGCCTGGCCGCCGGGCTGGAATTCCGGGGCGGGTATCAGCAGGGTGGTGACGATCGAGGAGGAAACCAGGAAGACGCTCATGGTCAGTGCCGCCGTCAGCAGGAGCTTCTTGGCTCCGGCGATGCGTCCGAGTGGACTGGCCTCGGTGTCCCCGGGTGCCTTCCGGATCTGGGGCATCACGGCCACGCCGGTTTCGAAGCCGGACAGACCCAGGGCCAACTTGGGGAAGACGATCAGGGCAATGGCAACCATCATCCAGGGGTCCGAATGCGAGGCCGTCAGGTTCAGCCACCAATGGTCTACGGGGGCGGGGTCGCGAACCAGCGACGCCACTGCGACGGCAATGACGACGAGGTTGAGCAGCAGGTAGACGGCGACCAAGCCAACGGCCAGCCAGATGACCTCGTGGAAGCCGCGCAGGAACAGTGCCCCCAGCAGCAGGATGAGGACCAGCGTAATAATGACTTGCTGCCCGTGGAATGCATCGGGGGTGAAGGGGTTTTCGATGATGTGCGCCGTGGCATCGGCCGAGGACAGCGTAATGGTGATCATGAAGTCCGTGGCCGCAAAGCCCAACAGCACCAGGACGAACAGTTTGCCCTTCCAATGGGGCAGCAGACGCTCGAGCATGGAGATCGAACCCTGCCCGTGCGGGGATTCGTTGGCCACGCGCCGATAGACCGGCAACGCCGCACCCAGGGTGACTGCCACGAGCAAGAGCGTGGCCAACGGGGCCAAGGCGCCGGCCGCCAGTGCGGCAATGGCGGGTTGGTAGCCAAGCGTCGAAAAGTAGTCCAGGCCGGAGAGGCACATAACCTGCCACCATCGGTGTCCGGTTGGCGTGGATCCGGCGGGTTCCGCGTGGTCCTGACCTATTTCGGTGTCACGGAGCCACCTTGAAAAGCGTTTTGGACGGGTCTTGGTTCGCACGGGCGAAACCAGTCCGGCTGACGCAGAGGTTTTCTTCACGAGAAGGAACGCTACTCTTGCCCAACGAGCCTGGACATAGATGGTGACAACTAGTTTGGTGACGTGCGCGACAGTACGCCGCTTTGACATTCAGCCGCCGAAAAGCAACCATTTTGTAGCGGCATACATCAGGGAAGTCGTTTCCTGCGTTGCACCCGCCTGCTTTAAGGACTTTGTTTGTGAGTACCCTGCCCGAAGACACATCCTTGGTTCCTTGGCGACCCAAGCGGCTCTGGGCACCGTGGTGGCTGGCGATGATCCTGGGCGGGACTGCGGGGGTCACATTGACACTGCTCCGGACCTCCAGAACGTTTGTCATTCCCGGCGCGATAGCCCTGGCCATGATCATCATTTTTATCAGCGTCGCCACGATCTTGCGTCGGCAATTCCATTCCGAGGCCCTGGAGCCACCGATGTCGCTTTCCTATCTTTTGTGGATGGTGTTGTTGATTTTCCTCGTGGGTCCCGTCCAGCTGGTGTTGCTGCCCTCGAATCCACAGGAAGTGATCGTCAAGGCACTGGCATTGTCTGTGGGCATATCCATTTGCATGTATGCGGCGGACCGCGCCTTGTTCTCTTCGTTTGCGAAACGGGAGCGTCCCAGGCAGGACGTTTGACCGGTGGCTTTCAGTGATGGAAAAGCACGGCTTTCCATCACTGAAAGTGCTTCTAGGCATGCCCGATGAAAAGCCCCCCGCCGCCGACCTTGATCACGCGCGGCGCTCGCCGAGATCGACGGACTCTTCGGCGCCATGGTGAACTCCACCGAGGCGCCCCGAGCTTCATGCTCGGTGTGGTGCTGATCGTTTCGACCATCCTGGCACTTCTGTATGTGTTCTTGATGCGCGAGCTGGCCAGGCCGCGTCCCACCCCGTCTAATCCGGCCAAGTTCGACGAACTGATCCACACCCGATTGCGCTGTGCTGGCAGTTGCCGATTCGGTGCTGCGTAGGCACCGGAAGTAACAAGCGGCTGCCGGGTGTGTCCATATTGAACGATTCTCGCAGGGTGGACGGAGCCATGTCAGGGCCGTGTTGGGCGTTGACGGGGGCAGGGCCCATGCGGGGAACGTGGCGGCACCGCGCCATGCTCGCCCATCTGATCCCCGGGCCGAGGCGGGTGCCTTGACTGTTGCCCACACCACAAATAGCATACAGGGCAACGGTTGTTTCATATTGAGCAACAAGGCATGTTCGGCGCTCGGTGCCGGAAACCCTGAGGGAGAAGAACGTGGAAGAACTCCGCATTGAAGAAAACGGAAACATCGGGCCCATCGACGCCTCAAGGATTCCGCGTTTTGCCGGACTGGGGACCTATGCCCGGCTCCCGCGCATCGACCAGGTGCCGGCCGCCGACATCAAGGTCGTGGGTGTTCCGTTCGACGCAGGAGTTTCCTATCGGCCAGGTGCACGTTTCGGGTCCACGCACATCCGCGAGTCCTCCCGCCTGCTGCGTCCCTACAACCCGGCCCTGGATGTCTCGCCCTTCGCGCTGACCCAGGTGGCCGACGCCGGGGACATGGCGGTAAACCCGTTCAACATCAATGAGGCCATCGAGACCATCCAGCAAAACGCCTTGGACCTCACTGCCGACGGCTCCACCCTGGTGACCCTCGGCGGGGACCACACCATCGCGCTGCCTCTCTTGCGCGCCGCCGCCGAGCGGGCAGGCGCGCCGGTGGCAATGCTGCATTTCGATGCGCACCTTGACACCTGGGACACCTACTTCGGTGCCGAGTACACCCACGGCACCCCCTTCCGCCGCGCGGTGGAGGAAGGCATCCTCGACACCGAGGCCATCTCCCACGTGGGCACCCGCGGCCCGCTCTACGGCAAGAAGGACCTTGAGGACGACAAGCGCTTCGGCTTCGGCATCGTCACCAGCTCGGATGTCTACTACCAGGGCGTGAACGAGATCGTGCACAAGCTGCGCGACCGGATCGGCGATCGCCCGCTCTACATCTCCGTGGACATCGACGTGTTGGATCCGGCGCATGCCCCGGGAACCGGAACGCCCGAGGCCGGCGGCATCACCAGCCGCGAGCTGCTGGAGATCATCCGGGGGCTGCGCGGCATGAACATCGTCGGGGCCGACATCGTCGAGGTCGCCCCCGCCTACGACCATGCCGAGATGACGGGCGTCGCCGCGTCGCACGTGGCCTACGACCTGGTCTCGCTGATCGCAGACAAGCGCGCCAACGACAAAAAAGCGGCCCAGGCATGAGCCCGGACGACATCGCCGAGGTGGGCACGCGCAACGGCGGGGACCTGGTCATCGAGACCCTCGAGGCGCTCGGTGCCCACACGGTCTTCGGCATCCCCGGCCAGCATGCACTGGGCCTTTTCGATGCGCTCTCGCGCTCGAAGCTGCATTTCGTCTCCTCCCGCGTGGAAAACAACTCCGCCTTTGCCGCCGACGGCTATGCCCGGGCCACCGGCGAGGTCGGGGTGCTCTTCCTGTCCACCGGGCCCGGCGCGCTGACCTCCCTGGCCGGTCTGCAGGAGGCCTATGCCACTTCTGTGCCCATGGTGGTGGTGGCCAGCCAGATTCCGCTGGACGGGCTCGGCGCGCGCCGCAAGGGCATGCTGCACCAGCTCGATGACCAGAAGGCCTCCGCGGCGAACGTCACCAAGTCCCAGCGCACCGTCCACCACGCCTCGGGCATCCCCTCGGCCATCCAGGACGCCTGGGCCGATGCGATCACCGTGCCGCAGGGCCCGGTCTGGGTTGAGGTCCCGCAGGACGTCTTGCTGGCCCCGGTTTTGGTCCCGCCGGTCATCGACGCGCTGGCCGAGGCCTACGAGCACCCGCCGCGCGTCGAACTCATCGACGAAGCGGTCCGCTGGCTGGCCAAGGCCAGTCGCCCGGTGATCGTGGCCGGCGGCGGGGTGCGCCGGGCCGGGGCCAAGGACGCACTGCTTGCCGTGGCCCAGTCCCTGGGCGCCCCGGTCGTGTGCTCGCCCGGCGGCAACGGCGCCTTCCCCTGGAACCATCCGCTGTCGCTGCAGTCCTGGGTCGAGGACCGGCACGTCACCGAGGTCCTGGAGGACGCCGACGTGCTGATCGTGGTGGGCTCCGCCCTGGGCGAGGTCACCAGCAACTACTTCACCCTGGAGCCGCGCGGGCACCTGATCCAGATCGATGCCGAGCCGCGCGTGCTCGAATCCAACCGCCCAGCACTGGGCATCCGGGCCGACGCCAAGGCGGCGCTCGAGTACCTCGGCGAGGCGCTGGGCATGCTCGAGGGCGGGACCGAGGCCGACTGGCACGGGAAGGGCCCCGAGAAGGTCGTTGCCGACACCCTGGCCAAGGTCTTCGCACGGCTAGACGCCCAGGACCTGTCCAAGGAGCGCACCTTCATGGCCGACATCCGGGCCGCGGTGCCCGATGACATGCAAACGTTCTGGGACATGACCATTTCCGCCTACTGGGGATGGAGCTGTTGGGACTCCAAGGCCGGGGAGTTCCATTCCGCCCAGGGTGCAGGCGGCTTGGGCTTCGGCTTCCCCTCGGCCATCGGCGGGGCGCTGGGGCTGCAGGTCGCGGGCAAGACGCCCGCACAGGCGCGCGTGCTGGCGGTCTCCGGCGACGGCTCGGCCATGTACTCCATTGCCGAACTGGCCACCGCTAAGCAGCACCAGGCTCCCGTGACCTGGCTGATCGTCGACGACGGAGGCTACGGGATCCTGCGCGAATACATGGAAGGGGCCTTCGGGAAGGCCACCGCCACCGAGCTGGCCCGCCCGGACTTCGTGGCGTTGGCCGAATCCTTCGGGATCCCGGCCCGCCTGGTGGACCCGGAAAACGTGCGCGAGGCGCTCGAGGAGTCCTTTGCCGCCGACGGCCCCAACGTGGTGGTGGTGCAGACGCTGCTGAAGATGTTCGCGCCAACGCACTTGTAGAAGGCGGGATGCCTGCACACTCTTTGCGGCTACGGCATCGTCTTGACGTGGATCATCAGGGCATCGCGCACGAAGGACGCGCCCTCGAAGCCGCCGTAGTTCGCCGCGAAGCGCTCGTCGGCCACATACATCTCCGCCAGGCCCATGACGTACCCCTTGGTGTCGCCGCCCGGCTCCGCCGCCGGGGTTCCCGGGATGCCGCTGAGCCACTGGACGTGGCGCCGGGCCAGGTCCTGGGCCTGCGGGGAGTCCGGGGTGGTTCCGGCATCCCGGGCCGCGGCGATCCAGTCGTTGCCCAGGTCCTTCATCCGGAGCTTCCAGTCCTCCTGCCCATCCTTGCCCAACCCGCGCCACCAAGCGTCGGAGCGGGAATAGGCTTCCTTGCCCCAGCGCTGTTCCACCTCGTCCCGGTGCACCGTATGGTCAAATCCGTCGAACATGTTTTTTGCCATGAGCTTCCCTCTTCCTTGCAGTGAATCGATGGTGTGCTGCACCGCGGCGATCCGTCGCGCGAGGCGGTCTTGTTCGGCGCGCAGCAGACCCAGGTGCGTTTCCAGCGCCGCGGCCTCGTCCGCCGCGGCCTCGTCCGCCTCGGCCTCGATGACCTGGTGGATCTGCGGCAGGCCGAGTCCCAGCTCGCGCAGCAGCAGTACGCGCTGCAGACGGATCAGTGCGGCCTCGTCGTAGTACCGGTAGCCGTTGTGTCCGATGCGGCTGGGCGGCAGCAGGCCGATGTCGTTGTAGTGGCGCAGCGTGCGGCTGGTGGTGCCGGCGAGCCTGGCGACCTGTTGTATCGACCGTTCCATGGAATCAACGGTAAATCTTGACGCAACGTCAATGTCAAGAGGAGGGGCGCCTACTGCGCGGGTCGCCGGGGCCGTGCCGGCTACTTCCTGCGGTCTCGATCGAGCCCGGCGCCGGGGCGCAGATCCAGGCGGCGCAGCAGCTGCGCATTCAACGCCACCACGACGGTGGAAACCGACATCAGCACCGCACCGACGGACATCGGCAGGACGAAGCCGATGCCGGCCAGCGCTCCGGCGGCCAGGGGAACGGATACCAGGTTGTAGCCGGCCGCCCACCACAGGTTCTGCTTCATCTTGCGGTAGCTGGCGTGGGAGAGGTCCAGGACCGAGAGCACCGAGCGCGGATCGTCGCTGGCCAGGATGACCCCGGCCGAGGCAATGGCCACATCGGTGCCGGCCCCGATGGCGATGCCGACATCCGCTTGCGCCAGCGCGGGGGCGTCGTTGACTCCGTCCCCGACCATGGCGACCTTCTGCCCCTCCGCCTGCAGCCCGGCGACCTTGGCGGCCTTGTGCTCCGGGCGCACCCCCGCAAAGACCCTGTCGATGCCCAGCTCCCGACCCACGGATTCAGCCACCGCCGCGGCGTCCCCGGTGATCATGACGACTTTGATGCCCCGGGCGTGAAGTGCCTCAACGGCGGTGCGGGATTCGGGACGGATTTCATCCGCCAGGGCCAGTGCCCCGATGACTGCCCCGTCGGCGATCACGTGCAGGATGGTTGCCCCGCGCGCCTTCCAGCTCTCGCTGGCCGGCAGCGGTTCAAGGGCATGGGTGGCCAAAAGGTGCGGGCCGCCGACCCCGATCTCGGCCCCGTCGACGGAAGCCTGGACACCCTCGGCCGGAGAGGAGCGGAAGCCGGTGGCGGGGGAGAGAGACAGTGAGCGTTCGCCCGCGGCCCGCATGATCGCCTGGGCCAGCGGGTGCTCGCTGTCGGATTCGGCGGCTGCAGCGAGGGCCAGGACCTGGTCCTCGGAGTGGCCCGGTACCGCGGCGATCTCGGTGAGAACGGGTTCGCCGACGGTCAGGGTGCCGGTCTTGTCGAAGAGCACCGAGGTTACCTGGCGCATACCCTCCAGGGCGAGCCGGTCCTTGATGAGCACCCCGCCCTTGGCGGCGCGTTCGGTGGCGATGGAAACCACGAGCGGGATCGCCAGTCCCAGGGCGTGGGGGCAGGCGATGACCAGCACCGTGACGGTCCGGATGACCGCCGCGTCCGGGTCCCCGAGCAGCGACCAGACGGTGGCGGTGATGAGGGCCGCGCCCAAAGCGAACCAGAACAGCCAGCCGGCGGCAGTGTCGGCGATGCGCTGGGCGCGCGAACTGGAGGCCTGTGCCTCGGTGACCAGGCGCTGGATGCCCGCCAAGGCCGTGTCGGCCCCGATCGCGGTGACCTTCACGCGGACGGCGGTGTCGGTGGAGACGGTACCGGCCACCACGTGTTGACCGGGGCCGCGGGACACCGTGCGGGACTCGCCGGTGATCATCGACTCGTCCATCTCGGCGGTTCCGTCGGTGATTTCCCCGTCGGCCGGGATGCGTCCGCCGGGGCGCACGATGACGACATCGCCCAGTTCCAGGGAGCCGGGGGCTACCTGTTGGACTTCACCGCCGACGATGCGTTCGGCGGTGTCGGGCAACAGCGCGGCCAGTGAATCCAGGGCCGAGGTGGTCTGGGCCAGGGACCGCATCTCGATCCAGTGGCCCAGCAGCATGATGACGATCAGCAAGGCGAGTTCCCACCAGAAGTCCAGTCCGTGGTCCAGAAGGCCGAGGCTCGCACCCCAAGAGGACAGGAAGGCGACCGTGATGCCCAGGGAGATCAGCAGCATCATTCCCGGTTTGCGGGCCGCTAGCTCGTCCCTGGCCCCGGAGAGGAACGGCCGTCCGCCCCAGAGGTACATCACCGTGCCCAGGACCGGGGAGACCCACGGGATCCACGCGGTCCGGGGCAAGGTGACGCCAATGAGCATGGTGAACATGGCGTTGAAGGCCAGAACCGGTATCGAGATGGCCAGCATGACCCAAAAGAGCTTCCTGAAGACCGCCACGTGGTCTCCGTGCCCGCCGTGGCCCGAGTGGTCGCCATGCCCGGCGCCGGCATGTTCAGGGTGGACCATGCTTTCGTGGTCGTGTTCCGGATGTGCCGAATGCGGTCCATTGCCAAACTGGCGATTTTCCGGGTCCGGCGGGGCTGCCGTGCTGTGCTGGTGTTCGTTCATGGCGCCAACATATACCCCTAGGGGGTATATGTCAACGGCTCGACGGCGAGCTCATCCGGAGATCGTTTCCGTGCCTGGGCTCGTGTCGCGATCCTCCATGGCCTGCATGGGCGCCGAGGCAGGAAGCCTGGATACCAATTCGTCGGACCGTCGTGGCCGCAGGGAAGATGGTGGACATGCGACTAATCCTCATTCGGCACGGCCAGACCACATCGAACGTCGGACACCACCTCGACACCGGCGAGCCGGGGGCGAGCCTGACTGACCTCGGTCGTGAACAGGCCCGGGCGCTGCCGGCGGCGTTGGCTGCCACCACCATCGAGGCGATCTATGCTTCCACGCTCCTTCGCACCCAACAGACGGCGGCCCCGCTCGCTGCCGCGCTCGGGCTCGAGGTAGGTATCCGTGCCGGGCTTCGGGAAATTCCGGCCGGGACGTTGGAGATGGCCAACGACGAGGCCTCCATTGAGGCATACCTGTCCGTTGCCTTCGGGTGGGCCGATGGGCCACTGACGCCATAATCGCCGGGACCGGGGAGGACGGGCAGGCGGTGCTGGGACGTTTCGACGACGTTGTCGCCGAAGTGGTGTCCACGGGTATCGATACCGCGGTGCTCGTCACCCACGGCGCCATGATCCGAGCGTGGGTCGGAGCCCGATGCGGGAACCTCCCCAAGGGATTCACCGCCCTTAACGCTGTTTCGAACACCGGTGTGGTTGTGGTGGAGGGAACTCCGGGCAGCTGGCGGGCAGAAAGCTGGCAGGAACAGGCCCTGGGCGGATCCGGGCTGGAGGATGCGTCCACCGATGGCGCGGCCGCCGAGGTCCTGGCGCGGGAGTGATCCGGTAGGCAAGGGAACAACATTTCGCGGGCACCGCCATGCCCGCAAGACATCCCTCGACCCGGTGAAGTAGTTGGTTTTATGCCCAAAACGCTTCGGGCCGGCGGGAACCCGAAGGATCCCGCCGGCCCGAAGGTCGGAACGCATGGTCGTGCGTTTGTTAGCGCAGCACCACGGTGCGGTTGCCGTAGAGGAACACGCGTCCCTCGGCGTGCCACTTCACCGCGTTGGACAGCGCCTTGCATTCGGTGTCGCGCCCGGCGGCCACCAGGTCCGCGGGGGAGTAGGTGTGGTCGACGTCCTGGACCTGCTGGGAGATGATCGGTCCCTCGTCGAGCTCGGCGTTGACGTAGTGGGCGGTGGCGCCCACGGTCTTCACGCCGCGGTCCCAGGCCTGGTGGTAGGGCTTGGCGCCCTTGAAGGACGGCAGGAACGAGTGGTGGATGTTGATGGTCTTGCCGGTGAGCTTGCGGCTGAGCTCGTCACTGAGTACCTGCATGTAGCGCGCCAGCACCACCAGCTCCACGTCGAACTCGTCAATGATGTCGAGCAGCTTCGCCTCGGCGGCCGGCTTGGTCGCCGGGGTGACGGGGACGTGGAAGAAGGGAATGTTGTGCCACTCGGCCAGCGACTGGTGGTCGGTGTGGTTGGAGACCACGGCGACAACGTCGATGGGCAGCTCGCCCAGGCGAGCCCGGTGCAGCAGGTCGTTAAGGCAGTGGTCGAACTTGGAGACCATGATCAGCACGCGCTTCTTGGTGCCCTTGGGCGCCAGCGTCCAGGTGATGCCGTATTCGTCGGCCAGGGTGGCGAAGCCGGCGCGCATGGACTCGGTCAGGCCCGGGGCGTCGGCCCCGGCAAAATCGACGCGCATGAAGAACTGCCCGGCACGGCGGTCCCCGAAATGCTTGAGCTCGACGATGTCGCGGCCCTGGGCAAGCAGGAACCCGGTCACCGCATGGACGATGCCGGGGCGCTCCGCGCAGGCGACGGTGAGGATGTGTTCGACTTCAGTTGGTGTATCCACGTTCGGCACTCCGATACATGCGCGGCCGCCGGGGCCGCGCGAAGGGTGGTCTGTTTACTTTGCTGCTGGTGTTCCGCTGGCAATCTTAGATGCGGGTTGCCCGCATTCCCGATTTCGTGCCGTGATGTTGCGTCCACGAGCGCGGCGGGCGACCCCGCATCCTCCCTGGCAAGGGGAGGGAACAGGATCGCCCGCGGTCGCAACGAGTGTGGCGGCGTGCGCCTAGTCGATGGGGGCGGAAGCGAATTCCGTCATGGCATCGAGCAGCCAGCGCGCCGTGTAGTCGGCAAAGGACGCCCGCGGCAGCAACCGGAAGGTGTCCTCGGCGCTCTTCCACAGCAGCACCGGAACCGGGCCGAGCACTGTGGTGATCGCGGTTCCCACGCCGAAGCTGCGCGGGTGCAGGTCCGCCGGGCAGCCCTTCTCCAGCACTTCTCGGGCACTGGGTCCCGAGAGCTCGATGACGGTGCGGTTGGCCGAGAGGTCGACCACCTGGCCCGGGGCCTGTCCCAGCGCCTGGACCAGGTCGCCGAGCAACTCGGTGCCCTCCGGTGCAACCAGCAGGAACTCGTCCGGGCCGCTCCAGAGCACGGCTGTCCCGTCGGCGGTCCCGGCGACCTGTCCCACCGAGTCCGGCAGGCCGACGCCGGTTGCCGCGGCCAGGGCGGCGTGGGCTTCGGTTCCCGGCTCGGCGCGCACCCCGAGCTGGGTGGTGAACGCGATCTCGCGCAGCGACACGCCGCGTTCGCCTTGCACCGAGCCCTGCTCGAGCGCGGATGCCAGGTGCGCCAACGGACTGGTGCGCAATACGGAAATATCAGTCAAGACCTGCTCAGCCATCTCGACGGCTCCCTTCGGAATCAAAAAGTACGGTTTCGCCCACGACGACATCCACGAGCTTGCCGTCGACGAAGGCCGACAGCTCCTCGCCGATGCGCGCCCGGCCGTTGGAGATCATGGCCATGCCGAAGCTGCGGCCCAGTGCCGGTGACAGGTAGCTGGAGGTGACGAACCCCTGCATCGGCACCGGCGATACCGACTGGGTCAGTTCGGTGCCCTTGTTCACCAGCTGGGTGCCTTCGGGCAACCGGAGGCTCTTGTCCGCCGGCAGCACGGTGACCAGCTGCTTGCGGTCCTCGCGCTGGTTGTCCACGCGGTCGAAGGAACGCTTGCCCACAAAGTCCTTGACCTTGGAGACGACCCATTCCATCGAGGCGTCCTGCGGGGTCACGGTGCCGTCGGTGTCCTGCCCGACGATGATGAAGCCCTTTTCGGCGCGCAGCACGTGCATGGTCTCGGTGCCGTAGGGGGTGATGTTGAATTCCTCCCCGGCCTCCGCCACGTCTTCCCAGACCTTCAGGCCGTACCAGGACGGCACGTTGATCTCGTAGGCGAGTTCGCCGGAGAAGGAGATGCGGCAGACCCGCGCCTCGATGCCGGAGGCCAGCGTGGTTTCCTTGAAGGCCATGAACGGGAAGGACTCGTTGTCCAGGTCCAGTTCGGGGGCGACCTTGGCCAGCACCGCGCGGGACTTGGGCCCCACGACAGCGACGGTCGAGTACTGCTCGGTGACCGAGGTGCAGGTGACGTCCAGTTCCGGCCATTCGGTCTGCAGCCATTCCTCCAGCCAGTCCAGCACGCCGGCGGCGCCGCCGGTGGTGGTGGTCATGAAGAAGCGGTCCTCGTCCAGGCGCAGGGTCACCCCGTCGTCGAAGATCATGCCGTCGGCCTTGCACATCAGGCCGTAGCGGGCCAGGCCCGGCTTGAGCTTCTTGAACGCGTTGGTGTACATGCGGTTCAGGAACTCGCCGGCGTCCTTGCCGCGGATCTCGATCTTGCCCAGCGTGGACGCGTCCATGAAGCCCACCGAGTCGCGCACGGCCTTGGACTCGCGGTAGACCGCGGTGTCCATGTCCTCGCCGGCCAGCGGGTAGTACCAGGGGCGCTTCCACTGCCCGACGTCCTCGAAGAGCGCGCCGCGGGCCACGTGCCACGGGTGGATGGAAGTCAGGCGGGCCGGGTCGAAGAGCTCCCCGCGCTCGCGCCCGGCCAGGGCCGCGAAGGCCACCGGGGTGTAGGGGGCGCGGAAGGCTGTGGTGCCGATGCCCGCCACGTCGTTGGTGCCCAGGGCCGCGGCGATTACGCCGATGGCGTTCACCCCGCTGGTCTTGCCCTGGTCGTTCGCGGTGGAGATGGAGGTGTAGCGCTTCACGTGCTCCACCGAGCGCATGCCCGCGCCGACCGAACGCAGCACGTCGGCCACGGTCTGGTCGCGCTGGAAGTCCACGAAGTGGCTCTTGTAGTCGGCGGCCTCACCTTTCAGCGAGGGAACCAGCCACAGGGCGCGCGACTCGCCCGGGGTCTCCACCGGTGCGCTGGGCACCGAGGCCGAGGTGCTGAACCCCGCGGCGGTTGCCGCGTCGGCCCCGGCGCGGGCGCCCTCGGCCAGCGCGGAGGCCAGCTCGAGGCGCCCGTTCATGGCACCTGCGGTCTGCTGGTTGGCCACCGGGTGCTGTGGGACGAAGGCGGAGAGCGCCTCGCTCCAGCCCAGGCGGCGTTCGCGCTGGGAGTGCAGGTGCACCACGGGGTTCCAGCCGCCGGAGACGGCCAGGACCTCGGCGTTGATGGTCTCGGCGTCCCCGACCAGTGCGCCGGCGGCATCGATGCCGCTGATGGTGACCGAGGACAGCGAGCCGTCGGGACCTGCCGAGGTGTCGGCAACCACGGAGCCGACGATGACCCGGATGCCGCGGGCAGAGACCTCGGTGGCGCGGATCGAGGGCTCCTCGCGGGCGTCGACGACAGCGGCGACCGTGGTGCCGGCGGCCAGCAGGTCCTCGACCAAGGCGTAGGCCGAGTCGTTGGTGGTGGCCACGACGATGTTGTTGCCGACCTGCACGCCGTAGCGGTTCAGGTAGGAGCGGGCCGCGGCCGCCAGCATGATGCCCGGGCGGTCGTTGTTCTCGAACACCAGCGGGCGTTCGTGGGCGCCGGTGGCCAGCACGACCTGCTTGGCCCGGATGTGCCAGATGCGCTCGCGGGACACCCCCGCGCCCAGCTCGCCGGCCAGATGGTCGGTGCGGCGCTGGACGGCCACGAAGTAGTTGGCGTCGTAGCTGCCAAACGCGGTGCTGCGGGAGAGGTAGGTGAACTCGGGCGCATCGGCCAGGACCGCGCGGGTCTCGGCGATCCATGCGGCGGCGGGCTTGCCGTCGATGGTTTCGGTGGAGGCCGAGAGCAGCGAGCCGCCGGCCTCGGGCTGCTCGTCGATGAGGATGACCCGGGCGCCGGACTTGGCCGCCTCGCGGGCGGCGGCCAGCCCGGCGGGGCCGGCACCGACGATGAGCACGTCGGTGTGCACGTGCTTGCGGTCGTAGATGGCCTCGTCGGTGCGCGGGTCCAGCTGGCCCAGGCCCTGCAGCAGGGTCACGTCCATGCCGTCGGTGAGTTCCACCGTGGTGGCCGGGAGCATCGATTCATTCACGTGTCCGGCCCAGCGGGCGGCGACCTTGACCAGTGCGTTGGATTCCTCGACGCCGGCCGAGACGATGCCGCGCGGGCGCTTGAGGTAGAGCGAGTCGCCGCAGGCGCGGATTCCGGCTCCGAGCATGGCCGAGGCCACGGTGTCCCCGGCGAAGCCGGTGAAGGCCTTGCCGTCAACGGTGAAGGAGAGTTCGCGGGTGCGGTCGATGCGGGCGGAGGCGGCTGCGTCCGCGCCGAGTCGGTGCGAAGAGGTGGTGCTCACTTGGTTCCTCCCTGTGCTGCGGTGTTGGTGGCCGGGGCGTTGGTGGTCTTGATCGGTTGCGGCTCGCCTGGCTTGTAGACGGCCTTGAATTCATAGGTCACGGTGTCGCGCACCGCGTTGAACCAGCGGCGGCAGCCGGCGGAGTGGACCCAGCGTTCGGCGAAGAGCCCCTTGGGGTTCTGGCGGTAGAACAGGTACTTGGCCCACTCGTTGTCGTTCAGGGCCGAGGGGTCCTCGGGGTAGGCCACGTGGGCCTCGCCGCCGTAGCCGTATTCGGTCTCGTTTCGGGGCCCACACCAGGGGCATTCGATGAGCATCATTTTGTGTGGATCCCTTTCTAGTGGGCCACGGCTGCGGCGCCGTGTTCGTCGATGAGGTGGCCGGTCTCGAAGCGCTCGATGGAGAAGCCCGCGTTGAGCTCGTGCGCCTCGTCGTTGGCGATGGTGTGGGCGAAGGTATAGCCGGCGCCCGGGGTGCCCTTGAATCCTCCGGTGCCCCAGCCGCAGTTCACGTAGAGCTGGTCGATCGGGGTCTTGGAGACGATCGGGGAGGCGTCCATGGTGGTGTCCACGATGCCGCCCCAGGTGCGCAGCACGTGGGCCCGTCCGAAGATCGGGAAGAGCTCGACCGCTGCTGCCATCTGCTCCTCGATCACGTGGAAGGCGCCGCGCTGGCCATAGCCGTTGTAGGAGTCGATGCCCGCGCCCATGACCAGTTCGCCCTTGTGGGCCTGGGAGACGTAGACGTGCACGTGGTTGGACATGACGACCGTCGGGTGGACCGGTTCGTGCAGTTCGGAGACCAGTGCCTGCAGCGGGTGCGACTGGATGGGCAGGTCGAAGCCGGCCTGTTCGGCCAGCACCGAGGAGTGCCCGGCGCCGCAGAGGGCGACCTTGCCGGCGTTGATGGTGCCGCGGGACGTCTTCACGCCGGTGACCCGGTTGCCGTCCTTGATGAAGCCGGTGACTTCGCAGTTCTGGATGATGTCCACGCCCATTTCGTCGCACTTGCGGGCGAAGGCCCAGGCGACGTGGTCGTGCTTGGCGATGCCCGCACGCGGCTGGTAGGTCGCGCCCATGACCGGGTAGCGGATGTCGTCCCCGATGTTGATGATCGGGCACAGTTCCTTGACCTGCTCGGGGGTGATCCATTCGGCGTCCACGCCGTTGAGCTGGTTGGCCCCGACCCGGCGCATGGACTCGCGCACGTCGCCCAGGGTGTGGGCGAGGTTCATGACCCCGCGCTGGGAGAAGAGGAAGTCGTATTCGAGTTCCTCGGGCAGCTGCTCCCAGAGCTTGAGGGACTTCTCGTAGATGCCGGCGGATTCGTCCCAGAGGTAGTTGGAGCGAATGATGGTGGTGTTGCGGGCCATGTTGCCGCCAGCCAGCCAGCCGCGTTCCAGGACGGCGATGTTTGTCATGCCGTGGTTCTTGGCCAGGTAGTAGGCGGTGGCCAGGCCGTGCCCGCCGCCGCCGACAATGACTGCGTCGTAGGAGGACTTGGGTTCCGGATTGCGCCAGAGGAATTCTGGGTGCTCGGGGAGGATATCGGCCATGGTCTTATGCTCCAATCGGGGCGAGGTTCGGGTACAGCGGGTGGGCGTTGGCCAGGGCGTGCACGCGGTCCAACAGGTCCGCGAGCGTTGCCTCGTTGTTCTCCTGGGTGCCGGCGATGAGGGTCTCGGCGATGATGTCCGCGACCTCCACGAACGCGGCCTCGGAGAAGCCGCGGGTGGCCAGCGCCGGGGTGCCGATGCGCAAACCGCTGGTGACCATCGGCGGACGCGGGTCAAACGGGACCGCGTTGCGGTTCACCGTGATCTCCACCTTCGCCAACAGGTCCTCGCCCTGCTGCCCGTCCAGCTCCGAGTGGCGCAGGTCCACCAGGACCAGGTGCACGTCGGTGCCGCCGGTGAGCACGGAAATGCCCGCCGCCGCGACATCCGGTGCGGTGAGGCGCTCGGCCAGGATCTTCGCACCGGCCAGGGTGCGTTCCTGGCGTTCGCGGAACTCCTGCGTCGCGGCGATCTTGAACGCCACCGCCTTGCCGGCGATCACGTGCTCCAGCGGCCCGCCCTGCTGGCCCGGGAACACCGCCGAGTTGATCTTCTTGGCGATGTCCGCATCGTTGGTCAGGATGATCCCGCCGCGCGGACCGGCCAGGGTCTTGTGCGTGGTGGAGGACACCACATGGGCGTGCGGCACCGGGTTGGGGTGCAGCCCGGCGGCCACCAGGCCGGCGAAGTGCGCCATGTCCACGAACAGGTACGCACCGACCTTGTCCGCGATCTCCCGGAAGCGCTCGAAGTCCAGCTGCCGCGGGTAGGCTGACCAGCCGGCGACGATCATCTTCGGCTTATGCTCCAGGGCCAGGGCCTCGACCTTGTCCATGTCCACCACCAGGGTGTCCTCCTCAACGCCGTAGGGGACGATGTTGTAGAGGCGGCCGGAGAAGTTGATCTTCATGCCGTGGGTCAGGTGCCCGCCATGGGCCAGGTTCAGGCCCATGATGGTGTCGCCCGGACGGATCAGCGCGTGCATCACCGAGGCGTTGGCCTGCGCGCCGGAGTGCGGCTGCACGTTGGCGAACTCGGCACCGAAGAGCGCCTTGACCCGCTCCAGGGCCAGGGTCTCCACCACGTCGACCTCCTCGCAGCCGCCGTAGTAGCGCTTGCCCGGGTAGCCCTCGGCGTACTTGTTGGTCAGCACCGAGCCCTGCGCCTGCATCACGGCCAGGGCCGTGTGGTTCTCCGAGGCGATCATCTCCAGCCCGCGCTGCTGGCGCGCCAGCTCCGCGTCGATCCGCTCCGCGATCTCCGGATCCAGGGTGGCAATGCTTTGCGTCAGCGATGTCTCAACAAGCGTGGCGTTAGTGGCGGTCATCCAGTGTTCACTCCTTGAAGTACAAGTTGTTTATGATTGATATATCAGAACTGGTTGCAATGCTATGATGGGGATCACATAGTGTCAATGGCCGTCCCGAATAAGTCGTGCGGCCGACCGAACTACAGTGATTCCGTACCTCGGCGAAGTGAAGGAGACATCCGCATGAGTACTATCTCCGCAAGCCCGGAGGTGCTGGGCGAGCCCCTTTCCCTGGCCGAGCAGTCGTACCGCGATCTCCGGGATCGACTGATCATGCTCGACATCCGTCCCGGGGAACCGATCAACGACGGCCAGCTGGCCCTTGAGCTGGGTGTGGGACGAACCCCCGTGCGCGAGGCGCTCAAGCGGCTGGAGATCGACCACCTGGTCGTCTCCTATCCGCGCCGCGGCACCTTTGCCACGATCGTTGACATCACGGAATTGGCTGACGTCTCCGAAATGCGCCGCTCGCTGGAACCCCTGGCCACCCGCAAGGCCGCGCTCGGTGCCTCGGAATCCGACCGCGATGCCCTGCGCGCCCTGGCCCGCGACATCGAGCGGCTGGGGGAGAAAAGGGTCGACAAGCGCGGGCTGATGCAATACGACCTCAGCGTCCACCGGCTGATCTACCGGGCGGCGGGAAACCCCCACCTCGAGGAGACGCTGATCCGCCTGGACAATCTGGCCACGCGCATCTGGTGCCTGGTGCTGGACAAGGTCCCGTCCGTCGCCGGGCACATCGAGGAACACGTCGACCTGCTCGAGGCCATTGTCGCCGGCGAAGCCGACAAGGCGGAGGCCATGGCGCTGGCGCACATCACCAGCTTCGAGCAGACGATCCGGGCGGTGCTCTAGAGGCCGACTCCGCCATGCTCGTGGGTGCCGCGCCTCAATTGCGCGTGTCCAGGCTCGCGAGGGCCAGCCGGGTCGTCAAGTGGAGCGCCGCAGGGCGCGAGGTTCCGCGCGGATCGCCGCTTAGCAGGTCGATGATCTTGTTCGGGCGCTTGTGGAGGGTCTGACGTTCCGTGAACAGCGCAGCGGCGGCGGTGGAATTGCAGCCGCTCGACAGCCAAGTCTCCACGGTGGCGACCAAATCGCCGGATCGCATGCTGTCGTGGACCAGCAGGTCCGAAAGGATTTCCTGGATGTAGTGGTCGATTTTTTTGGCCCGAGTTCGCGTTCGCACGGGCGCCTACCGAGCCGCAGTCCGGGTCGGCGCCAGTGAAGCAAAAAATCGGCTCGTAGCAGTTCTTGAGAACCAGCGGGCCCCCCGGCGGAGAGATTGGCCGTGGGGCGCCCACAATGTCGACTGCAGGCTCCGGTTGCCACGACTGTCCATTCCACGGGGTTCGCACAGGTGCCATGTCGCCAACAGTCCTAGTGCCTTCTCGATCTGTTTTTTGGAAGGCGTCGATGCGGAGGCCTGCGCCGAACGCTTGGCCCAGCCGTTCAAGAGGGGTTGAGCCCCCTTGGCATCTGCCCGTGGGATCCGGCACGCACCCCGGCCACTGATGCGTCTAGGAGGAGGCCAGCCCGTGAACTAGCAATTACCTCGGACTGCCCATGGGCAACGGCTCCGTGGCGTCCAGCGGAACAGGACCGCGGGGTTTTCCGATCCTGGCCGCACGCCCGGTCGATAGCCGATTTGAGGGGTACCTAAAAAACACTTGACAGTGACACGGGACACAAATAGGGTCAACGCAACAGTGTTGCATGCAATGCAACTTCAAAAACTTTCTGGTGGTTACCCATGATGCACCGCACCAACTCCGCGAACGGCCACGGCGCCCACTCGGTTTCTGCAACGAGCGCACACGCCAATAACCTGGACATCGATCGCGGCCAGGGACCCGCAGGAGTCGACAAGAAGACGCGCACCAAGGTCGTGGCTGCCAGCTTTATCGGCAACTTCGTGGAGTGGTTCGATTACGCCGTCTACGGCTACTTGGCTGTGACCATTACGGCGGTCTTCTTTCCCGAGTCGGACCCTGCGACAGGCTTGATGCTCACGTTCGCACTCTTCGCGATCTCATTCCTGGTTCGCCCGCTGGGCGGATTCGTCTGGGGGCACCTGGGCGACAAGATCGGCAGACGTGAGGCACTCTCCTGGTCCATCCTGATCATGTCCGCGGCAACCTTCTGCATTGCATTGATCCCCTCCTACGACACCATCGGCATCTGGGCCCCGATCCTGTTGCTGATCATCCGCGTCGTACAGGGGTTCTCCGCCTCAGGCGAATACGCGGGGGCTTCGGCATTCCTGGTGGAATATGCTCCGGCCAACCGTCGCGGCCTCTACGCCGCCGTCGTTCCGGCCAGCACCGCCACCGGCCTGCTGCTCGGCTCGCTGCTGGCGGCGTTACTCACGGGCCTGCTAGAACCCGAGCAAATGCAGTCCTGGGGCTGGCGTCTGCCATTCCTGCTGGCTGCACCAATGGGTCTGATTGGTCGATATATCCGGACCCGGCTCGAGGATTCACCGGTATTCAAGGAACTGGCCAAGGAAGACAACGCGGACAATGCCCCGGTTAGCTCGCTGTTCAAGAACCACTGGCGTCAGCTCGTACAGGCCGTCGGTGCGGTGCTGCTCAATGCCGTGGGTTTCTACCTGATCCTCAGCTACATGCCCACACACCTTTCGCAAAACATCGGGCTCAGTGAAACCGCATCCTATGTAGCCACCACCGTGGCGCTGACCACGTACATCGGCTTCATTTTCGTGGTGGGCATCCTCTCGGACAGATTCGGGCGCAAGAAGGTGTTGATGAGTGCGTCGATCCTCTTTGTGCTGTTGACGGTGCCGGCGTTCATGCTGTTGGAAACGGGCAACTTCCTCGTCGTGGTTCTTGTGCAGATCTTGCTCGGCGCAATGCTTAGCCTCAACGACGGAACGCTGCCCAGCTACCTTGCCGAGATGTTCCCCACCCGCGTCCGTTACTCCGGATTCGCGGTGAGCTTCAACCTGTCCAATGCGCTCTTCGGGGGCACCGCACCTTTCGTGGCAACCGTGCTGATTGCCAGCTCTGGCACCGATCTGGCCCCCGGTTGGTACCTCATGGGAGCGGCAATCATCTCTCTGGTGGCCGTGTCCTTCTCGGTTGAAACCAGTAAGAAGCCGCTGGCCTAGCCAGTCGACGAGCATTTTCCTCACGCGCGAGGTGGGTCTCGATCAGGCCTGGGTTGCCGCATTGGCCAGTTGAATGCACCTCATAACCAGGCTCAAGACACTTATGCCCGGCGGGTACAGGCGCGGACAGGGGTGACGGGGATCAGCTCCCCGCGCCCACCATGTATCAGGGCCGGAACTCCACTGCTGTGACCCTGGATCGAGGCAAATCGCTGTTCCGGTGGTCAATCGACAGTGGCGGCACCTCAGTCGACGTTACGTCGATGTTTATGCCCGAGACTTACGCCTCTCATCCTGAGTAGCGAAGCTTGACTGTGAGCTGAACCACTGAAAGGATTCAATGCAACCATGTTGTGATAGATGCAACAAAAAGTTTCCATTCGCGGGACTCGTGACGTTCCGCCGAAGTCCCGACATTCCTCGTTCGCTGTGAATATATAGGAGACAACGATGGCCTCAGTATTTCTTGAAGACCTTGACGCAGAAACCTACGCCGCCGTTGTGGCCCGGGAAGGATCGACCGTAATCATCCCCACCGGTGCCACGGAGCAACATGGCCCTCACATGCCGTTGGGCGTGGACGCCATGCTGTCGAAGGCAATTGCCGGGGTGGTCGCCGAAAAGACCGGCGCAGTGGTTGCCCCGGTATTCGCATACGGCTACAAATCCCAGCCGCGTTCGGGCGGTGGCAACCACCGGGTAGGTACCACCAGCCTCGGTGCCGCAGCATTGACCGGAATGGTGGATGATGTGGTTTCCTCGTTCCTGGCCCAAGGTTTCAATCATGTGGTCGTCCTTAATGGCCACTTCGAGAACTACCAGTTCATCTACGAGGGTCTGGACAACGCGGTTGCCCGCGCCCGCAAACATGGCACCGGATCGCGGGCATTGTTGCTTTCCTACTGGGACTTCGTGGACGAAACCACCTTGGAGAAGGTCTTCCCTGATGGCTTCCTCGGCTGGGACATCGAACACGGCGGGGTGCTGGAAACCTCCCTGATGCTCTTGCTTCACCCGGAAAAGGTGGATATGTCCCGCGTTGTGGACCACCCGCCGGCCAAACTTACCCCCTACGACATCTTCCCCGAGGACCCGGCGCGAACCCCGGACAGCGGCTGCCTTTCCAGCGCCAAGGGCGCGAGTGCCGAGCGTGGGCAACTCTTGCTCGATGCGGTTGTCACGCAGATTGCAGACGCCCTCAAGGGCGAACTGTTGCTCGGGGACATTGCCCTGGAGGTGTCATAACATGTCACTGGACAAGACGAACCCGCATCCGGCTGCGAGTGCCGAAGGCGATAATGATCCCAAGTCCGCCACGCTGGTGGAGCTTCCCCGCTTCATGGGGCGGCACATCCCGCCCCTTGACAGGTTGCTGATCCGAGTCATTCCGCCAGTGCTCATCGTCGGGGTGATCATCTGGGTGCTGGCCAACCCCGTGGGCGCCGCGGCGGCGATCTCCGAAATGCGAACCTTCGTGACCGGCAAGTTCACCTGGCTGTTCATCCTGTATTCGGTCTTTACCGTGGTGGTGTGCATCTGGCTCGCCGTGAGCAAGGTGGGCAAGGTTCGACTGGGTGGACCCAATGCAAAGCCGCAGCATAGCAAGTTCGCGTGGTACTCGATGCTTTTCGCCTGTGGGCAAGGCATCGGGCTGATCTTCTGGTCGGTCGCCGAACCCATCATGCTGCGTGACGAGAACCCGGTCATCCCGGCCGGGCCCAGCGGCGGTGCCGAGGGCGCCATTGTGTGGACCTACTTCCACTGGGGCCTGACTGCCTGGGCCATGTATTGCGTGGTGGCGGTCTGTCTGGCCTACTCGCACCACAACCTGGGCAAGACACTGACCTTCCGAGAGGCAACCGTCGATATCCTTCCGCGATGGTCGCGCCGTGGGGCCGGCGTCATTGTTGAACTGCTGGCCATCATAGCCACTGTGCTCGGTCTCGCCACGTCCTTCGGGTTCGCAGCCATGCAGTTCAGCTCTGGCATCACTTCCTTCACTGGCATTGCAGCCAGTCCGGTGATGTGGTTCATGGTCATCCTGATTTTCGCCGGTATCACCTCGGTCTCGGCCATCGTGGGCATCAACAAGGGCATGGCCCGGATCAGTAGTGTGAACTCGATCCTCAGCATCGTGCTGGTGGTAGCCGTGCTGATCTTCGGCCCGACGCTGTTTATCATCTCCAATATGTCCCAAACTTTCGGCAGTTTCATGGCGAACTTCGTGGACATGAGCTTGTGGACGGACTCCGGTTTGGCGGCAACCACTCTCACGAGCTGGCAGGACAGTTGGAATGGCTGGTGGACGGTATTCATCTGGTGCTGGGTCATTGCCTTCTCACCCTTCGTTGCAGGCTTCATTGCCCGGATCTCCCGCGGGCGCACCATCCGTGAGTTTGTCCTGGGCGTGACCGTCATCCCGACCCTGATCGTCATGGTCTGGGTGGCAGTGATCGGTTCGGCCGCCATCTACTACGACGACAAGTCCGACCGCGCCATCAGTGCGGCAGTGGCGGCCGATACCTCTGCCGGCCTGTTCGCGATGCTCGACGCCGTTCCAGTGGTCGGCACCATCCTGCTGGTGGTTGCCACGATCCTGGTCGCCACCTACTACGTCACCTCGCTGGACTCTGGCATCTACGCGCTGAGCGAGTTTGTCTCGGCACCGCACAAGTCCGGACCCGTGTTCCGGGTGGTGCTGGTGCTGTCCGTGGGTACGGTCACCACGGTGTTGTTGACGTTGGGCGGAACTGCGGTGGTTGACACCGTTCAAACCGGTACCATCATCGGGGCATTCCCGTTCTCGTTTGTGATCCTTTTGATGATCGTGAACCTGATCCGAAGGCTGCTCAAGCGTGACAAGGCGATTAGGCAGCTGGAAAAGTTCATCAACGACCCCGACCCTACACGGGTGTTCGTTCCCGATCCGAGGGAGGAGGGCGCGATCCGCAGGGTCGCCTCCGAGGTCGACGAGGGAACTGGACTGTCAGAGAAGAAGTGATCGCGCGAAGGTCGTGGTGTCCGCAATGGCGGAGACCACGACCTTCGCCATTGCTGCGAGGGAAAGCGCCCTTGAAGATACCTGCAAAAAGGCCCGGTCGAGTCCCGCGAATTGGAAATCTTTCGACGTTAGCCGGAAAGCACTTGACAGTGAGATAGAGCACACATAACCTGAGTGCAACGGCGTTGCAATGAATGCAACAACCCGAACCTTTCTCCGGCGGTTCCCAAGAATCCACGCAATCCATTGGATTGGGCCGGTCTGCATTGCCACCTGATTACTTCTAAGGAGTCAATACCTTGACCACCACCGCTCACAGCGCCACCAACGTTTCAGACCTTGAGCGCCTCAAGACGCTGCACAACGGCACCAAGCAGCAGCTGACCTTCTCGGACGCCGAGTTCGAGCGCCGCCTGGCCGGCCTGCGCCGGATCATGGCCGCCAAGGAGCTCGACGCTGTCATCCTGACCAGCTACCACGGCATCAAGTACTACTCTGATTTCCTGTACACAACCTTCGGCCGCAATTACGCGCTGGTTGTCACCGCCGACAGCTCGACCACCATCACCGCGAACATCGATGCCGGCATGCCATGGCGCACCAGCTACGGCGACAACATCGTCTACACAGACTGGAAGCGCGACAACTTCTACTTCGGTCTGCAGGAAGCCCTGAAGCGCAACGGCGTCAAGGCCTCGCGCATCGGCGTCGAAGACGACGCCCTTCCGTTGATGACCCGCCAGGCCATCGCGGCCACCTTCGACGGAGCCACCCTGGTCGATGTCTCGCAGGATGCCATGCGCCAGCGCATGATCAAGTCCGCCGAGGAAATAGAGGTCATCAAGCACGGTGCACGCATCGGCGACATCGGCGGCGAAGCCATCAAGGCCGCGATCCGCGAGGGCATCACCGAGTACGAGGTTGCACTGATCGGCACCGAGGCTATGGTGCACGAGATCGCCAAGACCTTCCCGCACCGCGAAGTGCGCGACACCTGGGTATGGTTCCAGTCCGGCATCAACACCGACGGCGCCCACAACTGGGCCACTACCCGCAAGCTGGAGCGTGGGGACATCCTCTCGCTGAACTGCTTCCCGATGACCAGCGGCTACTACACCGCCTTGGAGCGCACCCTGTTCCTCGGCGAGCCGGACGAGCGCTCGCTGCAGGTATGGAATGCCAACGTCGAGGTGCACAAGCGCGGCCTGGAGCTGATCAAGCCCGGAGCGGTCTGCAAGGACATCGCCGCCGAGCTCAACGAGATCTTCATTTCGCACAACCTGCTGCCGAACCGCACCTTCGGCTACGGCCACTCCTTCGGAGTGCTCTCGCACTACTACGGCCGCGAGGCCGGCCTGGAGCTGCGCGAGGACATCGACACGGTGCTGGAGCCGGGCATGGTTGTCTCGATGGAACCGATGGTCACCATTCTTGACGGCGAGCCGGGTGCCGGCGGCTACCGCGAGCACGACATCCTGGTCATCGGCGAGGACGGCGGCGTGGAGAACATCACCAAGTTCGGCTTCGGTCCGGACAACAACATCATCGACGCCTAGGGCCAGCTGGCATGATGGTGGGCGGGTGGGGCGCATGCGTGCACTCCACCCGCCCCCCGCATTTCACCCGAACGTCGCATCCCGACGAAGAATCGAGCCCCACGCCATGACACTGGATGACCACGACCGCGCCGGATACGCCATCGCCCTTGAACAGGCCCGCCTGGGTGCCAGCGAGGGAGGGGTGCCCATTGGCTCGAGCATCCTCGAGAACGGGGTGCTGCTGGGTGCCGGCCGCAACCGCCGCGTGCAAAACGGGGATCCGACGGCGCACGGGGAAATCGACGCGCTGCGCAACGCCGGGCGCCGTGCCTCCTACGCCGGAACCACGCTGTACTCCACGCTGGCGCCCTGCGCCATGTGCTCCGGATCGATCATCCTCTTCGGCATCCGGCGCGTGGTGGTCGGCGAGGAGAAGAACTTCCCCGGGGAACTCGAGCTGCTGCGGTCCCGCGGCGTGGAGGTCGTGGTCATCGACGACCCGAAGGCCACAGCACTGATGGAGGACTTCGTCGCCGAACACCCGGGCCTCTGGAATGAGGACATCGGCGTCGACGAGGCCCCGCCGGCCCCGGCGCGGTAGCGTACAACTGTGAACGCACCCACCAGCACCCCACCCACCGGAGGAATTCCCATGGTTGCCCAAGCGGCCGAAACCACCACCGCGGAACCGCGCGGCGCCTCGGTCATCGTCAACGTCATCGACGTGCTGCGCTGTTTCACCGTGGAGCACCCGGTGCTGGGCGTCACGGAGATCGCCGCGCAGGTGGGCCTGCACAAATCAAGCATCTCGCGGATCCTGGCCACGCTCGAACAGGAACGCATCGTGGCCCGCGACGAGGCCACCCGGAAGTACTCGCTGGGACTGGGGCTGATCGCCGTTGCCGGTCCGCTGCTGGCAAACCTCGACGTGCGCCGGGTGTCCTACCCCTTCCTGGCGGAACTGGCCCGGGACACCGGGGAAACCGCGGTGCTGACCATCTGGGACGGCATCGAATCCGTCTCGGTCGAGCAGATCCCCAGCCTCCACCAGGTCAAGCACACCTCGGCCATGGGCAGCCGCTACAACACCGCGCTCAGCGCCTCGGTCCAGGTCTTTCTGGCCCACGAGGAACCGGACCGCGCCGCGGACCTCCTGGAACCCGGTTCCGTGGTTCTGCCCGCGAACACCGCCAGCACCCGCGCTGCCTACCTCAAGCGCCTGGAAGAGGTGCGGGTCCGGGGCTACGCGGCCAACTACGGGGAGACCTCCGGCGAGGAGGTCGGCGTGGCCGCGCCCATCTTCGACCACCGCGGCACGGTCGTGGCTTGTGCCTTGGTCGCCGCCCCTTACTACCGCGTCTCGCAGGAACAACTGGGCAAACTCGGGGCCGCCTGCGTGCAGGCGGCCCGGCAAATCAGCACGCGCCTGGGAGCATCGCCGGCCTAGTTGAAGCACGGCACAACCGACGAAGAAGGGGACGCGCATGTTTGAACCACGTGGTGCACACACCTTTGACTACGCCCTGCACGAGGGCACCGACATCCGCATGCAATTCCATTTCGCCGACGAGATGCGCATGCCCGTCGCCATCCAGACCTGGGAACTGGAGCCCGGCGGACACGAGGGCATGCATGCCCACCACCGGGACGACATGGCCCTCGAGGAGTTTTACCTGGTGCTCGAGGGCACCGCGTCCATGCGCGTGGGCCAGGAGCATCACGAGCTGAAAGCGGGGGACAGCGTCCTGGCCCAGGCCGGGGTGGAACACGATCTGCGCAACACCGGGAATGAGACGCTGCGCGTCCTGGTGGTCTGGGGCGAGGAAGGGCACAAGGACTTCTCCGCCTTCGGGTCCCTCGCCGCGGCGCGGGAAGCCCGGGCCTGGAACGACTGACCGCGCTGCAATGCTCAGGTCGAGGTGCCGCCTGGGAGGGGAAGCAGTTCGTCCATGCGGGCGATCCATGCTTCGAGCAAGCTGGCGATGAGCTCGGGTTGGTCCAGGTGCGCGTTGTGTCCTGCCCGCTCGAGGATCGAGAACGTGGAGTTTTCATAGCGCGCCGCCAACGTGGCCTGGTCCTGGTATCCCACCAAGTGGTCCTGCCGTCCCGCGATGACCAGGGTGGGGCCCTTGAAAGTCGATTCACGGTCCTCGGGCTCGATGGCCAGCGGGTATTTTCCGGCGATCCTGCCGATCGCCTTGCGGTCAAATCTCCGCAGCCCCGGTAGGGCCGAATCGCGGAAACGAGCCCAGTTCTCCGGGGTTTGGAGTACCGCCATTTCCTGGTAGGCCGCCGCGTCCTCCTGGTCCAGGGAGGCCAACAGGTCCTCATCGGTGCGCAGTACCATCCGGGGCGGCACCCGCCGGCGTCCGTGGTCGGCCACTGCCACCGGGCAAAGCAGGGCAAGGCCAAGGACCTGGTCGCCGAACTCCGCCACGAGGTGGCGCGCGATTATTCCACCGAAGGAATTCCCGAGAACCGCGAATCGCTGGATGCCAAAGGCCTTGCGGGCGAACGACGCCACGGCCGCCGCGACGTCATCGGTGCTGCGGATATCCGGCCCGGCGGCGGATAGGCCCATGCCCGGAAGATCGATGTAGACCCGCCGCCAGCCCCCACGCCCGGCAAGCGCCGGGTCGAGCCCAACCAGCAGGTGGTGGTCCACGCAGAAGCCATGGATCACCAGCAGCGGGGTCCCGTAACCAATCTCGACAAAATGCACCCCTTGAACGCTAGCACCACGCCACGACGGCCACCTGTCGCGCGGCTACGCCGGGACGCCCGGGGTGCGGCCCGAGAGGCCAGTTCGTCGAGTGCGCCGTCGCGGCACATGCCGAGCCTCCGATGAAGCGGCGCGTGTGGCCCGCGCCACTTCGGCGCTAGGGTGGATCCATGTCGAACATCCCGCATTCGCAACACTTCGATGTCATCGTCGTCGGTGCCGGCCTGGCCGGGCTGGTGGCTGCCACCGAGGCCACCGCGGCCGGGGCACGCGTGCTGCTGCTGGACCAGGAATCCGAAGCGAACCTCGGCGGACAGGCCCACTGGAGCTTTGGCGGCATCTTCCTCGTCGATTCGCCGGAACAGCGCCGGCTGGGTGTCAAGGACTCCGCGGACCTCGCGCTGCGGGACTGGGCCAACACCGCGGGCTTCGACCGCGACGAGGATGAGTGGGCCCGCAAGTGGTCCCGCGCCTACGTCCAATGGGCTGCAGGCGGTAAGCGTGAATGGCTGCGTGAACGCGGCATCCGCTTCTTCCCGGTGGTCGGATGGGCCGAACGCGGCGGGGCGGGTGCCCAAGGTCCGGGAAACTCCGTGCCGCGCTTCCACATCACCTGGGGGACCGGACCCGGGCTGTTGGCACCCTTCATCCTGGCCGCCCGCACCGCAGAGGCAAAGGGGCAGCTGACTATGCTTTGGCGCCACCAACTCGATGAATTGGTCACCGGCAACGGTACAATCACCGGGGTGCGCGGCACGGTGCTTGCGGATGATCCGGCAACGCGCGGGGTTGCAACCAACCGCACCAAGGCCGGGGACTTCGAATACTTTGCCCCATCGGTCATCGTTGCCACCGGCGGCATCGGAGGGAACCTGTCCAAGGTGCGCGCCGCGTGGCCGAAACGCTTGGGGACCCCGCCGCAAGACATGGCCTCCGGGGTGCCCGCCCACGTGGACGGACGCGGCCTGGACATCGCCCGGAGGGCAGGGGCGCGGGTGGTCAACGGGGACCGGATGTGGCACTACACCGAGGGAATCGCCAACTGGAACCCGTTATGGGAGCGCCACGGAATCCGCATCCTGCCCGGGCCCAGTTCATTGTGGCTGGATGCCACCGGCCGGCGGCTGCCGGCTCCGCTGTGGCCTGGCTTCGACACGCTGGGAACCCTCGAATACCTGCGCGGCACCGGGCACGATTACAGCTGGTTCATCTTGAACCGGCGCATCATCGGCAAGGAGTTCGCGCTCTCGGGTTCCGAGCAGAACCCCGACCTCACCGGCAAGGACATCCGCGCGGTGCTGGCACGGGCACGCGTGGATGTCCCCGGCCCGGTCCAGAATTTCCTGGACCGCGGCGACGACTTCCTCCAGGCAGCCACGATCGACGAGCTGGTGGAAAAGATGAATCGGCTCACCGGGGACGACCTCTTGGATCCGGCGCAGGTCGCCGGGGTCCTCGATGACAGGGATTTGGCGGTGGCGAACCGCTTCGGAAAGGACGGGCAGATCTCGGCCATCACGTCGGCCCGAAACTATCTGGGCGACAAGCTGGTGCGCAGCGTCAAACCTCACCGCCTCACGGATCCAAAGGCAGGCCCGCTGATTGCGGTGCGATTGAGGATCCTGACGCGCAAGTCGTTGGGCGGGATCCAGACCGACCTTGATTCCCGCGTGCTGGATGCCGCCGGGGATCCGATCCCGGGCCTCTACGCTGCCGGTGAGGCTGCGGGCTTCGGCGGCGGTGGCATGCACGGTTACCGGGCACTCGAGGGGACGTTCCTGGGTGGCTGCCTCATGAGCGGCAGGGTTGCAGGCCGCCACGCCGGCGAGGCTTGGAAGCGAACATAGTGCGAGCCACCAACGTCCCGTCCCTTGTCGGGGGAGCAGTAAATTCGTGGCTCGGCGTGGGGCGATTCGGTCAGTGCGTGAAGTGGTAAACAGTGCCAAATAGGACAGCTGAAAGGCCGAAGGCGATACCGATCAACATGGGTTCCCATGCGCCTTGGGCGGCAAACAGAAAGACGGCGAAGACCGCAAAGAGCAACACCGCCAGGATTCCGCCAAGGATGATCGAGCCGCCACCGTGGTGATGCACAGCAGTCTGCGCATGCCGATGAAATAGAGTAGCCATATCCTCAGGGTAGGCCGAGTGTCTAGGAAAAACGAGGGATGGAACATGAAGGATCCAGTGCAGGAATCCGCGGGCGACTGGCGCCAGGTTTTTGGCGCATTGGCCAATGAGGAAACACGCCGTTTCTACGCCCAACAAGTCCTGGGGTTGGAGAGCGATCTGCGGCCCGAACGCCAGGCCAAGGCTCAGTTGAACCTGGCCAACGCGGGCCTGCTCGATGGGAAGGGCCAGATTGACGGCGAGGTCTTTGCCCGCATCCTGGCCGCGGGTGCACCGCGGGAACCGCGGACGGGGAACGACCGCTTCTTCGACAACGAGGGCCGCATCGACCGCTATCCCAAGAAGCACGAGGAACGTCTGGGCTTGCTGCGTGTGGTGGCAGGTAAGGTGCTGCGGCACGGGCAACGACTCACGGAGGCCGAACTGACCTCGAAGCTGGAAGCCTTCAGCGATGACCCGGTGCTCCTGCGCCGCTATCTCGTGGACTACGGGATGCTGCTGCGCCAGCGTGACGGGTCGGCGTATCGGCTGGCCGACGGATCGGACTAGGCCCGGCAATTGTGTCCTGCCCGCGACAGGGAGTAATTTCTTAGGTGAACGGTTGCGGCAGCTGCCGCCCCCCCGTACCTTTCAGGAGCCACATGTCTGACCCGTATGCCCGTCCGGGCGGAGATCCCCACCACGGATCGTGGTCGTCTCCCGGCGGGTACCCGGGGCAACCCGGATCCGGCCAGGAGCCCTACGGGGGCCAATATCCGCCCAACGGGTACTACGGGTACTACGGCAACGGTGGCAACCAGCCGCCGCCGCGCACGCATGGGATGACGACATTCGCCATGGTGACTGGAATCGTGGCGGCCGTGATTTCCCTGGTCCCCTTCCTGGGCTTCATTTCCTTTATATTGGGTCCACTGGCCATGGTGTTGGGCATCGTCGGCATCGCCAAGCGGTTCAGGAGCCGCGGATTCAGCGTCACGGCATTGGTGACGGGGACATTCGGGCTGCTGGTCTCGATTCTCTACGCAGTGTTGCTTTCCACGATCCTCTCGTTTTACGACAATACGCAGAGCTTTGAATTTGAGGCCGAGGGTACCGGCGAATATGAGCTCTCGCTGACCACCACCTCGGCCCTGCCCGTGACCACCAATGAATCCGGCCGGTACGGAAGCACAGTTGACGCCTCGACGCTCTTTGGCGGCATCGTCGTAACGAATCTCGACGGCAACCGCGGCACCATCAGCTGCCGGATCTACGATTCGACGGGAAACCTGTTGGTGGAAAACACCGATGTGGGCATCGACGCGGTCGCCCAATGCATGCTCAGCGACGTCCTGGTGCGCAAGGTCGAGGACCTGGACTTTCCCGAGGAAATCAGCGCCCGCGGCCTAGGCTGAGCCGACGGCGCCCCGCGCGTTGCGGGCAGCGATGATCCGGTGGATCGATTCGTCCAGCACCGGGTAGTCGGCACCCGGGCCCAACGCCAGGAAGCACGGGGCCTCGTGGTCGGGCAGCGTGTGCACGTCATAGCGGAAGCCCAGGTACGTGCCACCTGCGCGACGCACCAGCAGCGCACCGGCGGCAACGTCCCAGGGCTTGGTGTCGAAGCCAATGGTTGCATCGCACCATCCGGCTGCCACATGGGCCAGGGCCATGGCGGCGGAGACCTTGCGGCGGACGGTGGCAAAGGCCCCGACCCACGCGCCGAACTCGCGCAGGCCCGCCTCCCCGTCGACTTCCAGGGCCTCGGCCGACGGGTAGTCGGTCATGATGTTCGCATGTTTCTGGTCGGGTCTGGATCCGGGAGCCAGGATCGTGCCGTTGAGGTAGGCATGTTGCGCGTCGGCGGTGAATTCCAGGTCGGCGATGGGGTCAAGCACGACTGCCGCCAGCAGCACCCCGTCGCGGGCCGCGGCAATGGAGATGCAGAAGAAGGCAACCCCGTGGGTGAAGTTGCTGGTCCCGTCTATGGGGTCGACGATCCATTCGATGCTTCCCGCGCCGGTGCTGCCGCCTTCTTCGCCCAGGACCCGGGAATCGGGCTCGGCCGCCAGCAGGTGTCCGCGAATGATCTCTTCGCTCTGCCTGTCGAACGCCGTCACCAGGTCGTGGGCATTGGTCTTGTTTTCGCGTGCCACGTCCTGGCGGAATGCCCCGCGCAGGACCGGTGCGGCCAGCCGCGCCGCATCCAGGGCGATCGAGCGCAGCCGTGCAGCCAGGGCGATATCGGGGGTGCTGAAATTTTCGGTGCTCACGATCCACCAGCCTAGCCGCTGTGAGATGCGCCAAATTGGTTTGACGAGGCAACTAAATTGACCATATGGTTGCCGTGGGCAACATTTGCCTTGGTCAACCATATTTGCGAAGGAGTGCTATCCGTTGCAACGCGGTGAAACCTCAACACTTGAACTGGTCGAGAGCCTGACAGCCCTCCAGCGCACCTTGCGCTGCGTCGGGCACCTGAGCGAAGGAAAGCAGCCGGTGGGCTTCGCGGCCCTTGGCGTCCTGGCCTACGTCCAGCGCAACCAACCCACTCGAGCCACCGACATTGCCCAGTGGATCGGCATCGGGCCCGCGGCGCTGAGCCGCCAAGTCGTTGAGCTGGAAAGCTCGGGATTGCTGGTGCGGAGCCCGAGCCCCACGGACGCCCGTGCCCAATTGATTTCCCTCACTCCCCAGGGCGCCGAGGAGGTCGAAAAGGCCTACGACAGGCGCGCAACGGTGCTGGCCGGGCTGCTCAAGGACTGGGACGAGGCGAAAATCTCCGCGGCGGCAGCCACGATGAACGACATTCAACAGGTGCTGCGCGCCGGGCTGGACGACATCCACGGAAAAACCACGCCGACGGTCAACGGTCCGGAAGGGGCTCCCATTGTCTGAGCAGCGGCAGTCTATCGACCGGACGCGGGAGCGTCCCGGGGACCAGCCGCAGATGAGCCAGAAGGAAGTGCTGCGCTCCATCACCGGCGTGCTCGCCTCCTTCTTTGCCGCGATGCTGGCCACCACGATTGTTTCCATCGCCCTGCCGACCATCATGGATGCCCTGGGCGGCACGCAGACCGACTTCAACTGGGTGCTCACCGCGGCCCTGCTGGCCAACGCCGCGACCACACCGATCTGGGGCAAGCTGGCTGACCTCTTTGACAAGAAAAAGCTGCTGCAAATCAGCATCGTCATCTTCGTGATCGGTTCCGTGCTGGCGGGATTCGCCATCAACATCCCCATGCTCATGAGCGCGCGCGTCATCCAGGGCATCGGCATGGGCGGGCTCACCGCCATGGGAATGGCGGTGATCGGCACCGTCATTCCGCCGCGCGAGCGCGGCAAGTACTCGGGCTACTTCGGCGGCGTCATGGCCGCGGCGACCGCCGGCGGTCCGCTGCTGGGCGGGCTCATCGTGGACTCTCCACTGGGCTGGCGCTGGACCTTCTTCATCGGGGTGCCCATTGCCATCATCTCCATGTGGCTGATCCACAAGACGCTGCACATCGCGCACGTCCCGCGCAAGGTCTACATCGACTGGGCCGGCGCGGTGCTGGTGACCATCTCGGTCTCGGTGCTGCTGATCTGGGTCTCCTACGTGGGCAAGGCGGGCTTCTACGAGTTCAACTCCTGGCAGACCTACGCGATGGTCGGCGGCTCACTGGTGCTCATCGCGCTGCTGCTCTGGATCGAGGGCAGGGTTCCGGAACCGGTGATCCCGCTGCGTATCATCGCCACCCGCACCACCGCACTGGCGATCCTGGCCTCGATCTCCATCGGCGTGGCCATGTTCGGATCCGGCGCCTTCCTGGGCCAGTACTTCCAGGTGGCACGCGAGGCGAGCCCCACGCTGGCCGGGGTCATGACCCTGCCCATGATCGCGGGCAACCTCTTCGGTTCGGTCTTCTCCGGCCAGCTGATCTCCCGCTTCGGGCGTTGGAAGATCTTCTTGGTCATCGGCGGAATCGTCAATGTCGGCGCCCTGGGACTGCTGGGCATGATGGCCCACGACACCAACTACTGGATCCTGGCCACCGGCATGTTCTTCAACGGCCTGGGCATGGGCTTCATGCTGCAGAACCTGGTCCTTGCGGTGCAGAACACCGTGAAAGTCACCGACATCGGCACCGCCAGCTCCTCGGTCGCCTTCTTCCGCGCCGTCGGCGGGGCCGCGGGCGTGGCGGTTCTTGGTGCAATGCTCTCGGACAAGGTCGGGGCGCTGGTGCTCGATGCGCTCAAGTCCGCGCACCTGGTTTCCCCAGACGGCTCCAGCGGCGTCGCCGCAGGCGGGGCGTCGCTGGACCTGTCGGAGATGCCTCCTGCGGTGCGCCTGATGTACGAGACGGCCTTCGGCGATGCCACCGGCGTGGTGTTCATGACCTCGGCCATCGTTGCCGTCGTCGGTCTGGTGTGCATCCTGTTCATCAAGGAAGTCCCGCTGCGCCGAACGGTCTAAACGCTGGGACCTCGTCTGTGCCGAGGACAATGCGCGCCCGGCTCGGATGTTGTGCCGAGTCCCGTTGGCTTCCGGCGGGGGATTGCTAGACCTCGAGGGTGAACCCGAATCCAACCCTCTCTCGGTCGGCCCCGCCTGGCGCCTCGTCCACGGTGGAAGGCGACAAGCCGGGGACTCCACAAGCAAAAACGGGGGCCTTGTTCCTGCTTTGTTCTTCCCACACAAGGGGCGGCGAGCGGAACAGTGGGCGCTGGACCCCATAAAATCCAGTCAATCTGGATCTTTGATTCACCCCCGAGACAAAGAGAGAGTGATCTATAGCACATCCGACCGGGTCGGGGCCGCAGGCAGTTGAACGATGATGTCCACGGGCCGCGCTCAGGGTGATCTGGCGGCCAGCCAAGGACCCAATGCCGCCCGCGGCAACCCATTTGGCCTCAAGATGTGCAATTAGAGCAACTTCGAGCTTCTATGGGAACGGTGGCACTGCCCGTGAATTGGTATCTGGTTTGGATTGTTGGATTTTTGATCCTATTATTTGCGGTCAGCGTGAGATCATCGAAAACGGTGAAGACGGCCGACGATTATGTGATGGCCGATTTCAAGCTGGGCTTCTTTCCGATCTGCGGCTCCATCATCGCCACCGTCACAGGCTCAGCAGCTCTTATCTCTAATGTGTAGTGGCAAGCCTGAGGCTGGCTGCCAGAATGGGACCCCTGGACCGGGTGTGACTCGGCTGTTATCTGACCTGCCAAGGCAGTGTCTTCCCGCCGACTTGTCCACCCGGTCCGTGGGGCCAGTTCTGGCTCGCGCGGTGGCCTGATAGAAGGTTGTCCATCCGGCAGATTCCTGCGGGATGTGACTCGTTAGAGATGTGTCTCGCTGCGATCCCACCCCGGCTGGCCATTCAGCATCCCGTCTTGGGAAGGAAACCACTGCCATGACCGCAGTCCGGGAGCAATACACGAATATCGTGGGCGTGGACACCCACGCACGCACCAACACCTACGCCATCCTGGTGGCCGCCACCGGTCAGGTCACGGATACCGCGACGTTTCCCACAAGCGGCCCAGGCCTCAAACGAGCCATCGCCTGGATCGACCGGCGGAGTGAACCGGGAAAGACCCTGGTGGCCATCGAAGGCACCAATTCGTACGGCTCGGGGCTCACCCGCTTCCTGCGCTCCACGGACTTGGACCTGTGCGAGGTGCGTCCTCCGCGCCGGGCCTCGCGTGTGGGTCGCGGAAAATCGGACGACATTGACGCCCTGGCGGCAGCACGCACGGTGCTCGGGGAACAGGTTGAGGCCCTGTTGGAACCCCGCGCCGGGGTTAACCGGGAGGCGCTACGGATCCTGCTCAACGCCCGGAACGCCATGGCGCGTCAAGACACGGCCGACCGGTTGATGCTCACCTCGCTGCTACGGACCATGGAGCTGGGGGTCGATGCCCGCCACGCCCTCGCCGATGAGCAGATCCTGCTGGTCAGCCGGTGGCGGGCTCGCCGGGGCGAGGACCTGTCGATCGCGGTCGCCCGCGCGGAGGCCAAGCGGCTGGCCGCTGCCATCCTGCAGTTCCACGCCCAGCTGGCATCAAACCACCGGCAGTTGCGGGACATTGTGGGCACCATGGCAGCCGGCCTGCTGGACCTGCCCGGTGTCGGGCCCGTCTCCGCTGCCCAGGTGCTCGTGTCGTATTCGCACCACGGTCGGGTGCGTTCGGAGGCCGCCTTCGCTGCGTTGGCCGGGGTGAACCCCATCCCCGCATCCTCCGGCAACACGACCCGGCACCGACTCAACCGCCACGGCGACCGGCAACTGAACCGGGCCATGTATACGATCGCCCGCTCTCGGATGATCTATGACCCCGCAACCATCGCATACGTCGAACGTCGGACTTCCGAAGGGAAGACCCTTCGGGAAATTCGCCGCTGTGTCAAACGATTCATCGCCCGCCAACTCTTCCGCAGGCTACAAACCCTCTTGACTTGAGCCATAGAAGGGTCGGCGGAGCAGGCAAGGGCTTCGAAATGGGGATCTCGTACTTCGTCAGCGTCATCAGCTTCGTGCTGTTCACGATCGTCGCGATGCTGGTCCTGGGGCCGGTGATCCGGAAACTACGACTTTATACCGTACCGGAGCTGTTTGCTCGCCGGTTCGGGAAGTTAGCGGCGCTGATTCCGGCGCTGATTATAGGATTCCTCTATATGACCCCCACCTTCGGTATGCAGCTAGTGGGCATGAGCTCGATCCTGTCGTCCATCACGAACCTGCCGTTCTTTTGGGGCATTTTCCTAGGATTCGCCGTCACACTGGTATTCACACTGATCGGCGGCATGCCCAGCGTTGCCTGGACAGACGCCATCCAGACCCTTGTCATCCTTGCCGGCGTGATCATCACTCTCGTCGTTGGAGTCGCCTACGTCGGCGGCCCAGCCGTCGTCGTCGCTGCGACCCCACAGCACTTGCTCACTTTCGGCAGCATCGGTGGCCTCGAGCTTTTGAACTGGTTCCTTATATTCGGCCCCTTTTACCTCATCTGGCAGACCACCTGGCAGCGCCTCACTGCAGCTAAGTCCACCAAGGTGGGCATCTCGGCCGTCGTCAGCGGGTTCATCATCTCGGGCGTTATCGGCCTCCTGGCGATCTTCATTGGCATCACCGCGGTCCAGATGTTCCCGGCCGGCACCGCTCCGGACCTTATCTACACATCGTTCATCTCGGAGCTCTTCCCGGGCCCTATCGGTGGCCTCCTCATGGTGTCCTTGCTCGCGGCGTTGCTCACCGGCGCCACCTCGTTCCTGCTCAGCGGTGCCATCAACGTCTCCAAAGACATCTACCAGGGTTGGGTCAATCCGAACGCCGGTGATACTCAGATCCTCAAGGTCTCCCGACTGTCCGTCGGGTTCATGGCCGTCCTCGGACTCGTAATTGCGCTGTTGGTCAAGGACATCATCGCCATCTACCAGATCGCACTGTCGTTCACCGCATCCGCTCTCGTTGCCCCGGTCTTGGCCGCAATGTTCTGGGAACGTGCCACCAAGACCGGTGTCTTGGCCAGTACCATCGGCGCCCTCGTCGCGTCGCTTGCCTGGCGCTTGGCTGGCACGCCATTCGGGATCCACGAGATCGCCCCGGGGCTCCTGACTTCCGCGTTGCTCCTCGTCGTCGTCAGCCTCGCCACGAAACACTCCGATGATGAAACCGTCATCGCCTACTTCCATGCCTTCCGGCGCGGCCGCCTTGCCGGAGACGGCGTCCCGGTGGAAGGCCAGGTGGTTTACGCTGGCGAAGACCTCCTGTTGGAAGTCGACGCGGTTCCCGTGGCCGCCGTCTCCGCCGATTCCGGCTCCCCGGGGGATGAAACGGACGCACGGGCTTCGGAGCAGCGGGGCCGCCCGTGAACGAGCCCTCGTGTTTCGGTTCCTTGCCCCGAAGGTAGGGACCATGGGAACACGCGAGTCGCGACGCATCGGCACAGTGCTTTTCGTGCGGCCCAACTGAGACCCCCTACTGAAAGGACTATCATGCAATCCATCATCGTCTATCCCGCCCGCACCGTCCGCACCATGGACCCCGCCCGCCCGACGGCGGAGGCCGTCGCCGTGCGGGGCGAGCGGATCCGCGCGGTCGGCAGCGTCGCCGAGCTGATGGCCTATCCCGATGCGGTCCTAGACGAGCGCTACGCCGATGCAGTCCTGCTGCCCGGCTTCGTGGAGGCCCACAGTCACGCGGGCTCCGGCAATGTTTGGGACAACACCTATGTGGGCCTCGTGGATCGAATCGACCCGGACGGCCGGCGCTGGCCTGGCTGCCGCACCATCGCCGAGGTGCTGAACCGGCTGCGGGCGGCAGCGGCCGACCTGCAAGACCCCGAGAAGCCGCTGCTGGCGTGGGGACTGGACCCGATCTATTTTCCGGGCCAGCCACTGGCCGCCGCGGAACTGGACCGGGTCTCTGCCTCGCGACCCATCCACGTCGCACACACCAACGGGCACGTGTGCGCCGTGAATTCGGCGGTGCTGCGCCGCTTCGGAATCGACGAGTCCACGCGCGTCGCCGGCGTGGTCAAGGACGACGGCGGCGAGCCGACCGGGGAACTGCAGGAATTCGCGGCCATGGGACTTGTCGCCGAGCTCGTCGACGGCTCGGGACTGCTCAACATCAGCCCCGATGCCCTGCGCCGTTTCGCGCAGGAAGGCATCAACACGGGCACCACGACACTGACGGACTTGGGCTCGGGCCTGCTGATGGACGATGACGGGGTCGCCCTCTACGGCTCGACAGTGGACGACGGATTCCCCGCCCGCCTGAACGTATTCCACTTCGGTGCCGGGCTCGGCCCCGTCGCGCTGTCCTTGCCGGAAGCAGCGGATCGGTTGGTGCGCCTGCGCGGGATCTCCACGGACAAGCTGCGCTTCGGCAACGTGAAGCTCATGCTCGATGGCTCCATCCAGGGCTTCACCGCGCGACTGCTGGACCCGGGCTACTTCGGCGGACAGCCGAACGGGATCTGGAACGTCAGCCCGGAGCAGTTCCGCGCGGCATTCGAGACGTTCCACGCCGCCGGCCTGCTGGTGCACGTGCACTGCAACGGCGACCAGGCCACCCAGCTGTTCCTGGGCACGCTCGAGGACATCCTCACCGCGCACCCGCGTCCCGACCACCGCCACACCTGCACACATTCGCAGCTGAGCACCGCCGCACAGTACCGCCGCATGGCGGCCCTGGGCGTGTGCGCCAACATCTTCGCCAACCACATCTGGGCCTGGGGCGACCAGCACCTCGACGTCACCGTGGGGCCTGACCGAGCCGCCCGGATGAACGCGGCCGCCACGGCGCTGCGCCACAGGGTGCCGATCTCCCTGCACTCGGACACTCCGGTCACGCCCCTGGGTCCGCTGCACGCCGTGAAGCACGCCGTGACCCGGCTGACGGTCTCCGGCCGAGTCATGGGCGAGCATGAGCGGATCACGGTGCAGGAGGCCCTGGAAGCGGTGACCCTGGGCGGGGCATACATGCTGAAGATGGACCACGAGGTCGGCTCGCTGGAGGCGGGGAAGTTCGCCGACATGGCCGTTCTGGCGCAGGATCCGCTGGCGGTCCCGGCGGAGGAGATCGGTTCCATCCACGTCCTCGGCACCGTCGTCGGCGGCCGGCACCACACCACGAAGGTCGCTGCTCCCTGCGCGGTGCCCGCACCGTGAGTGCCCGGCTCGGAATTATTGGCGGCTACCTTGGCTCCGGCAAATCCACGCTGGTGAACCGGCTGCTGGCGGGAGTGCTGCCGGGGCGCACCGCCGTCGTGGTGAACGATTTCGGAAGCATCAACATCGACGCCGATCTGATCGCCTCGGCGTCCGGGGACACCATCGAGCTGAGCAACGGGTGCATTTGCTGCCAGATTAGCGACGACGCGTCCCGCACCATGACCGCGTTGGCTGCTCGCGGGGATCTTGACCACGTGCTTTGCGAGGTCAGTGGAGTGGGCGACCCCGGCCAGCTTGCCACGTGGCGGGATTTCCCGGGCTTTTCCCCGGGTCCGGTGCTGGTGTGCGCGGACGCGACGTCCATCCGGCGGCTCCTGCGCGACGAGTACGTCGGCGATACCGTGGCACGACAACTCGCCGCGGCGGAGGTCGTGCTGGTGACGAAGACCGATTTGGCCCTGCCGACCGAAACCGAGGACGCGGCAAAGGCGTGCCAGTCGGCGGCGCCGCAGGCTCGGCTGATCCTGCAGGATGCCGTAGACCCGGGGGTAAGCGCGGCTGAAGCCCTCGCCGCCCCGGCGCGCGAAGCCGGCGGCGACGTTGCCGGCCGCGACGCGGGGAATCGCCGCCCCGGTGGGGCGAAGCACGCCGAGGCCCATACTTCCGCCACGCTGGAGTGCCCGGATCCGGTGGACGTGGAGGCGCTCACTCGTGCCCTTGCCGCGCAATCGGGAAGCCTGGTTCGGGCCAAGGGAATTGTCCGGGGCTACGCCGGGACTTGGCACGAGGTTCAGCTGGCCGGCGGACGAGTGGACGCGCGCGCCCGATCCAAGGACCAGTTGTCTCCCGGGCGACCGGCGCTGGTGCTCATCGCTGCGGGCCCGGACTCCGGTCGGCTCGTCAGGGAGGCTGCGGCGGCCCTGGAACCGGTGGCGGGACGGGCCTCGCATCGGATGCCGGCGATCCCGCGCCCCAACGCCCCGGGCGGTCGGGGCGGAGACGGCCGCGCCGGCCTTGGGATCCGGGGACTCCGGTAGGCCACCCTCGGTGCAACCATGGCCGGTCTCGACGTGTCGCCGTGAACTCCAGGTTCCCGCGGTCAGGGTGTTCATCCGGGGCCGGCGCACGACGTCCGGCCCCGGGCAAGCTTCGTGTGGCGGCATTCCAGGGGAGTGCAACCGACCAGTGGTCCCGGATGAAGTGACCAATTGTTGGACGATCTGTCTGAATACGCCGTTCGCCTGCCCTCCGTAGTGTGATCTACGTCGTACTCACGGAAGGAACCGCGATGACCAGCAGTCACATGCAAGGCAGCACCGCAGCACCCAGACTCAAGAAGGTCCTGGGCCGATGGGACACCCTCGCCATCGGCGTCGGTGCCATGATCGGCTTCGGCTGGGTGGTGCTCACAGGCGACTGGATCACCACGGCGGGACCCTTCGGAGCCGCACTGGCCATGGTCGTGGGCGGCGGCATCATGGCCGTGGTCGGGCTGACCTACGCCGAACTGGTTGCGGCGATGCCGCGGGCGGGCGGCGAGCACAACTACCTGCTGCGCGCCATGGGCGCCCGTTGGTCGTTCGCCGGTTCCTGGGCCATCGTCGGCGGCTACATCACCATCATTGCCTTCGAGGCCGTGGCCCTGCCCAAGACGGCGCTCTACCTCTTCCCCGACCTGAACAGGGTCCACCTCTGGGACATCGCAGGATCCGAGATCCACCTGACCTGGGCGCTGGTCGGTGTGCTCGGTGCGGTGGTGATCACGGCCATCAACATCCGCGGCATCAAGACCGCCGGTGTCGTGCAGACCTTCGTGGTGCTCTTCCTCTTCGCCATCGGGGCGGTGCTGCTCTTCGGTTCCTTCTCGGGCGGATCCGCCGAAACCATGGAACCGTTCTTCAGCAACGGAGTCGCCGGGTTCTTCGGGGTGATGATCGTCGTGCCGTTCATGTTCGTCGGCTTCGACGTGATCCCGCAATCGGCCGAGGAATGCGACATTGAACCGCGGCGCATCGGCAAGTACGTCGTCATCGCCGTGCTCATCGCCACCGCCTGGTACGTCATGGTCATCCTGGCGACCTCCTCCGGCATGGGCGCCGCGGCGCTGGCCGGCTCCGAACTGGCCACCGCGGATGCCATGGGCGCGCTCTTCGGGTCCGACCTGATGACCAAGGTCCTCATTGCCGGCGGCATCGCGGGGATCCTCACCTCCTGGAACTCGCTGCTCATGGGAGCCTCACGCCTTCTCTACGCCATGGCCGGCTCCGGCATGCTGCCGGGCTGGTTCGCCAAGCTGCACCCCAAGTACGGCACCCCGGTCAACGCCCTGCTGTTCATCGGCGGGCTCTCGGTGCTTGCGCCCTTCTTCGGCTCGGCCATGCTCGGCTGGTTGGTCGATTCCGGCTCGCCATCGATCGTGATCGCCTACCTGCTGGTCGGGGTGGCCTTCGTGATCCTGCGCAGGCGCGAACCCATGATGGAACGCCCGCTGCGCATCGGCGGCCAGGGCAACTTCGGCCAGGTCATCGGCATCACCTCGGTGGTTTTCTGCGCCGCACTGATCAGCCTCTATCTGCCGGGCATGCCCGCTGCCATCGGCATCCAGCCGTGGATGCTTTTCGCCGCCTGGTGGGTGCTGGGCATCGTCTTCCTGTTGCGGGTCCCGCGCGGCATCGAACCGGGCATCCACGCGGAAGAGGAATTGTTGACGCGCTTGGCCATGCGCAAGTCGGCCAGGGTGGCGCCGCGCTACGACAGCGGCACGGACGCAGCATCGGCCAACGAACACGAGAAGGAATCCGAGCGAGCATGAACACCATCCGTCCCCTCGAGGGAATCATCGTTGCGGACTTCTCCAGAGTCCTGGCCGGACCGCTGTGCACCATGACGCTGGCCGACCTGGGTGCCACGGTCATCAAGGTCGAGCGTCCTGGCACTGGGGACGATACCCGCGCCTGGGGTCCGCCCTTCTCCGCCACCGGCTCCACCTACTTCGAATCGGTGAACCGCAACAAGCAATCCGTCACGCTGGATCTCACCGATCCGGCTGACCTTGAGCTGGCCAGAGAACTGGCGCTGCGGGCAGACGTGCTGGTGGAAAACTTCAAGCCCGGCGGCATGGACAAGCTGGGTCTGGGCTACGCCGAACTCTCCGCCGCCAACCCCGGACTGGTCTACGCCTCGATCTCCGGATTTGGTTCCGCCGGCGGGGCGCAACTGCCCGGTTACGACTTCATCGTCCAGGCCCTCGGCGGGCTGATGTCCATCACCGGCGAGCCGGACCAGGACCCCATGAAGGCCGGCGTCGCCTTGGTGGACGTGCTCACCGCCAAGGACGCAAGCATCGGGGTGCTCGCGGCACTGACCGCACGGGCCTCATCCGGAGCCGGGGCCCACGTGGAGGTCAACCTGCTTTCCAGTCTGCAGGGCGCGCTGGCCAACCAGGGCCAAGCCTATTTGGGGGCGGGGAAGGTCGCCACGCGCATGGGCAACGAGCATCCCTCGATCGTGCCCTACCAGCTGCTGGCCTGCGCCGACGGCTCCGTGGCCGTAGCATGCGGCAACGACGGACAATTCGCCAGGCTCTGCGCCGAGATCGGCTTGCCCGCGCTCGCCACCGACCTCCGCTTCGCCACCAACACCGCCCGCGTGGCACACCGCGCGGAGCTCATCCCGCTGCTCGAGGACTCTCTGGGAGCGGACACCGGGGCCAACTGGCAGGCCCGGTTCACCGCAGTGGGCGTGCCGGCCGGAAAGGTCGCGGGCATCGACGAGGGCCTGGCCTACGCCGATTCCCTCGGGCTCAACCCACTCATCGAGGTGCACAACGCACAGGGGGAGGCCGTGGGACGGCAGGTGCGCCACCCGATCACCTGGACCCCGGCACTGGATGCCCCGACGATGTCGCCCCCGCAACTGGGCGAACACACCGAGGCCGTCCGAGCCTGGCTGGGCAGCGACGTGGGATCCATGGCGGAGTTCCAGGCGCTAGCGCGGCCCCGTCCCTGACGCTTCGCGGCGCAGCGCCAGCCACAGGTGTGCAGCGACATCCGGGTCGTCCAGGTCCACGCCGATGAGGTTGCCCGCCACCGAAATCCGGTGCCGCAGCGAATTGCGGTGGATGCCCAGAGCCCGCGCCGCATCTTCCCAGGTGCCGCGGGCCGCCAGATAGGCGCGCACCGTGGCCAACAGGTCGGCGCGGTGGTAGCCGGCCAGCAGGCGAACCCAGCCGGCGGCCTTGGCATCCTCGCTGGCGTTGACGGCAACCAGGCGGCCGGCCGGGGCCTGCAGCACGGCGCGGCGCAACACCGCAAGATTGCCCGGAATCTCGCCCAGGCTCACCGGGTCGCCCAGCGCGGCGGCCAGCGATCCGGAGACCTCGGGGTAGCCCGGCGCTGAAATCCCCAGCAAGGCGTTTTGCTCCAGGGACTCGCCGCGCCCGTCCACGGGCTTGCTGCCGATCCCGGCTGCGGGCAACACCAGGTACAGGATCTCGTCCTGGACGTGGCGCAGAGTGCAGGCATCCACCGCGGCGTACAACTCGGGCAATCCCGGATCAGCGGCCAGTCGCGCCGCCGCCCGTGCCGCCAGCCCCGGATCGTCCCCGGGCGAAAGCCTAATGCCCAAAAGGCGGACCCGGTTGGGAAGCTCGGCCAATCCCACGTCCTCGGCCACCATGTGTGCCGCCTCGGCCTGCCCGTGCAGCAACAGCTTGGTTGTTGCGGCACCCAGCGCATGGGCGGTGCTGACGACCACCTCGCGTTCCCTGGCCCGCAGGGCCAGCAACGTGGAGACCGTCATGATGATCTGCCGGTCGGCGCGGGTCAGCGTGCGCCCCGAGCCGATGCACAGGAACCCGTGGATCCGCGCGCCGAGCAAGATCGGGTAAAGCACCACTGGCTGGCCGTGGAGCTCGAAGGTGGCGGCCGAGGGCACCCCGGCCTTGTTGAAGCGGATCGACTCGGCCCGCAGGTCCCCGACCAGGGATCCGGCGGAAGTCGGCCACACGGTTTCGGTCCCGGCATCCGCCGGAAGGTAGGCGGCCCAGCCGCCAAGCGCCTGGGCGAGTCCGCGGACCACGGCGCTGGTGGCGTCGGGGCGCATGGCTGCCCTGGCCAGCGCCGTTTGCGTTCCGAGCGAATCCATGAGGTTCGCTGTGTCGTCCCGGGTAGACAGCCGCCAATACGCGCGTGAGACATGCTGGAACGGCACGCCGTCAGGGACGAGCGCAAGCTCGATGCCAGCCGCGCGGCTGGCCGCAAGCACATGCTCGGGCACTTGCCTCAGCCACGGGCCCAGGCCCAGCCCCACGGCACGAACCTCCTTTGCCCCGAGCCGCTTCATGTACGCGAGCGAAAGCGCCGCCGACTTCGCGAAGGGCATGCCGGTGGTCAGCAACAGCTCGCCGCCCTCCAGATACGGGGTGGGGTCCTCCAGTTCGGAGACATGGACTCCCGTCACCGGCTTGGCGCTGAATTCGGCCCCGGGACAGGGCACAAGTTCTGGTCCGAGTTCGGCACCCAACTGCAACAAGGAAATCATGGGTTGAATTATCCAACACAGAGGGCCTTGTTGGGCAAATCATCCAATGACGCGTGTCACGCTCTCGCATAACGTGGAGCCCATGACCGAAACACTTCTGGCCGTCGACGCCGAGACGCTCCCGCAGACACGCCACCTCGCCACCTCCATCCCCGGCCCGCGCTCCACGGCCATGCACGCCGAACGCACAGCACAGGTGACCAACGGCTTCGGCATCACCCTTCCGGTCTTCGTGGCCCGCGCGGACGGCGGAATCGTCGAGGATGTCGACGGCAACCGGCTCATCGACTTCGCCTCCGGCATCGCCGTGACCTCGCTGGGTGCCAGCAACAAGCGCGTGGCGCAGCGTGTAGCCGCCCAGCTGGAAGCCTTCACCCACACCTGCTTCATGGTCACCGAATACGAATCCTTCACCCAGGTCTGCAAGTGGCTCAACGCCAACACCCCCGGCGACTTCGACAAGCGCACCGGCCTGTTCTCCACCGGCGCCGAGGCCGTGGAAAATGCCATCAAGATCGCCCGCGCTGGAACCGGACGGCCCAACGTGCTGGTGTTCGACGAGGCCTACCACGGCCGCTCGCTGCTCACCATGGCCATGACCGCCAAGGTCAACCCGTACAAGCTGAACTTCGGTCCGCTTCCCGCGGAGATCATCCGGGCCGCCTCCGCCAACCCGCTGCGTCCCGCCGAGGGCCTCGAGTCCGGCGCCGAAGCGGCACTGGAATCCGTGGAGGCCACCATCCTTGAACACGGCGCGGATTCCTTCGCCGCCATGGTCATCGAACCGATCCAGGGCGAGGGCGGCTTCATCGTCCCGGCCGCGGGCTTCATCCCGGGCCTGCGCAAACTCGCCGACAAGTACGGCATCGTGCTGGTCATCGACGAAATCCAGGCCGGCATGGGCCGGACCGGAACGCTCTTCGCCTCCGAGCACGAGGGCGTTGCGGGGGACATGATCCTCACCGCCAAGGCACTGGCCAACGGAGTCCCGCTCTCCGCCGTCACCGGACGCACCGAGCTGATGAACGCGCCGCACGCGGGCGGCCTGGGCGGCACCTATGCCGGAAACCCGCTGGCCTGCGAGGCCGCGCTGGCGGTCTTCGAGCAGTTCGAGGACGGATCGCTGCTGGCCAACGCCCGCCGCATCGAGGCAGTGGCCCGCGAAATCCTGGAGCCCTTGCTTTCCTCCACCGGCATTGTTGCCGAGGTCCGCGGCCGCGGCGCCATGCTCGCCATCGAGCTGGCAGACGCCGGCACCCTGGCCCCGCGCCCGGACCTGGCCAAGGAAATCTCCGCGGCCTGCCACGCCACCGGCGTCATCACCCTGACCTGCGGCACGCACGGCAACGTCGTGCGCCTGCTGCCCCCGCTGGTGATCGGCGAGGACCTGCTGCGCGACGGACTGGCCGTCCTGGCCCAGGCCATCACCGACGCCGCCAACTAGCACCCCTTCATCAGCCCCCATACCCCCCGAACTTTTGGAGAACACCATGACCCTCACCATGCACGACCACGAAACCCACCAGTTGGACCCGGCGGACCTGATCAACTTTGATGCGCTGCTCACCGCCGAGGAGCTCGCGCTGCGCTCCAAGGTGCGGACCTTCGTCGACGAGGCCATCAAGCCGAACATCGCTTCCTGGTACGCCGATGCGGTGTTCCCGCTGGAGATCGTCCCGGAAATGGCGAAGCTCGGCCTGTTGGGCATGCACCTGAAGGGCTACGGCTGCGCCGGGGGCACCGCGGTGGAGTACGGACTGGCCGGCTCCGAACTGGAGGCCGGGGATTCGGGGCTGCGCACCTTCGTCTCGGTGCAGGGATCCCTCGCCATGAGCGCGATCTACAAGCATGGTTCCGAGGAACAGAAGCAGGAGTGGCTGCCGAAGATGGCAGCGGGGCAGGCCATCGGCTGCTTCGGGCTGACCGAACCCACTGCCGGCTCGGATCCCTCGGCGATGAAGACCTTTGCCCGCAAGGACGGGAACGACTGGGTCATCAACGGCACCAAGCGCTGGATCGGGCTGGCCAACGTCGCCCAGGTCGCGGTGATCTGGGCGCAGACAGATGAGGGCATCCGCGGTTTCGTGGTTCCCACGCAAACCGCCGGGTTCAAGGCGACCCCGATCGAGCCGAAGCTCTCGATGCGTGCCTCGATCCAGTGCGAGATCGAGCTGACCGATGTGCGCCTGCCCGCAACCGCGGTGCTGCCGAACGTGGTGGGGCTCAAGGGACCATTCTCCTGCCTGAATGAGGCTCGCTACGGGATCATCTGGGGCGCCATGGGAGCCGCCCGCGACTCCTTCGAAGACGCCCTGGCCTACTCGCAGCAGCGCATGCAGTTCGACAAGCCGTTGGCCGGGTACCAGATGACCCAGCAGAAGCTGGTGGACATGGCCCTGGAGATCAACAAGGGCTACCTGCTGGCGTTGCACATCGGCCGCATGAAGGACGCCGGAACCCTGGATCTGCACCAGATCTCGGTGGGCAAGCTGAACAACTGCCGCGAGGCCATCAAGATCGCCCGCGAGGCCCGCACCATCCTGGGCGGCAACGGCATCACCCTGGACTACTCACCGCTGCGCCACGCCAACAACCTGGAATCGGTGCGCACCTACGAGGGCACCGACGAGGTCCACACCCTGATCCTGGGCAACAAGCTCACCGGCGTCCCGGCCTTCCGCTAACCCACCTCCAACGTTTCGAGAGGCAAGACATGACCGAAACCATGACGCACACCGACACCGTGCCGCTGCGCCTGCTCATTGACGGCGAATGGATCGACGGCGCCGGTGCTGGCCTGGAATCCACCTCGCCCGCGAACCCCGGGCGCGTGGTTGCCGCCGGCGGCACCGCCACCGAGGCGGACGTGCGCTCCGCCATGGCCGCGGCGCGCGCAGCGGCAAACAGCTGGGCTGCAACACCCATGGCCGAGCGGGGTTCGTACCTGGCTCGCGCCGCGGCGATCATCACGGCCAACGCCGATGCCTGGGGCACCGAACTGGCCCGCGAGGAAGGCAAGACCGCAGCGGAGGGCAAGGGCGAGGTGCTGCGCGCGGCACAGATCCTTTCCTATTACTCCGCCGAGGGCGACCGGCAGGCCGGGGAGGTCTTCTCCTCCCCGCGCCGCGGCGAGAAGATCCTGGTGACCCGCAAGCCGCTGGGCGTCGTGGGAGTCATCACCCCGTTCAACTTCCCGATCGCGATCCCGGCCTGGAAGATCGCCCCGGCACTGGTCTTCGGCAACACCGTGGTGTGGAAGCCTGCCTCCACCGTGCCGCTGCTGGCCCTGCGCCTGGCGCAGGCACTGGTTGAGGCGGGGCTGCCGGCGGGCGTGCTGAACCTGGTCATCGGACCCGGTTCGCTCGGCAACGAGATCGTGAACCACCCCGACCTGGACGGACTCACCTTCACCGGATCCACCGGGGTGGGCAGGAAGCTCGCCGCGGCGGCCGCCGCGGCCGGAGTCCCGATCCAGGCGGAAATGGGCGGCAAGAACGCCTCCGTCGTGCTGGATGACGCGGATGTGGAACTCGCAGTGGAGCAGGTGCTCTTCGGGGCCTTCCGCTCCACCGGCCAGAAGTGCACCGCCACTTCGCGGCTCATCCTGCAGGAGGAAATCGCCGATGCGTTCCTGGCACGCTTGCACGAACGCCTCAGCGAGTGGAAAACCGGGGACCCGACGGATCCCTCCGTCCACATGGGGCCGGTGGTCTCGGGCCCGGCCGCGGAGCAGATCCGTGCCGGCATCGCCGCCTCGATCGCCCAGGGAGCGGTCGTCACCTTCGAGGGCGATGTCGCGGGCCTGGGGGATGCCTTCGTGGCCCCGACGGTCCTTGAGCTGCCCGCCGGGGAGAACAATGCCTGGAGCGAGGAGTTCTTTGGTCCCGTGCTGGCAGTGCGCAGGGTGGCAACCACCGAGCAGGCGTTCGAGCTGGCCAACGACTCCGAATACGGCCTGAGCTGTGCGCTGTTTACCCAGGACCTTTCCAAGGCGCTGGCGGCCATGGAGAAAATCGACGTGGGCATCTTGCACGTGAATTCGGAATCGGCGGGCGCCGACCCTCACGTGCCCTTTGGCGGGGCCAAGAAGAGCGGGTACGGGCCCAAGGAACAAGGCGGCGCGGCGAAGGAATTCTTCACGCACACCACCACCGTGTACCTGCGCGGAGCGTAGGAAACGGGGTTTGGGGCACCCGCCGTCATCCAGCCTGACCGGATGCGGCGGGTGCCCCGGGTCATGTCTAGGATGGGCAACGGGCATGGGCGAAACGTGATCCAGCGAACAATTGACGAAAGTGCGGAGCCAAAATGAGCGCAGAGACCGGCATCGAGAACATTTCCACCATCCTGGTCATTGGAGCGGGGACCATGGGGCGGCAGATCGCGATGACCGCTGCCCTGGGCGGGTTCGCGACCATCATCCAGGATATTTCCGCCGACGGCCTTGCCGCGGCGCGCACCGAACTCGAGGGTTGGGCGGCCTCGCGGGTGGCCAAGGGCAAGTTGGAGCAGGCGAAAGCCACCGCGGCGCTGGAGGCGCTGGGCTACAGCACCGACCTGGACTCCGTCGCGACAAAAGCCGACTTCATCATCGAGGCCGCCACCGAGCGCCTGGACATCAAAACGCAGATTTTCGAGAAGCTCGGCGTGCTGGCACCGGCCCACGCCATCCTGGCCACGAATTCCTCGACCCTCGGTTCCTCCAAGGTCGCGGAGGTCACCGGCAGGCCGGCACAGGTGTGCAACATGCACTTCTTCAACCCGGCCCTGGTCATGAAGTGCGTGGAGGTCGTGCGCCACGAAACCACCAGCGATGCAACGGTGGAAACCACCATGGAACTGGCGCGGCGGCTGGGCAAGGAGCCGGTGCTGATCAATCGCGAGGTCCCCGGATTCATCGCCAACCGCTTGATGGGCGCGATCCAGCGCGAGGCGCTCTTCCTGGCCGAGGAGGGCATCGCCAGCATCGAGGACATCGACACCACCGCCCGCACGGCGCTGGGCCACCCGATGGGCCCGTTCGCGCTGATGGACCTGGTGGGCCTGGATGTCATCGACTTCATTGCCCAGGCCACCCACGCGGAAACCGGCGCGGTCGAGGACGCCCCCAACGAGCGCATCGCGGCCCTGGTGGCCGAGGGCAAGCTGGGACGGAAGTCGGGCGCCGGGTTCTACGACTACAAGGGGTAGTGGGAAACCGTTTTGTCCCGGCCCGGGCACTGCCGCGTGACAGGCGTCCGGGGTTGCTGACACCGGCGCCGTGGGCCGTGGGCCTTATGGTTTCTGGCGGCGAACTTCCTCGACAAGAGGTGCAGGGAGGCCGTTCGACAGGGGCGAAATCACGGCACCAGTAGAGAGGGAACTAAGTGTCGCGTGAAGCATGACACAAGTCACAGTCACTGCTATGGTCGGAGCAAGTCCATGGTGCGCTTTACCCATGGTAGCTATCGACCGGACGCGGGGCTGAGTGGGTGACTGGCGGTTCCGGGCACGGGAGGTTTTCCGGTTCACCCATGTGAAACGACAGGGAGTCACAGCTGTGAACCACCAGACGGCCGGCTTTGAGCACAAAGACGGCAGCCGGGGACAGCAGGTCTCCGCAAACTTTTGACTGTTTTGTGAACCAAGCACATTGATGATCTGAAAATGTCGGAGGACCCCTCATGGGTGGAACGATCGCTTGGCCGAAAGGGCAGATTGCCCACGGAAGCTAAGCTGGCCTGCACACAGCGAGCCAGCTGACCCGGACTTCGGCTCCTGACGCTGATACGCAGGCCGCTTTGTTGCGTGCCCATCATCGATCGTTCGTACACAGCGCTTTCCGCTCGGCGGGAAGTAGGAGGAAGCGGCATGACCGCCAAACCAACCACAGACTCCCAGTGCTTGATTACCGTTAACGGAGCGGTGCGGGAATTTACCGGACCAACGCATACCAACGCCCTGGACTTCCTGCGCGGTGAAGGACTTACCTCATGCAAGGAAGGGTGCGCCGAAGGTGAATGCGGGGCCTGTTCCATCCTGGTGGCCAGAGCAGACGGCGAAGCCACACGCTGGACCGCACTAAACGCCTGCCTCCTGCCGGCCGCTGCCCTTGACGGGCAGGAGGTGATTACCGCCGAAGGGCTGGGGGACCGCACCCGCCTGCATCCGGTCCAGCAACAGATGGTCGAGCACGGTGGATCCCAATGCGGTTACTGCACCCCGGGATTCGTCTGCAGCATGGCCGCCGAATACTATCGACCGGAGCGGGCAACCGCCGCAGGCGCCCCGCCGAATGAAGAGGACGCAGCAGACCAGCACTGCGGGCCAAATGGGTTTGACCTGCATGCGCTTTCAGGCAACCTGTGCCGGTGCACCGGGTACCGGCCCATCCGTGATGCCGCCTTTGCGCTCGGCACGCCGGCGGTGGATGACGCGCTGGCTGCCCGCCGCGACCAGCTGGCTCCGGCCGTCGTGCACACAGACCTGTCTCGCGCCGATACCCCCACGGGCCAGCTCGGCCGCTACCGGAGGCCCGGAACCCTGGAGGAAGCACTGCAGATCCTGTTCGAGGAACCCGGGGTGCTGCCCCTCGCCGGTGGAACCGACTGGGGCGTGGAGGTCAACATCAAGGGGGCACGGGCCCGTTCCCTGCTGGCCATCGACCGGCTGAGTGAACTGAGGCAACTGGATGTGACTGACACGCACATTGAGATCGGGGCGGCTTGCACGCTCAGTGAACTGGAACGTGGACTGCACGGACGGATCCCACTGCTGGGCAAGCTCTTTGGCCAGTTCGCTTCCCGGCTCATCCGCAACAGCGCGACCATCGGCGGGAACCTGGGCACCGGCTCACCCATCGGCGACACGGCTCCGGCCTTGTTGGCCCTGGACGCCGAGCTGGTGCTTGGCTCGGTGACGGGCCAACGGGTGGTGCCATTGGCCGACTACTTCACCGGGTACCGACAAACGGCCCGTCAGCCCGGCGAGCTGATCACCGTCATCCGCGTCCCGCTGCCCCTTTCCGGATTGACCTCATTCCAAAAAATCTCCAAGCGCCGCTTTGACGACATCTCCAGTGTGGCCATCGGCTATGCCCTCGCTGTCCAGAACGGCATCATCACCAAGGCGCGGATCGGCCTGGGCGGGGTGGCGGCCACCCCGTTGCGCGCGACCGCCACCGAAGCGATGCTCGAAGGCCGGGCATGGGACCTGGAAACCATCCGCGCCGCGGCCCAGGTCATGGGTGAGGAAGGAACCCCAATGGATGACCACCGGGCCAGCGCCGAATACCGGAAGGCGATGCTCGAATCCTCGTTCGAACGGTTCTTCGCCGCACAACTGCAAGTCGCCCATTCGTTGAAGGGAGAAGGCAAATGAGCCGGTTGTCCCAACGTCGCGACCGTCCCATCGTCGGGGAAACCCATCCGCACGAGTCGGCGGTGGGACACGTCACCGGAAGTGCGTTGTACACCGATGACCTGGACCGGCGGTTGGTCGGAGTGCTGCATGCCTACCCGGTGCAGTCAACGCAGGCGCACGCAAAAATCCTGAAAGTGGGTATCGACGGGGCCTACCGGGTTCCCGGCGTGGTCCGGGTGATCACGGCATCGGACATCCCGGGGGTCAACGACCAAGGTGCCAAACGCGACGAACCGATGCTGCCGGTGGACGAGATCATGTTCTATGGCCAGCCTGTGGTGTGGGTGCTCGGCGAGGACCTGGAAGCTGCCAAGGCCGGGGCAGCCGCCGTTGAAGTGGACTACGAACCGCTCGACTCGTTGATCACCCTGCAGGATGCGATCGCCGCGCAAAGCTTCCACGGAATCCAGCCCGTGATCGACAAGGGCGACAGCCAAGCCGCCATCAGGGACGCCGCGCAGGTGTTTGAGGGGGAGTTCGAGTTCTCCGGCCAGGAACACTTCTACCTGGAGACCCAGAACTCGCTGGCCATGGTGGACGAAATCGGCCAGGTGATGATCCATTCATCCACCCAGCACCCCACCGAAACCCAGGACATCGTCTCCCACATACTGGGGATCCCCGCGCACCGGGTCACCGTCCAAGTGCTGCGCATGGGAGGCGCCTTCGGCGGCAAGGAAATGCAGTCGCATGGCTATGCCGCGGTGGCAGCCCTTGGGGCCTTGCTCACCGGGCGGCCGGTACGGGTGCGGCTGGACCGCACGGTGGATATCACCATGACCGGCAAACGCCACGGCTTTCATGCCAGCTGGAAAATCGGTTTTGACGACGAAGGAAAGATCGTGGGCCTGGATGCGACGCTGACCGCTGATGGAGGGTGGAGCCTGGACCTGTCCGAGCCGGTGCTGACCCGGGCGCTGTGCCATATTGACAATGCCTACTGGATACCAAATATCCGGGTTCACGGCCGGGTCGCCAAATGCCACAAGACCTCGCAAACGGCTTTCCGCGGTTTCGGGGGGCCACAGGGCATGCTGGTCATGGAGGACATCCTGGGCCGGGTGGCCCCGCAACTGGGGATGAGTGCCAGGGAACTGCGTCGTCGAAACTTCTACGTACAGGGGCAGGACACCCCGTACTACCAACCGGTGCGACACCCCGAACGGATGGAGGCCGCCTGGCAGCAGCTGCTGGACGGTGCGGAGATTGAACGTCGCGAAGCCGAGATTGCCCGATTCAACGGGAGCCATGAGCATGCAAAGCGGGCCTTGGCCCTGACACCGGTGAAATTCGGGATCTCTTTTAACCTCACCGCGTTCAACCAGGCCGGCGCCCTGGTGCTGGTTTACAAGGACGGATCGGTGCTGGTGAACCACGGTGGCACTGAAATGGGGCAGGGGCTGCACACCAAGATCCTGCAGGTGGCAGCCACCACCCTCGGAGTCCCCCTCGATAGCGTGCGGATCGCACCGACTCGTACCGACAAGGTTCCGAACACCTCGGCTACGGCGGCCAGCTCGGGCAGCGACCTGAACGGCGGGGCCGTGAAGGATGCGTGCGAGCAGATCCGTGAACGGCTCGCCGAGGTAGCGGCCGTAAAGCTGGGTGTTCCCGCCCACGAGATCAGGTTTATCCGCGGTACGGTCTCCAGCCTCAGTGGACGCGAATCCATCGGCTGGAATGAACTGGTTCATGCCGCTTACTTCCAGCGGGTCCAGCTTTCGGCAGCAGGTTTTTACCGGACCGAAGGGCTGCACTGGGACTTGGACATCATGAAGGGGGAACCGTTCAAGTACTTCGCCTATGGGGCGGCGGCCAGTGAAGTGGAGGTCAGCCGTTTCGACGGTTCGTACACCTTGCGCCGGGTGGATGTGGTGCACGACGTGGGGGATTCGCTCTCCCCGCTGATTGACCTGGGACAAATCGAAGGCGGATTCGTGCAGGGGACGGGGTGGCTGACCCTGGAGGACCTGCGTTGGGACACCAGCGACCGGCCCACCAGGGGACGGCTGGCGACTCAGAGCGCCAGCACCTACAAGATCCCGAGCCTGTCGGAAATGCCCGAGGTCTTCAATGTCTCGCTCCTGGACAAAGCCCATGAAGAGGGTGCGGTCTATGGTTCCAAGGCCGTGGGTGAGCCCCCACTGATGTTGTCACTTTCGGTGCGCGAGGCCCTGCGCCAAGCCATTGCCGGTTTTGCCGAGCCCGGAACCAGTGTGTGCCTGGCTTCGCCGGCCACGCCCGAAGCGGTGTTTTGGGCGGTTCAGGCGGCCCGCGAGCACAGTGCATTGATCAGCGGGCGATCATCATGACCTGGATTGATGCGGTGATGCGGCTGCGGTCCCAGCGGGTCCCGGCGGTTTTGATCACCGTGGTTGGTGTGCGCGGGCATGCACCGCGCGAGGCCGGAACCAAGATGGTTGCCACCATTGACGAGCTTTTTGAAACCATAGGTGGCGGCAACCTGGAGATGACCGCGGTGACACGGGCCCGGCAAATGCTCACCGAGTCGCTGCACGTGCCCGAAACAATGACCTTGCGGCTGAATGACAAGGCTCCGGCGACCTACGGTCGACAATGCTGTGGAGGAGAAGTGACGATCTTGCTTGAACCGATGGCCGTACCCCCGACGGTGGCGATCTTTGGCGCTGGCAATGTGGGTCTTGAACTTGCCCGCATTCTTTCTCGGCAGGACATTGAACTGTATTTGAGCGATTCCCGCGAGGAAAACCTACAGGGGCTGAACGCACTTGAACCGGCAGTGGCGCGGATTCATCCGAAACTGGCCGTCATTGGCGAAGAAGTGCTCAGTCGGTTGCCTGGTGGAACACACGTGCTGATCATGACCCATGACCACGCCGAGGATTTCCACCTATGCGATGCTGCGTTGCGGCATCCGAATCTTGGCTCGATCGGCCTGATCGGGTCCAACGCCAAATGGCAGCGATTCCGCAAGAATCTTGCGCAAAGCGGACATGAGGAAGCTGTGATTGGGAGGATCGACTGCCCCATCGGAGATCCTGAGGTCGTGGGTAAGGATCCGGCCACCATTGCGGTGAGCGTAGCAGCCGACCTTCTCAAACGCATGATTAAGGTCAACGCCGTCAAGGTCTGATCACCAGCCGTCCGTCCCCGCGGGTGTGGGGCCGCAAACGGCGATATCCAATTAATTCCCATTGAACCGCCGACAACGCCGAAAATAACGCGACTGCAGTACCTAGTCTGCCTCGGGCTGTGCCCCAAGGACGAAGTGGCGCCCCGAGATGCCGGTGACCTCGATCTTCACCCATGATTCCTTTTGAGTGGGGATCCAAGGGGATACCCCGGAGCTGCGGGCCACTTCGATTTCCTTGCTGGTTTGCAAGTGGTGTGCCTGGCCGTGCACGACCACCGACCACGCTTCGTCGGAGAGGATGCCGTCGGCTTCGAACGCGACCGCATCGTGTACCGTGAGGGCCGCAAGTTTTTCGCCCGGCCCGGTGCGGAGATAGATGGTCTTGTCCAACAGACCGAAGTTCACCGGGAAGATATCGATGGTGTTGCCCACGGCGGTTGCCAGCCGGCCGTGGCTGGTCCTTCCGAGTAGGCCCCAAGACTCCTCATCTGTCAGCGTTAGCACGGGCTGGTCTGCATCATGGTTGAACATCATGCCCCCACACTTCTATGAAGTATGAATAAATACCAGTGTGTCGAGGATTGCCGCCTTATTTCATGCCATGGCGGCGCGTCATCCTTTCGATCCACCGCATGCCACCAGCTCATGAAAGACTGGGGATCATGGTCAAGGAAACAGGATCAGAACGCGCCCGGCACATCGCAGCACGCTTCGAGGATCGCCTTTACGAGCTTCGCGCAGAGAGCGCCCGCGAACGCGGGCTGATCCCTACGGTGCTGCCCTACACTGGATACGGCTTGTCGGATCCGGAGAACGGCTGGGTGCGCATCTTCGCCCGGGTGCTGCTGGCCAAGCCCGGCGCCTTCGAAGACGGGCGCCACCTCGCGAAGGTCATCACGGACGGCGTGCGGGGCTGGCGTAACTTCATGTCACCGATCCTGCCCCACGGCGAGATCGAGGCCCACATCAACGGCGAACGCTTCAAGGTGCAGGCAGACCGCGGGGGAGTGGTCGATGTCCGCGTGGCCGCCTCGCTGGAACCCGGCTGGAACGAGATCAGCCTGCACGTCGAGGGTGGGCCCACCGTCACCGCGCCGATTGTGGTCGTTGACGGGAAGCAGGAGTTCGGGGTGCTCTCGGACGTGGACGACACCGTGGTGGTCACCGCGCTGCCGCGCCCGCTGCTGGCGGCGTGGAACTCGTTCGTGCTCTCCGAGCACGCCCGCCTGGCCACACCGGGGATGCCGGTGATGATGGAGCGGCTGATGCGAGACAAGCCCGGAGCCCCCACCTTCTATCTCTCCACCGGTGCCTGGAACGTCGCCCAGACCCTCACCCGATTCCTCTCACGCAACCTCTACCCGCAGGGCCCGTTGTTGCTGACCGACTGGGGAGCCACCGAGCGCGGCTGGTTCCGTTCGGGCATGCAGCACAAGGCCGACCAGTTGCGCCGCCTCGCCGCCGAATTCCCGAACATGAAGTGGCTGCTGATCGGCGACGACGGCCAACACGACCCCTATCTCTACGCCGAATTCGCCCGCCGCTATCCCCGCCATGTCGAGGCCATCGTCATTCGCCAGCTGACCCCCTCCGAGGCGGTGCTGGCCGGTGGGCGCAGCCAGGGGATCCTGAATTCCACCCCCGGAGTGCCCTGGGTCTACGAGCCAGACGGGTCGCGCATCGCCGAGAAGCTGGAGGGCCTGGGCATCATCAGCCCCGACGATCCGGCAAGGATCGACTGAATGTCCGGACACAAGATCCGCGTCGAGGTCCCCATGCGCTGGGGAGACATGGATGCCTACGGACACATCAACAACGTAAACCTGGTCCGCATGATGGAAGAGGCGCGCATCGCCGGCTTCGGGGTGCCCGGCGGCACCGGAAAGCCCGGCATCATGCCGCAGGTCGACCTGTTCTCCACGGTCCCGGAAAACACGCAGATCCTGGTCGTCGAGCACCGCGTGCGCTACCTCAAACCGTTGGACTACCGCAACGTCCCGGCGCACGTGGATTTGTGGATCAGCACCATCAAGGCCGCGAGTTTCGACATCAGCTACGAGTTCCACGATCCGGTGGACGGCGGGGTGTGCGTTCGTGCTGCAACCACCCTGGCATTCTTCTCCGTTGACGAGCAGCGATTGCTTCGACTTAGCCCGGGGAACAAGGAAGCGCTGGCGCAGTACGCGGCCGACCCGATTTTCCGCTAATGCTTTCTCTTTCCGGACGCAATGGACAATCGTTGCCGTGCAAGGCCTAATGCCCAGCCCCGCCTAGGAACACGTCGAACCGTCACATTGAGACAAGCCTTGGACTCTCCCGTGCAATGCGTTGCTATTGTTCGGAGCATGAGCACCGAAACTGCACCTCAGGCAGACACCGTGTCCTTGGACGGCCGAGTATTCTGCGGCGTTGAGAATTCTGCAACAGGAGAAGTAGGGCAATCCACCACATTTACCTACCACCAAGATCACGAAGTGGTTTGGGCAGAGTACTCCGGTGGTGCAGTCGTCCGAGGCTATCTCGTCGGCACTCGCAATGCGGATAAATTGAACTTTCGCTACGTTCACCTTGGCGCTAACAAGGAAACCTCAACCGGAGTTTGTGAATCGGTCATCGAGGTCCTTGACGACGGTCGGGTACGTTTCCATGAATCGTGGGCATGGGAATCCCGACCGGAAACGGGAAACAGCATTGTCGAAGAGCTGAAGCAATAGCCCGTTCTAAACCACCGAAAAAGGGGTGGCCCGCCAAGCACCGGTGGACTGCGACCGCCAACTTTGGGTCCACGGCCGTCTCAGCCGCCCGGAATCCTAGGAAAGTTGCAGGTTGCCCGTCAGGGACTCGAAGTCGCGGGCCAATTCCTCATCGCGCTCGAAGGTACATGCAGAGAGCGGTTCGGTGCTGAAGGAAAAGTAGCGCAGCCCGGCACTGTGGCGCGGATCGGCGGGAAGCGCAATCGCGTTGCTGTGGAAATTCACCCGCCCAAGTGAAATCCCCGGAGCCGGCTGCGGCGCAATGCGCAGCAGCTGCACAATGACCGGCAGGTCGTGGGCGAACACCTGGTGGTGGGTGCCTCCGGCAAAGACATGCAGTGTCAGGCCCTGGGTCAGGGACATCGCGACCTCGATGTCAGCGGGCGCCCAAAGCGTGGGGCGGGCCATGAGGCTCCTGATCGCCCGGGGATTGGTGCGGTGTCCGGAGTGGAACGAGGTACAGGTGTCGATGGAACGTGACTCATTGCGCAAGGTGGTGGCGCCTTTCGTGTGCTCTTGTCCCCAAGGCAGCGGCTGCTGCCAGGACCGCTTCGTCATCCGAACCACCCTTGAAGCATGGGGTTGGTGTCGCGCCGGGTCGGAGCCCAAAGCTGACGCGTATCTCGTGAAGCTAATTTCATCCTACCAAACGCCCGGTGACCTTTTAGAGTGAGTGAATGAGACTCATCTTGATCCGCCACGGGCAGACAGCCTCCAATGTGGCCCAGGCCCTGGACACCGCGGCCCCCGGCGCGCCGCTGGACGAGACCGGCCTGGCCCAGGCACGGGAACTCGTCCGGAGGCTCGGTGCCGAGGATGTGGACGCGGTCTTCTCCTCGCCGTTGCTGCGCGCCAAGATGACCGCAACGCCCTTGGCCGATTCCCGCGGACTTGTCCTTGCCGAGCACGTGGGGCTGAGCGAAATCTCCGCCGGTGACCTGGAGATGCGCAACGACCCCGAGGCCCAACTTGCCTACCGCGACGTGTTTTTCCGGTGGCTTTCCGGCGACCTTGCCGCCAAGGTTGCTGGCGGCGAGGATGCGCACACGGCACTGGATCGATTCAACTCGGTCATCGAACAGGCGCGCGCAGCTGGGACCGGAAAGCTGGTCGTGGTCAGCCATGCCGCAATGCTGGTGACATGGCTTGCCTCCCGAAGCACCAACTTCGACCCCGGCCTGCTGAGCCCGCTGCCACTGGCCAACACCGGAGTGGTGACGCTGGATGCGGTAGCAAGATCGCGGTGGACCATGCGCAGTTGGCAGGACCGGCGTCTGGACTAGAAAGTCCCGTTCTGCAACCGGCGATGCCGCCCGCACGGCGCCGAAACGTCGTGGGGGCGGCAATTCAGGATCGGCGTCAGTCCTCGAAGGAAAGCTTCGGCGGGGTGGTGCGGAAGCCCTTGGTGCGGATGGCCAAAAAGCCGATTCCCGCGGCGAACCACATCAGTCCCACCACAAGACTGACGCCGGAGAGCGAGGTCCACAACCAAATGGTCAGCGCGAATCCCACCAGGGGCATGAGCAGGTAGAGCAACACCGAACGGGCACCGCGCGCCTTAGCATCCATGAAGAAGGTCTTGATGACCGAAAGGTTCACCATGGAGAACGCAACCAGGGCCCCGAAGCTGACCACCGAGGCCGCAGTCTCCAAGCTGACGAAGAGGTAGGTCAGCGACACCGCGGAGACCACGAGGGTGGCATAGACGGGGGTGGAAAAACGGCGATTGAGCATGCCCATGCGGCGCGGCAGCAATCCGTCACGACCCATGGAGTACAGGATTCGGGTCACGCTGGCCTGCGAGGCCATGGCCGAACCAAATGACCCCACAACGTAGACCGCCACAAAGATCGCGGTGAGCACCGAACCGCCGACCCCTGCCATGAGCTCGACGCCCGCGGCATCCGGATCGGTGAAGGTGGTGTGGTCCGGGTGGATCAATGCCCCGGCCCAGCCAACGACGATGAAGATCAGGCCGCCGGCCAAGGTGGTAAGCACGATCGCGGCGGGAATCGTCTTGCCGGGATTCCTCGCATCCTCCGACAAGGTCGAAATAGCATCGAATCCCAGGAACGAGAGCGAGAGGATGGCAGCGCCGGAGAAGATCGGGCCCAGGCCGTCGGCGCCAAAGGAGAACGGTGCCAACAGGCTTGGGGCATCGGCGTTGATGACCTGGTTGAGCACCAGCGCCACGAAGATGCCGATCATGAGCACCGAGGAGGCGACCACCGTGGCGCTGAGCCGGCCGATGAACTTGATGCCGATGATGTTCAGGCCCAGCACCAGCACGAGGGACACCAGCGAGAACGCCCAGGCGGGGACCGCAGGGAACTGCGTGTTGAGATAGATGCCGATGAGCAGAAAATTGATCATCGGGATGAACAAGTAGTCGAGCATCAGCGTCCAGCCCGTGGCAAAACCGACAGTTCCGCCGAAGGCCTGCTGGGTGTAGGCGTAGGCGGATCCGGCCTGCGGCACCGCCCGGGACATCTGGGCGTAGCTGAAGGCCGTGAACAGCATGGTCACCAGTCCCACGATATAAGCGGCCGGCAGATGTCCGTTGGTCACCCCGGTCACCACGCCGTAGGTGGTGAACACCGTGACCGGCGCCATGTACGTCAGTCCGAAGAGCACCAGGAAAGGTATGCCCAGGACCCGCTTGAGCTCAGTGGGACGGGCGCCGTGTATGCTGCCGGATGCCGGAACATGAGCCGAGATCTTGGTATTCATCGTATTCCGTCCAATGCCGGTTCGGGTGTCGTCAGGTGGGTGGGTTTGCCGGCAAGCCAGGTGCCAAGGACCTTCACGCCGGCCACGTCGTGTTCCGCGATGGAGCGTGGATCGCTCTCCAGCCAGACCAGGTCCGCGATCTGCCCCGCTGCCAGGGTTCCGCGTTCGTGGTCGGCAAAGGCCTGGTAGGCGACCTGGGCGCTGTAGGAGTCCAGGGCATCGACAACGCCGTAGGGGGCCCCGGCCAGCGGAGGAATGTCGGGGTCGGACAGCCCTGTGCGGGTCACTGCCGTGCCGATGCCCGGCATCGGGTGGTGGTGTGTGACAGGCCAGTCGCTGCCAAAGGACACCCTGACGCCCGAGGCGGCGACCTCGCTGATCTGGAACTGCCGTGACGCCCGTTCGGCTCCAAGCCGTGGGAAGGTCAGTTCGGTCATGACGGTGTCCCGCTGGGCCCACAGCGGCTCGAAGTTCGCGATGACGCCCAATTCCCTGAACCGTGGCAGGTCGGTGGGGGAGATGGACTGCAGGTGGGCCATGACCGGTCGGCGGTCGCGTGGGCCGTTGGCGGCAACGACCGCCGCAATGGTGTCCAGTCCCTGGCGAACGGCGGCGTCTCCGATGGCGTGCAGGTGCAATTGGAAACCCATGAAATCCACGGCGATCGCCGCATCGATGAGTGAGTGGTCTTCCCAATTGGGCAGGCCGCGGCTGCCGGGGCAGTCCGCATAGGCATCGATCATGTGGGCCGTGTGCGATTCAACGATCCCGTCCAGGAAGAACTTGATGGTGTTTGCGCTGAGCAGTTCCCCGCCGGCGGCGATCACGCGGTCCCTGGCTGCGGCAAATTCGGGCAGTTGCCCTGCCCAGCGCAACGGGTCAGCGCGGAAGGCAAGGTTCACCCGGGTGTGCAACGCCCCCTGTCGTGCGGCGGCGAGGTAGGCGTCGAGGGATTCCGTTTCCACCCATGCGTCTTGCACCCAACTGACACCGGCCCGGGCAAATGCCGAGGTGGCCCGGCTGAGGGCGGAGACCAAGGTGTCCTGGCCGTGTGCGGGAACATGGGCGGCAGCCAGGACGATGGCGCCGGGTTCGCACAACGTCCCCAGGGGAGAGCCGTCCGGGCGACGGATGATACGGCCGAGCTCGGGCTCTGGCGTGTCCGAGGTGATCCCGGAAATTTCCAGTGCCCGGGAATTTACCCATACCGTGTGGTAGTCCCAGGCGCGCAAGAGTACGGGGCGGTCGGAAACGACGCTGTCGAGCCATCGGGCATCGAAGCATCCATCTTCGGACAGTGTTGCGTCGTAGCTGGCACCGACGATCCATTCGTCCCCGGGGTGCTCGTCCGCCCAGCGTGCGACTGCGGCCAGGATTTCGTCGAGGTCCGTGCAGTGGCGGATCTGGGGACCGACGTCCTCGAGCCCGGCAAAGAGGGGGTGGGCGTGGCCGTCGCCGAAGGCGGGCCCGAGGTAGCCGCCGCGCAGGTCATGGAGGACATCGGCGATCGATGCCAGGTCCCCGGCGGCCGGACCGATGGCGGTGATGATTCCGTCGGTGACCGCCACGGCGGTCGTTTGCCCCGCAGGGGCACCGGCAACCGAGCCCGAATGAAAGACTGTCAAGGTCAAGGGGTGCAGCTCCCAACTAAATTTAATAAGATTAAATAAACTGTCGCCTACCTTATCTGTGGGCGGAGTCACACGCAAGGGGTTTTGGTGGATTCGTCAGAAGTTCGTCGCGCCGGTCGGCCGCGCACGTCGGTGCTTGACCGCGAAAGGATCCTCGTCGCGGCCCTTAGGCTGCTCAATTCAGTGGGGCCGGAGAAGTTCTCCATGGCAGCGCTCGCCGGCGAGCTTGGGGTCAAGCCGCCCGCGCTCTACCACCACGTCAAGAACAAGCAGGCGCTGTTGGTGGGGATGCGCGAGGTAGTCAATGAGAGCATTGATGTCAGTGGTTTCGGAAGTTTGTCCTGGCGGGAAGCCGTGGAGCGCTGGGCTCGGTCCTACCGGGCCGCATTTTCCGCACACCCAAATGCCATTGCCCTGTTGGCCACCGAGCCCATCACAGGGGCGACTCGAACCTTGGCCATGTATGAATGCGTAGTGCAGGGATTCCTTGCCGCCGGCTGGGAGGCCTCCGCAGTCATGGGCGACATGGTGGCGTTGGAGTCGTTCATCCTGGGATCCGCGCTTGATGTGGTTGCCCCGGATGACATGTTCGATCCCGGCGACGCCGCTGCGCAAACCCCGGGGCTGGCCGGAGTCCTCGCTGCGCAGTCTGCGCTTGAGGGCTCGCGCGCGAACCATTCCTTTGAGGTCGGGCTGGCGATCATGATCGACGGTCTGGCCCGGCGCAATGGAGTAGGCATGTGAAGTTGGCATTGGCTTGGTCGATGCCCCATCGAATAGGATAGGTTTACCTTCCCTAATCCAAGAAAGTGGTAATTAGTGAGTACGCAGCGTTCAGCACGTCCGGTTCGGCCCCAGGTAGTCCTCGAGGTTTTGGCGAGCGAGCGACTGAGTCCCCACATGATGCGACTGACCTTCGGCGGGCCGGGGTTCGTGAACTTCCAGGACAAGGCCGTCTCCGACCGCTACGTCAAGATCCTCTTTGCCAAGCCCGAACTCGGGCTGGTTCCGCCGTATGACCTCGATGCCCTGCGCGAGCAGCAGGCTCCGGAAGACTTCCCGGTTCGACGCACTTACACCCTGCGCCATGTGGATCTCGAGGCCCAGACCGTGCAGATCGACTTCGTCATCCACGGCGACCAAGGCCTGGCCGGGCCCTGGGCGCAAAACGCCAAGATCGGTGATCAGATCTGCTTCGCCAGCCCGGGCGGGCTCTACACTCCCGACCCGGCATTCGACCGCCACCTGCTGATCGGCGACGAGACAGCGCTTCCGGCGATTTCCGCAGCCGTCGAGGATATGACGCCGGACATGGTGGGCGACATCTACCTTGAGGTGTCCGGTCCCGAGGACGAGGTTCAGCTGGATGTGCCCGCCGGGGTCAACCTCCACTGGTTGCACCGCGGCGGCTACTTCACCCCGGAGAACACCAAGCTCGAGGAAACCGTGCGCAACTCCGACTGGCACGAGGGGACCGTGCAGGTCTTCGCCCACGGCGAGCGTGAGACCATGAAGTCGCTGCGTGCCTACCTCAACGGGGAGCGAGGGGTGGACCGCAAGGCCATGTCGCTCTCCGCCTACTGGGCCTACGGGCGTGCTGAGGACGAATTCCAGGCCGAAAAGAAGACGCCCATCGGGCAGATCTACCCCGAGGCGATGAACGCCTAGCCAGGTTGCAGGCCGGGGCGACCCCTGTTGTCCGAGGCTCCGGGCTTGGGTGAATCGGTCGACACCGGTGCCAATGGGTCCGAGGCCCACAGGTGGACCATGGCGTAGGACCGGTATGGCGCCCAGGATTCCGCCAACCTGGATGCCTCGCGTTCAGTGATCCTGTTGAGGGCTCGCCTCGCAACCAGGTCGCCGGGCACGAATGCATCCGGATCGCTGCGGCCGCGCATCTGCAGGTAGTCGGCCGTCCAGGGGCCGACGCCGCGCAGTGCCAGAAGTTCGGCGCGTTCCAACGGGATCCCCGCGGTACCGGAAAAATTCTTGGCGTCGAAGCTTTCCGCCATGGCGAACAAGGTGGCCGCGCGGGACTTGGTGAGGCCGATGGTTTCACGCAGCATGTCAACACCGTGCTCGACCACCGCAGCCGGGGTGGGGAAGAGGCGAAGGCCGTCTGGCCCGTCGCTGCCGTAGGCGCCGACGAACCGTCCGCCAAAGGTCCGGCCCGCCGCCAGGGACACCTGCTGGCCAAGAATGGTGGTGGCTGCGGCCTCGAAGCCGTTGAGGTATCCAATCAGGCGCAGCCATGGCCGGGACCGGACCAGGGGGCCGAGCAACGGGTCGCGGGCGAAATGCCCTTGCATGGGCGCGAGGTCCGAATCCAGGTCAAGCCACGCTCGAACCACGACCTCCAGCTCGTCAAGGCCCCGGGCGTCGGCCTCGGCGCAGGAAAGTCCGACCCCGTCCTCGGCAAACTCCAGCCGGACAGACTTCGGCCCCGAAGCCGTCGAAACCGCCCGGGTGTGCCGCAAGGCGTCGGGTTCGTGGATGTCGAGGGTGGGAATCGAATGGATGCCGAGAGTGCGCATCATGTGCCCGGGGTCGAGCAAGCCGTTGGATTTCAGGAGGCGCGAGCTCATGCCGTCCAGATGCCCGAGGTGCCGCGGCGATGGGATCCCAACAAATGGGTGTCCACGATGCCCAATGCCTCCATGAGCGCAAACATGGTCGTGGGTCCCACGAAGGCGAAGCCGCGCTTCTTCAGCGCCTTTGACATCGCCACGGATTCGGGGCTGGTGGTGGGGATGTCCTCGAGCGCGTTCGGTGCCGGGGTGGAATCGGGCTGGAACGACCAGATGAAGTCGGCCAGGCCGCCGTCCTCGCGCAGTGCGATGGTGGCCTTCGCGTTTTTGATGGTCGCCAGGATCTTGGCGCGGTTGCGGATGATCCCGGCGTTGCCCAGGAGCTCTTCGACCTTCGCATCGCCGAAGCCCTCGATGACCTCGGGGTCGAACCCGGCGAAGGCCTCGCGGAAATTCTCGCGCTTGCGCAGGATGGTGGCCCAGGACAGCCCGGCTTGGAACGCCTCGAGGCTCAGCCGCTCAAAGACGCCGTGCTCATCACGCACCGGCATTCCCCACTCGGTGTCGTAATAGGTGCGCATCATCGGGTCAGTCGCCGCCCAGGACGGTCGGGCGAGGCTGTCTTCGCCAATGATTATTCCGGTGCTCATGTTCCAATCCTGCCACGGCTCTTCCTCGTTGGCTTTATCGCCACAAATCGCTATCATCGTAATATGACGATGCTAGATCGAGCGGACCACGAACGCCAGGACGCCCTTGAAAGCCATGCAGCAGCAGCGGCCCTTTTCCATGGACTGGCCGACCCCACTCGGCTGATGATCCTGGCGCACCTGCGCACCGGGGAGCACAAGGTTAAGGAACTCACCGAGCACCTGGGCCTGGCCCAAAGCACCGTGAGCGCCCACCTTTCCTGCCTCCGCGACTGCGGCCTGGTGACCTCGCGGGCACAGGGTCGGGCCAGCATGTTCTCGCTGGCAAACCCGCAGCTGTTGCTGGAGTTGCTTGGCGATGCGAACCATTACATCGGCATCAGCGAAGACCACGAACTGGACACGCACGACTTCACCGCGGTTCATGATCCTTCCCGGGCGCAGGAAGGCGTCCGCCAATGAGCCACGACCACGACCACGGTTCGGCCACCACCAACCGCAAGAAGCTGGCCTGGGCCTTTGGCATCACCGCGACGATCCTCATCGCCGAGGTGATCGGAGCATTTCTCACCAACTCGTTGGCGCTACTCGTTGATGCCGCACACATGCTCACCGATTCCACCGGTCTGCTGCTGGCACTGACCGCGGCCACGCTGGTCATGCGAAAGCCCACCGCCAAGCGCACCTGGGGATTCCGCCGGGCGGAAGTGCTCTCCGCGACCCTCCAGTCGGCCTTGCTGCTCGGTGTGGGTGTCTATGCGCTGATCGACGGCGTTCGTCGCCTTTTTGAGCCGACGGAAATCTCCGGCGGCGGTCTGCTGGTTTTTGGCATCATCGGCCTGCTTGGCAATGTCGCCTCGATGCTGATCCTGGCTTCCGGCAAGGACGACAACCTGAACATGAGGGCCGCCTTCCTGGAAGTCGTCAACGACGCCCTGGGATCCGTTGCCGTGATCATCTCCGCGATCGTCATCTCCATGACTGGTTGGATGCAGGCGGACTCGATCGCCGCCATGTTGATAGCAGCGCTGATCATCCCGCGTGCGTTGAAGCTGCTGGGGGAGACCACGCACATCCTGCTGGAATCCACCCCCAAGGGCCTTGACCTCGAAGACGTCCGCGCCCATCTGGTCGCACACCCGTTGGTGTTGGCGGTCCACGACCTGCACGCCAGCCAGATTGCCACGAACCTACCGATTCTTTCCGCCCACGTCGTGGTGGAGGACGAGGCATTCCACACCGGCGCCGCGGCAACCCTGCTGGGTGAATTGCAGTCGTGCGTCGCCGAGCACTTCGAGGTGAGCATCGAGCATTCGACCTTCCAGATCGAGTCACACAGCCACCAGGCCCCGGAGCACGAGCGGCACGACTAGGTGATACGCACCTGACGCATGTGGGGATTTTCGGTATTGCGTGAAGCGCCCGTGGTCTAGTTTTTGAAACTGGACCACGGGCGCTTTGTTTTGCCGGCACGTTGCTCGACGGCCCACGGACGAGATTCCTCGGATCGGTTTGCCTCATGACGGTGGGGTGTTGCGCTCTCGTTGAACTTTACCTTCGGAAATAAAGCTTAAAAGGCCATTCGCATCGCGGGGAAGGCTGGTGCGATCGTCTTATTTTCTGCATGAAGTTAGGCTTTTCGCCCCGAGGCTGGTGATGTTTGGGGCGAATTGGCCATATTTGGCCATCGATGTCGGCTTGGCCCGCTGTGGAAATGTTTTCGGAGGCCTTGCGCACTAAATCATTCACAGATACAGTTTTTATTTATCAGAGGCCGCGTGATGTGAATCACAAGGGTGCGTGGCTCTGTTCACTCGACCCAACCACCGAAATCCAACAAGGAGACGTCGTGTCCATAGAGTCACGTAAAGTACCTGAGGCCTCATCGCATGTGCATGACGAGGACGCCGCTCACCTGGCATCTCTCGGCTACGAGTATGAAGCCCAGTTCAAGCGAGAAATGACGTTCTGGGGGAACGTCTCGCTGGGGTTCACTTACTTATCGCCCGTGGTGGGAATTTATTCTCTCTTTGCGATCGCATTGGGCACCGCGGGGCCCCCGATGTTTTGGTCATTGCTCATAGTTGGAGCCGGGCAGATGTTCGTCGCCATGGTCTTTGGTGAAATCGTGTCGAACTACCCGGTGGCCGGCGGAGTCTACCCGTGGTCGCGACGCCTGTGGGGCCGCAAGTGGGGTTGGATGAATGGCTGGGTTTACCTTGTCGCGCTTCTGACGACGATCGCCTCCGTGGCTTACGGTGCGGGCCCGTATCTTGCGGCCTTCCTCGGAATGGAAAGCAGTGTCGACGCGACCATCGTGGCGGCCTTGGTCATTATCGCGCTGGCAACCTGCCTCAACCTGCTCGGCACCGGCGTATTGAACAAGGTTGCCATGCTCGGCTTGATCGCAGAACTCGGCGGTGCCGTCGTCGTGGGCCTCTGGTTGATTATCGGACACCGCAACCATGACCTAGGCGTACTCTTTGAAACCTTCGGCGCCGGTGAGGGGTCCGACTACTTCGTGGCCTTCGCGGCAGCAGGATTGATAGGCATCTTCCAGTACTACGGCTTTGAGGCCTGCGGCGACGTTGCGGAAGAAGTCCCGAACCCAGGTCGCACCATCCCCAAGGCCATGCGCATGACAATTTACATTGGGGGAGCGGCAGCGATGTTTGTCTGTCTCTCGCTCATCCTCGCCGTCCCCGACTTCGGTGCAGTGATTTCAGGTGCCGACTCCGACCCGCTCGTGGGCGTTCTGATGGCGGCATTTGGCCCTGTTGGATACAAGGTCGTGCTCGGGGTGGTGTTGGTTTCCTTCGTCTCATGCGTCTTGAGCCTCCAGGCTGCTGCGAGCCGTCTGACCTACTCCATGGCCCGGGACGGAATCCTGCCATGCAGTTCCCTGCTGAGCCGATTCAGCGATCGCCGCCACGTACCTCCGTATGCGCTGCTGATCGCCGGTGTGTTTCCCGCGCTGGTCGTGATCGGTTCCAAGATTTCCGAAGATGCGCTGGTCGCCATCATCTCCTTCGCGGCCATGGGAATGTACCTGGGATTCCAAATGGTCGTGCTTGCCTCACTGCGGGCCAGGCTCAAGGGCTGGAAGCCTGCAGGCAAGTACCAGCTAGGTCGCTGGGGCGTTCCGGTCAATGTGATGGCCCTACTGTGGGGCGTACTGGGCATGATCAACATGGCCTGGCCGCGGACACCGGAAGCCGGATGGTTCGCCAACTACATCGTCTTGATTTCCTCGATCTTCGTCCTTGGAATCGGGGGGCTGTATCTGGCGCTTCGCAAGCCCCACCTCAAGGGAGACGCCCCCGCCGCGGATGCCTGCAGCGCTCCCGCAACAGTCGGCGGAAGCTAAAAGCGCGAAGCCACGATCAACCGTTGGGCGACCGCCCAAGAAGTCCAGTACCACCACGAAAGGATCGCACCATGAGTGTCGAAACCGCCCCGAACCAACTCAACGTCCCCTATCTCGACATCTCGGATCCGAGCTTCGCCATGCAGTCCGAAGAGCTCCGCAATGCCCGCGAGGCCAGCTGGTATGCAAAGACCAACTACGGCATCGCCGTGTTGCGCTACGACGAAGTCAGCAAGCTGCTCAAGAGCCCCAAGCTCATCCAGGGCAGTGCCAAGTGGCCCGCCCACAACGGAGTGCATGGCGGACTGTTCTTTGACTGGTGGACCAAGAATCTGCTCGTGTCGGAGGGCGAGGACCACCACCGGATCCGGCGTTTGCTCAACCCGGCCTTTTCCCCGCGGCTGATCAAGGACCTGGTTCCACGCTTTCAGGCGCTGGCTAACGAACTCATTGACGAATTCATTGACAGCGGCTCCTGCGAGTTCATCGGAGATTTCGCCGAACCGTATGCCACCCGCGTGCTGACCATCTTGTTGGGCATTCCGGAAAGCGAATGGCCGACCATTGCCCGGCTTGCCTCCACCATAGGTCTGGCACTTGGCGTCACCTTCAAACAGGACCTGGACAAGGTCGACGCGGCGGTGGCCGAGTTGTACGCCTACGCCGAAGACCTCATCAAGGACCGCCAAGCAAACCCGGGCGAGGATTTTGTCTCCCGGCTGGTCCTGGCCAGCCGGGACGGCGACAAGCTTAACGACGAGGAACTGCGCAACGCACTGGTGCTGCTGATTTTCGGGGGCATGGACACCACCCGCAACCAGCTAGGGCTGGCCATGCAATCCTTCATGCGCAACCCGGAGCAGTGGGAATTGTTGTCGGCGCGGCCGGAGCTCGGCGCCAAGGCCGTCGAAGAGGTCATGCGCATCAACCCAACCGTCACCTGGGTAACCCGCGAGGCAGTCGAGGACTTCACCTATCAGGGACTTGAAATCGCCGCCGGCACCACCGTGCACCTATTCACCCAGGCTTCCGGCACCGATCCGCTCGCGTTCCCCAACCCCGAACTGGACCTGCTTGGTGAGCACCCCGCCCACTACGGGTTCGGCGGCGGAGTACACCACTGCCTCGGTCACTTCGTGGCCCGTGCCGACATGAGCGAGGCACTTCCGTTGTTGGCCAGCCGCCTCGGCAACCCGCACCTGACTGGCGGGGACGAGTGGCTGCCCGACTCGGGCAACACCGGTCCGATTCGGCTACCCATCGGTTTCACCAAGCGCAACTAGGCTCCACGCGCCTCCCCACCTCACCACCAGCAGCAAGGAAACGAGCTCCACCATGGCACAAATCACCGTTGACCGTAAACTATGCGACAACCATGGCCAGTGCGCCATCGCAGCCCCGAAAGTCTTCACGATGAACGACGAAGGCATCCTCGAATTCGAGGAGTCCTTCGATGACGCATTGCTGGACGAGGTCGAGGAAGCCATCGATGTGTGTCCCGTCCAAGCCATCTTCGTGCAGGACTAACGATGGGTCAGCGGATCATTGTCGCCGGCGCTTCGCTCGGGGGACTGCGCGCCGCAGAACAGCTGCGCGCCGCCGGGTGGGAAGGAGAAATCCTGGTCGTCGGGGAGGAAGAGCATCCTCCCTATAACCGTCCTCCGCTCTCCAAGGACGTCCTGGCGGCACCGGGAACACCCGAGGAGGCCCTTGCCAAGCTGGCCTTCCGGCCACGGCGCAGTGCCACCGGAATCCAGTGGCGCTTGGGGACCCGCATTGCTGCTTCCAATCTAGCCGACCGCACCATCACCCTCAACGACGGGGAAGAACTTGGTTTCGACGGCTTGGTGATTGCCACGGGGCTGCGTCCGGCCCGCGTTGAGGCCCCCGGACCCTTGAGCGGTCGACACGTCTTGCGCAGCATCGATGACGCGCTGGCCCTGCATGCGGTGCTCCTGCCGGGAACCCGGGTAGCGGTGATCGGCTCGGGGTTCATCGGATGCGAAAGCGCGGCTACCGCGGCCTCACTGGGCTGCGAGGTGACGCTTGTGGAGGGACGCACCGGGCCGATGGAACGGGCCCTGGGACCAGAACTTTCCGCCGGGGTGAGGGAGATGCTCTCCCGCCGCGGCGTGGACTGCCGGGGGGCTGTCTCCGTGGTCGCCTACCGGGGAAATGGATCCTGCACCGGCATCGAGCTTTCCGACGGCAGCACGGTGTCCGCAGAGGTGATCATCGAGGCCGTGGGATCCCATGCCAATGTCGAATGGTTGCAGGGAAACGGACTGGACCTCGGCGACGGCGTGGAATGCGACAGGTACCTGCGCGTCCTGGCCGTCGACGGGCAACCGGTGCCCGGCGTTGTGGCCGTCGGAGACATTGCGCGGTACCCCGATGTCCGCAACGGGCTGCCCGCCCGGCGCGTGGAGCACTGGGCGACACCCACCGACACTGCCAAGATCGCCGCCCCCGCGCTAATCGCCGGGATCGTCGGCCGGACGCCGGCAGAGGCCCCCGCCCCGCTTCCATCTTTCTGGACCGACATCTTCGGCACCCGGATCAACGGCATCGGTTCCCCGGCAGACGCGGAGGAAACCCGAATCCTCGAGGGCGATCCCGGCCGGCCGCAGGAGGGAACCGCGGTGGGCTACTACCGCGGGAACGCGCTCATAGGCGTCGTCAACGCCGGCCTGCCGGCCTCGCGGCACTTGCATTACCGCCAGCTCGTGCTCGACGCCGGCGTACTTGTCACCAACTAAGACTTCCAGAAGAAACGAGTTGAGTCCCATGACCTTGCAAGCACTGAGAACCGAATCCGACGCCATGCTGGACCGTGAATCCTTTTCCCGGCACCAGGCACGCAACCTCGAACCCCAGATCGTCAAGGATCTCGCGGCGAAAATCGAGGCCGCCGGGGTCGAGTACATCTACTACGCGCTGCCCACCATTGGCTCGCGCGTGGTCGCCAAGATGGTCCCGGCCAACCACTTCCGCCGCAACCTGGAAAAGGGAATCTGCTTCCACCGCACGGCGCTATCCGACCTCCAAAACGACCGCCATGGAAACCTGATCGGCGGCGGCATCGAGGCCCGCGAGTTCTGGGCCCTGCCGGAGCCCGAATCCTTCGTGGTGCTGCCCTGGGACACCTCGGTCGCCCGAATCTTCTGCACCGCCTACGAGCCCCCGCACCTGCCGGAGGTCGGCGGTCGACCGCTTGCCATCGACACGCGTTCCCTCCTGGCACGCACCCACGCGGCGTTCACCGAGCGCACCGGTTTCGAAGTGCGCTCCGGCACCGAGCCCGAAATGACCTGGGAAGGCCCCGGACTCGAGGTCGTCAAGCGGCCCGGTTCCAGCCCCGCCTACCAGGTGGAAAACCTCGAGCGCATGCGCCCGATCTACAAGAAGCTCGTCACTTACTCCAAGGCCATGGGCCTGGACATGATCGAGGGCGACTACGAGGACGACGGACAGCTCGAACTGAACTGGATGTACGACCGCGTGGAAAACACCGCCGACCGGCTGGTCACCTACCGGCAGATCTGCAAGCAGGTAGCCCGCGAGTTCGGGGTCACCGCTTCCTTCATGCCCAAGCCCTACAACGGCCAGATGGGCAATGGCTGCCACCACAACCTCAGCCTCTGGGACGGGGACACCAACGTCATCGAGGACGCCGGACGTTTGGAACTGCACGTCTCGGAAACCGCGCGGCACGCCATTGGCGGCATGCTGGCCCACGCCCAGGGATCCATGGCCGTGATGGCCTCCACCGTGAACTCCTACAAGCGGTTCTGGGACGCCGGGCAATTTGCTCCCTCCACCGCCAACTGGGGCCTTGACTCGCGCGGCTGCCTGATCCGGATCTCTGCCAACGGCCGGATGGAGTACCGAGTGCCGGACGCGGCGGTGAACCCCTACTTGTCCCACACTTTGCTGATCGCCTCGATGGAGGACGGGATCAACCGCAAGCTCGAACCGGGCGCTCCCGACGAGGCCTGCGACAACGCGCCGGCGCTCGGTGCCCAGTTGCCGCTGACCCTCGGCGACGCCATCGGCGCGTTCGTTTCGGACACCTACCTGACCTCGCAGCTGCCGGCGGACCTGGTGTCCATCTACACCAAGCTCAAGGAAGAGGAATGGGCCCGCTACTGCGGCTCGATCACGGAATGGGACCGCGAAATGTACTGGGAGACGATGCCGTAATGACAACGCTCAAACTGGCCTGCATCGACGCTGACGCGCCGCCGCTCTTTTCGCTCCTCGATTCCAACGGACAACGCACCGGATACGAACCGGACGCCGCGAAACTTGTGGCCTCGCGCATGGGCAGGACCATCGAATGGGTCGTTATGGGATGGGACGAGATGCTGCCCTCGGTACGCGACCACCAGGTGGATGCGGTGTGGTGCGGACAGGGCATCATTCCCGAACGCCAGGCTGTCGTAGATTTCACCCGCCCGTATGCTGTCTTCGATGAAACGGTGCTGGTGCGCAAGGGAGACCCTGCACGCACCCCGGCCGACATAGTCGGGTACCGGGTGGCCGCCATCGATGGCAGCGCCAATATGGCATTGGCTCGAACCTTCGAGGGGGCGATCATCGTTCCCTTCAGCGGGGACACCGTCTATGAAGACATGCTGGCGGCGGTCGCCGACTCCAGCGTCGATGCCATGGTCGACGATGACGTGGTGCTGGTGCCGCTGGGCGATGACCCGCGCTACGACGTGGCCTTTACCGTGGCAACCCGCAACGCGTGGGGGATCGGGGTCGCCAAGGACAACCTCTTCCTGCGCGAGGAACTCAACGTTGCACTGGCCGCCGTGATTGCCGACGGCAGCCTGCGCGAGGTGTGGGACACCTGGATGCCAACGCTCGGTTTTCCGTTGGGGCACAGCCTCGAGGCAATCGCGGGCAGCCGGGCATGACGGACGGTCCAAGCGCCGCCCGCCGCCCGCTGATAGGCGTCCCGGGCATGTGGTCGGCCAAGGTGCAGGGCATGCGCTTCGCTGGGGCTGCAGTGGCCGTCGGGGTGCTGGCCGGCATTGACAGGGCCGGAGGGGAACCTGTGGTCCTGTTTCCGGGCAGCAGCGAGTCGGCGGCCGACCAAGTGGCGCGATTGGACGGGGTGGTCATTCCGGGCGGCGCCGACATCGACCCGCGCCGCTACGGAAGCGAGCCGGACGAGCACTATTGGCCGGCCGACTACCCGGGACAGGACGACTACGAGGCCGGTCTACTACGGGCCTGCCTCGATTCAGGGATCCCGACCCTGGCCATCTGCCGGGGCATGCAATTGCTCAACGTCATCCACGGCGGAACGCTGGTGGGCCATTTGGCACCCGGCGAGATCCAGCACCGCGGTGCCGAGCACCCGGTGACCTGCGAGCCCGGCACTCTCCTTGCCGCGGTCCTGGGGCATGCCCCGGTGCGTACATCCTCGTACCACCACCAGGCGGTCGAGCGCATCGGCGCGGGGTTGCGGGTTGCCGCCACGGCGCCGGACGGAGTCGTTGAGGCGCTGGAGGTTCCTGGCGCATCGCTGCTGGCGGTCCAATGGCATCCCGAGGATCTGGCCGAGGCATCGGCCACCGATCATGCACTTTTCAGCTGGGTCGTCGAGGCAGCCCGGACTCGCCGGGCCACCGAGTCCCACCGCGAGCAGACGAAAACCTTGGAGGTTTTGAGTTTATGAGCACCGATCCACGAGAAGACCGGGTATTGACCCTGGACGAGGTCATCCCGGAAGGGTTTGACTTGCTTCCCCCGGATGCTCCGCTGGTGGCAGTGGTGGTATCACTGACTTTCCCCGGCATGGTTGGCGAAAGCCACAGGATCATGCGCGACTTCACTCGCAGTGCCTTCGACCAATTACTCGAAAGCGGTGCCCGCGCTGTGCTGATCGACAGCTCCGCGGCGGACCCACAGGCAGCGCTGGCCGCCGAGGAAGCCGACGGCGTTTTGTTTCTCGGCGGCGGCGACGTGGACGGGTCGCTGTACGAACTTCAAGGGCCGATCCCCAAGGCCTACGGGGTGGACCGCACCGCCGATGAATTCTGCATCGCCATGATCCATCGGACCCTGGAGAAGGACCAACCGCTGCTCGCCATCTGCCGGGGATCCCAGCTTTTGAACGTGGCACTCGGCGGGACATTGGTGCCGGACATCGTTCCCTCGACCCTGCACCAGGGGCAATCCGGCCAGCCGATGTTCCTCGACGAATGGGTGACTCTGGCCGAAGGTAGCAAGATCCACGGGATCCTTGGCCGTGAGCGAGTCACTGTGCGTTCCGGGCACCACCAGGCCGTGGACCGCGTGGCAACTGACTTGGTCGTCAGCGCCGTGGCCGACGACGGGATCGTGGAGGGCACCGAGCACCCCGGGAAAACCTGGGTCGTGGCCGTGCAATGGCATCCGGAGGACCGGGACGGATCCGCTGAAGACCGCCGCGCGATCATCGGAGCCTTGGTGGAACAGGCCGTTCTGCGGCGCCTGCAACTGGCTCGGCACGCGCAGACTGCCTGATGCGAGTGGCGGGCAGACGTGTATTGGACCCGCCACGCGGTTACGCAGGAACCAACATGGACAGGCCCAGGTGCGGGACCGCCAGGGGAACGATCCGGCTTTCGCTGGGCGCGGCCTTGATCCTTTCTCCCACGAGGTAAGCACCGGAGTTGCCGATGATGACCCGATCACTGGAGTTAAGTAAGGCCGCATGGCCGGGGATCGAGCGCAACGCGGGGAGGAAGATTTCTTCCAGTGCCCGAACTGTCACGTCATAGCCGGCAACCCCCGCAAACTCGCCATGGATCTTGAAAGGGGCGGTGTGCGTGAGAATGTATTCGTCGGATCCCAGGTAATCGACATACGGTCCCCAGATGGTTGCCTCGCCGGTCCTTTCAGCGGCGCTGAAGAAGGGAAGATGCTCGTAGTCGTAAAAGCGCTCGCCATCCGGGTCGAGGTCAAATACCAGTTTTTCGGCCCCACTCGGCCCTGGCGTCCACCACTCGAGGACCCCTTGTCCCTCGCTGATCCGAGCCGAGGAGAACGTTGCCCCGGACCCAACAGCGAATGAATGCCGCTGCAGGAAATCCGATGCCAGTGCCTTCAACCCGGTCAGATCGTGTTTCGTGACCAGTGCGCCCGGGGTGACATCTCGAGTGAGCAGGTCGGTGACCGCGGCGGCCATCGCATAGGTGTCGGCCGATGCGTCGTTGAACCACCCGGAGATGGACCCCAACGCTGCGACTGCCGGTTGGGAGAGACTCATTGGTTTTCCTTCAAATCGGTGGAGTAGCTCAGTGCCAGCTTCGTATCAATGAGGTGGTGCGTGCTGCGTCGGATATGGTCAATCACCAATTGCTGCCCTTGTTGGCTGCGGTTTTCGGACACGGCCCGCACCAGTGCCAGGTGTTCCGCGGTGGCCCGTTCCGCACCAAACTCATCGACCAACGGTGACCACAACACCTCCACCGTTTCGGCTTGCAACCGAATTTCGGCATTGGCCAGCCGGGTGGATTGGGCAGTCACCGCCAATTCGATGTGAAAGCGGCTATCGGCCCTTGCCTTGGCCTGGGCGCTGTCGGCCATGACCAACGAGCGGGCCATATCCTGCAGCCTCTCCAGTTCATGCGGCTCGGCCCGGTCGCATGCCAGGCGGACTGTGGCCGCGGCAATGGCTGACTGCTCGTCGCCCAAATCCCGGATCTCGGCAATCGATGTGGTCATGAGCCACTCTCGCATGGCCTCCAACTGGAATTGCGGTTGCTTCAGGATGAAGGTCCCGCCGCTACGTCCGCGCCTGGTCTCGACGATCCCCTGGTCGCGCAGGACGGCCAAGGCGTCGCGCAGGGTGGCTGCGGCAACGCCGAACATCTCTGACATCTCGATTTCGTTGGGTAGGCGTTCGCCGACGCGCAGCATGCCAAGAGTGATCGCCTTGGAGATGCGGTTGACGATGGCATCGGAACGTTCCAGATCGGGCAAGGATCGATAGATCTGCGACTGGAAAGACATATTTAAAGCCAAACCGGGTACTCCAAGCCAAACAATCGGAAAGTGTGCCCAGTCTATCGGCACGAACAGGCGAAACGTCGGAGCACGACGTGGTTTGGAACAGCGGCTCGGACATCTCTGTGTCCATGCGGGAACTGTCCCGGGGACAGGGAGCTGCAACGTTCCGCTTCCAGGGCACGTTGACTGGAATCAGATCCGTAGCATCTGCTCCGCGACATTGCTAAACACGACCCCATTGGCACGTGGAGCTGAAAGCCAGAGTGGAGAATTCAATCCTTTGATCCGATAATTATCGGGCCGTGGACTGCGCGGTGCTACCTCTCCAGCAGTGAATCCGGGACGGGGGTCTTGGCCGTGGCTTTCCTGTTTCCGATGAGCGAAACGAGCGCCCACCCGATCATTGCCGCAATGAATCCGCCGGCGGTGTTGGTGATGATGTCGGTGATGTCCGAGGCGCGGTTGTTGCGCAGCGCCAACTGGGTGGCCTCAACGCAGATTGAAATGCCCAGCACCAAGAGGGTGGTTTTCAGCACCGCGAACCGACGCCAACAAAAGCCCAACATCAATCCCAGCGGGGCAAAGAGCCCGAGGTTCGCCAGCATCTCCACGCCCAGGTCGCGTTCCCGGTGAGCCAGGAACGGAATCCAGTTGAAGGTACCAGCCGGGATTGAAGGGTCAGGCAAGGGAGCCGCGGGCAGCACGGCCACGGCCAGACCAATGGCCCATGCGGGAATGGCCACGAGCAGCACGCTGCGTTTCGCTCGGACATTGCCCCTGGAAGCGAACCACAGTAGCGCGGCCAGCAGGGCAATGCTGGCAGCAAGGCCCAGCGTTATGAGCAGGGCAACGGTGGGGACGGCGAAATAGAGCATAGGCATAACAGCGTATCGGTGGACCCTGTGAGGCTGCTGTCTCATACCCGGGTATGAGCCAAGCGGTGGATAAAAGGGTCCCTCAGGATGATCCAAAACCATACAGTGAACACATAACGTGGAACCATGACCATTACTGCACCTCATACCAGCACCGATTTCGCTGTCCACGCGACGGGCCTGACCAAGATCTACGGCGAAGGAACCACGCGCGTCGAGGCCCTGCGCGGCGTCGACGTCTCCTTCGCCCGCGGCAAGTTCACCGCCATCATGGGCCCCTCGGGTTCCGGCAAGTCCACACTCATGCATTGCCTGGCCGGCCTGGATGATGCCAGCGGCGGACAGATCTTCATTGGCGGGACAGACATCTCGAAGCTGAATGACGATGCGTTGACCAAGATGCGCCGTGAAAAAGTCGGCTTCGTCTTCCAGTCCTTCAATCTCGTCCCCACGCTCACCGCGGAAGCCAACATCCTGCTGCCGCTGGCCCTGGCCGGCAAGAAGCACGACAAGGAGTGGCTGCAGACAATCGTCACCACCCTGGGGTTGTCCGACCGCTTGAACCATAAGCCGCACGAACTCTCCGGAGGGCAGCAGCAACGCGTGGCCGTGGCCCGGGCCCTGCTCACCCGCCCCGAGGTCGTCTTCGGAGACGAGCCGACCGGCAACCTGGACTCGCGCACCGGCGCCGAGGTGCTATCGCTGCTGCGTTCCTCGACCCGCGAGATGGGCCAGACCATCATCATGGTCACCCACGACGCAGTCGCGGCCTCCTACGCGGACACCGTGCTCTTGATGAAGGACGGCGAATTGGTCGGCCAACTCGAGGATCCGACCGTCGACACGGTCACCCAGGCGCTTTCCGGGTTGGGTGCATGACCCCGTGCTGAAACTAGCCCTGGCAAACCTCAAGACGTATTCACGGCGCTTCATCGCCGTGACCCTGGCGGTCATGATCGGCACCGCCTTCCTGGCAGCGACGCTCATGGTCAACGCGTCCGCCACCGAATCCCTGAAAGCCAGCATCGGCTCCTCCTACGCCAATGCAGACCTCGTTGTCACCGGCGACTACATGGCCGACATGGACGCGGACGACAGCGAAAGGCCCGAAACCTACAGCCTCGACGCCAAGACGCTGAAGGCCATCGAAGACATTGACGGCGTGGCCGCCGTCCACGGCGTCACCAACTCCGGGGTGAGCGTCAACGCCGGGGGCAGGGACTACTACGCCTCGGCAAACACCGCCGCCACCAACACGAAGCTGAACACCACGACGCTCACGTCGGGGTCCCTGCCCACCGGCGGAGACCAAGTGACCGTCGATGCCACGTACGCCGGTGAATACAACATTTCCGTCGGAGATGTCCTGGAAGTCGGTTCGACCACCGCGGAGGGCAAGGAAGTCAGCCGCCAGGTCAAGGTCTCGGGCATCACCGCTGCCTCCAACGACCCGATCACCGGCGCGGCCATGAACCTGACAGTCGGCCAGTCCCTGCTTGAAGCCCTCTCGGGGCCCGGGGATGCCAGCTACGGCAGCATCACCCTCGCGGCCAAAGACGGAGTTGACCTGCAGGGGCTCAAGGCCCCGCTGGCCACCGCCCTGGAGGCAACCGGCCTGAAATACTTCCACATCAACACCCCGGATGAGCAAATTGTTGCGGACGTTGCCGCGTTCTCCGGCGGCAGCGACCAACTCACGATCGTGCTGCTGGTCTTCGCCCTGATCGCGCTGGTGGTCACCGGGCTGGTGGTCATGAACACCTTCGCCGTGCTCATCGCCCAGCGCACCCGCGAACTGGCCCTCATGCGCACCTTGGGTGCATTGCGCGCCCAGATCCGCTCCTCGGTCCTCATCGAGGCGCTGCTGATCGGGCTCTTGGCCTCGGCCGCCGGCGTGCTACTGGCCACCGGCATCATGGCGGGCCTGATCGCGATCCTGGGTGCCACCGTTCCCGAGATGTCCTTCGCCATCCTGGCGGTACCGGCACAGGCCATCATCGTGCCGATCCTGGCCGGAACGCTGATCACCCTGGTTGCCGCCTGGGTTCCGGCCGGCAAGGCCATGTCAGTCTCCCCGCTGGCTGCCCTGCGCCCGGCCGACGACGCGGCGGTGGGCAACAAGGCCGGCAAGGTGCGCATCGTCTTCGGGCTCCTGCTGCTCCTTGCCGGCGCCGCCGCCCTGGCCTTCGGCGCGATCCAAGGGAACATCCTCATCGCCTTTGGCGGCGGGATGCTCTCCTTCCCCGGCGTCCTGATGCTCGGCTCTCTCTTCCTGCCCAAGACCGTCTCGGCCATCGGCAAGCTGACCTCCGGGTCCAGCGTTCCGGGCAAGCTCGCCAGCCTCAACGCCGTCCGCAACCCCGGACGCACCACCGCCACCGCCACAGCGCTGCTGATCGGCGTCACCTTGGTCTCGATGATGATGGTCGGCGCGCAGACGGCCAAGACCTCCCTGGGCGATGCCTTGGGCAGTGAATACCTGGTGGACGTCGAGGTCAACGACTACTCCGGCACAACCTATCCCGCTGACTCCCTGTCCAAGGTCGGGGCCATGGACGGCGTCGAGGGCCTGGCCGAACTCACCTTCGTCGGCAACTCCAAGAGCGGCCAGGAAATCTTCGCCACCGATCCCGAAAACCTCAAGTCCGTGCTCAACAGCGGCAAGCAGGTCCCGGTTGCCGGCCAGGTCCTGGTCTCCTCCAACAACGAGGGCAAGACCATGGAGGCCACAGGTGCCGGTGGCAAGAGCGGCACGCTGGACATGCTGGTCACCGAAAGCAACGCGCTGCAGCCGGTCATCGGCTGGGACACCGCCACGTCAATGCTGGGCGTAACCAAGGAATCCGTGGCGAAGGACCAAAACGCCCGCACGGTGCTGTGGCTGAAGGTCGATGACCAGCTCGACGCAGCAGCGGTGCGGTCGCTGCAGACCGACATGGCCGATGAACTGAACGTCGATGAATTCGCCGTGGGCGGCGGGGTCATGGAGAAGCAGATGTTCAACACCGTCATCGACATGCTGCTGATGATCGTCTCGGGCCTGCTGGCCGTCGCGGTGCTGATCGCGCTGATCGGCGTCGCCAACACGTTGAGCCTCTCGGTGCTGGAACGGACCCGGGAGAACTCGCTGCTCCGTGCCCTAGGCCTGACCCGGGGACAGCTCAAGGCCATGCTGGCCACCGAGGCGGTGCTGATCGGCGGGGTCGCCGCCCTGCTGGGCGTGCTGCTCGGATCTGCCTACGGGCTGCTCGGCGCCCAGTCGGTCATGGGTGCCTTCGGCGCCATGAGCGTGTCGATCCCGTGGTTCCAGCTAGTCGCGGTCATCGCCGTGTCCGTCGTTGCCGCGCTGGCCGCCTCGATCGTCCCGGCCCGCCGGGCCGCGAAGCTGGCCCCGGTGCAGGGGCTCGCCAGCGAATAGCGCCCGGCCGAATCTAGCCCAGGGGGTCCTGCTCGAGATCGAGCAGGACCTTCTTGGCGTCCAGCCCGCCCAGGTATCCGCCCAGAGACCCGTCGCTGCGCAGCACGCGGTGGCAGGGGACCACGATCGGCAGCGGGTTGGTGGCGCACGCGGTTCCCACCGCACGCACCGCAGCCGGACGCCCTGTCAGCGCGGCCATTTCCTTGTAGCTCATGGTGTGGCCGTAAGCGATCGAGGGCAGCGCCAGCTGGACCTGAAGCCGGTAGCCGCTGGAAAGCCGGTGGTCCAGGGACAGCTCGAAGCCCGTCCGCGCATGTGCGAAGTACTCATCGAGCTGGGCCGCCGCAGCATCCAGCGGGGCGGCGCGGTGCAGCACGCGCACCCCGATCTTCTGCGCCAGGGTTCCGAGCACCGCATCGAAGTCCTGGGCGGCGAAGGCGACGCGCACGACCCCACGCTCCGTGGCGGCAAGCATCAGCTGCCCCACCGGGGAATCCACCAGCCGGTAGGATACGTCGATCAACCCCTCGGCCGCGGCCCGCTCGGCCAGTTGCTGCCGCAGGACATCCATCTCGTGCATGGCAAGTTCGCTCATGATTCTTCCTCCGCTTCGATAAGTTCCTTGCGCAGGGCCCTGATCCCGTCGGACGCGGCCCGGCGCAGGGAAGCTGCGCTGCCGCCCAGGTACGCCGGGATATCCGCGTAGGGGAACCCGAGCAGGTAGTGGTAGCCGATCACCTTGCGTTGCAGTTCGCTGAGCGAGCCCAGGGATTCGAGCAGCTCCAGCTGTCCCAGACCTTTGGGTAGCGCCGCGGTTTCCGGGAGCTGCCCGGTGGGCACGGGATGGTTGGCCCGCAGGATGTCGATGGCCTTGTGCCGGGCAATAGTGATGAGCCACGCCTCGAGGTTGGCGCCCTTGGCCAGGCCCGGATAGGCGCGCAAGGCCGCCAGGAACGTTTCGCTCCAGGCGTCCTGCGCGTCCGCTCCCGGGCCCAGCAATGCGGTGCACATGCGCAGTACAGTGGTACCGTGCCGGCGCACCACCAGCTCGAAGGCGGGGTTCGTTGTCAACTCCATACACTGTAAACGCGCCGGCGGACCATTTTGTGAGGTGCTATCGCAAAATAATGCTCGTGGCCACGGCCGGGGAGCGGCCCGAGGCCACGAATCCGGAGACATTGGATTCGGGGTGCTTGATGATGTCGCACACCGAACCCAGGTGTCGGGAGAGATCGATCTTGTCCTCCGGGGCAGCGAGCAGCAGCTGGAACCCGAATTCCTGCAGCGCATTGATGCCGGCTGCCGCATATTCGGAGTTCGCCTGGATGAAGGCCTCATCAATCATCACGGTGCCATAGGCGGTGAACCCGGCCGTGGCGAAGCCCAGCTGGTAGGCCAGGGCGGCTCCCATGATGAACGAGGTGAAGCGCTGGCCCTCGCCGCCCGAAAGCGTGCCGGGCTCCAGGCCGGTCTCGACCTCGCCGTTGGGCTTGTGCTCATTGCAGCTGATGGTCACGTGTTGGCGCACGTCCAGCACGGTGTCGCGCCAGGCAGCACGCGAGGAATCATCCAGGGCATCCACCAGGGCCTCGAGGGCCTTGTAGCTCTCGCTGAGCGTTCCCGCCCCGCGCGAGGAATACGCACCGGCCAAGGCGTCCTTCAAGGCCTGGCGGAACGCGCGGGCCTCGTCCGGGATCGTCGTGGCGACCTCGAGGGCCAGCTTGGAGCCGTGTTCGAAGGTGACATCTGCGAGGATCTGGTTCAGCGGGGAGATTCGTTCGGCGATTGACCGGCGTTCCTCTTCCAGCAGCTGCAACAAATCAGAGAAGCGCTCGTAGGAGCGGTTGGAGAAGTACTCACGGAACTCCTCCTCGTGCTGCGGCAACCCCTGCTCGATGATGCCCTGGTGCAGGGCGACATAATGCTCGGCGGCCTCCACCGAGGTGCCGAAGGAGACTGCGGCGGAATTGCCGAATTCGCGGGCAAAGGCCCGGAAGGTGTCCTTCAGCGAGGCTTCCAGGGTGTACGCCTCGCGCTTGAGCTCGGCCCCGGATTCGGACAGCGACAGGGCCAGCGCGTTCAGCGCGGCCTCCAGCTCGGCGGTGCCCACCGGGGAGCCCTCGTTCAGCCGGCTGACCAACGGCGCCAGTTGTTCGCTGGCGGCAAGCTTCGCCGCTGCCCAGTCCTCGGTCGCCGTGTCGCGCACGCCCGCGGCGCGCAGCGCGGTTTGAGCTTTGTCCAGGGCGGCGGAGAGCGTCGTGGCTTCGGCGCGGGCCACTGCCAGGGTGCCGACGCATTCCTCGAGTTCGGCACGTGCCGCTTCCAGGGAGCGGCGCACGTGGGAGAGGTCCCCGGATTGGGACAGCGCTTCGGCCATGCGCGCTTCGAGGTCCTGCAGGGTGTTCAGGGCGCCGGAGGCATCCAGCGAGGCGAAGCTGCGGTCATCGCTGGCAAGGGTGCCCAACAGCGCCAGCTTGGCCGCGAGCTGGTCCTTGGCGGCGGAACGGTCATCTGCCACCGCGGCGGCCTTGGTGGTCTCGGCCTCGAGCTTCGCCAGCTTGGTCTCCAACTCGGAGATCTTCTCGGCGTTGGTGAAGCCGAGCAGGTAGTCGGAGGCCGCCACGCCACGGGTGTCGCGCTCGAAGGTCCCCGCACCGGTCTTGATGGTTCCGGCCAGGGAGATGGCCTTCTCGTGCACGTGCAAGCCAGCGTCCGAATCGACGCAGGCCAGCGGGTAGTCGGCGGCGATCTTGGCATGCAGCCAGGTGCCGGCCGGCGAATGCTTGAAATCGAGCTTTCCCACCAGGTCCCCGGGGCCGGCGACGACATCGCGCGGGGTCTTGGAGATGTCCATCCAACGGATCCGGCCCAGTCCCGAGAGCGAATCAATGGCGCGGGTGACGGCCTTGATGTCTTCGCCGCGCACCAACAGGGTGGTGGCCAGGGAACGCAGGGCTTTTTCGGCCGCCGGCCGCCATTGGCCGTGGGCGGGGGACAGGTCGATCAGTTCCCCGGCAAAAGGAAGGTCCTCGATGTCCAGGTTGGTGGAGGCGGCAATGGCGCGGCGGGCGGCAATGGACCTGTCATCGATGTTGGAGCCGCGCTTGGCATAGGAATCGATCTGCAACCGGAGTTTCTTGGCACGGTCCTTCAAATTCATGACCGAAGCCATGGCCTCGTATTCCATGGTGCGCGCGTCCTTGGCAATCGAAGCCAGGTTCTCGGCGCTGACGGCAGCCTGCCGGCGCATGGCCTGCAGCCCGGAGGCGGTGAACGTGAATTTCAGGCCCACGGCCTCGAAGTTCTCCCGCAGGGTGCGCAGGACCGATTCACGGTCGGCCAGGTTCTTGCGGGCGGACTCGGCCTCGCGCTCCAGCAATGCCAGCCCGGCTCCGCCACCGGCCTCGTGCTGCTCGGCGAGCGACGCGACCTTGGCTTCAAGGGTGGCCTTGCGGATGCCACTTTCCTCGATCAGCGCCGCATTGGTCTCGACCGCGGCGCTGAGCATGGCGGTTTCGCCCCGCAACGCCCGGGTGGCCAACTGGGCACCGAAGGCCGGAAGCTGGGTGGATACCAGGGTGTTGAGTGTGGCGAGTTCGGCGCTCAGCTCATCGTGGCGCAGCTTCTGCTCGGGTACCGAGGCCAGCGCGTCGCGTTGGGCGCGGGCCTCCTCCAGCTGGCGGTGGATGCCCCGCAGGTGTGAGAAGTCTTCGATGGCGCCGGTGGCGGCCTTCATGGTCGCGGGGATTTCCAGTACTTCGTAGCGGAAGAACTGGTTCACGCCCTTGTCCAGTCCCTTGCCGTTCTGCAGGGTACGCAGCAGGGAAAACGCTTTGTCGTTGTCGATGCCCAGGCGGCGACGGAACTTCTCGGCGAAGGCGCGGTGAACGTCGAAGGCCTCGAATCCGGGCAGCGACTTCTGCAGCGAGGAGGGGGTGAAGCGGCGTGCCCCGTGTTCCTCCAGGGCAGCGGTGTCCAACACCCGGTCGCCCATGACGTAGTGCTTTCCGACCTGGCCCTCCAACCCGTTGGCGGGTAGGTCGAAGATCGCGCCGATGCACACGTTCGAGCCCAGCCCGTCTTCGTACACCAGCGCCAGGGCGCTCCAGGTGGCGCCGGGGCGCTGGTACAGGGTGCCGGCCTCGGTCTTGAAGCGGCGCCCGCGCATGTAGGAGTAGGTGGTACGCCGGTCCTTGCGGGTGGAGGCCTCGTGCGCGGACTCGTTGAGCCGCGGGGCGGCATGGAAGATGTGCCCGATGCCGTCAAAGAGGGTCGACTTGCCCACGCCGGGGTGCCCGGTGAGCAAGGTCCCGGCGCGGTCCACATACAGGGTGTGCCGGCCGTGGAAGGTTCCCCAGTTGATGACCTGGATCTGGGTCAGCCGGTGCTGCCCGGGGTTCAGCGCGTCAGAGAGCGGAAGGGTCATTTCAATGCTCATAGCTCTTCTGTCTCCAACTCGAATTCTTCGGTGTCATCGGTGCCCACGCGTTCAATGGCCTTGATGTAGTCGGGGATTTCCTCGATCGCGGCAAAGGGCAAGGCCAGCGCCAGCGCCCCGGAGACCTTGTACTCGTCGCCCAGTTCGGTGGGCAGGATGAGCTTCAGGTTCAGCAGCCGGGTCAGGGCCGCATCGGTGTTTTCTTCCAGCTTCTTGTCGTCGGTGTCCCCGGGGGCACGGTGTTCCAACAGGATCTCCCGTGCGGCTTCCCGGGTGATGACCGCGTCAGTGCCCGAACCGGCATGGCGTTCAAGAAGCAGCCGCAGGCGCAATGCCAGCAGGGTCTCCTCGCGCTTCAGGGCACGGCGCGGGGCAATCGCGGTGGTGTGGGCCGCTTCCAGGTCCACGGGGCTCAGCAGCGCGATCTTGCGGTTGGCATCCACCTCGAGCACCAGGAAGATCTCGGCGACGTAGGCGGCGATGTCGGCCCGCCGGTCCAGCACCAGTTGCCAGAGCCGGGGTTCGGCAACGCCGTCGAGATAGGGGCCGCGCAACAGGCGCACCAGCAGCTGGCGCAGCGGCAGTTCGAACGAACCTGTGTCACCCTCGAAGAGGCGGCGTTCGTCGATCGCGCCGGTGGGAAGTGGGCTGCTCATGCGGGATCCTTCGTGAAGCTCATGGCCGGCACCAACGCTGTGCGCGTGACGCCGTTGACCTGGGTGAAGCTGATTTCCTCGAGGGTGGACTCGTCGATGCGGTCCCCGCCGTTGCGGGCCGCCTCGATGAGGTACCTGATGGTGTTCAGGTGCCGGTGTTCATCGCCGAGGCTGTTGTAGGTTTCCCTCAGGCCCGCCGAACCACCGGAGGCGGCGCGGACAGCGGCGATCGCGTTCTTCAGCACCGGGATGTCGGGACCCGGGGTGGAAGGGGTGCGCCGGATGTCGGCGACCGACAGGGGCGGCGGGGCTGCCAGCTTGGGCGGGGCGACATGTTCGTCGGGATCGTAGATGCCCAATGCCGCAATGGAGGTGAAGCGCGGGGCATACAGCCGGATGGGGGCCACCGGCGTGCGCGAGTGCAGGACACGCGAGGAGGAAACGGCGACTTCCGCTGCCCGCACCGCCTCGCGCAAGATGGCCGCTTCCTTGAACTCGGCCGATTGCACATAGGCGTGCAGCGACTCCGAGAGCCTGCCGTAGGACTGGTGGACCTCGGAGGCCTGGCGACGCAATTCCCGCAGCAGGTTTGCCAGGGTGTGGCGCTCCTGGTTGTCCAGTGCGTCCACGAAGTCGCGCTCGAGGACCTCGTTGACCGCCTCGCGGAACCGGACCTGGGCCTCGGGGGAGTTCAGGAACTCCGTGAAGCCGCGGAAGGTCTCTCCTTGCGGAGTGCTGCGCAGCTGTTTGTCTCCCTCCAGGACCGCGCCAACGGCCACGCCCTTGGCGGAGGAGGACTCCATGATTTCCCCGCGCAGCGCGTGGAGCATCTCCTGGACCCCGTCGCGCATGCGCTTGAAGTCGGCGGGCAACCCCGAGGCCATGTCCAGCACCGAGCGGGTGGCGGCCAGCGCGCCTTCGCGCGGCAGCACCGCCGGGGAGGTTCCGTCGCGCAGGGAAGCGATCTTTTCCTGGCGCTGGGCGATCTCCGCCTCCAGCGCACGGATGCGCGCAGCGGGGTCCGGGTCGGTTTCGTGGGCCAGGGATTCGAGGGAGGTGAGCAGGGTGTTAAGCCGCGAGGAGTTCAGGTTGGTCCGGTCCCCGGAGAAATCGGACAGGAATTTCAGCACCCGGGCGGTTTGTGCCGTGGGTTCGTAGACGAAGTGCCCGTCGACCAGCGGTCGGGCCAGGAACTGGTTGCGCACCCAGGCATCGGCGTATTGGGCAGCCCCCATCGAGTCGTTGAAGCCCGGGTCCTCGGAGCGCACGACCTTGAGGAAGGATTCGAGGGAGGCATGAAAAACCTCCAGCCCCACGCGGGGTTTGGCGCTGGTGAACTCGGCGCGCAGGAAGGCCACGGCCCAGGGTGCGGTGGAGAGCAATTTCCAGGCTGCGGACGACCTGAATTGTTGCGTCTGACTCCACAGCGGGCTCGCCTGGTGGGTAGGTCGCATCACGGTCCTTTTGCTGGGGATTGACCAAACAATCCTAGTCCATCGAAGCGGCGGTTTAAGGTTCGGGACCAACCGGGTATGGTCGGTTGAACCACACCGGTGACGGGGCCGGTGGATGGTTTTTCCTTCATGCCTGGGCTATTTGCGAGGGAAAAGTGATGAAACCGCGTTGTCGGTCGGCAACGACGCTCGCACTGCTGGCAGCCTCGGGACTGGTCCTTTCCTGGTGCGTCATGGTTCTCCCCAGTCAGGAACAGGAAGGCCCGACCGGGACGGATCGCATCGAACGGGCGACCAAGCTGGCGGCGGGCTACGACTATGCGGCTGCGACCACGGCCCTGGCCGGAATCGAAGGGGCCCAGGCGCAGAAGATCATCGACCCCAGGCGGCCCAAGTCGAAGTAGTCGGTCTTGCCTACCTGACGTCCTGGAATTCCTCGCTGTCGATGGTCTTTTGCTGGTGGACGTTGTATCGCGCCCCGGCAATCGTGGACTGGTTGATGATCTCCCCGGCCTCCGCCAGCTCGGCGGGGGAAAGCGACAGCCGGAGTGCACCGAGGTTCTCGGCGAAGTGGCCGGGGTTCTTGGTTCCAGGGATGGCATGGACATGCTCGCCCTGCGCCAGCACCCAGGCCAACGAGAGCGCGGCGGCGGTGGTCCCCAGGCGTGTCGCCAATCGTGCGAGGCGGTCGACCAGCTCTAGGTTGTGCGGGTAGTTTTCCTCGCTGAAGCGTGGCATGTGATGCCGCATGTCGCCGTCGGCCAGCGCGTCGATGCCACGCAGGTTGCCCGAAAGGAAGCCCCGGTAGAGCGGGGAGAATGCCACCAACGCCGTCCCCAGCTCGGCGCAGGCCTCCACCATGCCCAGCTCCGGGTTGCGGGTGGCCAGCGAGTATTCGTTTTGCACCGCGGCAATCGGGTGCACCTCGTGCGCGATGCGCAGCGTGGCGACCGAAACTTCGGAGAGCCCGATGCCGCCGATCTTCCCCTGGGCCACGGCCTCGGCCAGCGCGCCGACCGATTCCTGGATCGGGACCTTGGGGTCGAGCCGGTGCAGGTAATAGAGGTCGATGTGCTCCGTCTGCAGGCGCTGCAGCGAGGCGTCGACCTGGGCGCGGAGAGTTTCGGGGCGTCCGTCGATCTGCCCGCGGCCATCGACCAGGGCCAGCCCGCCCTTGGAAGCCAGCAGGTACTCGCCCCGGCGCTGTTTCAGGTGCTGGCCAATGAGGTTTTCGCTGCGGTGCCCGCCGTACAAGGTTGCTGTGTCAAGGTGGTCGACCCCGGCATCCAGCACGTCGTGCAGCAGCCGCCCGGCTTCCCGGTCGGTGGGGAAATCCGAGTATCCATGGGCGATGTTCATGGCCCCGAAGCCCAGGGGATTGACGTTCTTGCCTGCCAGTACACGCGTAGTCATGGGTTCATTTCTAGCATGCGACGCCGACCGAGCGCCCATCACCGCGCATCACTTCGTCATGCTCGGAGAGCAGGTGTTTGCCTCGACGCCCGCCGTTCCGGCCTCTCGGTTCGGGTGCATGACGCCGTCTTGGTGGCGCTGGCCCGGAAGCGGTGGGCGTGCTCCGATGCGGGTGGACGCCAAGGGAGTGCACATGGCCGCGGACGCACGGGGGCTGCGTCGCAATTCTTCGGCCAACGCGCGCACGGCGACAGGCTGGGTGGCGAAAATGCGGCTGTCCAGCGGTGCATGTGAATTGGTCATGCCCAATCTTCTCCAACGGACGTGTCCCACCGGCGAACCGGACATGAATCCCTGGGGGTGCCGCCGGGGGTGGTCGGCCGGCTGGCTCAGGACCCCAGGGCCAGGAACGCCCCGAGCTGTGCGAAGGCAGCGGGAGTGGATGGCAGGAACTGCGTCAGCGCGGGGGAGCGCACGATGACCGCCCGCCATTGTCCGCGCGAGACTGCCACATTGATCCGGTTGCGGTTCAGCAGGAAGTCGATGCCGCGGGCCGCGTCATCTGCCGAGGAGCACGCCATGGAGACAATGACCACCGGCGCCTCCTGCCCCTGGAACTTGTCGACGGTGCCGACCTTCACGTCTTCCAACCCTGCCGCGTCGAGCTCGGCGCGCAGCAGGTTCACCTGCGCGTTGTAGGCCGCGACCACCAGGACGTCCTTTGCCAATAGCGGCCTCGGGGACTCTGCCTCGCCTCCAATCCAGGACAATCCCATGTGGGCGCGCACCTGGTTGATGACCTCGTGGGCTTCCTCCACGGATTGGGTGGTGTTTCCGCGGTGCTCCACCAGGACGGTGGACACCCCGGCGGGGACCTGCGAGAGCGAACGCTGTGCGGCCGCGGAGGCCGAATGCAGCTTGGACTCGTAGCTCAGCGCCGAGACCTTGGCACACAGCTCCGGGTGCATGCGCCACGAATCGGCAAGGAAGTAGCCCAGCTCCTCGGGCAGCGTGGGGTGCCCGGCGCTGAGCCAGCCCAGCGCGGACTCGTCCACCGGCTGCGGGTGCGAACCCTGGGTGACCTGCGGCAGCTGCTGCGGGTCACCCAGCAGGAGCAGGCGGGTGGCGGCACGGGAGACCGCCAGCGTGTTGGCCAGCGAATACTGCCCGGCCTCGTCGATGACCAACAGGTCCAGGGAGCCCTCGGGGACCCGCTTGCCGGTCATGGTCCACGCGGTGCCTCCAATCAGTGCCCCCTGGTCCGAGTTCAGCAGATCCTCAACCGCGTCGTCGGTGGTGCCGGACCACGGGACCTCGGTTTTGTCCCCGGCCTTCAGCTTCTTGGCGACCTGCTCCGGATGCACCCCGGCGCTGGTGATGGCCTTGGTCAGCACGTTGTCCACCACCGAGTGGGACTGGGCCACCACACCGACCTTCCATCCCTGTTTCACCAGGGCCGCGATGACGTGGGATGCCACGTAGGTCTTGCCGGTGCCGGGGGGTCCCTGGACGGCAAGATAGGAATGGTCGAGGTCACCCAAGGCCTCAATGATGGCACCCACGATGTTGGGGTGCCCGTTGACGATGGTGGGCACCGGCGGGGTGGAAAGTGTCTTGAAGCGCGGTGCGGACTTGCGCAGGATGTCGATCCCCGGGTGTCTGGGCAGGGAAGGCAGCGCACCGCCGACGGTGCGGGCCAGCTCGGCCAGTGCATCACGCAATGAGGTGGTGTTGATCGGCTGGTCCGGGGTCAGCGCCACGGGCAGGGTGCCGAACGGCGGGACCTTGGTGTTGGATTTTTCGGTGATGACGAATCGTTCGTCGTTCTCGTTCACCACGGCGTTAAACAGCCCCGCCCGCCCGGCCATGCTCGGTTCGAGTTCGGGGGGCAACGGCTGGGAGTACATGGCAAACCAGCTCGAGCCGACCTTGAAGTCCGAACCTTCGGCCATGGTGCCGCTCAGCTCGGTGACACGGGATTCAACCCTGGCCCTGGTGCTTGCCTTGTGCCAGTCCTCGAGCACTCTTGCCTCGTCGACAACGAACACGTTGCGGGTCTCGGCCCACGAATCGAAAGGTGCATCGAGCCGGTCGAAGTGCTCCCACCAGAACTGCTTGGCCTCGCGCCGGTGGTAGCCGGTGGCGGCGGCGACCATGGCAATGGCGCGCTCGTCGTCATCCAGTGAGCGGTCCTGAGGGAGTGATTCGAGGTACTCGCGCAGCGCGATTTCCTCAGCGCTGGGCTCGACGTCGTCGACGCCGGGAAGGGGGGTCTCGTCCACCCATTCGGCGCGTGTTTCGTGCGGGACCAGGCCCAGCAGCCAGTCGCGCAGCCGCAACGTGGAGAGGCAATCGTATTCGTTGTAGTCGCGGATGGATTCCAGGATCCGTCCGGCCTCGGCATCTTCAACGCCCAGCTGCTCGGTGTACTTGGCGTAGGCGACGACGGAGGCGCCTGCGTCCTTGACGTCCCCGCCGCGCAAGTGCTCGCCCATGTAGAGCGGCTCGAGCTTCTTGATCGAATAGGAGCGCTCGGAGATCAACAGCGAGTGGCGGACGGTGTCGTAGAGGTCCACCAGCAGCCCATCGCGCAGCCACTGGTCGATGGTGTCCTCGGCGACCACGTGGCGCAGCGAGAGGTTCCGAAGGGCGCTCTTCTCATAGGGCGCATAGTGGTAGATCTTCATCTGGGGGAAGACCGCTCGACGCGCCTCGACGTAGGCGACGAAGTCGGTGAAGGCCTTGCGCTCCTCGGCCCGGGAATGCGCCCAGAAGGGTTTGAACACCGGCTCGGCCGTATCGATCTCGATGACGCCGAAGAGGTATTCCAGTCCCCAGGACTCGTCAAAAGGATCCTGCCACAGCGGATCGCCTTCGAAGTCAAAGAAGATGTCCCCGGTGTTGGGTTCCGGGAGCCGGGAAATGGTTTGGGTTCCATTGACCTTGTAGGCAACCCCGCCGATGGTTCCGTCGCTGGTTCCGAGCCCGACCTGCATGCGTGCCTGTTCGGCAAGCTTGTGGTGCGGATCGCGTGCCTTGGTGTTGCCTGCGGCGAGCTCGTCAATGGTGGTGATTCCGGCTTCCATGAGCTTCCTGCGCTTGACGGTGCTCATGCCGGCGACCAGCAGCAGGTCGCGGTGCTTGGCCACCTGCTCGGCGCAGTAATCGCAGCGTCCGCACGCGCCGATGCCGTCCTGGCCCCAGATGACGGGGTTTGTTCCCGACCGATGGGCGGAGGTCAACGCCTTGAAACGGGCCCGGCGCTCCTTGAACACCGGAAGCAGCTCATGCATCTGGTGCACCGAATGCGTCTTGTCCCCGAGCACCAGGGTGGTCTTTGCGGCGACCGGGATTCCGGCGGTGATGAGCTGGTCGCCGTAGGCAGCCAGCTGGAGCAGGGCCGTGACGCGGGCGTGGCGGGCCAACTTGGTGTCCCACACCGCGTAGGAGCCGTCCGGTTCACGGACCAGGAAGTCGGCAAAGCCGACGAATTCCCCGTCGAAGAAGGTCGCCTGGAACACCACGTCGGCGCCCTTGAGCAGCGCCTGGTGCGTTTCCTCGTGCGCCTGCTCCAGCGAGGCCCGATCCCCGCGGACTCCGGCGGCGAGCATCTTGACGCCGCGGCCGGTGGATGGGTCGTAGTCGCCGAATTGTGCGCGCAGCTCTTCCAGGACCTTGTGTTCATGGGCGTCGCCAAGCACCGCGGTGCGGTCGAGCATTTCATCGGGTCCGAAGTCGGCCTTGTCGCTGCGCCCCAGGCGTTCGTCGAGTTTGCTCAGCGAGGCGAATTCGCAGTTTGCCGCCACCACGAGGTCGGATGCGGAGTAGATCAGGTCCTGATCGAGGAAAAACACGGGACGGGTGCTCCTTTGCCTTGGCTTGTCTTTGAACCTAGCACCGACCCTCTGTCATTTCGGTTCCGGTGAGGAGCGGCGTGCGCCCTGGCCTACTTGACGCCGGGGGCGGACACCGCGGATTTTTCGTTTCCGTCTTCCTCCGGCTGCATCGAGGCGCCGCGGGTCATGGTGCACAAGAACAGCGCGGAAATACCGGCCGAGACCAACATGGCGGCGGCCATCGGCACCGCGCTGTGCTCGCCGGCCATGCCCACGATCGGGGAGGCGATGGCCGCGAGCGTGAACTGCAAGGCGCCGAGAATCGCCGAGCCGGTGCCGGCAAACCGGGTGACCTGCGCGGTGGCCAACGCCGAGGCATTTCCCAGCACAAGGCCCAGCGCCGAGACCGTGACAAAGAGCAACAGCATCGTAGGGATCGCCGGGGTGCCGGCGAAGACGATGATGCACAGCAGTGCCGCGCTGCCGGCCAGCAGGCTTCCGACCCCTATATAGGTCAGCCGCTTCGGGCCGGCCCGGGTGACCAATCTGGCCGAAACAATGCTGGCGGCTGTCAGGCCGAGTGCATTGGCTCCGAAAGCCAATGAGTAGGTGGTGCTTCCCAGTCCGATGATGTTCTGCAGGACGAAGGGGGAGGCTGCGATGTAGGCGAACATCGCAGTCATGGCGAAGGCGAACGTGAGTGTGAAGCCGAGGTAGGGCTTGTTTCGCAGCACCTGCCCGGCGTTGGAACCCAGTACCTTGAGCCCGCCGGCGCTGCGGCGCTCGGGCGGCAGCGATTCGCGGACCAGGAAGGCGGCGCCGATGATCATCAGCAGGTTCAGTCCCGCCAGCACCCAGAACACGCCGCGCCAGCCGAAACCCTGAATGATTCCGCTGCCCAGGAGCGGGGCGAGGACCGGGGCGATGCCGCCTACGGTCATCATGATCGAGAACATCCTGGCGGCATTGACGCCGCGGGCGATGTCAGTGATGACGGCCCTGGCCAGGACCACGCTGGCGGCGCCGCTGAAGCCCTGGACGAAGCGCATGGCAATGAGCCACTCGACGGTTGGCGCCAGCGCGCACAGGGCGCTTGCCGCAAGGCAGGCCACCGTGCCCAGCAACAGTGGCCTGCGGCGGCCGAACTGGTCCGAAAGCGGACCGATCACCAATTGTCCCGTTGCCAGGCCCAGCATGAAGGTGGTCAGGGTGAGCTGCACAGAGGTGGCGCTGGTGTCCAGCTCCGACATCATCTGCGGGAACGCCGGGAGGTACATGTCGATGGCGAAGGGCGCAATGGCGCTGAGCAGCGCCAGGATGCCCAACAGGGACGCGGAGGTTTTGCCGGGGTTGGTCATTGCGTGGAAGGTGTCCACTTTCTCGTTGCAGGCAGGGTCCGGGACATACCCACCATGTTTCCACATTGATGATGGGCATGCCCGCGCCGGCATCCGTGGGCGGTGCCAAGGACCGTGCTTGCCGAATCAGTCCTTGGAAAGCTGCCTGAGGATGAAGGCCGCGGTGGCCTGGGAGAGCCCCGCACCGTCCTCGGATACCGTGCGCCCGGAGCGGGCGACCCTGAAGGAGTGGTCTCCGCCTTCGAACCAAACCACTTCGCTGGCCGGGTTGAGGTTGGAGACCACGCGGGTCATGAGTTCCTGGTTGGCGAAGGGGTCGCGGGTGCCTTCGAGGAAAAGCATCGGCACCTGCAACGGGTAGAGGTGTTCGTCGCGAAGTTTGTCTTCCTTCTTCGGGGCATGCAAGGGGTAGCCCAGAAAGATCAGGGCCTGGGTGTCCATGCCGTCGGCGACGGCCATGGAGGCCATGCGACCGCCAAATGACTTGCCGGCGGCGAACACCGGAAGTTCCCCCGACAGGTTCGAGCCGACCCACGAGCGCACCTGCTTCCACACCGCGACAGCAACGGGTGCACGGTCCGGAAATTTCTTGCCCGCATCCATGTACGGGAAGTTGAACCGCAACACCGAGATGCCTGCCTCGGCGACGGCACTGGCATACCCGGACATGAAATCGTGGTCTATGCCTGCCCCGGAGCCGTGCGCAAGCAGAAGGAACGCGTCGGGGTGCTGCGCCGCGTCTAGCAGTGCGGTCAGGCTTCCGGCTTCCCAGGGGATAGTCAATTCCTTGCTCATGGAACCAAGCGTAGGTCCTGTCGCGTTATCGGTTCGAACCGGGTCACGGCCGCGTGTTCAGGGGCCCACGCTCAGGCGATGCCTGATTGCCGGTGGATCATTGCCGCGACCTGGAGCGTGGCAAGCTCCTGTCCGTCATCCAGCCGTCGGCCGAGAAGTTCCTCGATCAGCGCCAGACGCTGGTAGAAGACCGAACGTGAAAGGTGGCTTTCTGCTGCGGCCAACGTCCGGTTCGTCGGGTGTTTGAGGTATGCGAGCAAGGTGCGCAACAGATCCGATCCAGTGCGGGCATCATGCAGCAGCACCGGGCCCAGGATGCGCTCGGGGAATCCCCGGGTGGAAGGTTCGGCGCGCATCGAGTGCAGCAGCAGCGCCAGTTCCCGGGACCGGGGCCGGGCGATGACGCGGGTGGCCTCCGGGCCACTGTCCAGGGAAAGCAACGCGATGGCTTCTTCAAGGGAGACAAGTAGCCCCTGCATGTTGGTGGAGGATGTACCTGCCGTGGCGCGCACCGGTTCTATGGATTCCACACGCTGGCGTTTGAGCAGTTCGGTGAGCGTAGCCTGCTGGTCATTCGCCGAGGCCCGGAAGGACAGCGCGGCAAGGATCACTGGGACTGTGGATTGGCGCGCTGCACACAGGACATCCAGGCCGAGTGAGGCGGCCGCCGAGCGCAGGGAGTCCATTTCGGCATGAACCCCGTGGGAACCGGGTTCGTCCCCCGTGTCTGGTAGTTCGATGGCCAGTCCCAGCACCTTCCGCCCGCTAAACTCGAACCCGGCCGCCTCGAATTCGTGCTCGAGCTCCTTCCAGTTCGACAGTTGGCGGTCCAGAAGCTTCTCCAGAAGCCGCTTGTGCGAGACCTTGGTCCAGTAGTCGGCATGATGTTGGCCCAGCAACTCCATGGACAGCGCCGTCGCCGCCTGCGCCAAGACAAAGCCAGTGCCGGACGGGTGCTCCGGGCGACCCAAGACTACGATCCTGCCCCACTGTTTTCCCCGGGCCCGTACCAGCGTGGAAGCCCGGCCGTCGGCGGAGTGCTCGAGTGCAAGACGTGATTTTACCCGCCAGTTCTTGAGGAAGCCATCGTCCTGCTCGGGGCCACGCGCATGCGAGACCACCTGGTGTGCCAGATCCTCCAGCACGACCGTTGCCCCCAGGATCCTGGAAACTTCGGCAACGATGTGCTGTACCGGGGAGCCGATATCCATCAGCTCGCTGAAGTGGCTGCTGACCGCGTCCCGCGCCTGCAACGCGTGCATTTGCTCGGAGAGCAGGGAACGGTGGACGGCCTCGGTGATGGTGATGAACCTGGTGCGTTGGTGCAAAGCGATGAGCGGCAGGCGGTGTTGTTCACAGGCCTTGGCCAGCCCCTGCGGGATCTGCCGGTAGCTGCTGCCCAGTTCCAGAACCAGCCCGGCAATCCCGGATGCCACCAGCGAACGGACGTAGTGCTGGAAATCAATGTCATCGCCCCAGCCCACGGCGGTGCTCAGCACCAGTTCCCCGCCGGAAAGGAAATCCATGACCGTGGAGGATTCAAGGACGTGGACCCACCTGATTTGGGTGTCCAGGGCGTGTGCTCCGGCCACCACCTCGGGGCGACCGGCGAGCATTTCGGGCAGTTCAAGGGCGTCCCGGACGGTCAGCGCGCCGTGGTCCGGACATTTCGTCCGGTTCCGTGCCGGATTCGATGCAAACGTCTGAATTTTCCTCACTCTTTTCGTGTCAGACTTCATTTCACTAGAGACTATGTGACGCAGGGCACTTTGTGTTCCTTGGTGTCGCTGCAAGACGAAAAGGATGTGGCGCAGTGTTTGGATTACCAGCATTTACGACCGCGGTGATCTTGGGGGTACCGGCCTTCTGGGTCTTGTATACCGTGGGCTTCATGTGGCTTTCCAGGGGCTGGAAGGCCGAGGACGTGGAGGTGGACCTTGAAAATTGAGTTGGTGTTCCTGGTTGTCTATTTCTTGGCCATGGCCGGCATCGGAGTATGGGTCATGCGTCGGAGTAGCGCAGGAGCTGAGGAATACCTGTTGGGTGGACGCAGCCTGGGCCCGGGTGTCACTGCCCTGCGCCTGCAAAGTTCCTCCATGTCCGGATACATGTTCATGGGCGCCGGTTCGTTGGGCTACTCGCAGGGCTACTTCGGCATGTGGTACGCCTTGGGCGACCTCGGCGGCGGCGTGCTGAATCTCTCCGTGCTGGGCCGGCGCATGCGCAAGCTCTCGCAGATCCTGGGGTCGATCACCTCGATCGAGTACCTTGAGCACCGCTACCCCTCCAAGTGGACCCGTGCCATCGCAGCACCCATTGCGTTGTTCTGCATCTTCTTCTACGTCTTGGCCCAGTTCATTGCCGGCGGGCGCGGCCTGGAAATGGTCTCGGGTGTCTCCTATCCCGTCGCATTGGCGGTGGCCATTGGCGTCATCGTGCTTTACACCTTCCTCGGCGGCTACCTTGCGGTGGCTTACACCGACTTCGTCCAGGCCATCATCATGCTCATCGGAATGATGTGGATCCTGATCGGCACTCTCAATGCTGTTGGCGGGTTCACCGCCGGCAACAAGGGCATCGGCGAAATCGATCCCACGATGTTGACCATGTGGGGCAAGGGCCTGGCTTTCGAAGGGCAATGGGGCATCATCCTTGGTGCCCTGCTGATCTTCTCGATTGGATACATGGGCTGGCCGCACGTGGTGGTAAGTCACATGGCGATGAAGCGTCCAAGCGTTGCCCGCCGTGCCGGCGCATACTCGCTGCTCTTCAACCTGGCGTTCATCCCCGGCCCGTATCTGGTCGGCATGTTCGCCCTGCTGCTTGTCCCGACCTTGGCGAACAAGGAAATGGCTGTCTTTGCCGTGGCCGAGGCCGTGCTCCCGTCCTTCGCCGTCGGCATCGTGATGGCCGCGATCATGGCGGCGATCATGTCGACCGCCGACGCGTTGCTGCTGCAGGCCGGCACGATCGCCAGCCAGGACCTTTATGCCCGCTTCGTCAACCGGAAGATGAATGACGGGCAGATGGTCTGGGTTTCACGAATCATCGTGCTGCTGCTGGCCGTGATCGGCTACGTCATTGCCGCTTTCGACCCGCCAGCAGTGGCGGAGATCGTGATCTTCTCCACGACTGTGCTGGGCAGTGCCTTCGTCCCCGCCTACATCTGCGCCGTCTGGTGGAAGAAGGCCAACACTGTTGGTGCGATCTCCTCGATGCTCGCCGGCACCGTGACGGCCGTGGGCTGGGAAATTGCGGGCATGGCGGCCGACACCGGGTTGGACCCGATGGTCGTGGGCATCGTGTGCTCAACCGTTGCAATGATGGTCGGATCCCTGGCCACGCAAACCAGCAGCCCTGTACCGGAAGCGATCGCGCGTGCGCTGGACGAGACGGCCAAGCTTGGCCCGATCCCCACCTCCCTGATGCTGGGTCAGGACCAGACCTTGGCCGCGCAGGCCGAGATCGCCGGGCGCAGCCAGTGACCGAGATGGAGTTCCCCGCTCTGTTGACCCGGGAACAGGCCTCCGCCTCGGTGCGGGCTAAAGCGGCCACTTTCGAGGTCGACTCGGCAACACTTTCGTACCACCCGTTTGCCGGGTTCGTTCACGCGATGGCACTTCCACGCACGAAGATGGAATCCAGGATCCACACCCTAGTGGACCGACTGACCGGCAAGACTTTCATTACCGATCCGTGGCCGGAGCTCCGGCGTAGCGGGGCCGGCAGCGACCGAGTCGAGGACCCGTTGTGGAACAGCATCACCTTCGAGGACGCCAGGTTGCGTTCGCGGCGCCTGGTGGCCACCGCCTCGCTGCGAAAGATGAAGTTGGGCCACAACTCGAAGATCCGGGAAATCCAGAGCCACGAGAAAATTTGGAAGCCGAATTGGTTGTTGGCCGGGAGGTTGGGTGGCCAGGAGTTGAAGGTCCTGGTCGATGGAATGAATGGCGGCTACTACGTCGTGGGTTGCTGACGGATGGCTGAATAGTTAGATAGATAACAAGGAAAGGCGGGTTCCGTATCCGTCCCGGGAGGGCCTTTCGCGGACCTGAAACCGTCAGTGCAGCGGGAAGTTCGAGTCCTTGATGTTCGCCTCGACCCGGGTGTAGGCATCGCGGGCGACGGCCTTCCAGAAGCGCAAGGCAGTTCCCGGGTCATCGGCCTCCAGCGTGGCGATCGACGCGGCCGAGAGCACCTTTAGGTGCAGCCTGCCCACGGCCGTGACGCGGGTGGTTTGTTCGCCCTCACCGCCCAGGGCGATCTCGCCGAAGGTCATGCCCGCCGAAAGCGTCGCGTGCCGCACCGGCTTGCCGTTTTGCAGGGTCGAGGTGACCACCTTGCCCTTGAGGATGAAGTAGACGCCACCGAATTCCTGGCCGGGCCGGCGAATAATGCGTCCGTCCTCGATCCGGGATTCCTCCATCAGGGATTCGAGCAGGTCGATGTCCACGGCGTCCAGCGGCGCCAGCGCAGCGAAGTCGCAGACCGAGACCTCGCTGGGCACCAGGTCGTCGCCCCCGTAGCGCTGCAGCAACGTGGTCTCTGCCCATTCCACCGCGTCATTGCGGCTGGGAAAGCAACGCAGCGACTCCAGCGGCTCGAAGATTTTTTCCTGGACCAACACCATGGTGCGGCCCTCCGCCTCCAGTTCCCGGCCGAGCTGGTGGATCATCTCCACCGCAATGCGATCGATGTCGTCGACCCGGCGCAGATCCAGGATCACCAGTTCCACGGAAGGATCCAGTTCGCTGACTTCGCGCACCATGGACTCGGTGCCGGCGAAGAGCAAGTCGCCGGCCAGCTCCACGATGTGCGCCCGTTCCCCGTACTCGGCCAACAGCTTGCTGGCGGCATCGGTGTAGCGGGTGTAGGACGGGGCATCGGTGATGTCGAAGTGGTCGCGGATCACCGAGCGGCCCAGGCGGGCGGCGCGCACGAAGTGCATCCCCATGTCGGCGCTGATGCGTTCGCTGGCGGCGACCCCGCGCACGGAGGAACCGTGGAGGTCCAAGGCGGGGGAGTAGATGGCCAGTCCCACCTGGCCAGGAAGCACGGCAATCAGCCCGCCGCCGACTCCCGACTTGGCGGGCAGCCCCACGGCGGAGATCCATGCTCCGGCATCGTCATACATGCCGCAGGTTGTCATGACCGACAGGGTGCGCTGGACCGCTTCCTTGCTCATGACCTGAACCCCGGTGCGCGGCTGGGTGCCGCCATTGGCCAGCGTCGCTGCCATCATGGCCAAGTCCTGGGTGTTGACCATGACCGAGCAGGCGCGGAAGTAGTCCTCCAGCACCGGGCTTGGATCGGTCTCGATGATGTCGAAGGAACGCAGCAGGTAGGCCAGTGCGCGGTTGCGGTGTCCGGTGAGCGCCTCGGAGGCGAAGATGGAATCGCTTAATTCCAGGCGTCGCCCGGCGGCCGTCGAGAAGTGTTCCAGGATGCGCTCGAAGCGCGGGGCATCGGTGTTCCTGATCAGCGAAACCGTGGCAATGGCCCCGGCATTGATCATGGCGTTGGCCGGGCGCCCGCTGCCCCGAGCCAGCGAGATCTCGTTGAACGCGTCTCCGCTGGGTTCCACATCGATCTTCGTATCCACCGCGTCCAGCCCGATGTCGTCCAGCGCCAACGCGTAGGAGAACGGCTTGGAAATGGATTGGATGGAGAATTCCAGGTCGGCATCCCCGATCCGGTACACGTGGCCGTCGACGGTGGCCATGGCAATGGCGAACTTCGAGGGATCGGCGTCGGCCATCGCCGGGATGCCCTGGTAGGGGGTGCCTGCCGTGAGATCCAGAAGCTCTGCATGGAGGTCCGCGAGGTAGCTGTCGATGGGGGAGCGCATGACTCCTAGCCTAGGGGTTCGACGCCCGCCGTGTCCGCGATGGCCTGCATGGGCTTGGTGGTCAGGGCCTGTCCGATGGCAGCACCGAGGATCTTGGCGCCCTCGACATTGGGGTGCACCCCGTCGTCGCTGAGTCCCTCAATGAAGGTGTTCGCCTCGCTGCGCAATCCGGCCGACGCGTCCACGTATGTCCAGCCGCGCTCGCCGGCGAAGGTTTTCAGGAATTCGTTGTAGGCCACCGTTGCCGCAACGGCGTCGTCGCGGGGAGGAATGCTGCTCAGCAGAACCATGGGTGCCCGTACGATGCGGGCGATGCGCGCCAGGTTCTCTCCGATCATTGTGTGGCTGTTGCCGTGCGCGAGGTCGTTGGTGCCGGCCAGGATGACCAGGGAATCCGCGCTTCCGGCACGCAGGGCCACGGCCATGTCCCCGCTTTGGGCACCGCCCAGAGCCCAGCCGCCGGTCCATGCCAGGGTGGCGGGCGTCCCGGGTGTGTTGACGTACCTCACCCAGGAGGCTTCGCCGACGTGGCCGACGGCCACCTTGCGGCTTCCCGCTGCCGTGATCGAGTCCCCGGCGACCATGAAGGTGTTGTGGTTTACGCCGGCTGGAACAGCGAAGGCTTGCGGCAGCGGCTCATCTGCGCGCGGCATGCCGGACAGACCCAGCAGTCCCACGAAGACGGCCATGCATGCAAGTATCAAGAAGGGTTTGCGAGTTCCCAAGGTTTTGCCCCTTTCCTGCATTAATCGTAGTGGCCGCGTGTCCCCGATTCGGACTCGTTCCTGCAACGATTGCTTCCCGGGTAAGACAAATCACGGCGGCTTTCCGAACCAGGATTCGTCGGGAAAGCCGCCGTGAACGCGTTGGAACGCGGAGCGGTTACTTGCGCCGGCCGGCCACCAGCGATGCGAGAATCACTGCGGCGGTGACGGAATTGACGGCGGGCCAGGCGCCGATCTTCTTGGCCAGCGGATGGGATGCCCCGAATGCTGCAAGGTAGAGCCCAGCCAGGGCAGCTGCCCTCGGGGTTCCGGCGTTGGCTTTCCACAGAAGGAAGGCACCGGTTCCCGCTGCGGCCAGCACCGCGCCGCCCAGCGGGCGGTTCTTCGTGGTGCGGGCGGTGGCGAAGCCGCCGATGAGTCCGGTTCCGGCAATTGCCGAGGGCAGGAATGACATGGTTGGTGTTCTCCTTTTTCCTTCTAGCTTAGACGCCGATGCCGCCGGTGCACGGGGCGCCGGGCTCGAGGGTCTGCGGGCCCTGGCGGTATTTCGTGATGAAGGTCTTGATGCGCGGGTCGTCCGGGGAATCGACGCTGAGCTGTTCTCCCCAGGCCGTGAGCTTGATCTTCTCTCCCTGTTCCGGGAAGGGGCTCAGGATGAGGTAGGTCTTCTCTCCCACGGCTTCCTCCAAGGCCGTGACTTCCGCATCGCTGGCCCCGTCGTAGGTGATCCATACGGCGCCGTGTTCCATCGAATGAACAGCATTGTTTTCCGGGACCGGAGCCTCATAGATCCCACAATTGAGCCAGACTGGATTGTGGTCCCCGCCCACTCCGGGCTTCTGGTCGTAGGCGACCGTTGTATCGACGTGATTGGCCGAGGCCACCTCGTAGGTCTTGACTCCGTCAATGGGGGCGGCGGCGGCTGCGGTTGCGGCAGATTTTTCCTGGGCGGCACCGCTGAGTACCACGCTGGTGGGGATGACGATGGCCAGTGCGGCGGCCGCGATCAACGCCACTGTCAACAGCTTGGTTCGTTTTTCCTTGGCTTTTGCCTTGGCTAGGACCATTTGGGCTTCTGCGCGTTTGTTCATGGGAAGTCGTCCTTTAGCTCAGCTGTGAAAGCAGCTGGTTCAGGGCCGCTATTTCGGCCTCTTGGGTCTTGGTGATCTTGGTGGCGAAGGCGGCGACCATGGCGTTGTCGCCGCGTTGCAGGTAGGCCTCGGCCATTTCGACGCCGCCCTTGTGGTGGGCGATCATCAGAGTCAGGAACTGACGGTCGGCGGTCTCGCCCCGCGCGGCGGTGAGCTTTTGGATGTCGGCCTCGCTGGCCATGCCCATGGAGGCCATGGTCTGGGGTTCGCCGGGGGCGACGCTCCCGTGGCCGGCATGCGAGGCATCCTCGTTGAGGAGGTCGCTCATCCACGTCATGGATTCACCGGTTTGGGCCAGGCCCCAGGTCTCAAGCCAGGCAAACATCTGGCCCGATTGCTGCTGCTGGGTCAACGCAATGTCGTAGGCCATCGAGCGCACGGCAGGGTTGGTCGAATTTTCCCGAATGATCATGGAAAGCTGCACCGCTTGGTGGTGGTGCGTTTGCATGTCCCGGGAGAAGCCTGCCTCGGGGGAGGCCTCGGAGGGTAAATTGCTGCGCGGATTGGCGGATCCCAGGATCCAGCCGCCGGTGGCCATGGCCAGCATGAGTGCCACCACGGCGATGACCAGGGCGCGGGAAGTTTTCGGTTCGGACATAGTGGGTCCTCGGAACGAAGAAGGCGGTGCACCCGGAATCGGGCACGCGGACGGCAGGAGGAAGCCGTTTTCTACGTTCGGGAAATGGAGAGTTCGTGCAAATCCGGTGCCCGTGCCTGCTGCTGGTCCGACATGTGGCCATGTGTAGCCGGGCCTGCCGGCGCAGCGCCATAGGCTCCCGAGGTGTCGGGGCGCGGTGCAATCTGGGCGACGTTTAGCTGGGGGTCCACGATCGGTTCGCACAGGTGCTGGGTGGGCGAATCCGTCGGGCAATGCCATGTTCCGGCCGTCTGTGCCGTATTTGCTTGAATCGGGGACGCGGACCCCTTGGGATCGGAACCCAGGGATTGACCCAGAGGCAGCATCAAGGCCAGGGCAAGCAGCAGTCCGATGAATCGCTTCATGCACATGCCGCCCTTCAAGCCCGGTGAAAATTGTTAGTTGAGGAATCAACGGTATAAACGTCAGTTGTGCATTGGCTGTGAGACAGGTTGGGATACCATCCCCAACGCGGCTGGTGCAATCGGTGCGCGGGGCAAGACATAGGCTGGCTGAATGGAAATCATTGAGCGGTGGTGGCAAGCGGTGCTCGCGGGCTTCAACAGCAGCGATCCGTTGACACTGACCCCTTGGCCGTTGCTGGGCCTGGCTGCCTTGTGCGTGCTGCTGACCGTGCCGCGGGCAACCTGGCGGATTTTTGGGCTGTACGTGACATTCGTGCACGAACTGGGCCATGCTTTTGCTGCGTTGCTGACAGGAAGATTCATCCACGGATTGAAGATCCGGCTGGATCATTCGGGGGAATTGGCCAGTAGCGGCAAACCGGGATTCTCCGCGGTGTTCAGCGGCTTCTGGGGGTACCCGACACCTGCGGTGGTGGGCATGGCACTGGTCGCATCGACGTATTACGGCCATGCTTCCGCAGCACTTTCCATCGGCGCCCTCGTCCTGCTGGGTTCGCTGATCTTCCTGCGCAATTGGGCGGGCATCGCGGTGGCGCTTTGCTCTGCGCTGGCAGCCCAGCTGCTGGTGGTCTACACCCCCGTCAGGGCCATCGCCTGGGTAGTGCTTGGACTGGGCCTGATGCTCTTGGTCGGATCGGTGCGAGACCTGTTCAAGGTCATTGGCGTACACACCCGCCGGCGCGGATTGGTCGCCTCTTCGGACGCCTACATCCTTGCCACGCGAAGTTGGTTGCCGGCCTGGTTTTGGCTTTTTGGCTTCACCGTCGTGATTGGCGGCTCGGTGTTGATTGCGGGCTGGATGATCGCTTTGATGCTGCGCTAGCGTCGGGTCATTTTTCTCCCCATCGACCGAGGCGGTTGGACGGCATGGGTGGGCCGCGGGATGCGGAGCGTTAGTCTCACTGGCCACCCCGTACGGCAATGTCGATCATGCAGGCCGCGGTTTGGATGTTGCGCCCAGGACGGGCCACCGGCCGGCGGGCTGTCTGTGGATGAAATGCAACGCAAGTGCCCTCTGGATATCAGGTTCGTCCACCTCATAGGCCCTGGATATTTGTTCCAGCGTCCACCCGGCGGTGCGCAGCTCCATGAGGGTTGGATAGGCGGGCATGCCAATGCGCATGGTCACCGCTCCCTTCAGACTGGGTCGATAAGTACATTCAACAACACGACACAGACACTTTGGCCGGTGACAAAAGGCTGCGCCGCCCTCAAGGAATCTGCTGCGGGGCATAACTTTCGCCTAGTGTGGGTAGAAGGGGGAACCGCCGCGAGATAAGGGATGCACACAGCCATGGCAATCTTTGAATACACGACCCACCTGCCCTACCCGCGGGAAACGGTTTTCCGCTGGTTTGAGCGACCCGGCGCATTGCCCCGGCTTTCGGCTCCGTTTAGCGGTTCAATCAGGCAGGAACCGGACAAGGGAATTGCCGTGGGATCGCGGGCCGTCATGGATGTGGCGGCACCGGGGACACTGGGCACCGGCCTTGCCGCCGCCGTCGCCGCCGGGGCCCAGGCGCTGGGACTTCCCGGCCGGGTGCGCGCCGAAATCCCGTGGCATGCCAAGCACATTTCCCTCAACCCCGGGCACGATTTCACCGACATCATGGAGTCAGGGCCGCTGGCCCGCTGGGAACACCAGCACCTATTCACCGACGACGGCGACGGGCAGAACCGCGGCACCATGATGCGCGACGTCGTGGAGTACGAGCTCCCGCTCCTGGGCAGGCTTCCCCGGGGCCGCGCACACAAGATCGCCGAGCGGGCCTTCAAACACGAACTCATCCAGGTCTTCCGGTACCGGGAACGGATGCTCAGGGCGGACCTGGCCTTCCACACAAGTCATGACGCCAAGCCACTGACGATTGCCGTGGCCGGTGCCTCCGGCCTGATCGGCACCCAGCTTTGCGCCCTGCTGGGCGGTGGCGGGCACCGCGTCAAGCGACTGGTGCGCGACCGGCACGCGGCCACCGGCGAAGACACGATCTTCTGGGCGCCGGATCACGCGGTGCTCGACGCCGAGGAACTGCTCGATGTCGATGCCGTGGTGAACCTGGCAGGACACACCATTGGCGGAAGGTTCACTGCAAGTGCCAAGGAGGAAATCCGCTCCTCGCGCGTGCTGGGAACCGGTCTGCTGGCCCGCGCGTTGGCATCCCTCGCCAACGACGGGAAGCAGCGCAGCCTCATCGTGGCCTCGGGCATTGGCATTTATGGGGCGAATCCTCACGCCGCAGGGCGGGCTGTTCCGCTGGGGGAGGAAGCCGAACCCGGAAAGGATTTCCTCGCGGAGGTCTGCGCGGCCTGGGAAGACGCATGTTCGCCCGCTCGCGAGGCTGGAGTGCGCGTCGTCAATGTGCGTACCGGCCTGGTGCAGTCGCCGGCCACCGGTGTCCTGCAACGGATGCTGCCACTCTACGCCCTGGGCCTGGGAGGGCCCCTGGGATCGGAGGCCTGGCAGTCCTGGATCAGCATCGACGACGTGGTCGGCATCTATGCCCATGCGCTGTTGACCGATTCGCTGGTCGGACCCGTCAACGCGGTCGCTCCGCACCCGGTGCAGGCCAAGGATTATGCGCAGATCCTGGGCAAGGTTTTGCGCCGGCCCGCCCGCATACCGGTCCCCGCATTCGGGCCCAGGCTACTGCTGGGCAAGCAGGGTGCCGAGGAACTGGCGTTCGCCGACCAGCTCGTCTCCGGCCGCAAGGTCGAGGACAGCGGCTACCTGTTCAGGCATCCGGATCTGGAATCGGCTTTGCGTCACGTGTTGGGGCATTCCTAGCAGTGCGCCCTTAGCGGTCGGCACCGTGGCGTCTGCCCACCAGATATGCCCCGATGGTGCCGGCGGCCGCTGACAGCAGTCCCCAGGGCACTCTCGGACCTGGCAATTCGGCGCCGGGGTGCGCCTCCCCGCCCGCGCGAACCCGCAGGGCACGCGCCTCTTCATGGTCATCAAGCAGGGCCAATTGCGCCTTGGCGATTCCCGTGTCGTCGCGGGTTGGCAACGCCAGTTCATCCTCCACAGCCAGACCTGCGCGCAATTCCCGGACTCGTTCGACTTCGGCGTCAAGTTCGGAACCCAGCAGCAGCGAGATATTTGCCAGCCAGATCCACAACAGCAGAATGATCACGCCTCCCAGGGCGCCGTAGGCGCTTTGGTACTTGCTGAAGTTCACCACGTAGAAGAAGAATCCCGAGGTACTGATAGCCAGGATCACCAAGGCACCCAGGGACCCGGCACTGATCCAGCGAAACCTGGGCTGCCTGACGTTCGGGGTGAAATGGTAGAGCAGTGCGACCATGAGCACCGCAATCAGCACGAGCACCGGCCATTTGGCGATGTTCCACGCCAAGAGCGTCGCCTCGCCGAGGCCCAACACGGAGCCGATTCCCTCGGCCACGGGTCCCGAAAGGACCAGGATGGCAATGGCCACCACCGCCAGACACAGGATCACCAAGGTCAACAGGTACATCTGGGGCCGCAGCTTCCACAGGGGACGGCCTTCGGCGGTGGAATAGGTGCGGTTCAGGGCCCTGCCGAATGCGCCCACGTAGGCCGAGGCCGACCACAGGGCCACCAGCAAACCGGCAATCAACGTCCAGCCGGCCCCGGTCTGTTGCCCGAGCTGGATCAGCAGGGTTTCGGCGTTGGTGCCCATCTCGGAGGTGCTGATCTGGCTGATGGTCTGGACCATAAAATCCCTGGTCTCGGGTCCGCTGCTGATCAAGGAGAGCATCGAGAGCAATGCCAGTATCCCTGGAACCATTGAAAGCACCGAATAATAGGTCAGCGCGGCCGCAAGGTCAGTGGCCCCGTCCCGGGAAAACTCCCGTACCGTTCGCTTTATGGCATAGAGCCAGGAATCCCTGCGTAGTTCGAGTTCACTGCTCTGTGTCTGGTCCACTGGGGAATCCACCTGCTTCCGGCGAGGCTGGCATGGTCATTTCCCACCTTACTTCCTAGGTTCCCCTGCGCATGGAACGTGCGGACCGAAATCCGTCGGCGGCCAAGATGACCAGGGCCAGGACTATGGGTGCGTAGGTGAATGCGTCACGGAGAAAGAGATGCTCGCCCATGGCAACGGCGGCCACCAGGAGCAACACCGGTTCGACGTAGCTGAGCAACCCGAAAAGCGAAAGGGAAAGCATGGAGGCGGCACCCAGGTAGAGGAACATTGCCAAGGCACCCAACACCCCGATGGACAGCACTGGAACGATGGCCGCCTCGGGCCCGCGGACTCCGGTGAGGATGAAATAGACGGCCAGCGGCGTGAGGAACAGGATCTCGAGCGTGAAGGCGGCATTGGATTCAAAGCGCGCGGCTCGCCGTGCCGCAAAATACACGGGATACCCGAGGCAAATCAGCAAGGTGGGCCAGGCCAGGCCGCCGGCGAAGACCACTTGGTGGCCCACGCCGAGGACTGCCAGGGCGACGGCGATTTTCTGTCCCCGGGACAGCCGCTCGGCAAAGGCCGCCCGGCCCACCACCACCATGACCAGGGGGAGCAGGAAGTAGCCGAGCGACGTCGCCAAAGCGAACCCGTTCATGGGCGCATACATGAAGAGCCAGAGCTGGACGCCCACCAGCGAGCTGGCAACGGCTCCGTAAACCAGCAGGCCGGGTCTGGCCTTGATGCGCCCGAGCAAGGCAACCATTTGGACCCGGCGGCCCGGAACCAGCGCATAGAACGGGGCAACTATCAGCAGGGTCAGCACGATTCGCCACCCGTAGACCTCCGTGTGTCCGATGTCCTTCAGGGAACCGGAAATGAGGAAGATGGCTGCGAACAGTCCAGAGGCCGCCAGGGAGGCAAGAACGCCGCGATTCATCGATGACGCTCCGTAATTCGTATTCGACTTGGTATTTCAGTCTAGCGATCCAGCGTTCCGGGCTTGGCCCAGCTAGACTTCCAGCTTCCGCCTGATAAACGAGGAGAGCTGGTCGACAAGGATGATCAGCACCAGGACCACCACGATCTGGGTGGCCATCGCATCGAAGCGGAACGACTTGATGGACTGGTTGATCAGCAACCCGATGCCGCCGGCCCCGACCAGTCCCAAGACCAGCGAGGAACGGACGTTCACGTCGAAGCGGTACAGCAGCAATCCCACGAACTGGCCCAGTGCCATGGGCAGCGCGGCATGGGTGACCTGCTGGAACCGCGAGGCTCCGGCGGTTGCCAACGCCTGTTGGGGGCCGGAATCGGTTTCCTCCATAGACTCCGCCCACAGTTTTCCCATGACGCCGGTGTTGTGGCAGATCAACGCGAGCACGCCGGCAAAGGGGCCAAGTCCCACCGCGGTGACGAAGATCAGCGCGAAGACGATGTCCGGCACCGCCCGGAAGAAGGAGAGGACTGCGCGGGAGAGCTGGTAGACGAGCCGGTGCGGCGTGGTGGTCCGCGAGGCGAACACCGCCAGCAACAATGCCGTTGGGATGGAAAGGGTGGTGCCCAGCAACCCGATCCACAGGGTCACGGTGGTCGCCTTCAGTGCCGGGGCGAGGACCGATTCCCAGTCAAGGTCCGGCGGGAAGGCGTCGGCCAGGAACGAGGCCATGCCCTCGGCGCCCGTGACCAGTGCCGACACCTCGAAGTCGGTGCCGCGCAGCGCGAAAACGTGCAGGACGATGAACGCCGCGATGGCGGTGAGGATCGAGGTGATCCGCCACCCGGCGTTGGGGACCTTGGGGACTGAAAGGGAGGGGACCTGCGTGCTCATGCCGCTGCTCGATTCGGGGTGTAGAGGCGGGACTGCATGGAGGCGTCGAGTCCGGAGATGTCCCCGGAGTATTCGATGCGGCCGTTGACCAGTCCAATGACGTTGTCCGCGTGGCGCAGGGCCAGGTCCGGCTGGTGCAGGACCGTCGCGACCGCCAGGTTCTCCGCGTGGGCCAGTTCGGCCAGCAGGGCCATGACTTCCTCGGCGGCGCGCGGGTCGAGCGCGGAGACCGGCTCGTCGGCCAGCAGCACCGAGGCGCGCTGGCACAGGGCGCGGGCCACGGCCACGCGCTGGGCCTGACCGCCGGAGAGCCGGCCGGCCTTCTCGTGGGCGCGATCGGCCATGCCGACGCGGGCCAAGGCAGCCATGGCCTCTTCCTTCAGCTCGCGGGGGAAGAACATCGGGCTGACGGAGGCGGGGCCGCTGAGCCGGCCCAGGGCGCCGGCGCACACGTTCTCCAACGCCGTGCGCCGCGGGACCAAGTGGATCTTCTGGAAGACCATGGCCACCGAGGACCGTGCCCTGGCCAGTTCGGTGCCGCGCAGCGTGGACAGCTCTGTGCCGTCCAGCTTGATGGATCCGGCCTCGGGGGTTTCCAGGCCCATGATGCACTTGAGCGTGGTGGACTTGCCCGAGCCGTTGGCGCCCAGGAACGCCAGCATGGAGCCGCGGGCAAGGGTGAAATCGACCCCGTCCAGGACGGTGCGCCCGCTAAAGGACTTGGTCAGGTTCCTGACCTGCATGATCTCCTCGCCGGCCGGAACGGCGGGGTGCAAGGCGCGATGTGGCATCCGTAACGCGGTCATTAGATGTCCTTCTCGGTCAGGCCCATGGTCTCGGCCAGGTCAAACAGCGGGTTGTAGGTTTCCTTGGTGACCTCGATCAGGGGCCCGGCCGGGGTGACGTCAAGGAACTTGCCGACGGCCTCGATGTCCGCGGGCGCCAGGTTCAGCAGGGCGTCCTTGACCGCAGCCTTGAAAGCCGGGTCGGCGTCGGCGGAGACCGTGATGGGGTCGTTCGGGATGGCCTCGCTCTTCCAGACCTGGCGGAATCCGGCCGGATCGAAGTTGCCCGAATCTATGGCGCTGGCCAGGGTCTGCGAGTTGATCTGGGTCGCGTCGACGGTGCCCTTGGTCAGGGCCAACAATGCCTCGGGGTGCCCGCCGGCATAGTTCATGTTCAGCTCGTCCTCGGCGATGCCCGCCTTCTTCAAGCCAAAGCGGGGCAGCACATCCCCGCTGGTGGAGCCGACCGAGCCCAGGGCGAGGTCCTTGCCGCGCAAGTCATCGATGGCCTTGATCGCGGAATCCTTGGGAACCCAGATGCCGGCGGTGTAGGAGGAGAGCTTCCCGTCTGCGGTGCCGAAGGAAACCAGCGGCTCGGCGTTGGCCTTGGTGGAGGCGAAGACGAAGCCCATGGGACCGAACTGTCCGATGTCGAGTTTGCCGTTGCGCATCGAGAGCACCTGGGCCGCGTAGTCCTCGACCACCTGGACCTCGACCTTGCAGTCCAGTTCCTTGCCCAGGGCGGCGGCGAGCACCTTGTAGGCGGGTTCGAGCTTGGCCGGGTCCTCGAAGGGCTCGATGCCGAACTTCAGTTCGCCGGTGGGGCAGAACGACCCGGGGTCGGCCGAGGCAGGGGCCTCGGTGGAGGAGCAGCCTGCCAGGGCGAGGGCGGCGGCGGCGGCAAGGGACATGGCGAGGGTGCGTGGGATTTTCATGGTGCGACGGGTTCCTTAGCGAGTGAGGGCGGCGGTGGGCCGGGGGAGGGGACGTGCGGTGAGGTTTGCCTCGGCCAGGCCGAAGGAGATGGTCATGCCGATGCCGCTGGTCACGGAAACCAGGGTGATGGCCTCGCCGATGTCGCGGACCAGAACAGGGGAAACTTCGGAGGAGGCGTAGATGCCCTGCCAGCGTTCGGTGGTGGCGAACGACTCCACATCCAGCACCTTCGCCGCGGCCCGCAGCAGGATCCCGGACGTGGATTCATCGAGGAACGGATCCTGGGTCAGGTCATAGGAGTGCGAGTCCCCGAGCAGCAAGGTTCCGTCCGGACGCTGGGTGAACATCACGTTGGCGCCGATCCCCAGCAGGTCGGGGTGCGCCTCGGCGACCTCGACGCGCAGTGCGCTCGCCGAGGGCATGTGCGTGAACGCGTCGTAGCGCAGCATGGAGGTCGCGGTGAGCACGGCAGGGACGATGGTGGTGCTTTCCGGCGCGCCGGCGGCCGTCATCTGCAGCGCGCACCGCTCGATGCGGTGCTCGGCCGCGATTTGGGGGAACAGGTAGTCCACGTCGTGGCCGACACAGATGTACACCTGGTCGGCCTCGAAGTCGCCGCGGCTGGTGTTGACGCGGGCCCGGCGTTCGGAACCCTGCCCGAACCCCAGGGCAGCGGTGTTGAAGTGCACCGCTGCCCCTTCTTGTTCGTGGAGCCAGCCCGCCAGTGTGCCCACCGTGCTGCGCGGGTCAACCCGCAGGTCATCGGCGAGGAATGCGCCGCCGCGGATGCCGTCGGTGTTCTCGCGGCCGAGCTTGGCCCGGACTTCCTCGGCGCCCAGCACGCTCACCTGGCCCTCGGGGCGGGACTCGGAGAATTCGCGCAGCAGCTGGAGCTCGGTCTCGGTGGCGGCAACCACCAGGGCCCCGGCTTCGATGGCCCAGAACCCGGCCTTGGCCGAGAAATCGAGCCAGTGACTCCGGCCGGCCTGGGCAAGGTCGTAGAGGTCGCCGTGTTGGGCGGTGATGCAGGCATGGCCGAAGTTTCGCACCGATGCGCCCACCGCACGGTGGTCGCGTTCGATGACGGTGACGCTCAGGCCGGCTTGCTGGGCGAGCGCGGCATGGGCCAGGCCGATGATGCCTGCGCCGACCACCAGGACGTCGGTGCTTGCCACCGGTTCTGCGGTGGCCCCGGATTTCGTTTCGAAGATGTTCACGGCATTGATATTTGCCGGTCCCAAGTCCTGTTTTCAAGCCAGAACGGGACTTGTCCAGACAAGTTCACCAACGGTTCATCTGGCCACCAGCCCCTTCATGACCTGTTCATTTGTAGTTCACCAAGGTTCCCGGGATGCCGCCTGTTCCACTTGTATGATCAAGTACGTGCAGTCAACTTCCGAAGAACCCATCCACCAGCGTCTCAGCGATTTGTTCCGTGAACGGATCTCCTCCGGCGACTGGAAAGAAGGCAAGCCACTGCCCAGCGAGGCGGAGCTCTGTGCGCAGAACGGTGTTTCCCGTGGAACCGTCCGCCAGGCGCTGGCGAGCCTGCGTAGCGAGGGCCTGATCACCGGGGGTCGCGGTAAGCCCCCGGTGGTCGCCCACCCGGTGCCTTCCCAATCGTTTGCCACCTTCATGTCCTTTACCGAGTGGGCCCATTCACTGGGCCGGGAACCGGGACAGCGGACGCTGGAGATCGCACGGCGCCCGGCGGGAGAAGACCTTGCGGGAAAAATGCTCCTTCAACCGGGAGATCCTGTCATCCAGGTGTTGCGCCTGCGCTCGCTTGACGGGAATCCGACCATGGTGGAACGCAGCAACTTCGTCGCCGATGTCGGCAACGCACTCTTTGACTTCGACACCGACAGCGGCTCGATCTTCGGCTACCTGACATCCCGGGGCGTGGACCTGAGCAGGGGCCGGCATGTCATTGATGCCGTCGGTGCCGATGAGATGGATGCCTCCCTGCTGGGAGTGGCCGCCGGATCGCCGCTGTTGCGCGAGCATCGGCTGACCTACGCCGAGGACGGACGCATCCTTGAATGCTCGGATGACCGGTACCTTCCGCATCTTGCGAACTTCGTCATCGAAAACACCCGGGCGTCCAGGGCGGCTTTGGTGCGCGTCCCGCTGGTCGCCTGATAACTGATAGACCAACCAAAGGATGGAAACAATGATTGAACTTGTCGTCTTGGATATGGCCGGAACCACCGTTGATGAGCATGGGATCGTCTACCGCGCCCTGGAGGATTCGGTCACGGATACCGGAGCCAGCGTCGATGCCGCCGACCTGCAAACCTGGATGGGCGCCGACAAGACCGAGGCCATTGCCGCATTGATGGAACTCGGGGGTGTCACGGCTGACCCCGGGCTGGTTGCCCGGCAGTTCGACCACTTCCGCGCCCTTTTGGCGGAGCGCTACGCGGCCAACCCGCCGGTAGCCCTTCCCGGCGTGGAGGAAGCCCTGTGCGAGCTCAAGGGCCGGGGGATCAAGGTTGGCCTGACCACTGGGTTCTCGCGGGATGTCGCGGGCCCGATCCTCGAAACCCTGGGCTGGGGGATTGGCGAAGGCCAGATGCTCGATGCCGTGGTCACCAGCGACGAAGTCGCCGCGGGCAGGCCCGCGCCGTACATGATCCACCGGGTCATGGAAGTCACCGGCGTGCACGATGTGCGCCGCGTCGTGGCCGGCGGTGACACGGTAGTCGACCTCCTGGCGGCATGCAACGCCGGGGTGCACGGGCTGGGCGTCCTCACCGGGGCGCTTGGCCGTGAAGAACTCGAGCAGCATCCCCACAGCTGGGTTTTGGAAGGCATCAGGGCACTTCCCAGTGTTCTCGAGTCTTCACTAGTCAGCCCCAAATAATATCGTTTTGGTAACAGCGCCCCGGAGTCCATCTCGGTCTCCGGGGCGTTTTGTCGCGTGTGATTAACTTTTTTTGGCGCTCTGACTAGGTCGAATGGCTCCCTGAAGGACTCACGGCTTGACGTGGCCCCGGGGTGGTGCCGTACCGTCGTTGAGTAACGTTTCTATAACATCAGGTTACGGAAGACGTCTCAACTACCGCCGGATATCTGTGCGTTGTCCATTGCGGCGGTAGCCACTCGAATCGTCGATTGCGACGCCGGACAACGCCGCCATGATGGTCCTGGACGACCTATGCGGAGGATGGCACTGGAGAAACATGATCCAGCAGAATTCCAAGAGCAAAAACATTCGCCGCGGCGCAGCTTCTGTTGCCGCACTCGCTTTGGCCGGGGGAGCCATGGCAATGTCGGTGGCACCTGCCTCGGCAGCCAGCACCAGCACCTGGGACGCACTGGCACAGTGCGAGTCCGGCGGAGACTGGTCCATCAACACCGGCAATGGCTACAAGGGCGGGCTGCAGTTCTCCAGCTCGACCTGGAGCGCCTTTGGCGGCAGTGGAAGCGCGAACAACGCTTCGAAGTCCGAGCAGATCCGCGTTGCCGAACGCGTCAAGGCCAGCCAGGGTTGGGGCGCATGGCCCGCATGCTCGGCCAAGCTTGGACTTTCCGGCGGAAAGGGCTCGGTAGCCAAGACCTACGAGTCTGCTCCGAAGAAGGAAACCGTGAAGAAGTCGAGCGAGTCGAGCTACAAGACCTCTTCCACCAAGTCCTACAAGACCAAGTCGGTTCCCGCCAAGAGCTACGCCTCCAGCGGCAAGCGCGCAGCTGCCCCGGTGGCCAAGGCACCGGCAATCAGCGTCAACGTCAAGGACTCGGGCGAGAACTACACCGTCAAGGCCGGGGACACCATGTTCAAGATCGCCCAGTCCCAGGGCCTGAGCAGCTGGCAGGACCTGCACGCCCTGAACCAGGACGTCGCGCCCAGCGCCGACCTCATTTTTGTTGGACAGTCGCTGGACTTGCCAACCAAGTAAACCGGTCCCTCGCGAGAGCGGACGAACGGCCAGGAGAGCTGTTCCGCAGTCAACCCCCAAGTGGCTGCGGAGCAGTTCTTTTGCGTTTCCGCCTGAAAGTCCCAGGTTCCGGTGCGCGGACTCAGGTGAAGGCGAACACCGGCGGAAATACCAGTACCACCACAGCTGCCCACGCACCGTAAACCGGCAGATAGCGGGTCTGCCAGCGCTCGAGCGCCGCGAACGGACGCCTGCCGCGCAGGAATCCGGCGGACAGCCAAGCGGCCCGCACCAGGTGCACCAGCAGAAGCAGGTTCAGGCCGAGCGCGGCGACCTTGTTGGGGCTGAAGCCGAACTCAGCGATCCTGGCCAGCATCGCAGTCAGCATCACTGCATCCACGGCCAGGGCCACCGCGACGAGGATCAGCTGCAGCGCATCGAAGAACCCCGGCGGGGCCAGCGGGTCGCGGGCGGACAACGCGTAGAGCAAGAGGCACAGCACCAGCACCAGGATCGCGTCCATGAGGATGAGCAGGCCGCGGTCGACGTCGACCAGTCTGCCGGCGGTCGTGAGTACGATGAGCATGGCCAGCAGCATCGCAATCGTCAGGGGCGTGAAGACGCGCGTCAGGACAGGTGCGATGTTCTCGATGACGTCCTGCTTGGCCTCAACCAGCCAGGCGGCTACCACCAAGGCCCCCGGAACGGCGAACGGCAGGATCCAGCTTTCCAGTACCGGTTCCAGGTCAAGGCCCACCAGCTGGAGCACGGCGAAGGTAAGCCCAATGAGCACGCCGCCGCCGAGCGCCAACAGGATGAAGTAGATGGCAAGTTCGCCGGTGAACCTCACGAAGTCCATGCGCCTGCCATCGGACTGCCACCGCCCGCCGACGTAGGCTACCCCCGCCAGCAGCCACAGGATCACCGGGACATGCAGCGCCGCGAGTAGCCACGTGGAACCGTCCGAATCGAACGGGTACATGTTGAGCGCGAGCACCAGTATGGCGAAGGGGATGGCCAGTGCGATCGCCGTGCGCACCGAAATCCGCCGCTTCCACGCAAAGTATGCGACCACGAACGGGATGACCAGCAGCCCGAGGTTGCGCAGCAGGGCGGCGTCTTCGCCCAGCCAGGTGAGTCCCGCCTTCAGCGCCAGGCCGGCCCCCACCGCGAGGGACAGGACCACGGCAAGCTCACGCCGGGGCGGGGCTCCGGCGACTGCGGGTTCCTCCGGAAGAAGGACGAGCTGTTTCCACAGCCGCTCCGAATGTTCGCGCGCGAATTCGCGAGAGACCGCATCGAGGTTTCCCATGCGCTTGATCGCCACCAGGAAGGCCTCGTCGTCGTCGAGTCCTCCCGCACGCCTTTCGCCGATCTGTTCGCGTAGGTGGTCTTCGAGCTCATCGAGGTCGGCGGGGGAGATGGCCCGGCGGCGGGCTACGTAGCCGCGCCACACCTGAATCTGGGCTTCAAGCCCTGCATGCTCCTCCATTACGCCCATCCCGTTTCCGCGGCTGGCGGGCGCTGCGCCGAATGCCACACTTGTCGCAGCGCCTCGGCGACGACGGTCCATTGCCCTTGCCGTTCGGCCAAGGCAGCACGACCGGTCTCGGTGATGGCGTAGTGCTTGCGACGGCGCCCTGCCTCCGAAACGCCCCAGGACGAACGCAGGTAGCCAAGCCGCTCCAAACGGTGCAGCAGCGGATAGAGCATTCCGTCTGTCCACTGCATGTCCCCGCCGGAAAGCTCGCTCACGCGCTTGATGATGGCGTAGCCGTGCATTTCGTCTCCCTCCAGGATCCCCAGCACGAGCGGGGTCGCCGATGCGGCGACCAGGTCCTTGTCGATGCGCACGATGTCTCCTTACATAGATCTACTATGTATTAGACATCCGGTGTCCCGTGAAGGCAAGAAAGACGCCTGGCCACGACCGTTTTCATCGGACCCGGCGAAGGTCCCATCCTGGGAAACGGGGGTCCACTGGACGGCAGTGCGGCTCGGGAAATCAGGTGATGCGTCCCAAGCCGCGGTGCCCCGTCACTACCTGGTGGACAGCAGGGTGTCCAGTCGCTCGTACCCCTCTGTGATGCCGCCTTCCATGCCTGAGGCGGCCATGCCGTCGCGAGCCTCAACGGTGGGATAGACGGAGTGCCCGACAAGCCGGCAGCGGTCGCCCTCCAATGCTTCGAAACGCATGTAGTCCATGGCGACGACGTCGGGCTGGCCGTCGTATTCAAAGGTCTGGATGGCGAACTCGTTTTCGCGGACGGTGTGGAACACCCCGTTGAATCCGTAGGTCCCGGATTCGTTGGAGTGGGTGTACTTGTAGGATCCCCCGGTGCGGAAGTCGTAGGTCTCGATTTCCATTTTCAGCCCGTAGGGTCCGAGCCATTGGGCAACGAGGGCGGGGTCGCGGTGCGCCTCGAAGACCGCCGCGACGGGAAAGTCGAATTCCCGGGTGAAATCAATGAAGGGTGTGCCTTCGGGGATGCTGAGGTTTAGTGGGTTGGTCATGATGGGACTTTCGTGTTTTTATCCGTGGCGTGCGGATTGGCCTTTGAGCACGGCGTCCAAGCGGTTGTACTTCTGGTCGGCCAGTAGCCGATATTTGTCGATCCAGCCGGTCAGCTCCGTGAGCAGTGCAGGATTCAAGTGGACCGGGCGGCGTTGCGCCTCGCGTGTGCGAGTCACCAGATGCGCCTGCTCGAGGACTTGAATGTGCTTCGAGATGCCTTGGATGGACATCTTGAACGGTTCGGCGAGTTCGTTGACAGTGGCGGGACCGGTGGACAGCCTGGCGATGATTTGCCTGCGCGTGGGGTCTGCGAGGGCCAGGAATGCCCTGTTGAGATCTTGCTCGTCGAAGGACACGTATTCAACTCTTTTCTTGATCAACCTTTCGGTTGATTACAACGATGCTCCGGTGTTTTCCGATAGTCAAGAGCTGGGGAGTGCTGACCATGGAATTTAATTGGTCGGCCGGATGCCGCCGTTCCGTCTCCGTGCCCCCGCCCCTACGCGAGGGCAGTCAACGCGTCGACGTGGGAGCGTGCCGCGGAGGAGTGGCTGGCCTGGATGCACAGGAAGACTTCGGCGCTTTGGTGGCCTGGCCAGTCCCCGGGCAGGTAGTTTTCCGGCAACCCGGGATCCAGATACGGAATGGTCCGCCATGAATCAATGGCCCTCACGTAGAGGGCGAAGCTCTCGGCGGCGCTTGCCTGTCCAGCGCCGGCCACGGCCTTGTTCTGGTCAAGAAAGCCGTGGTGCAGTGCCGAAAGCGCATCCAGGTCCCACCATGCAACAGCCGACGCCTGGGCGGTCCCGGTGAACTCCAGGAGATTGGAGACGATGACCGTCGCGTGGTCCTCCAGGCCCAGGACGCGCAAGATCTCCCAGACCTCGGCGCGCAGGTAGTCGGGAAAGATCCACAGTCCCGGCGCCATGAGGCCGCCGCCGATACCCTGCAGGTACTTGCGCAGTTGGTGGCGGCGCTCGCGTTCGGCCTCCGGGATGGAGTAGGAGAGCAGGCACCAGGGATCCGCCGGATCCATGGCGCGCGGTTCGAAGATGCGCCTGTCTCCCCGGGCAAGGATGCGTTCACCGGTGGGAGTGAGTTGGAGCCCCTGGACGTCTGCCCGGGCTTGCTGTTCGAGGATCCCCTTCTTCTTCAGGCGGGAGATCGCCGTCCGCGTCACCTGGGGCGTGGTGCCCAGCGCGTCCATCAGCGCGATCAGGTGCGCCGAGGAAATCCAGCCGCCCAGTTCGCGCAGGTACAGGCCCACGATGGTGCGGACCAGGGAAGTGGTGCTGCCCGTGCGGGCATCCAGGTCGTCGAGCTCGGTCAGCATGGTCGGGCGCTACTTGCCGATCTCGGTGCGGACGGCGAACAGCTCCGGGAAGAATGTCAGATCCAGTGCACGCTTGAGAAAATCCACGCCGGAAGACCCGCCGGTACCCTTCTTGAAGCCGATGGTGCGTTGGACGACGCGCATGTGGCGGAAGCGCCAGGCCTGGAAATTGTCCTCCAGGTCAACGAGGTCCTCACAGGCCTGGTAGAGGCTCCAGGTGGTGTCGTCGGATTCGTAGATGTCCTTGTAGATGGGAACCAGTGCCTCTTGGAAGACCCACGGCTGGGAGACATCGCGTTCCAGGATCGCCTCGGGGACGGCATAGCCCGAACGGGCCAGGGCGCGGAGGAAGGAATCGTAGACGGTTGGTTCGTGCAGGAGCTTGGATAGCAGCTGGTGGGCATCGGGGTCGGATTCAAAGACCTTGAGCATGCCTTCGTGCTTATTGCCCAGGATGAACTCGACGGCACGATATTGGTAGGACTGAAAACCGGAGGACGAGCCGAGTGAGCCGCGGAACTGTGCGTACTCGCGCGGGGTGAGTGTGGCCAGAACTGCCCATTGTTCGGTCAGCGTCTTCTGGATGTGCTTGACGCGGGCGAGGCATTTCAGCGACTTGCCGATTTCGTCGCTGTCCATCAGGCGACGTGACTCAACCAGCTCGTGCAGCATCAGCTTGAGCCACAGCTCGCTGGTCTGGTGCTGGATGATGAACAGCATCTCATCGTGGTGCTCAGGGACACTGACGGGGTGCTGTGCCGAGAGCAGGCGCCCCAGGTCCAAGTAGCTTCCGTACGACATGGTGTTGCTGAAGTCGGTACGGACGGTGTCTTCGATTTCGCGTGCACCCTCGGGCGTCTGTGCGTGTGGGCAGGCCATGGAAAGAAGCATATCAGTTCGTCGACGTGCGTCAAGATAGTGAAATGATGATTAGTCTGAACTGCGGTGTCCTTTGCCCTCAACCGGACGGCGTGAAGGAACGCCAAGAGGAACCTCACGCCCTGCAAGGTGGATTGCCGGGGCTGTGCGGAGCGAAACGGGCCGGAATCTCCATGGCTACGTTCTTAGTGTGAGCTGGTCAAGGATGCCGCCTTGAGCCGCCACGGTCACTGGATGCAGAACTCGTTGCCTTCCGGGTCGGCCATCACAATGTGCCAGTCGTTGTTTCCTTCGAACACGCCGGTGACCGTTGCGCCGGCTTTGACGCAGCGATCAGCGTGGGCTTGGGCTCCCGCGCGCCCTTCCTCTGGTGTCGCGGCCCCCTCGCTGACATTGATGTCCAAGTGCACCCGGTTTTTTGCCGTCTTTCCTTCGGGCACCGGCTGGAAGTACAGCCGAGGTCCCTTGCCTTCGGGGTCGGTGACCGCGCCGCGCCATTGGGATTCCGGGATTCCTTGGTCCACGGCGAAATCCGCCCAGCTCGAGAATCCTTCGGGAGGCTCCTGCAGGCTGTAGTTGAGGGCCGTCGCCCAAAAATGCGTCATCGTTTCGAGGTCACGGCAATCAAAAGTTACTTGGAATTGATACGACACGGGGCTGCCTTCCAGTTCGGCTGCGACTCACTATGCCACGCCAGGATTGGTTCGTCTGCAGCCTTGTTCCCTGACTCTGATCGAACCGCAGCCAGGAACGCCTTCCCGGGTCCAATCCCGCAAAGATGAAACGACCTGCCCGTGTCCATCGTTGTGAACGGGTGCGACCGAGACATCGGCTATGTCGGGGGCCCTGTGCTCAGCCCGCCAATTGGTGGCCAACCGCGTGAGATTCCGTGGGTTGTGTCCTGGTCTATGGTTTGATGGGGAGTTGAACATGCATGATGTGGATGGCCAGGGGCGCCATTCGGACAATGGGGGACACATGAAAGCATTTGCTCGTACACTCACCGCCTTGGCTGCTGCTGCTTCGATCGCGTTTTCCGGGGCTGCGGTGGCAGCAGCCGCGCCTGTGACACCGGCCCAGACGGTCGCTGTCGTTGCCGCCAAGAAGGCGCCGGCAATCACGATCAACACGATCGCCAATAAGACGGTCAAGGGGTCGAACAAGGCCACCATCAAGCCGTCGGTCAAGGCAGCCCGAGGCGTGAAGGTCACTTCGAAGACCTTGACGGTGAAGCAGGGCAAAAAGACCGTTGCCAAGAACAAGGCGTCGGTCGCGCTGAAGGCCGGAACCTATAAGGTGACGACAAAGGTGAACTACAAGGTCGGCACGAAGAAGCTCTCGACGTCCAAGACACAAACCCTGGTCATCAAGAAGGCGTGGTCGACGGCCGCGCCCAAAAAGGTCTCACCGGGTGCCTTCTGCGCCAAGGCCGACAAGGGCAAGACGGGTATCGGCAAGAAGAACGGCAAGATCTACACTTGCAAGACCGGTTCCGACCCCCGCCTGCGCTGGCGCTAGACAGGTATGCAACATCCTGACCGCCCATCGCGATTCAGGCCCGAAATGGCTCAGGGTCATGGATGTGACGTGAGTGGCCCGCAGGCAAACTGTGGGCCACGGGTGTTTATATGTACCTTCGGCGTTGTGCGTTGTTGATTCATCCTGAAAGAGCGTTTTGAAGCACCTGATAAGCATTATTGTCTCCATCCTGATCCTGACCGGTGCCTTGGTGGCGAATTTCGGCACCCTTGTTGGCAATGATCAAGCCACTGATGTCACCACCTTGGGGACCAGCAACACCTCGGCGTCTGTCGACGGCGCGAAGGTCACTCCCGGTGCCAAACTTGATGGCCCACCCGCGGTGTCGGTGCTGAACACCTTGCCGGTCAAGGGCAAGGCGCCGGCAACCGGCTACGACCGGAACCAGATGTTCGGCAATGGCTGGAAGGACTTCAACGGGAACAAATGCGACGAGCGCCAGGACACGCTCAAGCGCGACTTGTCGTCTGTAAAGTTCAAGGACGCGAAGAAATGCCAACTCGCCTCCGGCACGTTGGCTGACGTGTACACCGGGACCACCATTAAGTGGAAGGTGAACAGCGGGTCCGTTGACATCGACCACGTGGTGGCGTTGAAGAACGCATGGGTGTCAGGCGGTGTACAGCTGTCCCAGGACCAACGCCAGGGTCTCGCCAACGATCCGTTGAACCTCATGGCCTCGCAAGCATCGGCCAATCGTTCCAAGGGCGATGCCAATGCCGCAGAGTGGTTGCCGGCCAACAAGTCTTTCCGCTGTCGGTACGTGGCAACGCAGATCAGCGTCAAGAAGAAGTACATGCTGTCTGTGACCGCGTCCGAAAAGAACGCCATGGAGCGCGTGCTCTCAACCTGCCCGAAGCAACAGGCCGCCGCGGCGACCCCGCTCAAACCGCTTGCCAAGGCGCCAACCGTCGCGCCTGGGACCAGTGCGGCACCAGCGAAGAAGCCCTCGACCACGGCGCCCAATCCCAAGCAGGTATCACCCGGGGCATACTGTGCACAGGACGACGAAGGCACTAGGGGACTTGGCAAGAATACCGGGAAGAGCTATACCTGCAAGAGCAGCGATTCCGACACCCGCCTGCGCTGGCGCTAAACAATCGGGTGAGGCCCGGCTATTGGACCTGGAAGAACCTCCCGGTGCGCAAGGGCATCACCTTGCCAAGGTCGACCCCTTCATCGGCGATCTGCAACAGCAGGCGTTGCCGCTCAACGGAGGAAATGTTCGCCGCAGAACATCGCCTGGCCACCAGCGCCAATCTGTCGGCAAGTTCGTTCATGGGATCACCCGAATGCGCCTTGACCCAGTCATAGCTGACCTTGGAACGCGAGAGCAGCTCATGGATTTTGTGCACGATCGTCCTCGCCTCAGTGGACTTCGCGCGGGCGTGGCTTTGGGGATTGTGGAGCAGGTCAATGGCCATGAGCGAATCCGAACGGATGCGAAAGCGAACCGATCCGGCGAACAAGTCGTCACGGTACCTGCTGGCATCCAGCAGGGCGTAATGGATGGAATTGAGTTCGCCCTGCAGGATTTCCTTACCCGTGGCGGCGAAGGCGTTGATCATGGGTGGCGTGCCGCGGCCGTAATCCAGGATCCAGCCATGGCCCATCAACGGGCTGTGCCAACTGCGTGAGGCGTCGGTGGTGATCGTCAACTCGGAGTAGTAGTCCTCGATGCGTTCCTGAAGCAGGGCCGTGGCCGCCTTCGCTCCGGCCAGTGGACGGAACTGCTCCGAAACCATGAACCCCAGCTGCGCCAATGCCTCGGGAAGTCGAATATGTCCGTTCAGCAACGCGTTGTCACAATACACGGGTTCGGACGCATTGCGGCGCACCGCGCGAATGGCCTTGTCGAGATGCGTTACCAATACGCCGAGCCGCTGCCCTGATTCATGGACGGGCAAGACTCCGCACCGTTGCCCGACAACCTGGAACGCGGTGGTGCGAACCACTGCCCAAAAAAGGATCTGGTTGTGGTGCCGGACCTCAACGGTGACCCCTGAGCGCTCGGTGACCGACTGGACCGCGGGAATGAACCGCGCGGATGGAGGCGTGGGGCGTGGTGCCTGCATGGTCTCCTCCTCGATTCGGCGCTGGGCTGGTTTCGCGTGCGAATACCCGATTCCCCAAAGCTACCTAAAATACCTGTCCGTGGGGATAGGGAACCGGTGATCGTCCCGAAAGCCGCCTGTCGGGACGGTGAAATCCCTTGGCCGTCCCCGCGTGGCCGGGCGCTGTCCCGCGGTGTGTCTAGGATGGGTATGGCAACGAGGTACTTTACGAGAAGCGGGTTCGCACCGGCATGGAAACACGGCAGTCGAAGCTGCAGCACCAGCAGCTGATCGTCACTCTCTATGGGCTCTATGGCCGATCGACGGGGGGCACCTTTCCGGTGGCTGTGTTGGTCGACATGCTCGGCGCCCTGGGTATCGAGCCGCCCGCTGTGCGCTCGACGGTATCCCGGCTCAAGCGCAACGGCGTGCTCGTGAGCCGCCGGGACGGCAACACGGCCAGCTACCGCCTCTCAGCGGACGTTCTCGATGCCTTCGACGAGGGCGACCAGCGGATTTACGCCCCGGAACGCTCGCACCCCAACGACCCTTGGTCGTTGGTCATCTTTTCCGTGCCGGAAGCCGAACGCAACCGCCGCTATGAGCTGCGGACCGAACTGAACAGCCTCGGCTTCGGCGCGGTGGGCGCGGGAGTTGCCATCGCACCAAGCAACGTCCTGCCGCAGGCAATGCGGCGGCTGAAGGACCGGGGACTTGACCAATACGTCGAATACTTCAGCGCAGACTACCTGAGCCAGCAGGACATCAAGGCGAAGGTGCCCCAATGGTGGGACCTGCAGGAGCTGGACGAGCAGTACCGCGATTTCCTTGGGCTTTACGGAGCGGCCAAGGAGGAATGGTCTGCGCGGCTCGAAGCCGGCACCGGCGGCGATCCCGCCGCCGGCTTGGCCAGGGAGGCCTTTGCCTTCTACGTGCCCTTGCTAACGCTGTGGCGGCGCTTCCCCTACCGGGACCCCAACCTGCCCTTGGAATTCCTTCCCGAGGGTTGGAAGGCGCCCGCTGCCAAACACACGTTCTGGGCCATCGATGCGCTGCTGGCCCCTATCGCGAAGTCCTACGCATATTCGCTCTTGGCCGCTCGGGGCGTGGGGCCCGATGCCTCGGCCATCCAGGACAGCGCCCCGGCCCAGTGAACGGCCAGCGGGTCAATGGCTTCGAGGTGGCCCAGGGTCCTGAATTCGCGTAGCTCCACCGGGGAACCCTGTGACCCCGCGGCGGCCATGAACGCGTTCGAATGTACGATCGGCACGCGGTCGTCATTTGCCCCATGCAGGATCACCGTTGGCGTGGTGCCAAGCGGCTGGTGCACCGGCGAGGCGGAGCGGTAGATCTCGGGGGCCTGGTCCGGGGTGGCCCCGAAATATTCGGCCGCCGCGTTGTCTCCCAGGTTCTCCAAATAGGTCCGTTCCGCATCGGTGACCGGTGCCAGGGCCACAACCCCATCCGCGAGTCGGGCCGTGAGCAGCGCCAGTTGCCCGCCCACCGAATGGCCGACCGTGAGCAACGGGCCGCCGATGCCCTCGGCCTGCTTCAACACGGCGATGCGTTCCAGCGCTTCCGTGGTGTCCTCCAGCGGGGCCGGCCACCGGCCGGTGGCGCCGCGGCGGTATTCCACGTTGGCCGTGATCCAGCCTTCGGCCCGCAGCGAAGCGGCCAGTGGGTCCATCAGCGAGGCGAAGAGATGTGAGCGCCAATAACCCCCGTGGATGAGGACTGCGATGCCGAGTGGCCGGGTTCCGGGCTCGGGCCGTGAAAGCACAAGGTGCTGGGCCTCGTCGGGGCCGTAGGACAGGATCCCGGATAGCGGGGGCGTGCTGGTCATGTCATGTACTCCTTGGCGCAAACGATGGGAGGGCAGTGCGGGTTCCGCACTGCCCTCGACTGTAGCGGACGCCTAGGCGCCCGGAACGGCTCCCGGCGGCAGGAAGTTGACGTCGCGCAGGGCCGAGAGGCGGACGACTTCCTCGGGATCGGTGAGATTGTGCAGCTCGTCGAAGAGGGTGGAGAGCTGGCCCGCCGGGCTGACCCAGAAGAGGGACTTGCCGGGGGTTTCGTGCTTGTTGTAATAGGCATGCGGCAGCCCCATGGGCATGCGCACGGTGTCGCCCGGGCCCGCGGTGGTCCACTCGCCGTCGAGGTAGAGCGTGTACACGCCCTCCATGATGTAGATGTGCTCGTCCTGCGTGGGGTGCACGTGCGGGGGAACGCCGGTGCCGGCCGGGTCAAGGGACAGCCAGGCGAAGGACGAAGAGCTTTCCACCTTGGATAGATAGGTGTGCCCCAGCACGTTCCAGGTCTTGTTGCCCATGGCCTCGCTGGCGAGGGTGATGCCCTTGGGCAGATCGCCGAGAACGATTTCCTGGCCCTGTTGGATTTCCATTGCAGCTCCTTGTCGCATGTTTCCTTGGTCGACCCAGCATGGCAGAAAACCATGGCCATATGCAATAGGTATTGCGATCGCCAGTTCTAGTGCATATGATGTGGATCACGCTTGGGGGCGTGCACCGCTGCAAGGTCAAATTGCCGCGGCGTACTAGAACCAACCACAGACCGGGCCAAGAACCGACAGCCCTTCCCAACGAAGCGAGGCGCCAGCGTGAGTACAAAAAATTTCAGCGGCATGAGTGTGCACACCTTGGGGACGGGAGGTGGACCGATCGTCTCAAGTTCCCGGGCCGGCACCAGCACCGCGGTCCGGGTCGACGATGCCACCTACGTCTTCGACTGCGGCATGGGCAGCATCCGCAACTACCGCTCGCATTGCGAATGGGGCCAGTTGCGCGGCATCTTCCTCACCCACCACCACTCCGACCACATCTACGACCTGGGTTCCTTCCTGGTCACCGGCTGGCAGGTGCCGGGGGAGTCCTTCGCGGCACCCATCGAGGTCTTCGGCCCCGGAAAGCCAGCCCGCATCCCGGCCCTCGATGAAGAGCATGCGCGGGACATCGACGCCCGCGTGGGCAATCGCGAAATGACCTCAACCACGCAGATCGTTGACGCATTGCTCGACACTGTCTTCGCTTCGGACATCGCCATCCGCATGGCCGACGAGGGCCGCGGAGAGCCGCACGAATGGGTGCGCGGACACGACATCGAGATCCCCGCGGCCGCGGGCGCCGACCCGGTGGCCAACCGGCACCCGGTGATGGAACCGTTCGAGGTATACCGCGACGAGCTGGTGGTCATCTCCGCGATCCTGGTCGACCACCGCCTGTGCTTCCCGGCCTTCGGCTTCCGCATCGACTCGCGCCACGCCTCGGTGGTCATCTCCGGGGACACCGCCTACTCGGAAAACTGCATCAGGCTCGCCCGCGGCGCGGACCTGCTGCTGCACGAGGTCATCGACCTGCCCTCCATCCTGGCGACCTTCCCCGACGGTCCCACCCGCGAGGGGATCGAGGTCCACCTGCGCGAATCGCACACCCCCTTCGCCGAGGTCGGCAAGGTCGCCGCCGCGGCCGGTGTCAAGACCCTGGTGCTCCACCACATCGTGCCCAACACCCCGGGCACCGCCGACCTGGTGGCCATGGGCGAGGCGGTCCGCCGGGACTTCGCCGGCACCGTGCACATTGCCGAAGACAACGACGTCTTCTTCCCCCGGGATCCCGGAACCAATAGTGTTGAAACCGCAGGACTGGAAATCATCGGAGCAGGCGCATGAGCACCTCGGAGCACGTCCAGCCGCACACCCTTCGTGCGGCCGTCAAATACGGGAAAATGAATCGCCGGGCATGGATTGTCACGTCCTTGCTGGTCGTCTTCCAAATCATCAACTTCGCCGACAAGGCGGTGCTGGGCCTCGTCGCCGACTCGGCCATCAAGGAACTGGGCCTCACCGCGGGCCAGTTCGGACTCATCGGCAGCGCATTCTTCTTCCTCTTCGCCATCGCAGCGGTGGCCGTGGGCTTCCTGGCCGGCAAGGTCTCCACCCGCTGGATCCTGCTGACCATGGGCATCAGCTGGGCCGTGCTGCAGTTCCCGATGCTGTTCGGGGGCGGCGCGGCGGTCCTCCTGGTCACCCGCATCCTGCTCGGCGGGGCCGAGGGCCCGGCAACCCCCATTTCCCTGCAGCACGTCCACGGCTGGTTCCCGGCCAAGGAGCGCGGCTTCCCCTCCAGCATCATTGCCATTGGCTCCACGCTCGGACCCATCATCGCGGCCCCCATCCTGGCCGGCATCATCGCGCACCCGGCACTCGGCTGGCGTTGGGCCTTCGGGTTCCTGGGCATAGTGGGCCTGCTCTGGAGCGTCGTCTGGTTCCTCGTGGGGCGGGACGGACCCTACAGCCACATCACCGGGAAGAAGGCCGCCACCGAGGCGGAACCGGCGAAGGTCCCGGAGGCCGCGGTGCCCCGGGAGCAGCCGGCCGTCGCAAAGCCGGGCGCAAGCATCACCGAACGTGCCGACCTCCTCAAGCTGGTGCCCATCCGCCGGGTGCTGGGCTCGAGAATGTTCATTGCTGCCGTCCTGGCCGGCGCCGGCTGCTTCTGGGCCCAGGGCTTCCTGACCACATGGTCGCCGAAGTACCTCGGCTCGGTGGTTGCCCTCTCGCCCGAGATGATCGGGCTGGTCTCGACCTTCCCGTGGGTCATCGGGGCCCTGGCGCTGCTGGTGCTGGGATACACCTCGCGGTACCTGATGCGCCGCGGCGTCACGGTGCGCTGGGCCATGGGCGCCCTGTTCGGCGCTTCGCTGCTGGTCTCGGGCATCTGCTTCACCGTGCTGCCGCACCTGCACGGCTACGCAGCGGTGACGGCGCTGACTCTTGGCGCCGGATTGGCGATGATCTACCCGCTGGCCCCCACCGCCATCGCGTTCTGTGTCGCCTCCAAGCAGCGCGCGGCCATCATGGCCACGCTGACCGGGCTGGCCTCGGTCGGCGGCGTCATTGCCCCGGCCATGGTCGGATCGCTCATGGACCGCGCCGGATACATTCCGGGCCCCAAGGGCGTGCGCGACAGCGCGGAAATGGCCTCGTTGCTGGCCCAGGGCATGAACTCGTCATTCTCCATGATCGGGATCTACCTGGTCGTCGTGGGTGTCATCTGCGTCCTGCTGCTGAACCCGGACCGCACCGCCGAACGCCTGCAGACCCGGTTCGCCTTCAACGGATAACCGCAAAGGCACCAAGCAACCGCGGGGCGTGGGGGGAAGAATCGTTCTTCCCCCCACGCCCCGCGCGTTTTCAGCAGCCCTTGCCGGTCATGGTGAACGTGGCGGCAACGGCGGCCGAAAACCGCTCCGACTCGAAGAGCACATGGGCCAGCGCATCGCGCGACCCCACGGCGGGGCCCCACAGCGGGCGCCCCAGCGCCATGTTCACGTGCGCCTGCCGCCCGGCCCCCCGGGCAGCGGCCAGACGCCGGCGGGAAAAGCCCGCGAGTTGCTCCTCGAGCCGGTCCCGGGGCTGCTCCCCGCCCAGCGCCGCCCCCAGGATGGGGGCCAGTGTTGCGGCATCGAGCAGGCCCAGCGTCATGCCCTGGCCCCCGATGGGGCTGACTTCGTGGGCAGCATCCCCGATCAGGACCAGGTCCCCGTGGTTCATGGATCCCACCGCGAAATTCGCGGTCCCGAATTCGCTGAGCATGGAGTTTTCGCCGGCCTCCACCCGGTGCCCGGTCCGCCGCGCAATGAGTTCGGGCAGCGAGGGCGATCGCTCATCCCGGAGCCGGGAAACCCAGCGCCTCCGGTTCCCCGGGAGGGGGAACGACTCGGTGATCCCGTGCTCGTGCAGGAACAGGGCCGCCACCGGGCCGAAGTCGGTGCCGTCCGGGTAGTCGCCCATGAGGTAGCGATCGGGCAGGTCCCTGCCGCGGAACGGGACCAGCGCCGCCCGCCGCACGGCCGACCGCGTGCCGTCGGCGCCGATGAGGAAGCGGCATTCGAATCGGGTGGGTCCGCCGGCGGCCGCGGCCTCAACAACGTGGAACCCCGGGTGCGCGGTGTACGAGGTGAATTCGTGCCCGGCCAGCAGCGCCGAGGGATCCAGCTCCCGCAGACGGTCGCGCAACAGCCCGACCGTCCGGTTTTGCGGCAACGACAACACGAACCGGTGACCGGCCGGGATGGAGCCGAACCCCAGTTCCGCCACGACCCGTCCGCGGGAGATGCCGACCCCGCGGGTGATCCGCACCCCGGCCTCCACGGCAGCCGGTCCCACCCCGAGCCCATCCAGGACCGCGAGTCCCGGCGGATGGATCCCGATGGCCCGCGAGTGTTCCCCGACCCCGGTCCGGGACTCGAGCACGCGCACGCTGTGTCCGCCCTGGCGCAGCAGGATCGCCAGCGCCATCCCGCTGGGGCCGGCCCCGACTATCAGGACGTCGATCATCGGCCGGCCGGTGGTTCCCCGTGCCAGATGGCCAGGTTCCGGTACATCCCGGCGGCGTGCGCGTGCCATCCGCGCGGCAGCACCCGGGCGAGTTCGTCGCGGGTGAAACTGCGCCGGATGGAGGTGAGGCCGTCGCGCCGAATGAACGAGGTGCCGGCCAGGGGCAGGGTGGCCAGCCCGAAAAGCAGCAGGGCGCTGCGCCGGCGCCGGATGTCGCTGTGGATCGCCAGCGAGCGGGCAAGCACCTGGCTGTCGGCAAGGACGCCTGACAGCGCCGGCGGATCCAGGTGGTGCAGGACGTGGTTGGAGATGACCACGTCGAACACCAGTCCCTCAGCCACCAGTTCCGCGCTGGCCGCCCGCCGGAATTCGAGCTCCTCGGGGCCGAAGCCGGCAGCGGCAGCCGCCCGGGAGGCAAAATCGTGGGCGCGCGGGTCCGGGTCGATGCCCGTCACCTTGAGGCTCAGCCCGTCGGCCCGTGCCCAGCGCAGGAGCGCCAGTGCAATGTCGCCGCCGCCGCAGCCGATGTCCAGGATGGTGGCGGTGCGGTTGCGCGGAAGCGCCGGTCGAACGAGCCCCAGGTACACGCTCCGCCACCCTGAGACGCATCGGTTCACCAGCGGGAACTGCGCGTAGGTCCGCTCCAGCATCAGCGGATCGGCATCAGGGCTGTCCATTTCCTCGAATGCGGCAATGTCCCGTTGCATGTCCGGGGCGCCTAGCCCTGCCTCCCCGAAACCAGGGTCATCAGGGACGTCTCGACGGTGAGACCGGGGCCAAAGGCCATGGAGCACACGCGCTCGCCGGATGACGATGCCCGGGAAATGTTCTCGTCCATGATGTCCTTGAGCACGAACAGCACCGTGGAACTGGACATGTTCCCGTAGTCGTTGAGGATCCGCCGCGCCGGCACCAATTGGTCGTCGCCCAACTGCAGGCGCTTCTGCACGCGGTCAAGGATGGCGCGTCCACCGGGGTGGATGCCCCAGTGCGGGATGTCGGCATAGGCATCGCCCAGCGTCGGGTCCCGGGCCAGCAGCGGTTCCAAGGCGCCAACGATGTGGTCGTCGATGATGTGCGGGACGTAGGTTCCCAAGACCATTTCAAAGCCCTCGTCCCCGATGTTCCAGGCCATGGCCTCCTCGCCTACCGGGGTCAGCACCGTCTCGAAGTGGTCCAACCGCAGGCCGGACCCGGAGTGCTGGCGGGCGGTGACGATGGCGGCGGCGGCCCCGTCGGCAAAGAGCGCGGAGCCCATGATGGTGTCGGGGTCGTTCGAGCTGCGCACGTGGATGGAACACAGCTCTGCGCAGACCACCAGGACCACGGCGTTGGGGTCGGCCTCGCAAAAGCTCTTGGCGGCGCGCAGGGCCGGGAAGGCGGCGTAGCATCCCATGAATCCCAGGTGGTATCGCTGGGTTGCCGGGCTCAGGCCCAGTGCCCTGACCAATTGGTAGTCGGGCCCGGGGTTGTAGAAGCCGGTGCAGGAGACCGTGATGACGTGGGTGATGTCGCCGGGTGCAAGATCGGGGCAGGCATCCAGGGCCTTTTGTGCAGATTCGATGTAGAGTCCGGGCGCCGTGGCGGCAAAGACCTCGTTGCGTTCCTTGGTGCTGGGTCGCAGCAGCAGCCCCGACTCCGCGTCGAAGAAGAGGGGGTTCTCGGCCACCGTCTCGGTGGTGAATTCGGTGACCGCAGTATGGCGGGTCGAAATCTGGGCGGAGTCAAAGGACGTATTGATCAGGCGCTGGCCCAATCGGGTCAGGCCGGGTTGGGCGGCAAAAACGTCCCGTACCTTGTCCTGGTACAGGATGGTTGGCGGAACTGCTGTTTGGATGGTTCTCATCATCACCGGCATGAAACCGAGCCTATGGCCCGATGCCGTTGGGGTAAAGGGGCACGTCGCGGCAGAGGTGTCGCCCGGGGAAGGCCAGGGAAAACGGGACCCCCAAAAAGTGCTGGCATCCTTGCGCGCTCAGGAGTATCGTCTGTGTGTGGGGAGACCAGTCGCGGTCGTAAGTGATCCCGCCCCAGGGTGAGAGGTAATTGATGCCAGACAAATCACCACATAGACATGAACACAAGAAGCCTGCCGGCAAGTCGATCAAGGCGCGACGCGCGGAGAAGCGCTCGAAGAACGCACCTGCGACAGAGACCGAGCAGGTCACCCACATCAAGAAACACTGAGCAACTTGATGATTGGAGATAGTTTTACCGGAAGCGGAGAAGAACAGACATCTTCTCCGCTTCTTCCATGTCCACCTGTAGATGGGAGCCCGCTGCGGGTAGTGGCGCGGGGGGAAAAAACTTTTTTGACATGATTCCAATCCGTTTGCCGTACGGCACCGAATGCTCCATGACAGCCCGAACCAACAGTGGTCGGGAAGGCGCGGAGACCAAGGGTCGACGCCAAGCAAGGAGCATGACATGAAGCGCATGAACAGCAAGTTTGCCTCAGCACTCGGACTGATTGCAGTTGCCACCGTTGGCCTGACCGCTTGCTCGGCGGGCACCGGCGGCGAAACCGCTGCACCTGCCTCTTCGGCCGCCCCGTCCAGTTCGTCGGCGGCACCGAGCAGCTCGGCAATGGCCAGCGAAGCGGCGATGGACCCGGCAGCAAACCTCGTGGGCTCGGGTTGCGCGGCATATGCCGAGGCAGTGCCCAGCGGAGAAGGCTCGGTTGCCGGCATGGCCAAGGACCCGGTCGCAGTGGCCGCCTCCAACAACCCGCTGCTCAAGACCCTTACCGCAGCGGTGTCAGGCAAGCTCAACCCCAAGGTCGATTTGGTTGACACCCTCAACGGTGCCGAGTTCACTGTCTTCGCCCCGGTAGACGAGGCCTTCGCAGCCATCCCGGAAAAGGACCTCAACGCAGCCGTCGCGGACGCAGACACCCTGAGCAGCATCCTGACCTACCACGTGATCCCCGGCCAGATCGCACCGAGCGACATCCCCGGCAGCCACACGACTGTCCAGGGCGGGGACCTGGAGGTCACCGGCAGCGGTGACGAGCTCATGGTCAACGGCGCCGCGGTGGTTTGCGGCGGCGTCCAGACCGCCAACGCAACCGTCTATCTCGTCGACACCGTGCTGATGCCCCCGGCCAAGAAGTAGCCGAGGCACGGCAGGGCAACCCACCAGGGGGTTGGTGTCTGATGGTCCCTTCCATCACTCACCGGCCCCCTGCGGTCGATAGGCGTCGACCGGTGGTTCCGGCAGGCCGAAAAAATATTTTTCGGCCGCCGCACCAGAAAGGATGAAGGACGGGTTTGGAATGCATGAGACGCTTTATCGCATGAGTTCACATCTACCAGGTGGCACGGAACAGACTTGGGCCCCAACCACCGAAGAACTGATGCTCCGGATTGCGGCAGGCAATGAGAGCGCTTTTGAAGAACTCTATGACCGTCTCTCGCCCCAGGTCTTCGGTCTGGTCCGACGCATCCTGAAGGACCAGGCTCAAAGCGAGGAAGTCACGCAAGAGGTATTTGTCGAAGCCTGGCAGCAGGCCTCACGCTACGACTCGGCCCGTGGAAAGGCGATCACCTGGCTGCTGACCCTGGCGCACCGCCGGGCCGTCGACCGGGTCCGGGCCAGCCAAGCGAGCAAGGACCGCGACCTGCGCCAAGGCATCAAGGAATTCCAGGCGAGCTACGATGACGTTGAAGAAACGGCCATCCAGCACGATGAAAGCCGACGAGTCATCCAGGCCCTGGAACGGCTCAGCGAGACGCAGCGCGATGCCATTCAACTGGCCTATTTTGGGGGCTACACGCACATCGAGGTGGCCGAATTGCTCAAGATCCCGGTGGGAACCGCGAAAACACGAATACGCGACGGAATGAACAAACTTCGAGACCTGATGGGAGTGGCGTAATGGACAAGCACAAGAACGAGCTGACCGGCAGCTTCGCCCTGAACGCATTGGGCGACGATGAACGCGACGAGCTGATCCGTCATGCAGAATCCTCCCCGGAGGTCCGTGACGAATTGGATGCACTGCAGGAAACGGCGGCACTTCTTGGCCAGTTGGCCGAACCCGTCGCGCCCCCGGCCAGGCTCAAGGCCAATGTCATGTCCGCCATCCGGAACACCCCGCAATTGCCGCCGGTCGACGCCGAGCGAGAAATTCCTGGCCACGGAGCCCCGGAAGCTTCGGGTCCCGCCGCAGAGGCAGCAGGGAAGGACCGCGCATCGGAGCGGTCGCCGGAGCCGGCCCCGCAGCGCACGCCCGCAGCTGCCAAGAGCAACCAACGGATGTTCGCCTTGGCGGCCGGAGTGCTGCTGGTGGCATCCGGCGTGCTCAGCGGCGTGGTGGTCAACCAAAATGCGGAGCAGCAAAAGCTGGAGGAACAGCTGGCTGCTCTCAGCACGCAGCAAAACGAACTGACCCGCATCCTGACCGCCGCCGATGTCCAGTCCAAGAGCCAGCAACTGGACGACGGTGCCACGGTTACCTTGGCCTACTCGGCCTCCGAGGGCAAGATGGCGGTGACCACCGCCGGATTGCCCGCCCTGCCCAGCGACAAGGGGTACGAACTGTGGCTCATCTCCGGCACCGGTGCGGTACCTGCCGGAATGGTCGACGGTACCAAGGCCGATGGCATGGTCATGGTTTCCGGGGCGATGGAGGGCGTGACACACTTCGGCATCACCGTGGAACCGGCTTCCGGCTCCCCGGCGCCAACGACCGAACCGATCCTCGTCCAGGAACTCTAGGCGCCTGAAAGATTACGCGGCCGCCTTCCAATCCGCCGGTGGTACCGTTCCGAATACGTAGTGGTTAGTTGTTCCCCGCAGTCGCGGGGAGGAAGCATCACAACGTACGGGTGGGTGAACTCATGAACAAGTTAACAGCAACGAGGCTGCGGGACCTGGGCGCCTTCGGGCTCGCGGGCTTCGCGTCGGCTGCCGTGCTTTTTTCCGTGGCTCAATTTGTGTCGGCCTTCTTCGCCACATCATCGGCACCCCTGGTGGCGATGGGATCGGTGTTCATCGACCTGACACCGCCATGGCTCAAGGATTTTGCCATTGCCACGTTCGGCACCAATGACAAACTGGCACTTTTCATCTCCATGGGGGTGATTGCCGCCATCGCCGCGGTATTGGTCGGAATGATCGCCAGGCGCAGCTTTGCCCTGGCGGCCGGTTGCATCGTGGTCCTCGCCGTGGCAATCGGCGGAGCCGTGCTTTCAAGGCCGGCCACCGGACTCGTGGACCTGACTCCCATCATCTTGGGTGCGGTCGCGGGCCTGGCCACCCTGCGGTGGCTCTCGGCGCTCGCCGGGAAGGCCCGGCCTTCGACACCCGAAGAGGTGCCGGCACCCGGGGCCTCGCGCAGGAACTTCCTGCTGGGCACTGCACTTTCCCTGGTTGGCGCGGCAATCGCCACGGGCGTCGGAAAATCCCTGGCCACCGCACGCAACGTAGCCGATTCCGCCCGTTCGGCCCTCGGGCTACCCGCGGCCAAGGTGCTGGCACAGGCGCCACCGGCCAACGCGCAGGTCGAATTGTCAGGCATGCCGAAGTTCATCACGCCGAACAAGGACTTCTATCGGATCGACACCGCTCTTACCGTGCCGCGCATCAACCCGACTGAATGGTCGCTGCGGGTCCACGGCATGGTGGAAAAGGAATTCACCATGAGCTTCGAGGAGCTTCTGGCCGAGGACCTCGTGGAAAGCTATCTGACGCTGACCTGCGTATCGAACCCGGTCGGCGGCCAGCTGGTGGGCAACGCCAAGTGGCTGGGGTATCCGTTGCGCCGGCTCCTGGAGCGTGCGGTGCCCAAGGACGGCGCGGACATGGTCCTCTCGACATCGATCGACGGGTTCAGTGCCTCCACGCCGCTCGAGGTTCTCACCGACGACCGCATGGCCCTGCTGGCCATCGGCATGAACGGCGAGCCCTTGCCGCTGGAGCACGGATTCCCGGTCCGCATGGTGGTGCCCGGTCTCTACGGCTACGTCTCCGCCACGAAATGGATTGTCGACCTGGAAGTCACTCGCTTCGAAGACAAGGTCGCATACTGGACCACGCGAGGCTGGTCGGATCACGGTCCCATCAAGCTTTCCTCCCGGGTGGATGTGCCGAGGTCCTTCGCAAGCGTTCCGGCGGGAACGGTTGTCATGGGAGGAACCGCCTGGGCGCAGACCAAGGGAATCTCGAAGGTACAAGTGCAGATCGATGATGGCGACTGGATGGACACGGAATTGGGCGCCGAGGCTTCCGTGGACACCTGGCGGCAATGGCGCTACGAATGGGACGGGGGTTCATCGGGAAACCACACGGTCAGCGTTAGGGCCTTCGACGGGCAAGGGGAAATGCAAACCAGCGAAAAGGCCGACCCGGTCCCTGACGGCGCCAGTGGCTGGCAGCGGGTCCAGTTCTCGGTTGAATAGCCCCGCGGTCGCCTGGTCTGGTGTGCACGGAGCCGTCCAAACCTTGGCCGGTTCGGGTCGGCTCCCGATACCACTTGAAAGGCTGGAAATCCATAGATACCCGGCGTATTCTCGAAGTAAGTCGGTTTGCTGGAACCAGCCGAACCGATGGGCAATGGGATGCGGGTGAACGCATGGATACGGCAAGGAATCGGTGCCGGCGGCGGAAACGCCGTAGGTGATATCTGGCATAGGCCAGACGGCTCTGTTCACGGTGCATGACACCGTCGCCTTCGCCTTCGCCTTCGCATCGCGATCAGCGGAAACAGCCGACGTGCACGACGTTGTCGATGAACCCCAAACTTCCGTTGGGGGTATCGTGCCGACATTGACCGGTGGTCCGCTCGGCTACCGCATACTCCAAGAGAACCATCCATGTTCCAGTTTCGAGGACTGAGGAGCACACGATGAACGAGGAAACCAACGCCACGCCGGCGCAAGAATCCGACGGAAAAGTCACCGGATCATCCACGACCAAGGGCGCCGCGAAACGATCCGCGGACGAACTGCCCGATGGCTCGGGCAACGACGCGCAGAGGCCGATGTCGCCAGAGGACAGGGAACGCTACGACGCAGGCTAGCCACAGGCGACCAAGCCAAGAACATGTGCCTCGACAAGCCGGCAAACGGCTTGGACGGTGCACACTTCACAACAACATGGAGGCCTGTTCCAGAGAAGATGACAGGAGTGAAATGTCATGACACAGGATGCACACATTCCGGCACCACGCGAGGAACCCCAGTCAAGGCTGAGGGTTCCCGGGACGCACCACGCCAACGGATTGTTGATCGGCGGCGGACTCGCGGCCCTGCTCTTCTTGGTATTCATCGTCGCCGGCGGCATCACGCTGGGTACCGTGATCAGTCCGCTGTGGATTGGTTTCATCATCGGTGTCTTGGTCGCGCTTCTTGGAGCCTTCCGCATGGTTCGCGGCCCCGAAGCCTTCGGACTAGGCGATACCGAGCACAAACACCCGGCTGCCTAACGCAAAACGGGTGAAATCACGAGGGCCATCGTCTCGCCGCCCCCAGGGCAGACGGTGGCCTTCGTGTGTCCGGCCGGCAAGGCGATATTCGTTGGTTCGGCAGTGCGTTCCGGCCAAAGGTGTTTCCTTCGTCTTCTGCATGGCGCCTATTCCCGCGGTACCGTTGAAGTCATGGTGAACCCGGCATTTTGGCCGTTGCCACCGAGATGAACCAGGGAGGCTTCATGCTGTATCGCGTGATCTGGATGACCGTCGCCGTGGTGCTTGCAGTCATGGGTATTTCGCTCCGGTCCGACGCACCGATCGCTGCATTCGGCGCAGGCGCAATTGCCGCCTACTGCCTGGTTGGGGCCATCCGCGGACGTTGCCTTGGCGGTATCTGCATGCCGACGGCGGCGACCGACGAAAACGTTCCCAAAAAAGAAGAGGCCGGCCGGGAATGAATTCACGACCCTCGTGGTTTTACATGCAAAGACATGTATTTCACGAGAGGGAGCCACACACATCATGAGCCAAAACATCGTAGTCATCTCCGGCGGACTGGGCACACCGTCAACCTCCGGCCTGCTGGGACGCCAGCTCGGCGAATCCGCCGTCAAGGAACTTGCGGCGATGGGCATCCAGGCCGACCTGACGGTGCTTGAGCTGCGCGACTACGCCGCTGACATCACCAACAACCTGCTCACCGGCTACGCACCGCCGCGCCTGGCCGAGGCCATCGAAGCGGTACGCAACGCCGCCGGACTGATCGCTGTCTCTCCGGTCTTCACCGCCTCGGTCTCCGGGCTCTTCAAGTCGTTCATCGATGTACTGGATCCCACCTCGCTTGATGACAAGCCCATGATCCTGGCCGCCACGGGTGGAAGTGCACGGCACAACTTGGTGGTCGACTACGCAATGCGTCCGATCTTCGCCTACCTGCGGGCGCGGATCATGCCCACGGCCATCTTTGCCTCACCCGAGGACTGGGGAGCGGACCAGGGCCACGGTGCGCTGGCCGAACGCGAGCGCCGCGCCGGGACCGAGCTGGCCCAAGCCATTGCCGGACCCAACGGGACCGCAGCACGGACCCAGGACCTGGGCGACACCCGTTCCATCGCACCACGCGTGAGCGAAACCGCAAATCCGCGGGACAACATGACCTCGCTGCCGTTCGAGCAGCTGCTGGCCAACATCCAGAAGGGCTAGTTGGAGCCGCCCAAGGTTACTGAGCAAACTCCGGGTCGGTGACGTCCTTGTTGTCGCAACCGTCGACCGCGGCCCCCATGCGGTGGATCATTCCGCCCAGCACCGGCCGCGGGGTGGCAAAGTTCAGCCGTACGAAGCCCTTGCCGCCGCTGCCGCAGGCAGTGCCGTTGATCAAAGCGACCTGGGCTTCCTTGAGGAAGAACTGGGCGGGCCCCGGGTCCAGGGCGAGCCGGGAAACATCCAGCCACGCGAGGTAGGTCCCCTGCGGGGGAAGGTAGCGGACCTGGGGCAGGTGTTCCTGGATGATGTCCAAGAGCAGCATTCGCGACTCGTCAAGGTAGCCGATGACCCCGTCGAGCCAGCCCGTGCCGGTGCGGTAGGCAGCCGTTGTCGCCGCCAGCCCCACATTGGCTGCGCCGTGTTCGGCTACCCCGCCCACCCGCTCCCAGGCGATTCGGTCGGCGTCGTTGGTCAGGACCAGCTGGGCGCACTTGAGTCCCGGGAGGTTGAAGGCCTTCGTGGCTGCAACCGACGTGACGGAGTGCGCCGCGGCCGCGGGCGAAACGGTGGCATAGGGAACGTGGGACGCGCCGTCAAAAACAAGCGGCGAATGGACCTCGTCCACGAAGACCCTCGATCCGGAGGTTTCGACCAGCTCGGAAATCGCGAGCAGCTCCTCGCGCGAATAGACCTTTCCGATCGGGTTGTGCGGATTCACCAGGACCAGCAGGGCGCCGCCTGCCAATGCCTGCTTCAGGGCGTTCCAGTCGATCTCCCATCCGCTTTGCGTGGGAACCATGGCCACTTCGATGGAATCCCGCCCAAAACGCTCCGCGGTGGAGATGAAGGGCATGTACGCGGGGGTCAAAAGGACCAGGGGAGCGTCGGGACGGTGCCTCGGGGAAAAATGCATGATGGCGGCGTCAAGCGCCGTCATCACGGAGCCCATGGGCCGCACCTGGTCGGGGTCGATCTTCCACTCGAACCTGTTCTCCAGCCATCCGGCCGTGGCCTGCTGCATGTCGTGGACCAATTGGGTCGGTGCGTAGCCGATCAGGCCGTTGACCAACGTTTCCTGTGCCGCCGCGATGACGCCCGGGGCCGTCCCGAAATCCATTTCGGCGACCCATGCACCAAGCGATCCGCGGTACTCGGACCACTTCAGCGATCCGGTCCGACGCAATTGGTCGACGGTCAAAAGGTCGAAGGGGTGGGCACTCATTTAGCCAGCTTAGACTCCTTCGGGAACGAAAGACCCTGCCGTTTTTTATTTCTTCTGCCCAAGTCGCTTGTTCTTCGGTAGGTTGGCTAGTGAAGCAGGATGTCAGCAGGATCCGACCCGAATTCCTTGGGTTCCCCCCAAGCCTCGGTCTGTGGGTGGTTGCCGGAAGGGAGCGCAATGGACGGGCGCAATGAGCGCAATGAGAGTGTCGAGGAGCGGCTGGACCGGAACTGGAACGAGCTCATGCAGGAGCTGCGCGTCATGCAGACCGGTGCGCAGATCCTTGCCGCATTCCTGGTGGTCTTGCCCTTCCAAGCGGGGTTCACGTCGCTGGAGCAGGCGGACAGGAGATTCTATTTGGTCCTGCTGGTGTTCTCCGCGCTGCTGATCGTCCTGCTGGTTACGCCGGTTGCCGTGCACCGGCACCTCTTTGGCCAACGCGTCAAGATCACCACCGTGCACATGGGCCACGTCATTTCGAAGTTGGTGGTCATCGGCGTGGGGGTCCTGGTGGCCGGGTGCGTGTGGTTCGTGGTCCAGGTCCTGTATGGCTGGGCATTGGGTGCCCTCATTGGCGGACTCGTCATGCTTGCGGTGGTTTTCCTGTTGGTGGTCCTGCCACGGATCATTAAGCCAACGTCGTCGATCCCGCTCCCGCCGGCCCCCGGCATCGAGTAGCGCACGGCATGGGCGGTTCGGCCGCGGCCCGCCAGCCGCAGGAATGCCTTGGGCACTTCAGGGCGGCACGGACACAAAGGACGCCTGAATGTGACCCCGGTGACGTATTGGCTACCATGTTCAAGGTGTGAGCCTGTGACCACAAGATGTGGTCGGGTGACCACGGGACGTGCATCCAGAACTTCAGAAGGGGCCCAGGCCAGCATGCTCAACGATGAGACCATCACCCGGATAGCCGATGAACTCGTGCAGGCGGGCCACGACCGCGTGCCGGTCAAGCGCCTGACCGCCCGCTTCCCCGAAATGACGGTGGAGGACTCCTACCGGGTCCAGAACCTCTGGCGCCAGCGCTCCGAGGCCAACGGCCGCATCCTTGCGGGCCGCAAGATCGGACTGACCTCCCGCGCCATGCAAATGGCCACGGGCATCACCGAGCCGGACTACGGCATCATCTTCGATGACATGGTGCTGGACTCGGGCTGCACCATCGAGTGGGACAAGTACACCCACCCGCGCGTCGAAATGGAACTGGCCTTCAAGCTCAACAAGGACGTCGAGGGACCCAACGCCAACATCTTCGATGTGCTCAACGCGACCGAATACGTCATTCCCGCGCTGGAAATCCTGGATTCGCGCATTGAGATGGAGGGCCGCACCATTGTCGACACCATCTCCGACAACGCGGCCATGGGCGCCATGGTCATCGGCGGGAACCCGATGAAGCCCTCGGACATCGACCTGCGCTGGGTCTCGGGCATCCTGTTCAAGAACCAGGTCGTCGAGGAGACCGGCGTCGCCGCCGGCGTGTTGAACCATCCGGCCGCCGGCGTCTATTGGCTGGCGAACAAGATCGCCGCCCACGGCGACAAGCTCAACGCGGGGGAGATCATCCTGGCCGGTTCCTTCACCCGCCCCATGTGGGTGGACAAGGGCGACACCGTCTTTGCCGACTACGGACGAATGGGAACCGTGACATGCCATTTCTCGTAGAACCCGACCCGTCCCTCAAGGACGCACTGCGCCAGGCCGACCACGCGCTGGCAGGCATTTGGGTGTGCTCCGGCTCCCCGCTGGTCGCGGAGATCTGCGCCGGTGCCGGCTTCGACTGGATCTTCATCGACGCCGAGCACTCGCCCAACGGTCTTGAGTCCATCTTGGGACAGCTGCAGGCCGTGCGCGGATACCCCGTCGTGCCGGTGGTCCGCCCGCCGGTCAACGACACCGTTCTCATCAAGCAGTACCTGGACCTGGGCGTGCAGTCGCTGATCATCCCCATGGTCAACAATGCCGACGACGCCCGTGCCGCAGTGGCCGCCTGCCACTACCCGCCCATGGGCGTGCGCGGGGTAGGTTCGGCGCTGGCGCGTTCGGCCCGCTGGAACCGCATCCCCGACTACCTGACGCGCGCGAGCGAGTCCCTGACGCTGATGGTGCAGATCGAATCGGCCGAGGCGGTGGCCAACGTCGAGGAGATCGTGGCCACCGAGGGCGTCGACGGCATCTTCATCGGCCCCTCCGACCTGGCCGCCTCGATGGGCGTGATCGGGCAGCAGGACCACCCTGACGTCGTCGCCGCCGTGGAGACGGCCATCGCCGCGGGCAAGGCGGCAGGCAAGTACGTCGGCGTCAACGCTTTCGCCGAAGCGCCCGCCAAGCGCTACATCGAGCTCGGCGCGCACTACGTGGGTGTCGGTGCCGACGTGGCACTGTTGGCCCGCGGCAGCGAGGCACTGGCAGCCAAGTTCGTCTCCGGCGCCGAACGCCAGGCCGGGGCTCCCGCCAGCTACTGAGTTCCGAGCCCACGGGCAGCACGCGGCTTCCGGAGGATTCCTTCCTTCCTTTCGGAAGCCGCGCTTTTGTGTCTCCGCCGCGCTGCCGGCGGCAGTCGGCGGTGCCTGCGCGGGATCGCCCGGCACACCGCCGCCTGTCGACCTCGGAATGACCTATGCCGAATAGGCGATAGGCTCGCTTGAATGGACCTTTCCCTTATTTTTCTGGTGCTTGGCATGGTTGTCGTCGGTGCCATCGCGCAGCGCGTGGCGGGGCTCGGTTTCGCGATGCTTGTTTCCCCGTTCCTGGTCATTGCCCTGGGCGCACACCAGGGGGTGTTCCTGGTGAACATCTGCGGGGTGCTCTCCTCGGCGCTCATCATGCCGCGGGTATGGAAGGACATCGACTGGTCGATGTTCCGCTGGCTGTGCTCCTTCAGCGTCTTCGGCTCGGTGGCCGGCGCCTTGCTCGCCGGAGGGCTGCCGGCGGCCCCGCTGTCGATCGTGGTCGGTGCCGTGGTGTTGGCGGCACTGTTGCTCTCCCTGATCCTGGTGCGAGCCAATGTCACGGTTTCCGGCCAGGTCCCCAAGGGCAGCGCCGGGTTCCTCTCCGGACTCACCAACTCGCTGGCAGGGGTCGGGGGACCTGCGGTGAGTGCCTACGCGGTGCTGGCCCGCTGGCCGCAACGTCCCTTCGCCGCCACCCTCCAGCCCTTCTTCGTGGTGACAGGGCTGGTCACCATCGGCATGAAGTTCATCACCACGCCCGACCAACTTCCCCCGCTGCCGCTGTGGGCCTGGATCGGGGTCGCCGTGTTCATCTGGGCGGGCGTGCTCATCGGCGAGCAGGTCCAGCGCGTGGTCTCGGACAGGCATGCGCGTTTCTTCGTGTTGTGTTTCGCCTTCTTTGGAGCCATCACCGCTTTGGTCAGCGGTCTGCGCGCCCTGTAGCCCAAGGCCGCCCAATCGCGTCAATCAGGGCAGCGGCGGCACATCGGTGGCACGATTGGAAGCGATGAGTGAGAAGAAAAAGCAACCGCACGCCGCGGCGGCATTGAACGCGGCGCGCCAGCGGCTGAGCACCGGCTGGCCCATGCCGCTATTCCTGCAGGGAGCCTTCGAGTTCATGCAGGCCGCCCTGTTTTCGGCCTTCTTGGTGGTCATCCCGTGGTTCGCCGTGTGGTTCAGCGGCGGTTTTGCCAAGCGCGACATCGAGTCGGTGCTGCAGATGGGCGGACAAATCTGGTTGCTGATCCATGCCGTCCCGCTGCACCTCCTGCAGGTGGGCACCGGTGCCGACCCCACCCAGGGGTCCGGCGTGCTGAACTTCATCCCGCTGGGTCTCACGCTCATCCCGTTTGGCCTGTGCTGGCGGGCAGGGCGCCGCATTGCCCGGGCTTCCTACACCGACTCGTTGTGGCAGGGCATCCTCGGGGCGCTGGGCGTCTACCTGCTCTGCGGCCTGTTCACCGGTTTCCTGGTCAACAACGAAGAGGCCACCGTCTCGCTCCTGGCGGCCACGCTCATTCCGCTGGTCCCTGCCGGGGCCGGGGTCATCATCGGCGCCCGCCGCGAGGCAGGTTCCTGGGGCCGGTTGATCGGCTTCGACGCCGCGGCCTGGATCTCCAAGGCATCCCAGCATTCGCGCTGGGCGGGATCCTACGTGTGGGCGGTGCTCTGCGGCGGAACCCTGGCCTACCTGCTCGCCTTTGCCCTGGCCTCCCTGCTGCTGGCCGTCAACCTGGCGGTGCACTGGGTGGATGTCTCGAACGTCTACCAACAGTTGCGGCCCGGTCCCATTGGATCGGCCGTGCTGACGCTGGGCCAGCTGGGGATCATGCCCAACCTGGCGCTGTGGACCCTGGCGTGGATCACCGGCGGCGGGATCACCCTGGGCGTGGGCAGCACGCTGTCCACCCTGGAAACCACCGTGGGTCCGCTGCCCGCGGTGCCGGTTCTGGCCGCACTTCCCTCCGGGGACCTTGACTACGCCTGGGCGTTCATGGCGCTTCCGGTGTTCGCCGGGTTCATGGCGGGCTGGTATTTCCTGCGCGTGGGCGAGAACCACCTGGACGACTGGGTGTCGCTGCGGATCCGTTCCCGCTGGTTATCCCTGGGCCTGTCCACCGTGGCCCTGGGCCTGTTCGTCGGCAGCTTTGCCGGCGCCCTGTCCCTGGTCGGCTCGTGGCTGGCCGGCGGGTCGCTGGGCATCGGGCGCTTCACCGAGGTGGGGCCGGACATCCTGCTCACGGCCGTGCTGCTGGCCGCCCAGGTGGCCCTGGGCACCGCGATCGGGTACCTGGTGTCCCCGCTGCTCGAGCACGATCCGGTGCTCGACGGCTAGAGCGGACGCGCGACGCCCAGGTCGTGGTGCAGGTGGTGGGCCGTGTCGTGCCAGGCATATTGGGCCAACGTGCCAGTGGTGAACACCGCCCCATTGGACCGGGTCCCCATTCGCGTCAGCTGCGCGTCGGACAGCGAATCCAGCGCGGCGGCAAAGAGGGACGCGGCCTCCTCCAATCCCCGGGCCACCTCGGCCGATGGGATCTGCGCGTAGGCACCGCGCACCGCCGCCGCGTCCTGGTCCCAGTCCGGAAACGTCGGGGAGTCGGTTTCCAGCATCATGGCCAACCGGCCGTTCATCACCTGGAGCATCTCGCCCACGTGCGCGCAATACTCGTGCGTGCTCCACACGCCCGGGTCCTTGCGCACCAGCGCATCCGGTGCAGCCAGGGCGGCTGTGAAACGCGGGACGGAGTCGCGCAACAGCGCCGCGACCTGCCCGGGGTGCAGTGCCCGCACATCGATCCCGCATTCGTCGCACACTTCGCTCAGCACGACGGTCCAGTCCTTGGTGTCGGGGGTGGGTTGCTCGTCCATGGGGAAACTCCTCATCTCGCCGGGTCCAACTCGTTCCTGAAATCCTGGGTGCAGGCGGTCTCGGAGCGCAGGGTCAGCGCGTCGGTGCGGCACTGCTGATACTGCAACGAGGGCCCGAGGAACACCAGTTGCCCGGCCAGCAGCAGGGCAATCAGTCCACAGGCCACCGTCGCCACCGGCACCACCAGCCTGAGCGCGCCCGCCGCGGGATTGCCAAAGGCCTTCAGGCTGGTCACCAGGCCCAAAACGAATCCGGCCACGGCGAACGGCAGGCCCGCGAGCCTGAACGGCAACGGCAGGTACCAACCCGCCAGTGTGCACGCCATGGCAACCAGGGTGGCAGCAACCCAGCCGCGCAGCGGGCGCGCGGCATCCGGTGCATCCCGTGGGGTGTTGCCAGCCATGAAACCCACACTAGCCCCGAAGCCGCGTTCGTTACATGGATTAGGTCGCCCTCTGGTGCACTTGCGTACGATAATGGTTAGTCACGGGTGCTTTTTCCGCACCGCGGCAGGCCCACGCCCAGGTACCGAAGGATTGATTCAACGATGCAGGCAACGCAATCGAGCCGACGCAGAAAGACCGTCGCAATGCTCGCCGCCATGCTTGGCACGATGCTCCTGCTCTCTGCCTGCAACGCGGGATCCACCGGCGGGGCGCCGGCCGATCCAGACAGGCTGGTGGTCGCGCTGACCGGCGAACCGGTGAACCTGGACTTCACCACCACCGCCGGGGCCGCGATCCCGCAGGCCATGATGTCCAACGTGTACGAGGGGCTGGTGGGCGTTGACCAGACCGGCGCCATCATCCCGCAACTTGCCACCGGCTGGGAAACCAGTGCCGACAACAAGTCCTACACCTTCACCCTGGTGGAAGGCGCCACGTTCTCCAATGGCGCCGCCTTCGACGCCTCCGACGTGAAGTTCTCCATCGAGCGCGTCAAATCCGACGCCTGGCTCAACGGGCTGAAGTCCAAGATGGACGTGGTGGACACAGTCGTGGTCAATTCCCCGACCTCGGTCACGGTGAACCTTGCCCGTCCCTCGCAAGCCTGGCTGTATTCGATGACCACGCTGGTGGGCGCCATGTTCGACCCCTCCGGAGTCGAGGACCTGGCAAACACCCCGGTGGGCACCGGCCCGTACCAGCTCGAGTCCTGGGCGCGCGGGGAATCGATCACGCTGTCGGCCCGCCCCGATTACCGGGGTCCGGCCCCGGCCATCGGACATGTCACCTTGCGCTACTTCGCCGATGCGATTGCCACCACCAACGCGCTGTCCTCCGGCGACGTCGATATCATCTACAACATGCAGGCCCCCGAGCTGCTGTCCTCCTTCCAGGCCAATCCCGCTTATCAGGTCATCGAGGGCACCTCCAACGGCGAGATCATCCTGTCGATGAACAACAAGGCCAAGCCCTTTGACGACAAGCGGGTGCGCCAGGCGGTGCTTTACGCCATCGACCGCAAGTCGGTGCGCGACACCGCCTGGAACGGCCTGGGCACCCTGGTCGGCGGGCCGGTGCCGCCCACCGACCCGTACTACGAGGACCTCAACAACCGCTATCCCTTCGACCCGGACAAGGCCCGTGCCCTGCTGAAGGAGGCCGGCGCCGAGAACCTGAAGATCGATTTCACGGTGCCCACCCGTCCCTACGCCACTGCCGTCTCGGAAATCGTCCAGTCCCAGCTGCGCGACGTGGGGATCGACGCGCGGATCCGCAGCGCCGAATTCCCCGCCGTCTGGCTGGATACGGTGTTCAACCGCCACGACTACCAGATGTCGGTGGTGCTGGCCGTGGAGGCCCGCGACGTGCTGACCATGTTCAACAACCCCGACTACTACATCGGCTATGACAACTCGAAGATCAAGGACGAGGCCGCCGCCGCGGATGCGGCAGACGAGGCAAACTACGTGGCGGGCATGAAGAACGTGGTGCGCACCATCGTGGACGACGCGGCGGTGGACACGCTGTTCATCTTCCCGAACGTGTCGGTGGCCAAGGCAGGGATCACCGGCCTGGGCGCCAACTCGGTCACCGAGGCGCTGAACCTCTCCACCATCGCCTGGTCCTAGGCGGGGGCGGTCGAGGGATGCTGGTGCGCATTGCGGGGAACCTGGCCCGCTTCCTGCTGTCGCTGCTGGCCGCCACGATACTGGTCTTCGCCCTGATGCGCGTGCTGCCCGGGGACCCGGCGGTCATCGCCGCCGGACAAAACGCCTCCCCGGAAATTGTCGCCTCCCTGGCCCGCCAGTTCGGGACCGACAGGCCGCTGCCCGTGCAGTACTGGGACTGGTTCTCCGGGCTCTGGCGCGGGGACTTCGGGGTGTCCTACGTGACCCGGGCCGACATCTCCCCGCTGGTGGCCGACAAGGTGCAGGTCTCCCTGATCCTGGTCGCCGCTGCCATGGCGCTCGCGCTGGCCATCGCGATCCCCGCCGGCACCATTGCCGCAGTGCGGCATTCGAAGCCTTCCGGCGCGCTGATCTCCGCGCTCAGCCAGCTGGGCATCGCGATCCCCAGCTTCCTGCTGGGCATCGTGCTGGTCTCCTTCTTCGCACTGCGCCTGGGCTGGCTTCCCGCCAACGGGTGGGTGGCACCCGGCACCGACTTCGCCGGGTTCCTCTCCCGGCTGGTGCTTCCGGTCATGGCGCTGGCCGGGGTGCAGTCCGCGATCCTGGTGCGCTACGTAAGATCCGCGGTGCTCGAGGTGATGCACGAGGACTACCTGCGCACCGCGCGGGCCAAGGGCCTGTCCCCGCTGCGCGCGCTGGGGCGGCACGGGCTGCGCAATGCAGCGATCCCGGTGCTCACCGTCACCGGCGTCCAGTTCTCCGCGCTGATCATCGGGGCGGTGGTCATCGAACGGGTCTTCGTGATCCCGGGCTTGGGCTCGATGCTGCTCTCCGCGGTGGGCAACCGCGACCTTTTGACGGTCCAGTCGGTGGTGATGGTCCTGGTGGCCATCACGTTGGTCGTCAACCTGCTGGTGGACGTGCTCTACACCGTCCTTGACCCGCGCATCCGCGCCGCAGTCCGATGAGAACCCCGGAGCCCGAACCCATGCTGCCAGCACCCGTGTCGCCCGAGACCATGAAGCCGGGACCCGTGCGGCCCCGTCCCGTCCCCGCGCTGCTCATCGGCGGGGGGATCGTGGTGCTGATCGCCGCCACCGCACTGCTCTCGCTGGTTTTCACTCCCTTTGACCCGCTGCAGGCCAACCCGCCGGTGCGGCTGCAGGGGCCAAGCGCCGAACACTGGCTGGGCACCGACAACCTGGGCCGTGACCTGCTCTCGCGGATCCTGGTGGGCGCGCGCATCACGCTGCTGGTCGGAGTGGTCTCGGTGGGTATCGCGGTGCTCATCGGCACCCCGCTGGGCATCTGGGCAGGCATGCGACGCGGGGCCGTGGAGGAAATCACCATGCGTGCCTCCGACATCCTGCTGGCCTTTCCCGCCCTGCTGTTGGCCATCATGTTCGCCGCGATCTACGGCGCCTCCACCGTCTCGGCGATGGCGGCGATCGGCCTGGCCTCCGTGCCCGGCTTCGCCCGGGTGGCCCGGGCCGGGACGCTGCAGGTGATGAACGCAGAATACGTGCTGGCTGCCCGCGCCGCCGCGCAGCGCCCCCTGCGCATCGCCAGGCGCCACGTGCTGCCCAACATCACCGGGATGCTGCTGATCCAGTGCTCGGTGACCTTCGCCCTGGCCGTGCTGGCGGAGGCCGCGCTGTCCTTCCTGGGCCTGGGCACGCCCCCGCCGGTTCCCTCCTGGGGCAGGATGCTGCAGGAGTCCCAGCAATACTGGGGCACGTTCCCGCTGATGGCGCTGTGGCCGGGGGCGGCGATTGCGGTGGCGGTGATGGGCTTCAACCTGCTCGGGGACGGGCTGCGCGATGCCCTGGACCCCAAACTGGGACGGGGCAAGGCATGAGCGGGCACCTCGAACCGGGAACCGGGAACCTGCTGGAGGTCACCGACCTGTCCGTTTCCGCCGGCAGCCGGGCACTGGTCTCCTCGCTGTCCTTCTCCATGGTCGCCGGCGAGCGCATCGGGCTGATCGGCGAGTCCGGGTCCGGCAAGTCGCTGACCGCCACGGCGCTGCTGGGCCTGCTGCCGGAGGAGCTCACCGTTTCCGGTGCCGCGCACCTGCACGGGTTCGCACCCAACCTGCTCACCGCGGACGACAGATCGATGCAGGGGTTGCGCGGGGATGAGATCTCGATGGTCTTCCAGGAGCCGCTTTCTGCGCTTAACCCGCTGATGAAAATCGGCGCCCAGGTCGCCGAGGTGATGCTCCAGCACCGCACGGTGCCGAACCGCGCCGCCGCCCGCCGGCGCGCCGTCGAACTCTTGGCCTCGGTGAAGATCCCGGATCCCTCCCAGGCGGCCGGCGCCTACCCGCACCAGCTCTCCGGCGGGCAGCGCCAACGCGTCATGGTCGCCATGGCCCTGGCCAACGACCCGCAGCTGCTGCTGGCCGACGAGCCGACCACGGCGTTGGATGTCACGGTGCAGTCCCAGGTGCTCGAGCTCATCTCCGCCCAGGTGCGCGAGCGCGGCACCGGGCTGCTGTTCATCACCCACGACCTGGCCGTGGTGGCGAACGTATGCACCCGGGTGCTGGTGCTCAACAAGGGGCACCTGGTCGAATCCGGGGAGATTGACCGGATTTTCTCCGCACCCGAGCATCCCTACACCCGCGCACTGTTGGCGGCGAGCGACCTGTCGGCCACCGATGCGCGCGGACGCCTGTTCACCGTGGACACCGCGGCAAGCTACGTGCCGCCGGCGCTGCGCGAGGCACCGCCGGCGTCGGCTCCGGACCCGCACCCAGCCCTCGCCGACCCCACGGCCGCTCCCGCACTGATCACCGCGACGGGGCTGGGCCGCACCTACCACCGTGCCCGCACCACGGCCTTCGGCCCGCGCCCCGTGGTCAATGCCCTGGCCGATGTCAGCTTCACCGTGGCGGCCGGGGAACGGGTGGGCATCGTGGGGGAGTCCGGCTCGGGCAAGTCCACGCTGCTGCGCATTCTTGCGGGGCTTGACCAACCCACCAGCGGCCAGGCCACCGTCGCCGGGACCCCTGTCGCCGGAGCCCGCGAGGCGGACCTGGCCTCCCTGCGCAGTGCGCTGCAGATCGTCTTCCAGGATCCGCTGGGCTCGCTGGACCCGCGGATGCGGGTGGCTGACATCATCGCCGAACCGCTGTTGGTGCCGGGGCGGAAACTGGACGCGGCCGGCCGGCTGGCCGAGGTGCACCGGATGCTCGGGCTGGTGGGCCTGGAAGCCGAATCGGCCGGGCGCTACCCGCACCAGTTCTCCGGCGGGCAGCGCCAGCGCATTTCCATCGCCCGCGCCCTGGTGAACCGGCCGCGGATCCTGGTGGCCGACGAGCCGGTCTCGGCGCTTGATGTCTCGGTGCGCGCGCAGGTGCTGAACCTGGTTGCGGACCTGGTCGACGAGTACGCGCTGACGCTGCTGCTGGTCTCCCACGACCTCTCGGTGGTGCGCCACCTCTGCGAGCGGGTGATCGTGATGAAGGACGGGCGCATCGTCGAAGCAGGGGACACCGAGCAGATCTACAACAACCCCGCGCACCCCTACACGGCACAACTCATTGCCAGCTCCCTTGACCTGTCAGAGGAACTGGCGGCGCCCCACTAAACTTGTACCCATGCGCATCGTAGTTCTTGTCTCCGGCACCGGGTCCAACCTCCAGTCAGTCATCGACGCCGTCGCCGACGGGTCGCTGGAAAATGTGGACATCGCGGCGGTCGGCGCCGACAAGCACGGCACCTTCGGCGTCGAGCGCTCGGCCGCTGCCGGCATCGAGACCTTCGTGGTGAACTTCAAGGACTTCGCCGAGCGCTCCGACTGGAACCACGCACTGACCGAAAAATGCTTGTCCTACAAACCCGACTACGTGGTGTCCTCGGGCTTCATGCGCATTGTCGGCGAAGAGTTCATCAACGCCTTCGACGGCACCTACATCAACACCCACCCGGCCCTGTTGCCCTCCTTCCCGGGCGCCCACGGGGTCCGCGACGCGCTGGCCTACGGGGTCAAGGTCACCGGCTGCACCGTGCACATCGCCGACGCCGGGGTGGACACCGGACCCATCCTGCGCCAGGAAGCCGTGGCCATCCAGGACGACGACACCGAGGAAACCTTGCACGAGCGCATCAAGGTGATCGAGCGCCGCCTGCTCATCGCCACGCTGGCGGATCTGGCCGCGAAGGCGTAGCCACTCCGGACGGGGGCTAGCCGCCGAGCCGGAAGCGCAAGGTGCGCACCTCGAAGGCCGTCAGTGCGATGGCGACCGAGCCGTCGGTGTGTTCGGCCATCCCGCCGGGACCTTCGATCGGATCCTCCAGCAGGGTGGTCACCGAGGCACACTCCACCGGCCGGTGCACGTTCACGGTGCCGGCGGCTCGGCGCCCCAGGGATTCATAGACGCGCACGACCAAATCGCCCGAGCGGTCACCCGCCAGCTTCACGCTGGAGAGCACGATGCCCGTGCCCTCGACGGAGACCAAGGGATCGAACCCGTGGGCGCCGGTGATCGTGCTTTCGGCGCTGTTCAGCAGCGCACCGGTCTCGGTCGCGGAGGCGATGTCGGCGCCGATAACAAGGCCGTAGCGGTGGCTCTGGAGGCCCTGGTCGGTTTCCGGATCGGGGAAGCGCGGGGCGCGCAGCAGCGAGAGCCGCACATTGGTCGTCACCCCCGCCTCGGTGGAATCCCGGGTGACATCGAAACCGTAGATGGAATCGTTGATGAGCGCCGCGCCGAAGCCGGGCTCCTCGGCCAGCACGAAGCGGTGCATCGAGGTCTCGAACTTCGCGGCCTCCCAGCTGGTGTTCACGTGGGTGACGCGCTTTTGGTAGCCGAACTGGGTTTCGGCGATGGTGTGCTCCGCGCGGATGTCGAGTGGGAAGGCGACCTTCAGGAACTTCTCTGTCTCGTGCCAGTCAGTGGCCTGCTCGATCTGCAGTACCCGCGAACCCGGTGCCAGGGTCAAATCCTGGCGCAGGGTCGAGGCGGAAAAACTGCGCTCAACGACCACGCGCGCGGTGCCGTCGGCATCCGTGGACAGGCTGATCGCATCCAGTTCGCGCAGGTCGGTGACCTGGTTGCGGTAGTACTTTTCCACGTCCCAGGCGTCCCACTTGTTCGGGAAGTCCTGGTGCATCTGCAACAGGTTCGCTTCCTTGCCGGCGGCGATGGTCTCGCGGCCGCTGAGGTGGTCTATGGCGGAGGTGATCAGTCCCTCGCGCGAAATCGCGACGGAGACCAGGTCGTTGGAGAGCACGAAGCCCTCCGCGGTCTCGGTGGCCGTCACGGTGTCGGTGACGGGCGCCAGATCGGCAACTGCCGCCCCGGCGCCGGGGCGCACGCCCGAGCGGGTGAACGGAGCCGCGTTGAGGGTGATCGCGGTGTCGCCGGTGCCCACCAGCGCTGCCTGTGCCGCGGCAATGATGGCTTCGGCGCGCTGGGTCACCGTGGCGTACTCGGCCACGACCTCGCGGTGGACCCACGCGATGGAGGTGCCCGGCAGGATGTCGTGGAACTGGTGGAGCAGAATCTGCTTCCACAATGCGTCGATTTCGGCATACGGGTATGCAAAGCGGGAGGACACGGCTGCTGTTGCCGACCACAGCTCGGCCTCCACCAGCAGCAGTTCGGTGCGCCGGTTGCCCTCTTTGGTCCGGTGCTGGGAGGTAAGCGTTGCACGGTGTAGCTCCAGGTAGAGCTCGCCCACCCACACCGGAGGGTTCTCCAACTCGGCCTTGGCGCGGGCGAAGAACGCGTCGGGGTGCTCCCACCTCACGGTGGGGCTTCCCTCGAGGTCGGCAAGGCGGCGTGCCTTGCCGGTCATCTCGCGGGTGGTGCCGCCGCCGCCGTCTCCCCAACCCACCGGGGCTATCGATCCGGTCGCGTGGCGGGACTCGCGGAACTGGCGCGCGGCACGGGCCACCTCTTCGCCCGAAAGCTGCGCGTTGTAGGTGTCCATGGGCGGGAAGTGGCTGAACACGCGCGAGCCATCGATACCTTCCCAGAGGAAGCTGTGGTGCGGGAACGTGTTCTGCTGGTTCCAGGAGATCTTCTGGGTGAAGAACCACTCGAAGCCGGCACGGCGCATCAGCTGCGGCAGGGCAGGGGAGTAGCCGAAGGAGTCCGGCAGCCACACGCCGGCGCAGGTGACGCCGAATTCCTCGCGGAAGAACTTCTGGCCGTAGTGGAACTGGCGCACCAGGGACTCGCCGGAAGGCATGACGGTGTCGGACTCGACCCACATGCCGCCCAGGGGAAGGAAACGGCCGGATGCCACTGCTTCCTTGACCTTGTCGTAGACCTCCGGGCGGTGTTCCTTGAGCCAGGCGTACTGCTGCGCGCTGGACATGCCGTAGAGGAAATCCTTGTCCATGCCGAGCATTTCCACCATGGAGGAGCAGGTGCGGGCGACTTTGCGGATGGTCTCGCGCACCGGCCACAACCAGGCCGAATCGATGTGGGAGTGTCCCACCGCGGAAATGTGGTGGGCGCTCTCATCGGCGCGACTGGAAAGCACTTCCACCAGTTCGGTGCGGGCATCCGGCGCGGTTTCGGTGATGCGCTGCAGGTCGAGCCCATCCAGCGCGTTGTCCATGGCCTGCAGGATGCGCATCCGGCGCGGACCCTGGGGCAATTCGGCCTGGAGCTCGAGCAGCACCTCAAGGTCCAGGGCAAGCTCGTGGACCTCCGGCTCGAAGATCGCCAGGTCCATGCGACCGGTGGCGTAGATCTTGCGCGAGGACGAGCTCCGGATATCGCCTTCGGCGGTGGGCTGGAACGGGTGGTGGCCAAGCAGCACCGGGTTGGCTGCGGCTTCGAGGAAGTACTCGACGGACTCTTCGCCCGCGGCGGGATCCGCGACGGGGATCCACTGGTTGCGCGGATTGATCGCTTTCACGGTGGTGCCGTTCCCGCGGTAGACCAGCCCCTCGCACTGGAAGCCCGTCAGGGTCTGGTCGAAGCCAAGGTCGACCAGGGCCTCGACGCGCTTGCCGGCCCAGGAGGAGGGAACCGTTCCGCGCAGGCGGAACCAGGTGGTTCCCCATGCTGCGCCCCAGGGAGTGCCGACCTGGTAATCGGTGTACTCCAGGCCCAAGGCGTCCGCCGGCGCGATGGGCTCGCCCGGAAGCTCAAACCAGCCAACGTCAAGCGGGATCAAAACCGGGTGGATGGCCGGGCGAATGCGTTCCTCGAGGACTCGATTGACGCGTCCAAGGGTCAACGGAATGTCATCATGCATGGATGCCTTTCGCCGGGCTTTGGCCCTTGATGAATCCTTGCTCGGAAAAAGCGGTGTGGGGCATTGGCCGGCGCTTCGCAGCCCGATTGAGACTGCGGGCTCCGACGTCCTGCGGCCTCATCTTGGCGGTGATGCCGCAGACTCCAAGAAAATTCGGGGGTTGACCTATGAATCCAGACTAACCGATAGCTCCGGCAGCATACCGGGCGCTCTGGGCAGGCCCAGGGGCCACAGGGGTGGTTCGGAATCCACTGCAGGGCAGTGGCTCGGAATCTACTGCAGGGCCCGGCCCTTGGTCTCGGGGGCGAAGAATGCCATCAGGATGACAGCGCCCAGCACCAGGACCCCTGCCGCCATGAACAAATTGCCCAGTCCAACCACCGGCCACAATGAGGCGAAGACCAGCGGTCCGAATCCGGCGCCCAGGCGGCTGAACGAAGATGCCCAGCCGAAGCCCGACCCGCGCAGCTCGGTCGGGTAAAGCTCGGACACGTAGGCGTACAGCACCGGGATGGCGATCTGTACGACTACACCAAAGACCAGCAACCAGAGCAGCGCCAACGCGGGTGCATTGAGTGTCACCGCGACCATGACCAGGATGAGGGCTGACAACGGACCGGTGATGCCCAGCAACCACTTGCGGCCGACCCGTTCCACCAACAGCGCGGCAATGACCACGCCGATCAGGCCCATCAGGGCCATCACCGACGTCATGAAGAACGCGGTGGACTGCACCATGCCCGTGTCCGCCAGGATCGACGGCATCCACGTCAGGGCCAGGTAGTAGACCAGCAGGATGGTTAGGAACAGCGACCACGAAACCAGGGTGATCCGTGGGCTGAAACGCCAGATCTTCACGAGCTGCTCAAGCCAGGAACCGGGGGACAATCGAGGGGCGGCCTCCGGTTCCGGAAGGGTGTAGGACTGTGCAGGTACCCCGGTGCGGGCGACCAAGTCGTCAATGACCTTCGCTGCCTCATCCCGCTGGCCCTTGCGGACCAAATAGAGCGGGGACTCCGGAACGCTGCGGCGGACCCAGAAGACCATCAATGCAGGGAGCACCATGACTGCCAGGATGAGCCGCCAGTTTCCGGTGGTCGCCTGGACCCAACCGGAAATGAAGAATGAGAGGGCTGCGCCCACCGGCCACCAGCCGTCCATGGCCGTGAGCACCCGGCCGCGTTGCTTGGCGGGCGTGAATTCACCCACCAGAGCGTAGTCCACCGGGATGCAGCCGCCCAGTCCCACCCCGGCGATGAAGCGGAAGGCCACAAACCACGCAAAGCTCGGGGCCAGGGCGCCGGCAACGGTGAAGATCGAGAAGATTAACAATGTCCAGGTAAAGGCCTTTTTACGGCCGATCTTGTCCGCGATGGTGCCCCAGAGGAAGGCGCCCAGGGCCATGCCCAGCAGGTTTCCGGTGCCCAGCAGCGCCGCGGTGGTCCTGTCCAGACCCCACTCCGCGGCGACCAGGGGGATCAAGGCGCCATTGAGCGTGACATCCCAGGCGTCGAACATGAACCCGAGCCCGCCAATGATGAAGATCTTCCCTTGCACGCCCCACTTCCACGGGAGGTTCTGGACGACCGACTCGCCGGTGGGTAGCTTCAAGTAATTGTTCATCTGTGCTTGGCTTTCGGACAGGAGCGGTCTGGCGCGGGACGGGTCCAACCGCGGCAACAATGTGGCAATTGCGGCACCGGCGGAAAACGTGCTCCGGCGCCAGCAACAACGCTACGCGCTGAATCGGCAAACCACAGAATAGCCCTTGACATTTTGTGGCTTGGCGTTTCGTGGATCGGTATCTTTTCGGCCCGGGAAAATTCGGCGAAGCCCCTTGTGCCGGGGCTGTTCCGGTGCGGGGCAACCCGGGGTAGGCTCTGGATATGGGAGTAGATTGGACCGCTCTCGAAGAGGCGATACGGGTGTCGGCTCTTCGCCAGGCGGAGGAAATAATTGACCGTCACCCGGACGAAGTGTTCTATGCCATTGCCCTCGACGGGGTGAGCGCCGACGAAACCGACCACATCGATTTGCCTGTGCTCGCACTGAACTCCGAAGAAGCCCTGACCCGTGCCCTCAGCGTCAACGTCGAGGAACCGGATGCCGAGGACTTCGAGGACGAGGACGAAGCCGAAGACTTCGAAGAACGGCCCGATGCCGACGATGACGGGTCCGACCGGGACGTCCATCTGCATGACAACGACGACACCGATGACGATGACTCGGACGATGACGACGAGGATGACGACGTTTACGTGGACGAGGATGACGACGACGAAGACATTGACGCGGTCCTCAAGGAATTCGACGCCCTGACCTCCGATGCCGAACAGGGCTACTATTCCTCAAAGTGGAACCCCTCGGATTGGCAGTGGAGCCCCATCGAGCTCTTTGACGAATCGGCCACGGCGCTGTGGAGCCAGGCGTTGACCGACGTGGCCAAGGACCACGGATGGGAACGGACCAACCGCCTGTACTACGAAATGCTCATCCGCGTCACCGAGTCACTGCGCTCCGCCCTGGCCGTGGGTCGAAACTCGGATGTGGTGGTCTACCTCTCCGACGAGGAGCACGGCGATGCGCTCCTGCGCAGGTGCCTCACTGAATCCCAGCTGGCCAAGCACTTCCCGGAACTCGCGCATTAGCTCGACAGGCTCGAAGGATCCCCGGGAAGCTTGAGCTCCGCGAGGATCCTGGAGTCCACGTCGCGCAGCTGGATCGCAGAAATTCTCCCCATTTCGGTGGGCACCGCGCCGCTCACGCGGGCAGTGCCCGTCTTGGTGGCGTTCCAGGAGCTGGCACGGTCGACTTCCCCCGATTCGTCCACCACCCACAAGGACAGCGTCCCGCTGGTGGGCAACTCGGTTCCCCTGAATTGGAGCTCGGTGCCCCAGGCCTTGGCATTGAGTCCCAGGTCCACGCGCGGTCCCGCTGCCGAGACCACCTCGTAGGTGGCATCCGGGGCCGGTGCCGGTCGCAGCACGGGTGCCAGGAAGACGCCTCCGGCAACTGATGCAGCGACAGCCGCCGCTGCCGCCGACCCCAACAGGATCCGCCGGGTTCGCCGCCTCTCCCGCAACCGGTCCAGGAGACTAGCTCCGGGGCCTTCCTCCGGGATGGCGTGGTCCCCGAACAGCAAGGCGCGGGCGTCTTGCGCGTCCAAAGCGCCAAGCCTCGTCGACACCGGGGCGAAGAGGGAGAGTTCCTGGCGGCACTGCCCACAGCCGGCAAGATGCGCCTCGAAGGTCCGTGTCTCGTCGGCGTCGAGTCCGCCCAGCACGTAGGCACCCAGGTTCATGTGCTCGTTCACTGTTCCACTCCCATTTCCGCCAGGATCCCGCGCAGGGCCCGCATGGCGTAGTACGCCCGTGATTTCACCGTGCCCTGGGGGATCCCCAGGCTCGATGCCGTTTGGGCCACGGTGGAGCCCAGATAATGCATGTGGATCACCACCTGCCGGTGTTCGAGGGTCAAACGCAGCAAAGCCTCCTCCATGAGAATTCTGTCCAAAACAGCTTCCATGCCCACAGGCACGCCCGGGCCTTCGGGATCCTGCTCGCCGAGCGCGGTGGCGGAAATCCGCGCCGCGGCCCGGCGGTGTCTGTCGATGATCACGTTGCGGGCGGTGGCAAACAGGTAGCTGCGCAGCGAACCGGTCAGCTCCGGTGCGGTCTTCCACACCTTGAGCACGGTTTCCTGCACGACGTCGTCGGCCTCGTCCCGGTCGTTGGCTACACGCAGGACGAAGCGTCGCAGGGCGTCTCCGTGGTCGCGGTAGATGTCCGACACCACTTGCGCATCGAGTGGCACATGGGCTCCAGTGAGTCGTTTCGGAAACATCGGGTCACCAACTGAGACGCATCGGAACTGCAAACGGTTCAACCATGATTCAAGTATGCGCAAAAAAAGTTCTGAAAAGCATGAACCTTGTCCCCGGTCGATGCGTCTTAGCTGGTAAGAGTTCCCTCTCGGTTCTGCCCGAATGTTCCCCGGGGCGCTCTGGCCCCGTGGAATCGGGGTGCCGTTTCGCCCTTCGAGTGTAAGGAATTGCATCATGAACCGTATTCATCACAAGACGTTCGCGTCTTCAGCTGCGGTCCTGCTGGGTGCCGCATTGCTGCTTTCCGGCTGTGCTTCCGGCGACGACGACTCTCCGGCAGCCCCGGGCACGGCGGCAACGACGGCGCCGGCCGAGACCAGTGCCGCGGCTTCGAGCCCTGCGGCTTCAACGCCCGACCTGATGACCGGCGAATCCAGCCTGGGCACCATTGTCGTGGACGGTGAAGGGATGAGCCTCTACTACTTCACCAAGGACAAGAAGGACACCACCACCAGCGCGTGCACCGGCGACTGCCTGGTCGCTTGGCCGATCGCGGTGGCCAGCGGAGACACCCCCGTGGTGGAGGGCGTCACCGGCGAAGTCGGGACCATCGACAGCCCCGAGGGTGAGAAGCACCTCACGCTCAACGGCATGCCGCTGTACTACTTCGCCAAGGACACCAAGCCGGGCGATGTATTGGGCCAGGGCCTGAACGACGTCTGGTACGTAGTCACTCCCGCGGGGGAGATGATCAAGTAACCACCGCGCCACACAAGAAGTCCCCCAACTGGGTGCGGGATAAGATGGGGCATAGCACCCCCCTCAAACCGCACCCTGGGAGACTTTTGTGAGCCAGACCGTCCTTGATCGCGTCCCGATTCGCCGGGCACTGATTTCCGTCTACGACAAGAGCGGATTGGAGGAGCTGGCAGCGGGCCTGCATGCGGCAGGCGTCGCACTGGTTTCCACCGGCTCCACCGCCAAGCGCATTGCGGCCGCGGGGATCCCGGTCTCCGAGGTCGAGGAAGTCACCGGCTCGCCGGAGATGCTTGACGGCCGCGTCAAGACCCTGCACCCGCGCGTGCACGGCGGCATCCTGGCCGACCGCCGCGTCCCGGAGCACATGAAGACCCTCGAAGACATGCAGATCGAGGCCTTCGACTTGGTAGTGGTGAACCTCTACCCATTCGTCGACACCGTGCGCTCCGGCGCCGCCATGGACGACGTCGTGGAGCAGATCGACATTGGGGGCCCTGCCATGGTGCGCTCGGCGGCCAAGAACCACGCCGCCGTGTCCATCGTCGTGGACCCCGCCGCCTACGGCGCCGTCATTGCGGCGGCCGCGGCCGGCGGCTTCGATCTGAAGTCCCGCCAGCGCTTGGCCGCCAAGGCCTTTGCACACACCGCCGCCTATGACACCGCTGTCGCCTCGTGGACCGCGGCACAGTTCCTCGACGAGGACGGCGACGGAGTCATCGACTGGCCCGCGTACTCGGGCCTGGCCCTGGAACGCTCAGAGGTCCTGCGCTACGGCGAAAACCCGCACCAGCAGGCAGCCCTCTACGTGGACAAGGCTGCCCCGGCGGGCATCGCCCAGGCTGACCAGCTGCACGGCAAGGCCATGAGCTACAACAACTACGTCGACGCCGATGCAGCGCTGCGCGCCGCCTTCGACTTCGATGCACCGGCAGTTGCGGTCATCAAGCACGCCAACCCCTGCGGCGTCGCAGTGGCCTCCGCCGATGCCGCGGACCCGATCGCCGACGCGCACGCCAAGGCGCACGCCACCGATCCGCTTTCGGCCTTCGGCGGCGTCATTGCCGCAAACCGCACCGTGACCGCGGGCATGGCCAACACGGTCAAGGACATCTTCACCGAGGTCGTCATCGCTCCGGCCTTCGAACCCGAAGCCGTGGAGATCCTCTCCAAGAAGAAGAACATCCGCTTGCTGGCACTGCCCGAGGGCTACGGCCGCTACCCGGCCGAAATCCGCCAGGTTTCCGGCGGCGTGCTGGTCCAGGTGTCCGACAAGGTCGACGCCGACGGCGACGACCCGGCGAACTGGACCCTTGCGGCCGGCGAGGCTGCCGACGAGGCCACCCTGGCCGATTTGGCCTTCGCCTGGACCGCTGTGCGTGCCGCGAAGTCCAACGCCATCCTGCTGGCCAACAACGGCGCCGCCGTGGGCATCGGCATGGGCCAGGTCAACCGCGTGGATTCCTGCAAGCTTGCGGTCGAGCGCGCCAACACCCTGGGCGTCACCGTCGAGTCCACCGTGGATGCCGCGGGCGGGGCCTCGGGCGCCGAGGGCGTCTCGGCACAGCGTGCCAAGGGCGCCGTTGCAGCCTCGGATGCGTTCTTCCCGTTCGCCGACGGCCTGCAGATCCTGCTGGACGCCGGTGTGCGCGCAGTGGTGCAGCCCGGCGGTTCGGTCCGTGATGAAGAGGTCATTGCTGCAGCAAACGCAGCGGGCATCACCATGTACTTCACCGGAGCACGCCACTTCTTCCACTAGGAACAAGTGATCCGGCTGCCGCCGGCGTTTCGCCTTCAGGGGCAAACGCCGGCGGCAGCTTTCCGTTTAAGCCGTCGTTTGGATGCGGGGAAACCGGAAGACATATGGTCCCGAAAACAAATTCCCCCTTCGATTTCCCGAGCTGGTCTCCACGCCGTTTGCCTGGTTTGCCGGCAGGTACTTGGTCTCATTGTTCACCTGTCCGAGCACATCGGTTCTGGCAGTCGATCAGGAACTTGCCATGCATCACCGAACCCGGTCGGCGGATTCGGTCACGGGGTCGAGGTTATCCCCATCCGCACAGCCCGCAGCACCGCGCCAAGAGAGCAGATCGAGTCATGCGATGGTGGGGAAAACGAGCGATCCACGGCGTCGGTGAAATCAGGTTGAGCGCCATGCGCACCACAGTGCAAAACCTTGATATGCGGGTTTCGTAAGCCGATGATGAGAGGTACCAACCAAGAGAATGGAAGTGAAGGACATGCGTGGAAGCGGCCTTGTATGGACAATCGTGGGAGTTCTGGTGGCCATTGCCTTGGTGATCTGGATCGTTTCAGCATTGTAGGAAGCCTGAAGCTCTGTGGTACGTGACTCCGTCACCCGGGCATGCCCCGGCCCAATGCGCCCACCATGGTGATCCGTTCAAGATCCCCGGTCGGCGTCCCGTGCCGATACGGAAAGAGGACGCGAAGATCCGGGGTGTGCCGAGGCCCCGGACGATTGATTCGCCCGGGGCCTGAGTTCAGCCTCTTTGGTCGATGCTGCCGCTATCGCTGCTTGTCCACCTTGACGAAGGGGGAGATCACCAGGCCAACGGTGGCCAGGACGGCGCCGACGATGAAGGCAACGTGCGCGCCGGAGAACAGCGCGTGGGCCAGATCCGAACCTGCTTCCATCTTGGAACCGGCGAGCAGCGACATGACGGTCACGAAAATGGTGGTGCCGATGGCACCGCCGAGCTGCTGGCCGGTGGTGAAAATGGCCGAGCCATGGCCGTAGAGGCGAGGCTCAACGGTGGCCAGGGCCGATGACATCAGACCGGTCATCAGCAGGGCCAGGCCGATGGAGAAGACGATGTGGTTGACCATGAACATCCACAGCGCGGTCTCGGAATCCACGGTGACGTACATCCACTGGCCCAGCGCCAGCATGGCGGCACCCGGAATGAGGACCGGGCGGGGACCGAAACGGTCGTAGATGCGCCCGAAGATCGGTGCAACGACCGCCTGGGCCAGACCGCCGGGGAGCAGCATCATGCCGATGGACAGGGTGGTGAAGCCGGCACCGGATTCAAGGATGATCGGGACCATCACGATGGTGCCCAGCAGGGTGCCCATCGCGATCATGATCATCACCACCGAGAAGGTGAAGGTCCGGGTCTTGAAGGGAGTGAGGTTCAGCAGCTCCTTGCCGACGCGGGTCAGCCGAACCTGGCGCTTGATGAACAAAGCCAGGGAGACCAGTCCGATGGCGAAGGAAGCGACGGTGACGAGCAGGTTGTCGGCGGCGTGCTCAAGGCTGGAGATGCCGTAGACCAGGAAGCCGAAGGCAAGCGCGGAAAGCACGACCGAAAGGACATCGAGCGGAATCTTGCGGGCGTGGGACGGGAGCTTGATGAAGATGATCCCCAGTACCAGGATGACCACAGCCAGCGGTGCCATCAGGATGAAGATGTAGTGCCAGGTGAAGGCGTTGACGATTGCGCCGGAAACCGTCGGTCCAATGGCGGGACCGACGGAGATGACGATCGAGTTCAGGCCCATGATGGCGCCGCGCTTGTGCACGGGCACCAGCATCAGGGTGGTGGTCATCAGCAACGGAAGCACAATGGCGGTGCCGATGGCCTGGATGATGCGGGCGACCAACAGCACCGCGAAGCTTGGCGCGAAGACCGCGAGCAAGGTGCCGACCAGAAAGCTGGACAGCGCGAAAATGAATAGGCTCCGGGAGCTGAAGCGCTGCAACAGATAGCCTGTGGTCGGGATGACCACGGACATTGTCAGCAGGAAACCGGTGGTCAGCCACTGGCCGGCGGCTGCCGACACGGAAAGGTCCACCATGATCGCCGGGAGGGCGACGCTGAGCACCGTTTCGTTCAGGATCATCAGGAACGCGGCGAGCGCGAGGGAGCCGATGATGCCGACGAGTTGCTTGGTGGGCAGGGTGGGCGGAGCCTGCCGCGCAGGAGCTGCAGGCGGGGAAATCGTGTCTTCTGTGGACAGAGCCATCGGAAGCTACCTCTTCTGTAAGATTTGAACGAATAAAATCATGTCATGGTCTGACAGCTTTGGTAAGCAAATTCTGTCATAGTGTGACATGAAATATAGTGTGGTGAGCCCCGCGCCTATCCGGGAGCGCCTCCGATTCAAGAAAAGAGCTGAGCCATGGGTATCCGTGAAGAGCATCGCGCCCAAATGCTGCGCGAGATCCAGGGTGCCACGCTGGACCTCGTGGAAGAGAAGGGGATGGATGCCACCACGATCGGCGACATCGCCGCACGCGTGGGCATTTCCGAGCGCACCGTCTTTCGCTACTACTCTTCCAAGGAACATGCCCTCATGCCCGGCCAGCAGGGCCTGATCGACGCCCTGGTGGCCTGCGAAAGCCGGCATGGCAATGCCGCCGGGATCCTGGGTGACCTGTTGGCCGTGTGCCGCGAGCTCTTCGCCCTGGAGGTTGCAGAGAGCGACTTCCGCAGGATTTCCCGACTGATGGTCCAGGAACCGGAGATGATGCGGGTTGCCACGCGCCAGGAGCGAAACCTTGTCGAGGGGCTTAGTGCGTCGTTGGCGCAACGGGGCCCGCTGCGGCCGATCCAGGCGCTCTTGGTTGCCGAGGTGGTGACGGCCGCTTGGCGGGTGGCCTGGCAATCATTCGCTCGCCAGGAATTCGACGGGGTGGACTCCGATCCGCTGGCGCTCTTCGATGAAACCGTACGTGAGCTGGGGAAGCTGTTCCCAGGCACCTGAGGGAGGGGTGTCCGCGGTTCAGTTATGAGGGGTTAACTTAACGCGGGTGTGCCGCCGCGGTCCCGATTGGCCCGGCTTTTCGGGGTGAAAAGGGTCCGGGGGAGAAGGGGAGTCTCGCCACAAAAAGTGTCCGGGCGCAGTAAATCGGGTAAGTTAGGGCTGTTGAGATCAAGTCGGACCATTCATATCCGAGAAGACCGTTCAGGGAGACGCCGCACCTATGGCCAAGATTATTTATACCCACACCGACGAAGCTCCGATGCTGGCAACCCACTCGTTCCTGCCGATTGTCGAAGCATACGCCTCGACCGCGGGTGTAGAGATCGAGACGCGCGACATCTCGTTGGCCGGCCGCATCATTTCCGCCTTTGGCGACCACCTCACTGCAGAGCAGCAGATTCCCGACGCATTGGCCGAGCTCGGCGCCCTGGCCAAGAGCCCGGATGCAAACATCATCAAGCTGCCGAACATTTCGGCCTCCATCCCGCAGCTCAAGGCAGCCATTGCCGAACTGCAGGCCGCCGGCTATGCGCTTCCGGACTACCCGGACAACCCGTCCTCGGACGAGGAAACCGAAATTCGCGCAAGCTACGACAAGATCAAGGGTTCCGCCGTGAACCCGGTGCTGCGCGAGGGCAACTCCGACCGCCGCGCACCGTTGAGCGTGAAGAACTACGCCCGCAAGAACCCGCACACCATGGGTGCCTGGTCCGCTGACTCCAAGACCAACGTCGCCACCATGACCGAGGATGACTTCCGTGCCAACGAGAAGTCCGTTGTCATCGACAACCCCCAGAACCTCTCGATCCGCTTCGTCGGCGAAGACGGCAACGTCAAGGTCCTGAAGAAGGCCCTGCCGGTGCTGAAGGACGAAATCATCGACGGCACCGTCATGCACGCCGCGTCGCTGAACAAGTTCCTCAAGGACGCGGTTGCCCGTGCCAAGGCCGAAGACGTGCTGTTCTCCGCACACCTGAAGGCCACCATGATGAAGGTCTCGGACCCGATCATCTTCGGCCATGTCGTCAAGGCCTACTTCTCCGAGCTGTTCGAGACCTACGGCGAGCAGCTTGAAGCAGCAGGCCTGAACCCGAACAACGGCCTTGCCGCCATCCTCGGCGGGCTCGACGAGCTCTCCGACGAGGTGCGCGCCGGCGTCGAGGCACTGATCGCCAAGGGCCTCGAAGAGGGCCCCGCAGTAGCCATGGTGGACTCCGATAAGGGCATCACCAACCTGCACGTACCCTCGGACGTCATCGTCGATGCCTCCATGCCCGCCATGATCCGCACCTCGGGCCACATGTGGGATGCAGAGGGCAAGGAACGCGACACCCTGGCAGTTCTGCCGGACTCCTCCTACTCGGGCATCTACCAGGTCGTCATCGACGACTGCCGCGCCAACGGTGCCTACGATCCGACCACCATGGGCACCGTCCCGAACGTCGGCCTGATGGCCCAGGCTGCCGAGGAATACGGCTCCCACGACAAGACCTTCGAGATCAAGTCAGCCGGCCACGTCCAGATCCTGGACGCCACCGGCGGCGTGCTCATCGAACACCAGGTCTTCCCGGGTGACATCTGGCGCGCCTGCCAGACCAAGGACGTGCCGGTGCGCGACTGGGTCAAGCTGGCCGTCAACCGCGCCCGCGCCTCGGCCACCCCTGCCGTGTTCTGGCTGGACGAGACCCGCGCGCACGACGCCGTGCTGATCTCCAAGGTCAACGAGTACCTGAAGGACCACGACACCGAGGGCCTGACCATCGAGATCCTCTCGCCGGTCGATGCCACCAAGTACAGCATCGATCGCATACGCCGCGGCGAGGACACCATCTCGGTTTCCGGCAACGTGCTGCGCGACTACCTCACCGACCTGTTCCCGATCCTCGAACTGGGCACCAGCGCCAAGATGCTTTCCATCGTGCCGCTGATCGCCGGTGGCGGACTGTTCGAGACCGGTGCCGGCGGCTCGGCCCCGAAGCACGTGCAGCAGCTGGTGAACGAAAACCACCTGCGCTGGGATTCCCTGGGCGAGTTCCTGGCCCTGGCCGTCTCCTTCGAGCACCTGGCCAACACCTCGGACAACGCTCGCGCGCAGATCCTGGCAGACACCCTGGATGCCGCAACCGGCACCTTCCTGCTGGAGAACAAGTCGCCCAAGCGCAAGGCCGGCGAGCTGGACAACCGCGGCAGCCACTTCTACCTGGCCAAGTACTGGGCAGAGGAACTGGCGGCACAGACCAAGGACACCGAGCTGGCAGCTGCCTTCAAGGCCGTCTCCGAGGCACTGGGCGGCAACGAGGAAGCCATCGTGGCCGAGCTCGCCGCCGTGCAGGGTGCCCCTGTCGACCTGGGTGGCTACTACCGCCCGGTCGAGGAGAAGGTCGCAGCCATCATGCGTCCGTCCACGACGTTGAACACCGCACTGGAACTGCTCAAGAAGTAGTCTCACTGGGAAACGAATGCCGCGTAACCACTGCAAAGTGGTTAGGCGGCATTCGTGCATTCAGCGTAGGAATGCGGAGAGACGGCGCCTGACGATGCGCAGGTCCCGGTCATGGTCGCGGGCGATCTTGTTTTTCTGCAGTGGGAAATCACTCTGCTCGATCACTATCAATATCGACCCGTTTTGGGGGATAAGTTCAGCTTTGCGACGGTCATAGAGTTTGCGCTGTTCGCCGCGGGTCATTCCCGTTGCCGTGATCTTGTCATCGAAGAACGGAACAGGTTCGCTGTGTTGGCGCTCGTGGAATTCCACGACGATCCCGTGCGTACGCCAAAAGCCGTCGACCGGGAGCTTCGAGCGCTTGCCGGTGGCCAGCGAAGGATCGCCACGCAACCATCCGAACGTCATCTGGCTGACATGTCCTTCGCCCAAGATCTCGTCGCATAGCCCAAGGACATAGTGCTCGTCTTTTTTCGGTGTGGGAATTGCCTGGTTGTCGGGCGGTGACTCCACATACCGGTCAACGGGCCATGCCAGCTTCCAGCCCTTGTCCTCTCCATAGGAGTCCCAGTAGGCAATCGGCAGGCCGGATGTGCTCTTCACCAACGGAAGGAGACGTGCAAACCATTCCGTGTACGCCCGATCATTGGCATTCCGCGGATCGCTTCGCTGCAGTTTGGGCAATGCGGCGAGGATTTCCTCGGCGACCGTGACATGGCCGACGTCTTCGGGGAACTGACGTGCATTGAATTCGTATCCTTCGCCATTTGAATAGCGCAGGCACTGTTCATCCCCGATTGGCTCAGTGGCATCCCCGCTTACATCCAGTGAATCCTGGGAAAACAGTGCGATGCGCCAGAACATGCCCGAGGCGCTGAGCCCGGGATTGAATCTCAGCCCGCCATAGCCCATGCGGTGCAGCAGCCTCACGGCTTCCAAGATCCGCAACGGCATCACGCAGTCCATGGAACCTCTTTCATCAGTGTCGAAGGCGGGAGAAAACATCCACCATTTTTCTCCCGCCTTCCGCGATTGAACGGCTGTCACGCATCTACAACCCGCGTCCGACTTCCCAGATGCTCTCCGAGGTGCCGGTGAGCAGGGCATTGACGGAGGCGGCCTGCGCGTCGGTGAACGAGGCAATGTAGTCGACGATGGCCCGGGCCCGTCCCAGCCGCTCGATCTCCCTGCGTGAGGAATCCGGAAGCGGTCCGGAGGTCTCGGAATAGAGCTGGCGGTATTCGCCGGTTGCCGCCTCGACGGAGTCCAGCAGCCTGCGCGGTGCGCGGGCTGCATCCTGTGGATCATCCAGCCACGCGGCCAGGCCCTCGGCCAGCGACCTGATGATGCGGGTCTGTCCGCGCTGGTATAGCGCCAGGTCGGAGCGTTCCAGAACAAAGCGCTCGTGCACGAACTTGAGCACCACCACGTCGTGCCAGGCCTCGTCAGCCAAGCGGACGTGCCCGCTGCGAATCACGGGGTCCTTCTCCACCGCGATCGAGGCCTGGAGCCTGTCGATCCAGCGCCGGGTGAAGGCGGTGACTGCGCGGTCGGCGTCAAGTCCGCCGTCATAGGGCAGGGACAGCAGCCCTTCGACCAGGTCATGGCCAACGCGCTGCACCGAGGCGCGGAAGGCGTCGGCATTGGCTATCCACGGGTCTTTGGCGGCAACCCGCCGCCAAGTGCGCTCGAGCCCGTGGCCGGGCAGGCGCTGGTCCAGTTCGCACACATCGAGCCTGGCCAACTCGGCGCCGGAATCAAGCCAGTGCCGCAGCTCGGCGGACACCGGGGAATACTGCAGCACCCCTGCACGATAAAAGTCATCCAGGTCGTGCACCGCGTAGGCGATGTCATCGGCGATGTCCATGACCGAGCATTCCAGGGTCTGTTGGTGCTCGGCGATCTGCGGGAAAACGGAAAGAACGTCACGCATCTCGGCGGCCTCGATGTCGTAGGCCGAGTATTTCAAGGCGGCGTTTCCATCGCCGAGGCCCACGCCGCGCGGCAGAAGTTCCGGGGACCGAGCCGGCAGGGAACGCCATTCGTTGCGGGTCCAGGGGTACTTCAGCACCGCCGCACGCACAGCACGGGTCAGGTTCAGCCCGCGCGGGCTCGCGTCGCAGCTGTCCAGCGCGGTGAGGATGCGGAAACTTTGGGCGTTGCCCTCAAACCCGTCGGGCAACCCGAGGATCTGACGGGCCGCCCGGTCCAGTTCCTGTTCGCCCAGATGCCCAAAGGGCGGGTGGCCCAGGTCGTGGGCGGCAGCGGCCGCCTGCACCACGACGGGATCGCAGCCGCCGAGATCGGCCACCAGCGTGCGCGTGGGCTCGTCGACATTGCGCAACCCGATGGCAATGGAGCGTGCCACCGCGGAGACCTTCAGCGAGTGGGTGAGCCGGTTGTGCACCACGGTGCCGGCGCCGGCCTGCGGGATCACCTGGGTGACCGCCGAGAGCCGCGAGAAATAAGGGGAGAAGCGGATGCGCTCGATGTCGACGCGGAATTCGTCTTCCCCGGGCCGCGAATCTTCGCCAATCGCCCGTTCCCGGCCGCCGGTCTGGTGGGTGGTATTCCTGTAGTCCATGGTGCGCACCAGCCTAGTGGAATCCGGGGCGCAGGAACCCTGCGACGCGGCACCGGAATCCGCGGAACGTGGCCGCACGGCGCCATCCGCCGCTGCACCCCATCATCTTCTTGGGCGGGGCAGTGCCGTGCTGGCGCCGTCTTGTCACCGTGCGCGAAGCAATTTCTTGTTCGTGGACGCAACGAACCTGCGACGCCAGGCTCCCGGACGAAAAGCCCCCGCTTGGGAGTTCCGTGAGTGGTCGTTTCGGAAGCCGTGTCCTGCATGGGGTAATATTCGATCGAACTCTTAACGAGAATGATTGTTAGTTGCAATAGTGTTTGCCAGCCGAACCGCCACACGAAAGTCCCCATCCTATGTCTGCCCTCCTCGTCCAAGGCCTCACCATCTCCCTGCACGGGAAACCCCTGGTCGCGGGGCTGGACTTCAGCATCGAACCCGGGGAGAAACTGGCATTGCTGGGGGCCTCCGGATCCGGCAAGTCCCTCACGGCGGCGGCCTTGCTGGGGCAGCTCCCGGCCGGGATGAACGCCACGGGAATGCTGCGCGTCAACGGCAAGGAAATTCCCCTCCGGGGCCGAAGGCTCGCAGGGCGGGAATTCGCCGCGATCCACCAGAACCCGGCCACAGCACTCAACCCGCTGGTGCGCGTGGGCCGCCAGCTGGCCATGCCACTGCGCAACGCGGGGCTCTCGGGACGCGAGTCGCGTGAAATTTCCCGTGAGCTGCTGGCCTCGGTGGGACTGGCCGACGCGGACCGCATGCTGCGCAGCTACAGCGGGGAATTGTCGGGCGGACAGCTGCAACGAGTATGCATCGCCTTGGCGCTTGCCTGCCGGGCCGACATCCTGGTGGCCGATGAGCCGACCACGGCTCTTGACGTCGTCAACCAGGCCAGGGTGCTCGAGATCCTGGCGGGGGTCCCTTCCACCGCGGGTGGCCTGCTGCTGATCACCCACGACCTGGCCGCTGCCGAGCAAATATGCGGCCGCGCGGTCGTGCTGCAGGACGGCCGGAAAATCGAGGAGGCCCACATGCCGGAGTTGATCGCCCGGCCACGGCATCCCTACACCGCTGCCATGGTCGATTCGGCCCGCTCATCCTTCGCTCCTCCGCTCGAGGTGGCGGCCGCATGACGGCCCGATTGCGGGCCCTGGATCTGGTCCACGGCTATCCTGGCCGGTGGCCGAGGAGCCGTCAGGGCCACCGGGCGCTGCGCGGGATCAACCTCGGCATCGAAGCAGGCCAAGCCGTAGGCTTGGTGGGCAGCTCGGGCTCCGGAAAGTCAACGCTTGTGCGGTGCCTGCTCGCCCTGGAAAAGGTGGACTCCGGATCCGTCCAGTTCAATGACAACCCGCTGGTTCCCGGTCCGGTTTCCTCTCTGCGGTGGTACCGGCGGCTCGTGCAGTACGTCCCGCAGAACCCCGCCGGCAGCCTGGACCCGCGCATGAGCGTCCAACAACTGATGCTCGAGCCGCTGAGGCAACTTCGCATCCAGGGGGAACACCGGCAAATGATCCGTCGCGCCCTGGAACGGGTCGAACTCGATCCCGGACTGCTGGGACGCAAGCCGGCCGAACTCTCCGGCGGGCAGAACCAGCGGGTCGCCATCGCCCGGGCCCTGGTTCCCGGGCCGTCGATCCTGTTGGCCGACGAACCCGTCAGTGGGCTGGATTTGCCGCTTCGCGATGCGGTGCTGGGGCTGCTGGAGAAATTGGTCCGGCAGGACGGAATGGGACTGCTGTTTGTGTCCCACGACCTCTCCGCCGTGTCCCGGCTGTGTTCCCGCACCGTGGTGCTGGAATCCGGGCGCATCGTGGAGGAGGGCGACACCCTCGATATGTTCCACACTGCCCGGCACCCGGCAACCCGGGAGCTGCTGGCAGCCATCCCGCAACTGGGCACCCGAACGGGCGCCGCATGAGCGGCACCCGCGTCCTTGCCGGCGAGAGCGGCCGGGTGCGTGGCGCCGGGCCCGCTCCCGGGTTGCTTCTGGCCAGCCAACTGATTTTCAATGTGGGATTCTTTTCCGTTGTCCCTTTCCTGGCTGTGAGCATGCGCGGGGACTTCGGCATGGGAGCCTTGGCGATCGGGGCAGTGCTGGGGGCACGGACCTTCGCCCAACAGGGGATGTTCCTTTTCGGCGGGGTGCTGGCCGATAGGTGGGGGGCGAGGCGACTCATGGTTTCCGGCACCCTGGTGCGGGTTGCCGGCTATCTGGTGCTTGCCTGGGCCGCGGACTTCCCCTCGTTCCTGGCCGGTGCCATCATCACTGGAGTCGGTGGAGCCCTGTTCTCGCCGGCGCTCGAAAGCCTGGTGGGCACGGCCCGGTCCATGGAGACGGGGAACGCCGGCACCGGCGCCAAGCCGACGCTTTTTGCGCTGCTAGTCATTTTCGGTGAAATCGGCGCAGTGGCAGGCCCGGTGCTCGGTGCCTTGCTGCTCGGTGTCGGCATCGATGCCGCGCTGCTGGCCGGCGCGGCGATCTTTGCCGTCATGGCATTGGTCTTCCTGCGTTGGATTCCGGGAACCGACGCCGGGGGCCAACCAGCGATTTCACGGGTCGGGAATCGGGAGGGGGCAGGCACCTGGGCGTGCCTGCGTGAACGCCGGTTTGTGCTGTTTGCCTCGTTCTACGCGGTGAACCTGCTCGCCTACAACCAGCTCTACCTCGGGTTGCCGGTGGAACTTGAACGCAGCGGCGCCGGAGTCGGGGCACTAGCCGGGGTCTTTGTCTACGTTTCGCTTCTGACCGTGGTCCTGCAATGGCCCATTGCCGGGTTCATGCGCCGCGTCGGGGACAAGACGGCCCTCTCGCTCGGATTTTCCGTGCAGGCCGTGGGATTTTTGCTCTTGGCGGTGCTTTCAACACGGGAGGCGCCGGAGGGCGCGTCCCTCGCCCCCGCCGCACTGATGGTCACGGCCCTGGCGCTGGGCCACATGTGCGTGACGCCCACGGCCATGGGCCTGGTCGCCGGCTTTGCCTACGGACATCCCGCCGGGGCGTACTACGGCCTGCTCGCCACGTGCGGGGGGCTGGCCGTGCTGGCTGGAAATGTCCTATTGGGTCCGCTCTATGAACATGCCTACCTGCCGTCGCTGGCAGCGGCCGCCCCGTGGGCGGCACTGGCCTTGCTGGCCGCAACCTCCGCAGTGGCCATCCGCCGCTTTGTGCCCGGGCATTGACCGCCCTCTTTCCCGAAATCCAGTCACCACCCAACCACGAAAGACAGGTAAGACCGACATGGTTCTTCCACGCCCAAAAGCAGCCGCGACAGCAGTGCTGGCCTCCACCCTGGCACTGGGCCTGAGCGGATGCTTCGCCGCGGGCGACGCGGGCGCCGCCGCAGACGACACCCGCATCAAAGTGGCCATGATGCAACCGCCGCGTTCGGCACTGACCCCGCTGAGCGACGACGCCTTCAAGCTCTCCCGCTGGCAGGCGGCAGAGACCCTGGTGGTCCTCGACGAGGTGGGAGAAGCCCAGCCCGCACTGGCCACCGCATGGGAGCAAACGGATGAGAGGACCTGGACCTTCGAACTGCGCCAGGGCGTGGAATTCCACGACGGAACCGCACTAACGGCCAAACAGGTCGCCGCTTCGCTGGAAACCGCGGCGAATGCCAGCCCCAAGCCCCGCATCCTCGACGGAGTCGAGCTGGGCATCAAGGCCGAGGGCGCCGACACCGTCGTGGTCACCACCGAGGTTGCCGACCCGCTGCTGCCGCAACGGCTTTCCAGCCCGCAGCTGTCCATCCTGGCGGCCTCGGCCTACAAGTCCGGCGGAGTCGTCGTCCCGACCGGGGCCGGCACCGGTCCGTATGTGCTTTCCTCCTTCGACGGAACCAGCTCCGCAACCCTGGACCGCTTTGATGGCTATTGGGGCGAACCTGCCGCCGCCGCCGGGGTGGACGTCCAATTCGTCCCGGACGGCACCGCCCGCGCAGCGGCCCTGCGCACCGGAAACGCCGACATCGTGGAAACCATCCCCGTGGGACAGGTCGCCCAGATCGATCCCGCGCTGGTCCACGAGGTTCCCATGCCCAGGACCAACACCCTCTACCTGAACAACGACACCGGCCCCTTTGCCGATCCGGCCGTGCGGGCCGCGGCGCGGGAAGCCATCGAGCGGGCCACCGTGGTCGAACGGGTCTACGAGGGCCGTGCCGACATCGCCGAGGGGTTGCTGGGCCCCGCCCTGCCCTGGGCGGCAGCCGAACGCGCGAACGAAAACTACGCCGAGGTGCTGGGGAACCGTGCAGCGCCTGCAGTCGTGAAGGGAACCAAGATCACGCTGGGCACCTTCACCGACCGGGCGGAACTACCTGAGGTTGCCGTCGCGCTGGAACAGCAGCTCGAGGCCGCCGGTTTCGTCGTGGAGCAGGATGTGCGCGAATACCAGCACATCGAGGCCGACGCCCTGGACGGGAAGTTCGACGCATTCATCCTCTCCCGCGCCACCGTCCTGGATTCCGGGGACCCTGTGGCCTACATGTACAGCGATTTCTCCTGCGAGGGATCGTTCAACATCTCGCAGTTCTGCGATGCCGAGGTCGACGCGGCCCTGGCCAAGGCCGCGGCCGTGGCACCCGGCGGGGAACGCCGGGCCGCCATTGCCGCCGCCGAGGCGCTGATCCTTTCCAAGGACGCGGCAGTGCCGCTTTTGCACGAACGCGTTATCCAGGGCGAATCGGCCAGGGTCCGCGATGTTGAGCGCGACCCCCGCGAACGTGCGCTGATCACCAACCGCACGGAAATCGCCGACTGATGGCGCGCACGGCCCCGGCAATCAACGCACTTTCCCGCCTGCTGGCCCTTGCCGCGGTGACGGTCGTGATCGGCCTGCTGCCGTGGCTATCGGGCAGCAAGCCCGAATACACGATCCTGCGTGCCCGCTATGCGGATCGGGAAGCGACACCGGAAACCCTGGCGATGATCCGCGACGAGCTCGGCCTGGACCGCGGCCCGGTGGCGATCTTCCTGGCCTGGGCCGGCGGGGTGGCCCACGGCGACCTGGGAACCTCGTGGATCACCAACACCCCGGTGGGTCCCGGGACTGTCTCCGCCCTGGGCGTCTCGTTGACCCTGATGGGATGTGCGGTGGCGGTGGCGGCAGTTCTGGCCGTGCTGCTGTGCGTCCCTGCGGTGGCGCGCGGTCTGGCCGGAAAGCCGGGCAGCGGATCCGGGGCCGTTGCGGCGGGAATCACGGCGCTGCCGGAATTCCTGTTGGCCGCCATGCTGCTGATTGTCGGGGCCGTCTTGCTAGGGTGGTTCCCGCCCTACGGCTGGCAGGGGCTGCACCACGCGGTGCTGCCGGCGCTTTCGCTCGGGTTGCCCGCCGGCGGGCTGATCGGGCGCCTGGCCTCCGAAGCCATCAGCGCCGCCTTCGCGGAGAAGTGGGTGGCGACCTGGCGGCTCTCCGGGGCGCGCCGCGGCCAGCTCACCGCGGCCGTGCTGCGCCGGGCCATGCCATCGGTGACCAGCCAAGTCGGCCTGGTCCTGATCGGGTTGACCGGCGGGGCAGTGGCTGTGGAAAAGGTCTTCGCGATCCCCGGTTTGGGCCGGGCCATCCTGGGCGCCGCCAGCGCCCAGGACATTCCGGCGCTGCAAGCCGGGGTGCTGGCGCTGTTGCTGCTGGCCGTCATCGTGGGTTCGGCCTGCGCTGCGGTGCGCCTGCTGTTGCTGGGCAGGGCACTTCGCTCCGGTACGGTTCCGGCGCCGGAGACCATGCGCTTAACCCGCCGGCGGGAGATGCTCCTGCCGCTGGTGGTGGCCTCGGCGCTGGTGCTTTTGGTCGTAGCCGGACTGTTGCGCGACCCGTTCGCGTCCGAGCACGCGAGGCTGGCTGCCCCGAGCCTGGCCCTGCCCTTCGGAGCCGATGCCAGCGGACGCGACCTATTGGCCAGGGTGGGGCATGGTGCGCTGGCGACCTTGGGGACTTCCCTGCTGGTGGTGCTGGTTTGCCTGGTCCTGGGGCTGGTCATCGGGCTGTTTCCGCATGCGGCAACCGGTCCGGTGGAGGTCGCCAACGCCGCCCCGCCGATCCTGGTGGGCCTGATGGTCGCGGTGGTCACCGGCCCGTCGCTGCTCGGCGCCGCGATCGCGGTCGCATTGGTGGGCTGGGCACCGCTGGCGGCGCACGCGGCGGCCCTGGGACAGGAAGCGCGGGCCCGGCCGTTCGTGAAGATCCTCCCGGTGCTGGGCGTGGGCCCGGCTCGGATCCTGTTCAGGTATGTCCTGCCGGCGATTCTTGGTCCGGTGTTCAGGCACGCCATGCTGCGGATTCCCGGGATCGCGCTGGCGCTGGCCTCGCTGGGATTCCTGGGGCTGGGGCCCCGGCAGCCCACCCCCGAGTGGGGGCTCATCCTGGCCGAGGGAATCAACTACGTTGAAAGGGCGCCGTGGACGGTCGCCGCTCCCGCCGCCGCCCTGGTGCTTACCTCTGTCCTGGCGGTGTCGTTCTCCGGCCTGAACTGGACTCGCCGCCAGGGCAACCCCGGGAACGATGCCCCGATCCGCGAAGGGCACAAAAGTACTGCCTCGTCCGGCGAGTAACCCCCTGCGCAGGGGGAGCGGCTTCACGAAAAAGGGATCAGGGTCATCGCGGTGGGGTCGCAACTCCGCCCCGGCAGTCCGTCAAGACCGTGGCACCACGGGTGAAAACCATTCCCCCACCCTCGAATCCCGGCACCGGAAACCGGTCGCGAGCACGCCACTCCTTCGCGTCACATTGGCTTCACGGAAGTCCCGCGGCGTCATGCCGGAGCCGGGAATCCCCGACGATACACCGAAAAACGCGAATGGACGGCCGTAACAATGTGACCGCGGCAGACCAGCGAAAATGACGCCGTATGGACACATGAAGTGATTTTGCCCTTCGTGACGGCTGTGCCGGCACGCTCCTTGCACGTGCCCTCCAACCTGTTCCAAGATGAATACATCAACCATCAAGAGCGGCTGAGAGATCTGGCTCGTTGACGCCGCAGCAACCATCATCCGATGGATTCCCTTCCCTGGGACTCCATCGGCGAGGGTGCTACTGCCAGAAGCGATGGAGCCGCTTCAGCGTTCACTCATCATCGCCGCAGGACGTCCGTGACGGATCCCTGGGGCTTTTGTGGCGATCCCTGATGCCTCCCTCGAATCGACGAGGAGACATGCATGAGTATTGGAACGACAGCCGCACCGCCGTCACTGTCCTACGAGTTGTACCCTCCGGCGAACCGCGACGCCGCCGAGGGAATCTTCAACAGCATCCGGGCCCTGGAGGCGACGGATCCCGACTACGTGTCGGTGACCTATTCGGGGTCCCCGGCACGCCGGAACGCGTCCCTTGAACTGATCGAGCACTTGATCCAGAACACCCGCCTGCGCCCGCTGGCCCATCTGACCTGTGTGGGGGAGAGCCGCGAATCCCTGCAGAACCTGATCCGCCACTTCGTTTCCCTCGGGGTCCGCGGGGTGCTGGCGCTGCGCGGGGACCTGCCGACGGACCCCGAGGACTGGCGCGGCGAATTCCCCTTCGCCCGCTACCTGATCGAGCTGATCCGCGAGGTTGAGACCGACCACTCGGCCGCCCTGGCCGGAGGAAGACTGGGGGTGGGTGTCGCCGCCTACCCGATCCGGCACCCCGAATCCCCATCCTTCGAACACGATGTGGAGGTGTTGCTGGCCAAGGAGCGCTCCGGGGCCAACTACGCCATCACCCAGGTCTACTTCCGTGCCAATGAGTACACCAACCTCGTGGATTCGGCCCGCCGCGCTGGGGTCACCATCCCGATCATCCCCGGCGTCATCCCGCTGAACTCGGTCAGGCGCCTGAACCGGCTGGCCTCGATGGCCGGGATTGCCCCGGACCCGATCCTGGCCCACGCGCTGGAAACCGCCGGCTCGGATTCCGAGCGCCACCGCATCGGTGTGGACGCCGCCGTCACCCTGGCCCGGAGGGCCTTCGACGACGGAGCACCGGGCGTGCACCTGTACACCTTCAACGACCATCGCGGCTCCCTCGATGTCATCGAGCAGCTCGAATTGCCGCGGACCCGCGCGCAGGCCAGCAACACCTGGGCCACCCGCGCCGCCGTCTAGACCCACCCACCTTTCCACCACTTTCCACCACGCCAGAACAACAGGAGAACCATCATGACGAAGCCATCCTTCCCGGCAGCATCCATCCTCGGCTACCCGCGCATCGGACCCAACCGCGAGCTCAAGAAGGCCCTCGAAGCGCACTGGGCCTCACGCACCGACGAGGCGACGCTGCACGCCGCGGCCCGCCAACTGCAGAACGCCAACCTGGCCAAGCTCACCGGTCTCGGGCTCAAGCCCGATGACGCCTCGCTGCCCGGCGACTTCGCCTACTACGACCAGGTGCTCGACGCCACCGTCGCCCTCTCGGCCCTGCCCACCCGCTTCGCGGACCTGGCAGGCGAGCACGGCGCCATCGACACCGCAGGCTCCTTCGTGCTGGCCCGCGGCGACGAATCCCGTGCGCCTTTGGAAATGACCAAGTGGTTCGACACCAACTACCACTACCTGGTCCCGGAAATCGGCGAAGCCACCCCGATCAAGGCCAACGCCGCCGTCCTTCTCGAGTCCTTCGCGGCACATGCGGCCAATGGCAACACCATCCGCCCCACCCTGGTCGGCCCGATCAGCTACCTGCTGCTGGCCAAGGCAGAGGACGGCGCTCCCGCCGGCTTCGACCCGCTCTCGCGCATTGACGAAGTGGTCAACGCCTACGGCGAGATCCTTGCCGCCCTGGCCGCCGCCGGCGCACCGTGGGCGCAGCTGGACGAGCCGGCCCTGGTCACCGACCGCGGCGCCGCCCTGGCCGTCCCCGGCGCGCTCGCCGAGACCGTCTACTCCAAGCTGGCCGCCGCCACCGAGCGTCCCGCACTGTTCGTGAGCCTGGGCTACGGCACCGCCGGGGACATCACCCGCCCGGGCGCCACGCAGGGCTTGTTGGCCCGCGCCGGTGTCGATGCAGTACACGCCGACCTGGTCCGCGGTGCCGTCCCCACCGCCGAATTCCTGGGCGATCTGGCCGGCTCAACCCTGGTCGCGGGCATCGTGGACTCGCGCAACATCTGGCGCAACGACCTGGCGGCCTCGCTGGGCACGCTCGCCGCGCTGCGCGCCGAGGTCGAAAAGGCAGGCGGCACCCTGGCCGTGGGCACCGCCACCTCGCTGCAACACGTTCCGCACGATGTGGCCCAGGAAGCGAACCTGCCGGCCCACCTGCCCACTTGGCTTGCCTTCGCCAACCAGAAGGTCGCCGAGGTCATCACCCTGGCCAAGGGCCTGGCCGAGGGCGAGTCCGCGATCGCCGCCCAGCTCTCGGCCGCCGAATCGGCCATCGCGCACCGCGCCGGATTCGCCGGGACCACCGTGGCCTCGGTGCGCGAGCGCCTGGCCAACCTCACCACCGCCGATTTCTCCCGTTCCGTCGCCGAGACCCGCAAAGCCGCCCAGGAAAGCGCCTTGGAGCTGCCGCCGCTGCCGACCACCACCATCGGCTCGTTCCCGCAGACTTCCGAGGTCCGCACCGCCCGCGCCGCGCACAAGGCCGGCACCATCGACGACGCCGCCTACGACGTCTTCCTCAAGGCCGAGATCGAGCGTGTCGTGCAGCTTCAGGAACGCCTGGGCCTGGACGTGCTGGTGCACGGCGAGGCCGAGCGCAACGACATGGTCCAGTACTTCGCCGAGAACTTCGACGGCTTCACCGAGACCGAGAACGGCTGGGTGCAGTCCTACGGATCCCGGGCCACCCGTCCCTCGATCCTCTGGGGGGATGTCTCCCGTCCGGCAGCCTTCACCGTCCCGTGGATTTCCTACGCCGCCTCGCTGACCAACAAGCCGCTCAAGGGCATGCTCACCGGTCCGGTGACCATCCTGGCCTGGAGCTTCATCCGCGACGACCAGCCGCTGGCCACCTCCGCCAACCAGGTGGCCCTGGCCCTGAGGGATGAGATCGCCGACCTGCAGGCCGCGGGCATCGGCATCATCCAGGTCGACGAGCCGGCCCTGCGCGAACTGCTGCCGCTGCGCGCCACCGACCAGGCCAAGTACCTGGGCTGGAGCGTTGACTCCTTCCGCCTGGCGACCTCCGGGGCCACCGATGCCACCCAGATCCACACCCACCTGTGCTACTCGGAGTTCGGCGAGATCATTGAGGCCATCGACGCCCTGGATGCGGACGTCACCTCGATCGAGGCAGCCCGCTCCCGCATGGAGGTCACAGCGGATTTGACCGAGTTCGGCTACTCCCGCGGCATCGGCCCGGGCGTGTACGACATCCACTCCCCGCGCGTGCCCTCCACCGCCGAGGTCGCCGAGCTCATCGACATCGCGCTGGCCTCCCTGGATGCCAAGGCGCTGTGGATCAATCCCGACTGCGGCCTGAAGACCCGCGGCTATGCGGAAACCGAGGCCTCGCTGGCCAACCTGGTGGAAGCCGCGGTCGCCGCCCGCGCCACCCTGGGTGCCACCGTCTAGCACCGCCGCGCGTGGGCGGCATCCATCACGGGTGCCGCCCCCGTGCCTCCCTCACCGACCACGCTTCGACTTACCTTCGGCCCGAAAGGCACGATCATGGCCTCCAGCACCTGGCGCAACGCCACCACCGAAATCCACTCCGGGTACGCCCCGTCCGCCCCGCACCGCCCCATGACCGTGCCGATCTACAACTCCGCCGCCTACCAGTTCCCCGACTACGCCACTGCCGCCAAGCTCTTCGCGCTCAGGGAACCGGGCTACACGTATTCGCGCACCGGCAACCCGACCGTCGCGGTGCTGGAGGAACGTGCAGCCGCCCTCGAGGGCGGGATCGGCGCCATTGCCACCGCCACCGGGCAGTCTGCCGTCGCGATCTCCCTGCTGGCGCTGCTGCAGGGCCCGGGCCACCTGGTGGCCTCCAACAAGCTCTACGGCGGCACCGTGGACCTGCTCACGGACACCTTCGCCGACTTCGGCGTGAGCGTGAGCTTTGTGGACCCTGCCGACCCCGCGGCCTGGGCCGCGGCCATCACGGAAAAGACCCGGGGCTTCCTGCTGGAGTCCGTCTCCAACCCGCTGATCACCCTGGTGGACCTGCGCGCCATCACCGAGGTGGCCCACGCCGCGGGCGTGCCGGTGGTCGTGGACAACACCCTGGCCACCCCGGCCGCCTACCGCCCCATCGATTTCGGGGCGGACGTGGTGGTGCACTCAGCCACCAAGGCGCTGGCGGGTCACGGATCGGTTCTTGGGGGATTGGTCATTGACGCGGGCACCTTCGATTTCTCGGATGCGACGCGCTGGCCGCAGATTGCCGCGCCGCGGGCGCGCTACTACGGGGACTCGCTCTTGGACCGCTACGGGTCCAAGGCCTACCTGATGCTGCTGCGCTCGAAGTTCCTGCACGATCTGGGACCCACACTCCCTGCTGCCTCCGCCGCCGCGATCCTCACCGGCATCGAGACGCTTTCCCTGCGCGTGGCCAAGGCCCAGGACAACGTGCTGGCCCTGACCCGGGCGCTGGCCGCGCACCCGGCAGTGGCCACGGTCCACCACCCATCGGAACACACCCATCCCGACCACGCGCTGGCTGCCCGCGATTTCCCCCGGGGCACCGGCTGCGTGTTCTCCTTCGACCTCAAGGATCCCGCTGCAGTGCCGCGGCTGGTCGATTCGCTTCGCCTTTTCGCCCTGGCCGCGAACATCGGTGACACCCGCTCCCTGGTGGTTCACCCGGCGGCCATGACCCATTGCCGGCTCAACGCCTCCCAATTGGCGACCGCCGGGATCAAGCCCGGCACTCTGCGCATCTCCGTCGGGCTCGAGGATGCCGCCGACCTGGTGGCGGACCTGCTCGGAGTCCTCGATGCCCTGGGTGCCGCATCCACCGCGCCGGCCGCAACGCCGCGCGAAACCATCAACGCCTAGAGAAAGGGACGAGTCACCATGGGCACCACCACCAACCACGGCTTCAACACCCAGGCCATCCACGCCGGCCAGGAACCGGACCCGTTGACGGGCGCGGTCATCCCGCCGATCTACCAGACCAGCACCTTTGTCCAGGACGGGATCAATGTGCTGCGCAACGGGCACGAATACTCCCGCGGCTCCAACCCGACCCGCAACGGCTTCGAATCCCAGCTCACCGTCCTGGAAACGGGCCACGCAGGATTTGCGTTCGCCTCCGGGATCGCCGCCGAGGATGCGCTGCTGCGCGCGGTGCTCGAGCCCGGGGACCACATCGTCCTTGGTTCCGACGTCTACGGCGGCACCAACCGGCTGATCAACCGCCTGCACGGCAAGTGGGGGATCACCAACACCCCCGTGGACATCACCGACCTCGCGGCGGTCCAGGCCGCGGTGCAACCGGGGAAGACCGCGCTGCTCTGGGTGGAGACCCCGTCCAATCCGTTGCTGGGCATCGCGGATGTGGCCGGCTGGGCGGCGATCGCCCGGGCCGCCGGTGCCCTGCTGGTCGTGGACAACACTTTCGCCACCCCGTTCCTGCAGCGCCCGCTCACCCTGGGCGCCGACGTTGTGGTGCATTCGACCACCAAGTACATCGGCGGGCACTCGGATGTGCTCGGCGGCGCAGTGGTCGTGGCCGACCGGGCATTCCGCGGCCAGGCGCTCGCCGAGGCCGTGGGCTTCCAGCAATTTGCCGGGGGAGCGGTGGCCGGTCCGCAGGATTGCTTCCTGGCGGCCCGCGGGCTGAAGACCCTGGGGCTGCGCATGGAGCGCCACTGTTCCAACGCCGCCGCCATTGCCGACTGGCTCCAGGGTCGGGAGGAAATCGCGACGGTGCTTTACCCGGGCCTGGAAACCCATCCCGGCCACGAACTGGCCAAGGCACAGTCCGACGGCTTTGGCGGGATCGTCTCGATGCAGTTTGCCGGAGGGGAGGCGGCCGCTCGGGCGTTTGCCGAATCGACCAAGCTCTTTGCGCTCTCCGTGTCCCTGGGCGGGGTCGAGTCGCTGGTTTGCTACTCCGCGGAAATGACCCACGCGTCGGTGATCGGCACCCCGCTGGCGGTGCCGCGGAACCTGGTCCGGCTTTCGGTGGGCATCGAGCAGGTGGAGGACCTCATCGCGGACCTTCGGCTGGGGCTGGTCGCGGCGCAGGATGCCTCGCTGCAGCGCGCCGCCGCCTGAGAAAAAGCTTGCGGTGTTCCCGTACCTGGTCTGAGGGGGCCGCGAAGGAACACCGCATGACCGGGTACCGTGCTTGATCGCCGGAACCGGTACCAACGGGACGGCGGGTATGGGAGTTCCCGCTGTGCCGGAGAGGCAGGAGTTGGCCGGCATCTGGCAGCCGGTCGGCTCCTGCCGCTAGTGGTGGTGCCCCCCTTGCATGACCGAGCCCAGTCATATGAGCCCCGGAAGATGCGATAAGCGGTGGTTTATCCGCGACGAATGGTGGATGTTGGACGAACTGGTAATCCGATTGGACATTGTTTGATCAATTTGTGACCATTTTTTCATGTCAACTGATCGAAACGTACAACCCAAGCCCGAACTGGACGCCGAAGAGCGCAGTGCCAAGATTGCCGTGACGCTTTTTCCGCTGCTCGTCCTGGCCGGCGGGGCCATTGCCCTGCTGACCCCGGAAACCTTCAGTGGGTTCTCGAAGGCCATCAACCCCTTGCTGATGGTCATCATGTTCGGCATGGGCCTGACCCTGACGCTGCCCGACTTTGCGATGGTCGTGCGCAAGCCGCTGCCGGTGTTCCTGGGTGTTGTGGCACAGTACGTGATCATGCCGCTGTTGGGCCTGGGCATTGCGATGCTTCTTCAGTTGCCTCCGGCCCTGGCCGCCGGCGTGATCCTCGTCGGCTGCGCGCCGGGCGGCACCTCCTCCAATGTGGTGACCTACCTCGCCAAGGGTGATGTTGCGCTTTCGGTGACCATGACCTCGATCTCCACCCTGCTGGCCCCCATCTTCACCCCGCTGCTGACGCTGTGGCTGGCCGGCCAGTATCTTCCGGTTGACGCCGGATCAATGGCCAAGTCGATCGTGCAGATCGTACTCATCCCGGTGGTCCTGGGCCTGGTGCTGCGTGTGATCCTGCCGCGCTTGGTCGCCAAGATGCTCCCCACCCTTCCCTGGGTCTCGGTCCTCGCCATCACCGGCGTGGTGCTCATCGTGGTTGCCGGCAGTGCCGCCGCCATCTTCAGTGCCGGCCTGTTGATCCTGCTGGCAGTCATCCTGCACAACGCCGGCGGCGTTGCGCTGGGCTACGGCACCGCCAAGCTCTTCAAGCAGCCCATTGCCAGCCGCCGCACCATGGCCATCGAGGTCGGCATGCAGAACTCGGGTCTGGCCTCGGGTCTGGCCAAGACCTACTTCACCCCCGAAGCCGCGTTGCCGGGCGCCGTGTTCTCGGTCTGGCACAACCTCTCCGGCGCCTTCATCGCCGCTTACTGGCGCCGCAGCAGCGCCAAGAACGCCGCGTTCGACGCAGAATCGCAGCTTGCGGCCAAGTAGCCGGTAGCCCGAAGTCACACAAGGATCCCTAGGCCGGGCGGTAATCGTCCGGCCTAGGGATCCTTTCGGCATCGTCACCGGCAACTCGAGGCCCTGCGGAATCCGGGACCGTGTGCCTATGCTGAACCATGGGAGCATATGTCCTCGTTGCCTTTGTCGTACCCGTGCAGGCCGGTCTGGTCTTCCCCCGGTCCGGCTGGCCGCTGCACATCACCTTGGTGCGCTTCGACACCCGGGAAACCGCCGACGTCGTACGCTCCAGGTTCGACGGTGTGCTGCCGGCGCTGCTGGGCTTTGGCGTGCGCATTGGCCCGGATGCGCAGTTCGGCCGCAACGCGTCCGTGCCGGTCTCCCTGGTGGAACCGGAGCCGGCGCTGCATCGGCTCCATGTTGGCGCACTGGAAGCGCTGGGACCGCAGGTCCACTTGCCCGGCGCCCAGCACAACCGCTCGAATTACCGCCCGCACGTCACCCATGCCGCCACACGGCTGTTTCCCGGGGACCAAATCAGCATCCGCCAGGCAGCACTGGTGGATATGCGTCCGGATAACGATCCGCGGCTGCGTCAGGTCCTGGCCGTCTGGGAACCAGCGTAGGAGACGGTTCGCCGCAGCATGCAGCCTGCACGGGTACCTGGTGAAAACTGACCGGATCCGAAGCATGCGTGGGATCCGGAGGGGGACGGACAGCCTGCAGGCGATCGCTTCGCCCACCTGGATCTTTCGAGCATGAAGAAAGGGTTTCGTGGTGCCGGAGGATCCTCCGGCACCACGAAACCCTTGTCATGGCCCTGCTGACCGATCTACCTCGCGACGAGGTCGTTCGGGTAGCGGATTCCCAATTGGTGGCGGATCCCGTCGAAGATGGCCATGGTGTTGATCGAGTGTTCCCAGGGCATGGTGGGGGATTCGTTGAGCCCCTGCTGGATGCACCTGGTCGCCTCGCGGAATTCAAACGTGAAGTTCTCGCCCACGGGCTCGAAGACCTCGGTCCGTGCCGGGCCGTCGGCCGGGTGGATGAAGAGCTTCGTGGGGTTGTGCAGCGGAGCGTTGGTCCCCAGCCAGCCATTGGTGCAGGCTATCCGCGCTTCCTTGGTGGGGGAACTGGTCAGCGACACCATGAGCTGGGCATGGCGCACGCCGGAGTAGCCCAGGGTGATGGCGGTCTGGATGTCCACGCCGTCCTCGTTGAGGTCGCAGCTGGCCTGCACCGAGGTCGGAAAGCCGAAGGCGCCGATGGCCCAGGTGAGGGGATACACGCCCATGTCCAGCAGGGCGCCGCCGCCGGCAGCCGGATCGTAGAGCCGCCACGTCGGATCGTAGGGGGCCAGGAAACCAAGGTCCGCCTGGACCCAGGAAGGTTCCCCGAGCTCGCCGGATTCCAGGATGTCCAGCGCCCGGCCGAACGCCGGGGTGAAGCGGGACCAGACCGCCTCCATCAGGAACAGTTCGCGCTCATGGGCCTCGGCGACCAGGGCGCGGGCCTCGTCCGCATTGACGGTCAGGGACTTTTCGCAGACCACGTGCTTGCCGGACTTCAGCGCCGACATGGCGATCTCGAAGTGCTGCCCGTGCGGGGTGCCGATGTACACGGCGTCGATTTCCGGCTCGGCAAACATGGCGTCGTGGGAGCCGTAGGCCCATTCGATGTCATGTTCGTCGGCGAAGGCGCGGGCGCGTTTCTCGCTGCGCGAGGACACCGCCATTACGTTGGCGTCCTCGAGTGATTGCAGGTCGGCAATGACCCTTCCGACGATGCGTCCGGTGGAAACGACGCCCCAGTTCAGTGTGCGGCCCGTGGCCTTGATGGGCGAGGGGGCTCCCGGGTGTGCGGTGGGTGGTGCCTGGATATAACTGACCATCGCTTGTGTGCTCCCTATTTCGTGGGCGGGTGTGGACCTAGCGTGAGGCGTTGGCCTCACGGTGCTTTGCCGCCAGCACGAGGTAGTGGGCGGCGTTTTCCTTCAGGTTTTCCACCTCCTCGTCGCTCAGTTCGCGGCGGACCTTGGCCGGGACCCCGGCAACCAGCGAGCGCGGGGGAACTTGCGTTCCCTCGAGCACCAGCGCGCCTGCGGCCACCAGGGAGTTCTCCCCGATGACGGCACCGTTCATGATGGTCGCGCTCATGCCGATGAGGCAGTCGCTGCCCACGGTGGCGCCGTGGACCACGGCCGAATGGCCCACCGAGACGCGCTCGCCGATGGTGCAGGGAAAACCGGTATCCGCGTGCAGGACCACGTTGTCCTGGAGATTGGTGCCTTCCTTGACGGTAATGGTGTCCGAGTCCCCGCGGGCCGAGACGCCGTAAAAGGCGCTGGTGTTTGCGGCCATGGAGACGTCCCCGGAAAGCGTGGCCGTCGGTGCCACAAAAGCGGTGGGGTCGACGGTTGGTGTGATCGAGTCAATGGTGATGATGTGGGCCATGACACCCACTGTAGCCTGTGCCCTGCGCCCATTTTGGCTGTGCGACACAACAAGGCGCGAAGCCGTTTTCGGGAATTTGCGAGGCCCGGGCCACGGAGGTGTCCCGTGGTCATCCATCGGTTCGGCTGATGGTGGCACCCTGCGGATGCGGAAGTCCGGGCAATGACATGGACGAGGCCGTGGGCGGTCATTCTTGCCAACGGGGCTTGGCTGGTTAGCGTGGGGACGGCATGCGGTGGCCACGGCCTTGGGCAACCGGATAGTGTTGTCCTTCGGCTCCGCGCCTCGGGGCTGCGGAACCTGAGACGGTGTTCGGATGCAAAAGAACGGGAGCAGCTGGGACGATGTGGCCGCAGCACAAGGTTGAGGTATACGAGCAAATGGTCGCGGCCCTCCGGCACACACTTGAGGAGCAGTCGGAGAATATCCCGGCAGAGGTCCTGGAACGACTGAACGGGATCATCAGGTCAGCGGTTCACTCCATCGACACCAGTCCGGAAATCGTGGCGGTGGGCCTGCCGGACATCGAGCCCGAAGTTCTCGAGCCCGTGGTGGCCGAAGAGACATCGGTCGATTCCGCCCCGGCCGCGGAGAGCACCGCGGTCGATCCCTTCCGCCATGGCGCCCACGCCGAGGCCAACAGGATGCTTAAGGCCAGGCAACTGGCCCGCTGGCTCTGGGACCGGGATATCGGCGGTGACCAGGTTTTGGGCTTTAGCAACAAATGGCGCAACAAGATCGCCAGGGCCGCTGGCGTCAATCCACCCTCCACCTTGGAAACCTGGACGGTTGCCGTGGACCTGATGGGGCGCATGCAACAGCTGGCCGATTCGGGGACCCAACCAGAGGCCAGCGAACGCCAGCATCTGGACGAACATGACCAGTGGGCCGCTGAGCAGTAGCACTTCCTTAGCAGTTACCTGGGGCCAGCGCCGAAAGGGGCTGGGAAGAAAAGCCGGCACCAGGTACTGGTGCCGGCCCGCCAGACTAGGAGAAGACGACGGTGCGGTAGCCGTCGAGCATGACGCGGCGCTCGGCATGCCAGGCCACTGCCCGGGTCAAGGTGCGGCCCTCCACATCCCGGCCCATCGCCACGAACTGCTCGGCGGTGCGTGCATGGTCCACGCGGATGACCTCTTGCTCGATGATCGGTCCCTCGTCCAGGTCAGCCGTCACGTAGTGGGCGGTGGCGCCAATGATCTTCACGCCGCGCGCGTGCGCCTGGTGGTAGGGCTTGGCCCCCTTGAAAGATGGCAGGAACGAGTGGTGGATGTTGATGGCACGGCCGTTCAGTGCGCGGCACAAGTCATCCGACAGGATCTGCATGTAGCGGGCCAGCACCACCAGCTCGATGTCGTGCTCGTCAACCAGAGCCAGCAACCGGGCCTCGGCCTCGGCCTTGGTCGCAGCGGTGACGGGTATGTGGATGAATTCGATGCCATGGAAATCGGCCATGGGCTTCAGATCCAGGTGGTTGGAGACAATGACCGGGATATCCACCGGCAAGGTCCCTGCACGCTGGGAGTAGAGCAGGTCGTTCAGGGCGTGGCCTTCCTTGGACACCATGATCATGGTGCGTACCCGGGAACCCGCGGCGGTTACCTTCAGCTCCATCCCGAACCGTTCCTTGACCGGGCCCAGTGATCCGCGCACGGTCTCGAGATCCTGGCCGGTGGCCACGGCGATGCGCATGAAGAAGTTGTGGGTCTCCGGGCTCTCGAACTGCTGCGACTCGGTGATGTTGCAACCGGCGCTCAGCAACGCTCCCGAGACGGCATGGACGATGCCCGGGCGGTCGGGGCATGACAGGGACACAATGAAATCGTTGGTGCTCACGGGGATTACGCTACAGGCAGCCCTCGCCGCGGCTGAATCCTGCAGTTAAATGAAGCATTCCTAGTTGGCACCGACCACCGCGACGCGTGCATCCAGCAACCGTTGCGCGGCAACAGCTGCGGCCCGGCCGGCGCGCGTTGCCCCGACGGTGGAGGCTGAGGCGCCGTAGCCCACCAGGAAGAGGCCGGGGACCTTGTCGACGGTGACCGAGTCCTCGCCCATGACGATGCCGCCGCCGGGTTCGCGCAGGCCCAGCGGAGCCAAGTGGTCAAGCGAGGCCCGGAACCCGGTGGCCCACAGGATGACGTCGACGGCCTCGGTGGTTCCGTCGGTGAAGGTGACGGCATGGGCAGAGATGGAATCAATCCCGCCGCGGGAGACCAGCACACCGGAGTCGATGCCCTCGCGGTAGAAATCAGTGAGCGGAAGTCCCGTTACCGAGACCACGGATCTCGGAGTCAGGCCCGCCCGGGTGCGGCTGTTGACATTCATCTCCACCTCGATGCCCCAGGACTTGTTCTGGGGTGCATCCCGCCACTGCGGTGCCTGTCGGGTGGACCACAGGGTGTCGATGCCCAAGGAAGCGAACTGCAGCAGGAACTGCGCGGCGCTGGTGCCGCCGCCGACTACCAGCACCCGCTTCCCCAGGAATTGCTCCGGCGCCACGAAGTCGTGGGTGTGCAACTGGCGCCCGGCGAACTCCCGTGCTCCGGGGTAGTAGGGCCAGTACGGCTTGTCCCAGGTTCCGGTGGCGTTGATGAGCGTGGCGGCGTGGACCTGGCGGCCGTCGGTGGAGATGATGGTGAAGCCTTCGGTCAGCGAGCCGGTGACGGTCTTGGCCTTGAAGGGCCGGATCACCGGCAGTGCGAACGCCGATTCATAATCCCCGTAGTAGCGGGTGACCACCGCGGAGGCTGGTTCGGATGGGTCGGGTGTGTCCAATTCCATGCCGGGAAGGGAGTGCAATCCGTGTGCGCGGTCAAAGGTCAGCGAGTCCCAGCGATGGCGCCACGCGCCGCCGGGGCCCTCGTTGGCATCCAGCACCACGAAGTCCTGAAAGGGGACCAAGCCCTTGCGCCGCAGGTGGTGGGCCGCGGAAAGTCCCGCCTGGCCTGCACCAATGACGACCGTACGCAACTGCTCACCCATGGACTGCATGTCGGCTGGCCCTCCCTGAGGACGTGGTAATTGAAGATTCAAGTGTCACCCGGTGTAACAGTCTGACCCGCGGGCCTATTCCGACTAATATCGAAGGGTGTCGCAACTGGCGTTGGGTGGGGTGAACCACCGGGGAGCGGCACATGAGCTAACCACGGACCGCGCGCCTGGGTCCGGGGGTTGAATGATTCGCAATGTGACCCTGCCCGAAGAACAACCCTCACCCACTGGAGTTCAACATCATGAGCAAGAATCCCGTGACCAACCAATCCCTCGTCGAGCTCGACCCGGAAATCGCCGAGGTCCTGAAGCTTGAGCTTGGCCGCCAGCGCGACACCCTGGAAATGATCGCCTCCGAGAACTTTGCGCCGCGCGCGGTGCTCGAGGCCCAGGGCTCGGTGCTGACCAACAAGTACGCCGAGGGCTACCCGGGCCGCCGCTACTACGGCGGCTGCGAGCACGTGGACGTGGCCGAGAACCTGGCCATCGAGCGCGTGAAATCCCTCTTCGGCTCCAAGTTCGCCAACGTCCAGCCGCACTCCGGCGCCAGCGCCAACGCCGCTGCCCTCTCGGCCATGATCGAACCCGGGGACAAGATCCTTGGCCTTTCCCTGGCCCACGGCGGACACCTGACCCACGGCATGAAGCTGAACTTCTCCGGCAAGCTCTACAAGGTTGCCGCCTACGAGGTCGACCCGGAAACCTTCCGCGTGGACATGGACAAGCTTCGTGCCCAGGCGATCGCCGAGAAGCCGCAGGTCATCATCGCCGGCTGGTCCGCCTACCCGCGCCAGCTCGATTTCGCCGCCTTCCGTGCCATCGCCGACGAGGTCGGCGCCAAGCTCTGGGTCGACATGGCCCACTTTGCCGGCCTGGTCGCGGCAGGACTGCACCCCAACCCGGTGCCCTTTGCCGACGTGGTGACCTCCACCGTGCACAAGACCCTTGCAGGTCCGCGCTCGGGGTTGATCCTGACCAACGACGAGGCACTGGCCAAGAAGATCAACTCCAACGTCTTCCCGGGCCACCAGGGCGGGCCGCTGATGCACGCCATCGCCGGCAAGGCGGTTGCCTTCAAGATCGCAGCCGGCGAGGAATTCAAGGCACGCCAGGAGCTCACCCTGGAAGGTGCCAAGCTGCTGGCCGAGCGCCTCACCGCCGAGGATGTCACCGCGGCGGGCGTCTCGGTGCTCACCGGCGGCACCGACGTGCACCTGGTCCTGGTGGACCTGCGCAATTCGGAGCTGGACGGTAAGCAAGCCGAGGACCTGCTGCATGAAATCGGCATCACCGTGAACCGCAATTCGGTGCCGTTCGACCCGCGCCCGCCGATGACCACGTCGGGCCTGCGCATCGGCACCCCGGCGCTGGCCACCCGCGGTTTCGACGCCGCTGCCTTCGCCGAAGTCGCCGACATCATCGGCGAGGCACTGCGTGACGGACAGAAGGCTGACAAGGTCGCGCTGGCCAAGCGCGTGAACACCCTGGCAAAGGCCTTCCCGCTCTATGAGGGTCTCGAAGACTGGTAAACGGCCTCCGGCCACCGAACACCGCCCGTACCATGCGCGCACGGGAACAAACTCTTGAAACGGAGCACCACAAACACATGACTGCACAGATTCTTGACGGCAAGGCAACGGCAAAGGCCCTCAAGGCCGAACTGACCGAACGCGTGGCCAAACTCGCCGAACGCGGCGTCACCCCGGGCCTTGGCACCATCCTGGTCGGATCCGACCCGGGCTCGACCTGGTACGTCGGCGGCAAGCACAAGGACTGCGCCGAGGTCGGCATCAAGTCGATCCGCGTGGACCTGCCCGAGGAGACCACCCAGGACGAGCTGCTGGCCAAGGTCCGCGAGCTGAACGAGAACCCGGAATGCACCGGCTACATTGTCCAGCTGCCGCTGCCCAAGCAGATCGACCAGGACGTCATCCTCGAGGCCATGGACCCGGCCAAGGACGCCGACGGCCTGCACCCGATGAACCTGGGCCGCTTGGTCGCCAACGTCAACCGCCCGATGACCTCGCCGCTGCCGTGCACCCCCAAGGGCTGCGTTGAGCTGCTGGCTCGCCACGACATCGACCTGAACGGCAAGAACGTGTTGGTCGTCGGTCGCGGAGTGACCATCGGACGTCCGATCGGGCTGCTGCTGACCCGCCGCGACGTCAATGCGACGGTCACGCTGGCCCACACCGGTACCAAGGACCTGGCCCAGCACCTGGCAGAGGCCGACGTGGTCATCGCCGCAGCCGGCCAGCCGCACATGATCAAGGCCAAGGACCTCAAGCCCGGCGCGATCGTGCTGGACGTGGGCGTCTCGCGCGTCAATGACGAGAACGGCAAGGCCGTTGTCACCGGCGACGTGGAACCTGCAGCCCATGAGGTTGCCTCCTGGATCTCCCCGAACCCGGGCGGCGTGGGGCCGATGACCCGCGCCATGCTGCTGGCCAATGTGGTCGAATCCGCGGAGCGCGCTGCCGGAATCTAACCGGTTCGCCACCAAGCAACGCCCGGGCCGTTTGTCATTTGCCAGGCAATCGTTGGCTTGCCTGCATACGATGGTCGCCATGACCCCTGACACCTCATCCGCTTCGCGGCCCACCATCTCGGTGCGTATCCGGTGGGTCATCGGTCTGACGGTGTTCGCGATGGCCTGCTTCGCGGTGATGGGTTGGCTGTTCGATCGGCCATTCCATGATGGGGCAGGCAACCGGCTGGTCTTATACGCGGGCTGGCATGACGGAGAGTTCGCAGTCCTTGCGTGTCTGCTCGGCGGCTTGGCGTTGGGAACCGCGTTGGTTCTATTGATCGCACCGCCGGTTTCACGAATCCGGAGCAATGCCTTGTTCGTTCTCGTGCAGCTCGTGCTTTTGGCTGCCGGTACCGTGCTGCTACTGTTTTGGATTTTGGTGCTCTTCTTTGCCATGCTCGGCGCCGGGATGGGCGCGATGGATTCGGTCACCGCCCCGAATGGACAGCGGGTACTCCTTGACCGCAGCATTGGCGACCAAGACATTGTGTCCGTCTGGGTTCCGGACTCGCCCAACATGTATGTGGAGGCACCCAACAGCGGCTTCCCGACAGAAACGAATATTGAGACGAAGGACTGCTCCCTGAATGCGGACGTCCGGCCTTGGATCCTGACCTGCCAGGGGTTTGACGTGATCCTGGCGGGCACTCACTAGGACAACCCCGCGGGTTAGGCGGCGGTTCGTACTCCCGGCGGAGTATGCGTGCCTACGGCCACGGCCGGATGATTGCGGAGAGTGAGAACGAGTAGTCTCGTCTCATGATCAACCGACGCCGTCCTCCACTGGGCATCCTGCCGGTGGCCGTGGCGGTCGTGCAATTGATCGGAACCCACTTCGCCGCACGGCGGTTTGACGAGTCCCTGCCGTGGGGCGCGGTACTGCTCCTGCTGGCGGGTCCCGCCCTGCTGTTGTTCCGCCGCCGAGTGCCAGGACCCATGGTTGCCGGCATCGGGCTGGTGACCGTGGGCTACGTCGCGGCAGGCTTCCCATGGGGCCCGTTCCTTCTGTCGTTTGCCATTGGGTTGGTCCTTGCCGTCCTCGCCGGGGCCCGCTGGTGGGCCTGGGGGAGTGCCGCGGGCGCCGGAATCGCGTTCCTGCTGCTTGCCCTGCAGTACGGAGAAAGTACCCCGGTCTTCTTCGTGCTCGTGTGGTTGATTGTCGTCCTGTTGGCAGGAGAGCTGGGGCGCAGTGCCAAAGCCCGCCGCGACGAGTTCCGTCGGGCTGCCGACGAGCGGGCCAGGCACCAGCGCGACGAGGAACGCCTGGTGCTGGCACGGGACATCCACGACGTTGTGGCGCATTCGCTGTCCATGATCAACGTACAGGCTTCCGTGGCGCTGCACTTGGCCAAGAAGGATGGCGACACCTCCGGGATGCTCGCGGCACTGGAAAACATCAAGACCGGTTCCAAGGACGCGCTCTCCGAGGTCCGCGACGTCCTTGCTGTCCTGCGACAAGACGCGCCGCGGGTTCCCAGCCAACGGCTGGAGCAACTCGAGGAACTCATCGCGAGGGTCCGCGGAGCGAACCTGACCATCTCCTTTACCCCGCCGGTGCTGCCGCCCCCGGAATGGATCGATGAGCGCGTGGAGAACATTCTCTACCGGGTGGTGCAGGAATCCCTGACCAACATCGTGCGGCACGCGAAGGCCAGCCGCGTGACCGTGGCCGTCGAACTTGATGACGTGCATGCCGCGGTCGACGTGACGGACAACGGGATCGGCATGGGCACCGGGGACGAGGGCAACGGGATTGGCGGGATGCGCGAACGCCTGGGCGCCCACGGCGGAAAGCTCACGATCACCACCGGAGAAGCCGGCGGAGCGGGCAGGGTCGGAACCCGCATCGACGCCTGGCTGCCGGCACCCGGGAAGCCGCATGCCTGAAACCCCGACACCCCACGAACCGACACCAGGGAGCCACATGATCGGCATTCTCGTCGTTGATGACCAATCGCTGATCAGGGCGGGATTTTCCGCGCTCTTGGGGGCCGAGGACGACATGCAGGTGCTTGGTCAGGCTTCCAACGGCGTGCAGGCACTTGCACAGGCGCGCGCCTTGGGACCCGACATCGTGCTGATGGATATCCGCATGCCCCTGGGCGATGGCATCACTGCCGCTGCGGCCATCGCCTCGGACCCGTCGCTGGCACACACCCGGATCATCATGCTCACGACGTTCGAACTAGACGACTACATCCTCGATTCCATTCGGGCCGGCGCCTCCGGGTTCCTGGTCAAGGACACCGAACCCGAAGAGCTCATCGCGGCCGTGCGCATCGTCGCGGCGGGGGACTCGCTGCTCTCGCCCTCGGTGACCCGAAAGCTGCTGGCACAAGTTGCCGCCACCAAGCCCGTGCCGACGTCGCGGCAACCGGCGGCGGTGTTTGACGTGCTGACCGAACGCGAACGCGAGGTCCTGATGCTCATCGGCACGGGCAAGAGCAACTCCGAAATCGCCGAGGAGCTTTTCATCACCCCGCTGACCGCCAAGACCCATGTCTCACGCATCATCGGGAAAATGGGAGTGCGCGACCGGACCGGGCTCGTGGTCATCGCCTATGAAAGCGGACTCATCACCCCCGGTGCACAGCCCGCTCCGCAGACCTCCCGACGGAATCCCGACTAATCCCGGCTCCACCCGAGCCTGCACCGGCCGGAGTACGCCCCGGACCCCTAGGTGTCTCCACACGGCCGATGCGGCGATGGACTCCCAAGGATGAAAGTGGATACATGAGGCATAGAGCCTCGGAATCCCGCTATTCACTCTTTGAGGAGCAACCCATCATGACAACCGCAATTCTTCCGGCACTTGCATCCATGCCAGCCCACGCCTGGGGACCGGGCCATGGCCCCGGATGGTTCTTCCTGTTCCCTCTCTTCTGGATCCTGCTCATTGGATTCTTTATCTTCTTCAGCCGCCGCATGTACTGGCGCCACCGTGTCCAGGGCGACCCCATGGGCGCCGAAGGCGTGCTGCGCGAGCGCTATGCACGTGGTGAAATCGATGAAACCGAGTACCGGCAGCGGCTCGAGGTGCTGCGGGCCAACCGGAAATAGGCCCGGCAACAACTCCGACCGAGCCGAACCGCGGGTCCAAGGACCCGTGGTTGTGCTCGGTCGAATCCTGTTTATTGGGGGCATGACATAGCCCACATATGCCCTTTCGGCTATATGTAGGGATTTGATCGAGCCGGGGAAAAATCCCGGAACGACGGGGCCAGGGGCGGATTGCCGCATGATCATGCACAGTCCATGCCCGAAAATGAATTCAGCTAATTGGTGTCAATGCGCAACGATCAGGCATTTCACATGCGTAGCACGTAAGCTCTTGTAGATAGGAACCGAGATTTTCAGTTCTTGCGACTGAAACCGCCGCCCTAACCGTTTACCGGGAGTGACCCTTGAGTAGTATGAGTTCCACTTTGACCCCCTCGGCCCCGGAACAACGTGTATCGCGTGGTTCGGCCGGAGCCAACAATTACCGCCACCTCAAAATCCGCGTTCGTGACGCTGGCCTGCTGGGCCGCCGCAAAGGCCACTACCTGGGGCTCATCAGCGTCCTTGTGGCCATGCTTGGCGGAGCCGTCACCGGTTTTGTTCTGCTAGGGGACAGTTGGTACCAGCTGCTCATTGCCGCTGCCGTTGGTGTCATCCTGACCCAGTTCGCATTTCTTGCCCATGAGGCCTCGCACCGCCAGATCCTGACCTCGGGCCCGGCCAATGACAAGATCGGCCGTTTTCTGGCCAACTTCGTGGTGGGCATCAGCTACCAGTGGTGGATGAACAAGCACAACAAGCACCATGCCATGCCCAACACGGTCGGCAAGGATCCGGATATCGAGTGGGACACCATTTCGTTCCAGACGGAGGACGCCCAGAAGCAGAAGGGGTTCCTGAAATGGATCACCGAGCGCCAGGGCTACCTGTTTTTCCCGCTGCTGACCCTTGAGGGTTTCAACCTGCACATGCGTTCCATGATCTATTTGTTCACGAGTGAGCGGGTCAAGGATCGCAGGCGCGAGATCATCTCCATCATCATCCGCTTGTCCCTTTATGTGGCGGCCATTTACATCTTCCTCCCGGTGGGCATCGCCTCGGCCTTCATTGGCGTTCAGCTTGCCGTCTTTGGTGTGTACATGGGTGCCTCGTTCGCTCCGAACCACAAGGGCATGCCGCTGATTCCCAAGGAGTCGCGCATCGACTTCTTCTCACGCCAGGTATTGACCAGCCGCAACGTCATGGCCCGTACGACCTTTGGCAACCGCGTCCTTTCGCACGTCTTCGGCGGCTTGAACTACCAGGTCGAGCACCACCTGTTCCCGTCAATGCCCCGCGCCAACCTCGCGGGCGTGGCTGCGATCGTGCGCGAATACTGCCACGAGCTCAAGGTCCCCTACACGGTCACCTCGGTCTCCCAGTCCTACGCCCAGGTCATCACGTACCTGAACAAGGTCGGCCTCTCGGCGCGCGACCCGTTTGACTGCCCGATGGTCGGCGAGTTCCGCCCCTACAAGTAGGCGGATACTGACGTCGTCGAGAGATTGCTCGGCTTGGCGGCCCTCACTGAATACTTCGCATTGCCCCCGGATCCGATTGATCGGCTCCGGGGGCAATGCGTTTGTTGGGGTGCGGTTTTCTTGCGGTCTGTAATACGGATTCGTCACGGCTTTTCGGGATCGGCCGGCTGCGGCGCTCCAAGCATGCCGGATAAGCAAGCGGATGAGCCCTACCCGCTAGATACCGTTGTGACCGGCTGTCGTTTGGCATTGCGGTGCTTGCACCGTGGATTGAACCCAACGGCCGTGCCTGAAGCGATATGCAGGTCCAGCGCTTGCCCTTGATTAGTCAGGCCGGCCGGAAACCGGGCGGATCAGGCTCTCGCCAATACTCCGGACTCGAGGACGGTGGCGAAGCCATCTCTACCTCGATTGGAAGGCCGCGCTTGGAATGCCGCGATGCCGCTCCCCGGCATGGAGCTGAACCTGCTGGCCATTTACGAGGCAGTCGCGTTCCGAGCTTCACTGGATGGATCCAAACGAAAAATGGTCGGTGTCCGACTCCCAGATAGGGAGGGGGACACCGACCATTCGTGTCTGGCGGTGGGACCCGCGGAGCGCGGGGATCCTTGTCTTCGGTCCGCTACTTGACCGGAACGGCCGGAGACTCGAGTGCCGGGCGGCGCTTGTCGAAGATCGTGGCACCGATTTCCTGCTCGGCCTGGTTGTTGATCGAGAGGTCGATTCCCTTGCGGTCACGCAGCAAGGACACCGCCGTGAGTGAAATCAGGGTCATGCACAAGAGATAGATCGACACCGACGTGGTCGTGCCGGTTGCCTGGACCAGGGCCGTGGCAATCATCGGGGCGAATGCGCCGCCGATGATGGCGCCCAGGGCGTAGGAAATGGACACGCCGGAGAATCGCACCGATGCCGGGAACAGCTCCGAGTACAGGGCCGCCTGCGGGCCGTAACCCAGGCCCAAACCGACGGCGAAGAGCGCGAAGGCCAGGTACAGCATGGGCAGCGAAGCGGTGTTCACCATCCAGAACAGCGGGAAGACCACCAGTGCCTGGCAGGTGAAGCCGATCTGGTACGTGCGCTTGCGTCCGATCTTGTCCGCCAGGTAGCCCGAAAGCAGCGTGAAGATGAACCACATGGCCGCGGCGAAGGCGACGGCAACCAGGACGTCGGTGCGCTCGAAGCCGATCGGTCCCTCGGGATTGGTGGTGTAGGCCTGCAGGAACCCGCCGGTGGTCATGTAGCCGGCCGCGTTGTTGCCGGCGAACACCAGGGCGGCCAGGATGACGAGGAGCCAGTGCTTGCGGAAGAGCTCCACGATCGGGACCTTGGTCTGCTGCTTCTTGGCGGCGATTTCCTCGAAGATCGGGGATTCGTCCACCGCGCGGCGCACCAGAAAGCCAACGACGATCAGCACAATGCTCAAGAGGAACGGCACACGCCAGCCCCACTGTAGGAACTGCTCACCGGGGGAGATGACGCCGGTCATCAGTGCCATGACGCCGGAGGCCAGGAGCATGCCCAGCGGGACACCGAGCTGCGGGAAGGCCCCGGCGCGGCCGCGGCGGTCCTTGGGTGCGTGCTCGACGGCCATAAGGACCGCGCCTCCCCACTCGCCGCCGGCGGAGATGCCCTGCAGGATGCGCAACAGCAGCAGCATGATCGGAGCCATGACCCCGGCCGTGGCGTAGGTCGGCAGCACCCCGATCAGGGTTGTTGCAGCACCCATGAGGATCAGGGTGATCACCAGCATGGCGCGGCGGCCGATCTTGTCCCCGTAGTGGCCGGCCAGGAAGGCGCCGAGCGGACGGAAGAGGAAGGAGATGCCCACCGAGGCGAAGGAGAGCAACAGGCCGATCTGTGCACCGGCCGGCTTGAAGAACAGCTCGGCGAAGATCAGGCCCGCAGCCGTGGCATAGATGAAGAAGTCGTACCACTCGATGGTGGTGCCGATGATCGTGGCAAAGGCCACCCGGCGCTGGTTGGCGCGCTGGGCCGGCGTCTGGCTATGGGCAATGCTCATGGTGCTCCTCTTTGAGCGGACTGCTCGGACTGGATCGACTCGGTCATTGGTGCCCCGGGACTGCCTGTGGCAATCCGGATTTTGTATGCCAGGTCACGAACCAGTGTTGCAGGCCACATAGATTGAGTAAACTTCAATTATTTGTACAACATTATTGATTGGACTGAAGAATGGCCCGCTTCTCCCTGCGCCAGCTTGAACTGCTGGCCGAACTTCCTCGGCATTCGACCCTGGGGTCGGCTGCGACCGAACTGAACATCTCGGAATCGGCGCTTTCCCAGGCGATCACCGCAGTCGAGAAGATCGCCGGGGAACAACTCTGCGTCCGGCGCAAGTCCCATGGGGTGCGCATGACCCCGGCCGGCCAGTACTTTGCGGCCAAGGCTGCGCGTATCGTTGCAGATTCAGAGGAACTGGCCGAATCCTTTCCCCGCTCCGATGGAGCCCTGCGCGGTCCGGTGTCCATTGGGTGCTTCGCGTCCTTTGCCAGCCACGTGGTGCCCTCGATGCTCGAAGGCTTTCGCACCCTGCATCCGGGCATCGACGTGACGGTGCGCGTCGGCACCCACGATGACCTGCTCCCGGCCCTGGAGAACGGAGAGCTGGATCTGGCTCTGGTCTATGACCTGTTGCTGCCCACCGGATTCGCCAAGCGCGTCATCTATGAGACGCGGCTCGAAGTGGTGTTGCACCCGGAGCACCCGCTGGCCGCCAAGGACTCGATCACGCTGACGGAGCTGGAGGACGAACCGCTGATCAACTACGAATCCAGTCCAAGCACCGAAAACACCCGCAGGCTCTTTGCCGAGGCTGGGCTCCATCCCAACGTCGCCTATTCACTGCCGCAGGTGGTGCTGGTCAATGCCATGGTGGGACGCGGCCTGGGCTACGGGCTGCTGTATGCACGGCCCAATAATCCGCCGCACACGCTGGACGGTTTGCCGGTGGCCATCAGGGACCTCGAGCCTCCGAATAGCCCGAGTGCGGTCGTGGCCATCTGGCCACGCAACTCCACGCCCGGACCCCGGGCCGAGGCCCTGCTGGAACATTGCATGGCCGCGATGGACGGGGCCTGGGGCCGGGTCTGAGGCATGGCGGCTCATGCCGGTATCGGGATGCATGTCTTGGCCAGGGCCTTGAGGCTGAATCCCGGATCGGCAAGGGTCTCGGCGTCCAGCGTGATGCCCCGGCCCACGAGCCTGCGGGCGGCAATGTGGTCGGCAGGGCTGTTGACCGATTCCACTGCCGCCAGCGCACCATCGCGCAGCAGCGCAATGGAAAACTTGCCGCCGGACGGGTCCCCAAGTACCACCGGCTCGTCTCCGGGATCCGAGATGCCGGCGATCTGCAGGCGGATGCTGCCCTGGGTGCTCCAGAACCACGGCGTCTCGGCGTAGTGGGTGTGGTGCCCCATAATGCTGCGGGCGGCCTGGCGACCGTGGTCGGTGGCGTTTTGGACCGATTCGAGTCGGGTGCGGGAACCGGTGTGGGCGTTGGGGAAGGAAGCGCAGTCGCCGACGGCCAGCACGCCATCCGCGTTGGTGCGCAGCGCAGAGTCCACCAGGATCCCGTTGTCGGTGGCCAGCCCGGCTGTCTCGGCAAGTTCGGTGCGCGGTAGCACGCCCACCCCGTAGAGCACCAGGTCCGCCGGGTAGCGTCCGCCGCCAGTGGATTCGACGAGCAATCCGTTTCCGTCCCGGTGGATGGAGGACACTCCCTCGTTCAGTCGCAGCTCGATGCCGTCGGCCCTGTGCCGGGCGGCAAACCACTCCGAGGCGGTCGCCGAGAGCGCTCGTCCCATGGGGCGCGGCGCGAATTCGAGCACCGTGACTTCAAGCCCGCGGGCCCGTGCAGCCGCCGCGAATTCCAGACCGATGAAGCCGGCCCCAATCACCACCACCCTGCGCGCGTCGGACAGGGCACGCTGCAGGTCTTGCGCGTCGTCGAGAGTTCGCAGGGCATGGACACCCGGGAGGGTTGCGCCCGGGCAGGGCAAGGGCCGGTTGGCGGCGCCGGTGGCAAAGACCACATGCGTATAGCGAAGAGTGGTGCCGTCAGCCAAGGAAATGTTCCGCGCCTCGGTGTCCACCGCTGTGGCGGCGGAGGCGTGCAGCGTGATGTCCTTGGCGGTGAAGAAGTCCGGCCCGCGCAACGGCAGGGGATCGGCGGGCGAATCGACACCCAGGTAGTCCTTGGACAGCGGCGGGCGTTGGTAGGGAAATGCCAGCTCGTCGTTGAGGATGGTGATGGACCCGTCGTAGCCCTCGGCGCGCAGGGAATCGGCGACCTGGATGCCTGCCTGTCCGGCTCCGATGACGACGGTGTGTTCGGTGTTGTTTTCATTCACGGCGGTTACACCTGGTCCGAGGGAACGTCGACGACGATGCTGGCCAGTGAACCGGACATCTTGACCTGGCAGCCCAGGCGCGAGGCATCGGTGCGCTCGGCGGTGGTGCAGTCGAGCATTTCGTCCTCGTCGTCGCTGACGGAGGGCAGCTCGGCGGCGAATTCGGGGCGGACGTAGACATGGCAGGTGGCGCACATGGCCTGGCCGCCGCATTCCCCGACGATGCCTTCGATGCCGTTGGTGACGGCGGCGCGCATGAGCGAGGTGCCTTCCTCGACGATGACTTCGGTGGACTCGCCGGTTGCCTGGGCGAAGGTGATCGTGGGCATGGGGATGGTTCCTTTGGGTGGTCGAGAAATGTGGGGTCGGTGGAGTGTGGGGAGGCCGGCGGGCCTAACCCCAGGTGACCGGCATCTTGGTCATGCCGCGGAAGACCCAGCCGGCGTCGATGCTGGGAGCGGTGGGGGCCAGACGCAGGTCGGGGATGCGCTCCAGCAGTGCAGGCATGGCGATCTGGGCGACCTGGGCACGGGCGATCCAGGTCCCGGCACAGAAGTGCACGCCTCCGCCAAAGCCAAGGTGCGGCTTCTTGGGGCGGAAGATGTTGAAGGATTCGGGATCCTCGAAGACCTCCGGGTCGCGGTTGGCGGCCCCAAGAACCACGCCGAGCCGGGAGCCCTTGGGCAGATGCACGCCTTCGAGCACGACGTCTTGGGTGGTTTCGCGGGGGTACATGCCAATCGGGGCGACCCAGCGCACGGATTCCTCGAAGGCCACCGCATGCAGCTTGGCGTCGTTCTTCACGGCTTCCAGTTGCTCGGGGTGGTTCAGGAGGGCCCAGATGGTGGTGGCCAGGACGTCGCGTGGTTCGTTCAGTCCTCCGCCGATGGTCATTTTCAGGTTGGCGCGGATGGCCTCGAGCGGGATGGGCATGGACGCCAGCCCGGAGAGCAGCGAGTGGTCGGGATTCTTTGCCAGGTAGGGGAGCATCTCGTCAATGGCGGCATCCACCTCTGCGGAGGATGCGGCGCTCTTGTCCCAGATCTCCGGGTCATCGGCGTAGTTTCCGGTTCCGTCGATCATGGTCTGGCTCCAGCGCTGCATGTCTTGTTGCGATGCGTTGTGGAATCCGCAGATCAGCCGCAGGTTCTCCGCGGCGTAGGGAGCCGCGTAGTCCCAGACGAAGTCCGCGCCCGGGCCCTTGGCGACCAGCTCGCTCAGGTACTTCTCATGGTTGGCGGTGAAGATCTCATTCCAGTGCTTCTTGATGGTGCCGGGACGCAGCGTGGCACCGTAGGAGTCCCGGTCCACCTGGTGCTTCGGGTTGTCCTTGCGCAGCATGGAATGGCCCATGGCGCGCTTCATCAGCGAGTTGTTTTCATCGGCGGAGAAGCGTTCCTCGTCCTGTTCGATCTCGTGGCACGCGGCGTAGGACGTCACCATGTAGCGGTTGACTGCGGGGACCCAGTGGACGGGTGACTCCGAGCGCATGCGCTGGTAGATCGGAAACGGGTCGGCGTGCAGATCCGGGATGGTCACCCAATCCGCCACGGGTGCTTCAACTCCGGTCATGGCTGCTGCAGGCGATGCGCCCGCCGCGGTTCCCCCTGCAGATTCCTCGACGGCCGCTGAGGCACTGGTTGCGCCACTGAAGGGACAAGTGGCGGTCGGGGTGTTCGATGCACTCATGGCGGTGGACTCCTGTATGAAAGGTCGGCTGGTTTCCTCCAGTGTGAGCCACTGCATAACATTGGGTAAAGTACGAGTTCTAACGGTATATCCACGTTTTTAGCGAGGTGTTGTGGCCCGGTACACATTGAGGCAGTTGGAATGCTTTGTCGCCGTGGGGGAGCAGGGGTCCATTGCCGGGGCCGCGGCGGCATTGATGCTCTCACCGTCGGCGATCACCGGAGCACTGAACGAGCTGGAACGCGCATTCAATGCGCAGTTGACGATCAGGCGGAAAGCCCACGGCGTCAGCCTGACCCCGTCGGGCCAGTACGTTCTGTCCCAGGCCCGGGGGCTGCTGCATGCCGCCACGGACCTGCAGGTCATGGCAGCCGACGCTGGCAAAACCTTGCGGGGCAAGGTTGTCATCGGATGCTATTCGTCTTTGGCTCCCACGCTGTTGACCGAGCTCATGGCGGAGTATGGAAACCGACACCCGGACGTGGAGCTGGATTTTTTCGCGGGAACCCAGCAGGAAATCCACGAGAAACTGCTTTCAGGCGAACTGGACCTGGCCATTGCCTACGATCTCACTGTTCCCCCGGGGCTGACCCGCAAACGGTTACGAGAAGCCGTGCCCGTTGTCGTGCTGCCGGCGGACCACCCGCTCGCGGCACTGGATACGGTAGCGCTCGCCGAACTTGTCGACGAGCCCATGATCTTGCTTGACGTGAACCCGAGTCGCGAGAACACCGAGATGATGTTTTCCGCAGCCGGGCTGACACCTTGGATCCGCTTCCGCACCACCGACTTCGAGGTGACCCGTTCGATGGTCGCCCGTGGCATGGGATATGCGATCCTGGTCCAGCGTCCGGCCGTAGACGTTTCCTACGAGGGTAGACCGTTGGTGGTTCGCCAGATCCGTCCGGCCGTGCGCCACGTACCGATATCCATGGTTTGGAGCGAAGGGGTTCGGCTGTCCAGGAGCGCCGAGGCGATGCTCGAACTTTCACTCGAGTTGCACCGACGGTAGCTGAGAACAGAGAACCTCGCCAAACGCGCCCACAGCGCACCACAGCGCACCAGAGTGAGGAAAACCGCTGCCGGCGAGGACCTGAAACCGATAAAGAAGAAGCAAGAGTGAACGGGGAAACGATCCATGATTGCCTGGGTTAGAACTCCGAAGCCAGCCGCTGGTGCGAGCCCTTCTGCCGCCATTGTGTGCATTGGTCAGTCAAGGTCGAGACCCAATCCCTCCTCATGGATTACGGTGGAGGATTTACCAAAAAACGGGGTGGCCTGGATCAGCCGAACATCCCACTCTTCATGATGTTGATGGCCGCGGGCCCCAGGATCACGATAAACAGCGTCGGGAAAATGAAAACCAAAAGCGGAAACAGGATCTTGACCGGCAACTTCATCGCCGTTTCCTCGGCCCGCTGCCGGCGCTTGATACGCATTTGGCCCGCCTGCGTCCGCAACACCCTTGCGATGCCAATCCCGTACTTGTCTGCCTGGACTACCGCCCGGACGAAGGACTTGAGGTCCGCAACGGAGGAGCGTTCGGCCATCGCGGCGTAGGCTTCCCTGCGCGAACGACCCACCTGCATCTCCTGGAGTGTGCGTCCCATTTCCTCCGCCAGGGGACCTTGTCCTCCCGCGGCCACACGTGCCATGGCGGATTCCAGACCCAGCCCCGCCTCAACAGAGATCAGCAGTTGATCCAGCGTGTTGGGCAGCTCCAACTGGATCGCCTGCTGGCGCTTGATGCCGTTGTTGTAGACCAGAAGGTCCGGCAGGAAATAGCCGAATGCCGTCAGGGCCACGCCGAGAACGAATATGCCCGTTCCCGGGTTGGACGAAAACAGGAGGACACCCATCAGGGCACCGCCCAGCGCCAACAACGGCTTCATCATCAACACGCGATCCAGCGGCCACGATGCCGTCCGGCCGGCCATGGCCAGCATGCGGTCCAGTTTCGCCGCGTAGCTGCCGGGTGTCAGACGCCGGGCCAGTGCCGCGAATTCGTTGTCGCCGCTGCTTTTGATTTCTTCACTGGTTGCCGCTGCGGACCTCGAAAGGTTTTGCCGCACCAGTACCAGTTGGTTGCGGTCAACCGAGACTAATCCCCACACGATGAACGAGAGCGGCAGCACCACCAGCGCGATGGATATCCATCCGATGGCTGTAATTCCCATGGTCTTCCCCCTAGAACTTGATCTTGACCATGCGGCTCATCCAGAAGGAGCCGATCGCCATCATGATGCCACCCACCACGAGCATGCCGATGCCCAGTGGATGGCTGAATAGTGTCCCGATGTAGCCCGGATTCATAAGGAACAACAGGCCGCTGATCCCGAACGGCAGTCCCACCAGGATGTACGCCGAGAACTTGCCCTCAGCGGACAGGGCCCTCACCTGTCCCTTGATTTGGGAACGCTCGCGGATCGTCTCGCCGACCTGGTCCAACACCACGGCCAGGTCTCCGCCGACCTCGCGGTTGATCTGGATCGCCCCGGCCACCCAGGAGAAGTCCTCAGACCTCATGCGCGCCGCGGTCTCCAACATCGTCTGTTCGGCGTCGCGCCCCACCCGTGACTCATTGACGATTCGACCCAATTCCTCGGCCATCGGCGAATCGAACTCCTGTGCTGCGCCGTCGAGGGCGCGCAACACCGAGTGTCCCGCGCGCAGGCTGCCGGAGATGGTCATGATCATGTCAGGCAGTTGGTCTCCGAACTTGGTCCGACGTCGTTCTGCGCGTACTTGCAGAAACGCCCAGGCGCCGGCCGGGATAAGTACTGCAAGGAGCACGGCAAGACCGGCTCCGCCCAGGAGCAGGCCAACCACGCCGGCGGCCAGCGCCGCGGATCCTACGAGGACCAGGAATTCCGCCGGATCCTGTTTGACGCCCGCGGCCAGCAGCGCGCCCCGTCTAAAGGGCCCGCCCGCGCTTGTGGTCGCGTTGCGCTCCACGGCCCTGACCGTGGCACCGCTGAAGCGGCTGAGCAGGGACGGCGACTGAAGGGCCGCCTCGCCCATCCGGCGTCGTTCGATGGGCACCTCGGCGCTGACGGGCCTCAGCACCACCAACAACAGCAACAACATGGCGGTGAGCCCAGCGAGTAGACCGGCTGCGAGCAGGATCCCCTCCATCGTCACCACCGGCCCTTGCTGGCGCCCGCTTGGGCACCGGTTCCCGCTCCGGCGCCGCCCGACGCGCCGAAGATCCCCGGCGGAAGCTTGACGCCGACCTCGTGGAAGTGGTCCAGGAAGCGGGGCCGCACGCCGGTCGGAACCGGTTTGCCGAGGAAGCGTCCTTGGGCGTCCATCCCGGCCGAATAGTCGAAGAGGAACGCATCCTGGAGCGTGACGACCTCACCCTCCATGCCCTGAACCTCGGTCAGGTGCGTCACACGGCGAGTGCCGTCTCGGAGCCTGGTGAGGTGCACGATCAAGTTCACGGCGGAGGCCACCTGCTCGCGGATGGCGCGTAGCGGCAGATCCATGCCGGCCATCAGGACGAGCGTCTCGAGGCGGGCGACGGCGTCGCGCGGGGTGTTGGCGTGGACGGTGGAGATGGAGCCGTCGTGGCCGGTGTTCATGGCCTGCAGCATGTCCAGCGCTTCGCCGCCGCGGACCTCGCCCACCACGATGCGGTCCGGCCGCATGCGGAGGGAGTTCTTGACCAGGTCGCGGATGGTGACGGCGCCCTTGCCCTCGATGTTCGCCGGACGACTCTCCAGCCGGACGACGTGGTCCTGCTGGAGTTGCAATTCCACGGCGTCCTCGATGGTGACGATGCGCTCGTCCATCGGAATGAAGCCGGACAGGACGTTGAGCAGCGTGGTCTTGCCAGTACCGGTGCCGCCGGAGACGATGATGTTCAGCCGTGCCTTGACGCAGGCCTCCAGCAGATGGGCCATGTCCGGAGTCAAGGTACCGAACTCGATCAAGTTCCGTACCGTCAGCGGATCCTTGGAGAACTTGCGGATCGTGATCGACGGTCCGTTGACGGCCAGCGGCGGGATGATCGCGTTGACTCGGCTTCCGTCCTCGAGCCTGGCGTCCACCAACGGCGAGGACTCGTCGATGCGACGTCCAACCTTGGACACAATACGCTCGATGACGCGGCGCAACTGGTCCTCGGAACTGAACGTGGCGTCGGTCGCCTCGAGCTTGCCGTTGCGTTCCACGTAGATCTGATCGCGGCGGTTCACCATGATTTCACTGACCTCGGGGTCGTCCAGCATGCGCTGCAGTGGTCCCAACCCGAGGACCTCGTCGCCGATGTCCCGGATCAGCCGCCGTCGTTCCTCGGGGGAGAGCGGCACTTGCTCGGCGTCGATCACCTGGCTGAGCTCGTCGCGGGCCAGCTTGCGCAGTTGTTCTTCGGTGAGCGACGGGTCGGTGATGCGCGAGCCGAGGCGCTCGAACAGGGCCTCGGCGGAACGCGCCTTGAGGCCGGACAGGGCGTCCACGGTCCCTCGTCGCGCCGGAGCGGCAGGCGCGTCGGCAAACGCAGCGAGGTCGGATTCGAGCGCCGGCACGACGCCGGGTTCCTCGACACCGCGCGGCGAGTTCCCCGGGTGGGCATCGACTGGGCCTGGCTCCGCGGGGACGGAAGTTGAGATCGGCGGCAGCGCCCCGGCGTCGCCAGGGATTCCCCCGTCAGGATTCGTGGTGAGCTCCGGCGCGCCGCGGCGGGCTGCTGTGAGGCGGCTGGCGAGGTTCATCGGACCACTTCCCTGCGGTGGATCTTGCGGTTGCTGGCTGATTGGTCGGCGTCGAAGCGGCGCGCAAGCTTCATCAGTCCGCGTGCCGCGGCATCGTGCGAGTGGTCGGTCAGCAGCGGCGTCCCCTTGTTGGTGCTGAGCGGGACGGCGCGGGACCGGGGGACCACGGCGTCGACCGGGACCCCGATGGAGGCCTCGACGTCCTGGATCGTGAGGCCGCTGCGACGGTCCGCGAAGTTCAGCACCACGTGGCGCCCCTGTGGGATGAGCTGGAGCTCGCGCAGGACGCCGAACCCCGTGTTCAGCCCGCGGATGCTGGGCACGTCCATGCCGCACACCCACACGGCGTCGGTGGCCTGTTCGAGCGCCGCGAGCAGGTGCTCGCCGAGGCCGGGAGCCGTGTCCATGACCACGTACCGGAACTCGGCCGCGAGCTGGTTGATCAGCACGGCGACCTGTTCCGGGGTGATGAGGTCCGCGTCGGCCGGGCTCTTGGGCCCGCAGAGCGCGTAGACACCTGTGTCGTCGACCGTCAGGAAGGCCTTGAGGACCATTGAGTCCTGGACGGCTGCGCCGAAGACGGCGTCGGTGATGGTGTGCTCGGGATCCACGTTAAGGGCGCCGGCGACGTCGCCGAACTGCAGGTCCAGGTCCACGATCACTACCCCCATCGGGGCGGTCTTCGCCAGCCCGACGGCAAGGTTGGTCGCCACCGTGGTCTTGCCCACGCCGCCCTTGGGCGACATGACCGCAACGACGCGACCCCGGCGTCGTTCATTGGAACCGCCGTCGCCGGACTGGCGCCGCCGCCCGTCCGTGGACAGGCAGGCGCGCTCCAAGAGCACGCGCAGGGTGGCGGGGTCGGCATCGGGTTCCGTGATGTCCCGGACACCGGCACGCATGGCAAGCATGACCAGCTGCGGATCCGCGCCGGCGGTGAGCACCACGGAGATGTCGGGGTTCAGCAGGTCCAGCGCGGTGGCCAGTCGGAGGGCGGCCTCACGGTCAGTGTCCGGGCCCAGGAGGACGACGTCGGTCGTCTCTCCGATGCTGCGAGCGAGCAGATCGTGCGGCGAGAGGTTCGCGGCCCCGGCGCCGATGCGCTGGACGGCGCCGGGCATGGCACCCTTGACGGCGGCCAGGACGCGGCGTTCGAACTCCGCGGAGTCTGTCAGGAGCAGGAAGCGGCTCATTTCAGCACCTGGTTGATTTCCCAGACGCGGGTGTCGCCCTTGTCGGTGTCCTCGTTTTGCTTGGTCAGCCAAACCAGGCCGAACTCGCGGGTGTGGATGATCTTGGCCGCCTGGGCGGAGTCGACTCCGAAGGTGACATAGGCCGAACCGACCGGAAGTGCCGCGGCTCCCTCGGCGGTGCTTTCCGCCTCGCCCGCCGCGATCTGGATGGCGGTGACCAGGACCTGCTCGTTGAGTAGCTTGGTGATCTCGACTTCGTCGGCGTCCTTGTCGTTCTTGTCCTTGACGGTGAAGCTGCCAAAGACGCCCACCTTGTCCCCGGCGCGGAGGTTACCGCCGGCCACGCGCTCGGGCTCCAGAAGGACGGTGATCTCCTGTTTTCCCTCGGGGACCTCGACGGTCCCGGGGGTGAGGAGCGAGTCCTCTGCGACGAGTTTGGCCGCGAGGAGCTGCTCACCAGCGGTAACCGCCTGCGCCAAAACCTTGCCGTCCTGGTCCGCGAGCGTGTCCAGCGCATCCTTCGGCACGGCGACTGCCGGCAGGCTCTGCTCCTTGAATGCTTTGGTCAGTTCGGCGACAGGCGTGCCGGCAGGCACGTCGCGCGTAGCGACCAGCACCTTCACGGGATCGAGCGACGATTGTGCGCGGGCGTCTGCGCCCTGCACGTAGGTGAGGAGTAGAACCGTACCGACGATTGCCAGTACCAGTGCTGCTATGCCCCCAAGCAGCCGTGTCTTCATTGTGTGCCCCCAAGGCTATGTAGATATGGTTATTGAGTTAGGGATTAGTCGCTGAGCGATGGCGGCCGCGTGACGCCGAGATTCCGCCCGCCCCCGCCCGTGAGTTCGTCTTCATCCAGCATGCGAACGAATTCCCCGTATACACCTCGGCAATTGCCCGAGCAGCCCGGGTACGAATTAGCTTCGAAGGTTTCGGGTGTACCGCCACCGGATAACTTCCAAGCGTAGACACGAAATGCCGCGATTCCCTGGATAGTGTAATTGCCGCCACCGGGAGGGGTTGTGACTTTAGAAAAGATGGGAAAGTAGACCTCCGCGTAGCCATTGGCTTCTGCTTCGCCGACCCAGCCGTCCAGTTTCGCTTTGCATTCGCTGCCACTGCCCGGAATGGAGTTGCCAGCCGAGCCTTCATAAACAGTTGTGTCCGTCAGGTCTAGCGTCAGCACGCATGCTCCGTCGGATGCTCCAGGGGCGTCGGCCTCCGGATTTAGGTATCCCCAACCGCCAGGAACGATGTTTGCTGCGTGATAGATCGAACTGCATGGGAGCTGGTCATCGTCGTCCTTGTACTTGAGCCACGACTTCCCCGACACGGCAGCACTTGTTGCGATGAATTCGTGCAGAGCGCATTCCGAGAACGCCAACGGAAATGCAAACGCGCCTCCCGTGGGCCCTCCCCATGCCGCAGTGGCTCTGGCGCCGATCGCTGCCTCGTCGAAGCCAAGGGCCTGTGCAAACCAAAGGGACACGGAGTTTGGCGTGGCACCGGTTTCAGATGAGCGCGTGCTCACCGTGGCAGTGTTTGCAAGTTTATCGACGCTATTGCTCACCAGCGACAGCGCATCATGCGAGCTGGCAACAGCAAGCTCTAGCGGAACGCCTGAAGCGTTGGAGCACCCACCAACATCAGATTCGTCTTTGCCGCAGATTCCGGCCAGCGCCAGTGCGCCAGCATCCGCAGCATTCTGCAGCTGGGCCTTTTCCCAGTAGAGCTTTCCGACGTCGATGGAAATGGCAGCGAATCCAAGCAGCGCAACCATGAGCAGCGCAACCATCACCGAAGTGGCACCACGTTCGTTGCCTTCTGCACCTGAGATGTTGCGCACTTCTAACCGCCGCATCGCATGGCCGCCTTCGCTTGGACTGTGGCTGGCATGGTGAAATCGATCCAACCGGTGATGGAGATGTATTTTTTTGAGGCGGTGATCGTGACGTTCGTGTTGACCGGGCAGCCGGTGGTGTCCGCTTTGGCAGTAATGCCGGGGACACTGGGAGCCGCATTCTGGACCACGTCGTTGAGGCTGAATTCCGCGTCGCTATGCTCGATGGCGTATGCGCGGGCGCCTTCACGCGCCGCCTGAGTCACGGAGATCTGCTGATTGAAGAAGAAGCCGAATTCAATGATCCCCAAGAGCAGAGTAATGAGGACCGGGAGGACAAGGGCGAACTCAACGGCAGACGAACCTTGTTCCCGCTTCGCAGCACGTTGCATGTTTGCCCCTAGGCTCAAAGATCTGGTCATGGGTTTTACCCCGGACGTGGTGCTGTTCGCCGGGTCCGATGCGGATCGGTACCCGGCGAACAACTAGCTATTGACTAGCACTAGCCGGCTACGGGCTTAAGGGCATCGCGGACTGTCTCGAAAGCCCCGTTGAGACGGCCGCCGATGGCGGTCACCGCGACGATGATGACGACCGCGATCAGCGCGACCATGATGCCGTATTCAACGGCGGTGGCACCCTTCTCCTCGCGGCGCAGCTTACCCGCGGCGGTGGACAGGCCAATGTAAATGTTTGCGAACAAGGTGTTCATGATGAAACTCCATTTTCTGCGTCAAGAAGGTGCGAAATTCTTCGCCCCCCAGCGAATTATTCTTGATGAGAAATTTTTGGAAGAATAAAATGGTCCCCAAAAGAAACTAGACCCCATTAGATGCCAATTACATTTGTAATCCCCCCAGGTGGTTCCCCAACCACTAGCATCTGATGTGGAGCTTAGGAGAGTTTTTTGAACTTGTAAAGAGCTCGGCGAGTAAAGAGTTCAGCGAGACTCATCAAAAGTGCTCGCGAAATGGGTCAGTGCCTCATTCAGGAAATGATCGCGAAACCCTACCCGACTGTAGGGCGATTTGGTGTTCTTGGACGATGGGATACGGGTTGACGATGGGCGCGCGCAACGAGATTAGAATGACGAAATCCCCGGCGTATTCCAAGGCCTCGAAAAAGGAAAGAGAGCTCGTTTTGACCGCCTCGTGGCCGAGATCGGGTCGCCACGGGCCAACGCCCGCCGGCAACTGGGCCACGCCCTCAAACGCAAGGGGCGGCCGCCCCGGCACCTCGCAAGTCACGGGCACGCATCTACGGCTATGACACCGACACTAAACTTCTGCGCTGGGGATGGCTCGTTCCGGCAGGATGACATAGTTCGCTTGAAGATCCGGCGACCGTGATTGACCAAGCGAATCTTGGTTTGAATTGTTCACGGGCTGGGTGGGCAATACCCCTAGTCCCCACTGTTCGTGCAGGTGGGGCGGGGGCTTGAGTCAACCAACTACTGCCCTTAGCGGTTTAGGCGCGGCAAATAAACTCCACGGATGTTCGTCGCTTTCACCACCCGGTGCAACCGCAAATCAAACGCGCGAGGTCTTTTTCGGCATGGAACACCTCCCGCGGGTGGGATGGGCGCACGACGCGAGGTCACGAGGATTGCAAGGCGTCCGAGATCGTTTATTTTCGACAGACCTGACTCTGGTCGGAAATGAACCCGCGGAGCATACTTGAGGGACAGGAAAACCCACACACACCGGACATTGGAAGGCGTGCGGACATGGTTGGCTCATGGCAAGCATTGGTAATTGACTGCGAAAACCCCGACACCTTGGCCAGTTTCTATGAGGAACTGCTGGGGATGGTCCGAGTCGAAAACGACGACGACTGGGTGGGTATTGGCGATGCACCGGATCGTCCGGCCATAGCCTTCCAGCGTGTGGATCCGTACGTCGCACCGGAGTGGCCCGGTCACCTTCATCCGCAGCAGGCCCACATTGACGTCAAGGTCAAGGACCTCGACCTGGCCGAGACCGAAGTCCTGTCCATGGGGGCAACGTCCATGGGAGCAGGCTCCAAGTCTTACCGTGTCTACCTCGATCCGCAGAAGCATCCGTTTTGCTTGGTCAGTTGGTGATTGCCATCGTTTTGGAAAGGCTTTGCCCGGTAATAGAGTAGTGCTTCACCGGTGTTCGGGTAGACGGGTTGAGAGGTCTTTCGCTGGATGGGGCTACGTCCAAATTTTCAGTAGTTTCACGCGGGAATACCTTGTCAAGCGCAGGTCCAAGTCGGCGAGACTGTCATACAGAATCGACTCGATGACCTCGAGCTTTTCTCCCGGCCCAATGCGAGTGGGCGGCATTTGGGCTGCTCGTTCTTCGCGATCCTAAGGAGGTAGCGCCGCGGAACGTGTTGGCCGCTATGGCTGCGAATACTCTGCTCGCTTTCGTCAACTTGTGAACTTTCCTGGTAAGCCCGGCCCGTTGCGCCGTCGTCCCTTGCTGATGCGTGCGGTCGTTGTCCGGAGCGGTGCGGGAAATCGCGGGGATTCACGGTATTGGGGGAGGAGAATGCCCAGGGCGTCCTTGCTCCAACCGGGGCGCCAAACACGCGATTGGCAAGGCCCGGGTCGTCCCCGCGAACCTGCACGTGCGGCCCAGGCATTGGGCGATTAAGCTGACAAGCGTAATTCGTGCCCGGATTCGGTCCTGCCGCTGCGTGTTTGAGAGAATATAACCATGGAACCCCTCGGTAGTAGCTCGGCCCGCGCGCAGGGCAAAAAAATCACCATCAACGCCTCGACCCTCTCCTTCGCCGTCATGGTCACCATCTTCTTGGTGGCAGTCGTCTTCGCAGCGAACCAGAACGATGTCATCGGCTGGCTCGTTGTGGTGATTTCCTTGGGTTGGCTCCTGCTGTCGGCGTTCCTGGTCCTTGGACTCAAGCGGGGTGCGGCGAAGATGAGTACCCAGCTGAAGGCCGCCACAGCGGCAGCCGCCACCCGCGGCCAGGGAGGTCCAAGCACCAGCCCCGTCGTCATGGACGAGGCAACGCGGAATCGCGACCTGAAGCTTGACCACTCCTTCAAGATCATTCAGGTGCAGGTCGGTGTGGTGAACGAGTACAGGGCGCAGGGCGGCGAGGATGCCAAGGGCATGGTTGACCGCGCCCTGGAAACCATTCAGATCACCGCTTCCAACGCCCGCGACATGATGAAGCCCTCTGGCCGCGGAGAGCCCATGACCGGCGAGGTCATCGACTAAATATTCGGAGCCCTCGCCGGCACGGCGACACCCCGGCAGTGCCGGGGACAACCCCTCGAACAAATATCGATAAGGTGGATGGCGTGATACCTACCTCAGAAGAGATCCTGGCCAAGTCCGAGCGTGCGGTGCGCGTTGCCTCGGTGAACGTCAACGGCATCCGTGCTGCCTACAAGCGCAACATGGCCGACTGGATCGACGCCCGCGACACTGACATCCTCTGCCTGCAGGAGGTGCGCGCGCCGGATGCGATAGTGCGCGAGCTGGTCGGCGAGGGCTGGCACATTCTGCATGCCGAGGCCAAGGACAAGGGTCGCGCCGGGGTCGCGGTGCTTTCGCGCGCCGAGCCGACCGCCGTGCGCGGGCACATCGGCGAGGAATACTTCGCCGAGTCCGGGCGCTGGGTGGAAGCGGACTTCACCATGCAGGACGGCAGCACGCTGTGCGTGGTCTCCGCCTACGTACATTCCGGCGAGCTGGGCACCCAGAAGCAGGAAGACAAATACCGTTTCCTCGAGCGCATGAATGTGCGCCTGGTCGAGCTGAAGGACGAGAAGGACCACGTGCTGGTGGTGGGCGATTTGAACGTCGTGCACACCGAGAAGGACATCAAGAACTGGAAGCCGAACCACAATAAGCGCGCCGGTGTCATGGACGAGGAGATCGCCTACTTCGACGGATTCTTTGGCGCCGAGATCGGCTACAAGGACGTGGCCCGCGAACTGGCCGGCTCCGACGCCCAGGGCCCCTACACCTGGTGGTCCTTCCGCGGGCAGGCCTTCGACAACGACGCCGGGTGGCGCATCGACTACCACATGGCCACCGCAGACCTCACGGCGAAGGCCATCAAGTCCCATGTGGATCGCGCCTCGGCCTACGATTTGCGCTTCTCCGACCACGCTCCGCTGGTCGTCGACTACCAGTTTTAAAGGACCCACCCCACGCATGAGCGAAACACTGGCCACCACCACCCGTCCGCGCGTCCTGTCGGGCATGCAGCCCTCGGCCGATTCCCTGCACCTGGGCAACTACCTGGGCGCCCTGGTCAACTGGGTCAAGGCCCAGGACGACTACGAGGCGTTCTTCTTCATCCCGGACATGCACGCCATCACAGTGCCGCAGGATCCGGCCGACTTGCGCAACCGCACCCGGGTCACCGCCGCCCAGTACATCGCCGGCGGCATCGACCTGGAGAAGTCAACGCTCTTCGTCCAGTCCCAGGTGCCCGAGCACGCGCAGCTTGCCTGGGTGCTGAACTGCATCACCGGTTTCGGCGAAGCCAGCCGGATGACGCAGTTCAAGGACAAGAGCGCCAAGGGCGGCGCGGACGTCGCGTCGGTGGGACTGTTCACCTATCCGGTGCTCATGGCCGCCGACATCCTCCTGTACCAGCCCCAGGGCGTCCCGGTGGGCGATGACCAGCGCCAGCACGTGGAGCTGGCCCGCGACCTGGCCACCCGCTTCAACCACCGCTTTGGCGAGACCTTCGTGGTGCCGGAGGCCTTCATCAAGAAGGAAGGCGCCCGTATCTACGACCTGCAGGCCCCGACCTCCAAGATGTCCAAGTCCGCCTCCAGCCCCAACGGACTGATCAACGTCCTGGACGAGCCCAAGACCGTCGCCAAGCGCATCAAGTCGGCGGTCACCGACGCCGATACGGTCGTGGCCCACGACCGGGCCAACAAGCCCGGGGTCACGAACCTGCTGGAGATCCTCTCGGCAGTGACCGGAACCCCGATCCCGGCATTGGTCAACGAGTTCGAGGGCAAGATGTACGGCCACCTGAAGGTCGCAGTGGCGGAGGCGGTCGTCGAGGCGCTGACCCCGGTACGGACCCGGACCCTTGAACTGCTCCAGGACCCGGCCGAGTTGGATTCGCTCCTTGCCGCCGGCGCCCTCAAGGCCCGCGAGGTTGCCTCCAAGACGCTGGCAGACGTATACGAGCGCGTTGGCTTCATGGCTCCCCTGGGAGAGATCCGCTAGCAATGGGCACCAATGCAGGGGAAACGACCGGCACCGACGTCGCGCAGGCGACGGCCCTCGGGGTGGTCATTGAGATCCCTGCACCGCACGACGCAGCACTGCGCACGTGGCTCCGGCGCTACGGCGGCGTGGCGGCAGCGGCCGTCGCCCCGCACATCACCCTGGTCTCCGGCTCCACCACCGACTGGGATTCCGCGGTGGAGCATGTTCACAAGGTGGCCGCCCAAGCGGAGCCCTTCGAGGTCAGCCTGCGCGGGACCGGGACGTTTAGGCCCATCACCCCGGTGGTGTTCCTGAACGTGGAGAACGGCGCCGATTCATGCAGTGAACTGCATGACGCGTTGGTTGACGGTCCCATGCGGCACGAGGTGGCCTACGGCTACCACCCGCACCTCACGATCGCCCACGAGGTCGAAGAGGCTGTCATGGACCTGGCCCAGGAAGAACTCAAGGGCGAATCCCTGAGCTTCACGGTCCAAAGGATTGGTCTCTTTGCCCTCGATGCCACCGGTGCCTGGTCGCTTCGTGAGGAGCTGGGTCTTGGCGGGCCGTCGAGCTAAGGGAACCACGGCGCCGGCTTGGGACAAAGCCGACGACGTTGAGCCGGCCGCTTCGGCGAGTACGTCCATTGACCCCGTTGCCGGGGAACTTGGAACCCGGGCCCCCGGCGTGGTGGCCCGCCGCTTTGTCGGCGCTCCGGTCGTGGCCCCGCCTTCCCCTCTGGACCCGCGGGCACTTCAGGCCTTCATCCGGCTGAAGGCGCAGGAACTTTACCAAGCGCGTGCCTCCGGCACGCCGTGGCTGCGTTTCAAGGCCTTCTGCCTCCTGCTCACCGCCAGGTTCTACGCGCTCTACCCCCTGAGGGTCTGGAACCTCTACGTCAGGCGCCGCGGACCGTTGCTGGCCGCCGGCAGCGCGTACCGGATGTTCTTCTCGATCGCCGCGATGCTCGTGGCGGGGTTCGCCGTGCTGGGAATGTTTGCCAGCGAGAACCCGGTGCTGCGCGACGGCGTGATCGCCATGGTCGCGGCCGGCACACCCGGACTGCTTGACACCGGCCACGGGGGACTGGCCAACCCGGAACAACTCCTGGGCTTTCGCAGTTTCGGGCTCACCCTTGCCGTTTCCCTGGGCGCCTTGGTCTTCACGTCGTTGGGCTGGCTGTCCGGCCTTCGCGAGGGCATCCGCACCATCCTTGGCCTGCATCGGGACCGCTCCAACCCGGTGGTGTCCAAGCTGCGCGACGCATTGCTGTTGCTGGTCCTGGCAGTGGCCCTGATTGCCTCGAGCACCTTGGCCATTGCCAGTTCCTCGATGGTTGAATCCCTGTCGGCAGTACTCCACCTCAATGGGTGGTGGACCAACGCGTTGAGCAGGGTGGGCTTCGTCGTGGCGATGTTCGGCCTGGATTGCGCCACCGCATGGGTGCTCTTGCGGGTGGCTTCACGGGCCAAGGTCATTGACGGGGGACTGGCGGGTGGCGTCCTGCTGGCGGGAGCCGGTGCAACGATCCTGCGCTTCCTCTCCGCCATGCTGCTGGCCTCCTTGACCAACAATGCCGTGCTGGCGCCCTTTGCCGTGATCCTGGGGTTGTTCGTCTGGTTCAACCTGCTCGGACACGTGTACCTGCTCTCGGCGGCCGTCGTGGCCGTTCGCTCGGCGGACGTGGAACGCGCTCGCGCCAAACGCGCCTGACCGGCAAAGCAGGGCTTCCGCCTTCCCTGGACACCCCCACATGGGCCCGCGCATGGGGTCCTGCCCCATGGCATGAGAATGGACTGCGCGGATGGCCGTCCCGTCGCCCGCCCACCCCCAGATACTGCGTTAAAGCAGTGTGGCCCGGCCTCCCCTCGAAGGGATGCCGGGCCACACGGGCGCCTAGTTGGAAACTAGATGGAACGGGCCAGGATGGCCTGCTTGACCTCGGCGATTGCCTGGGTCACCTGGATGCCGCGCGGGCATGCTTCGGTGCAGTTGAAGGTGGTGCGGCAGCGCCACACACCTTCCTTGTCGTTCAGGATCTCCAAGCGCATGTCGCCCGAATCATCGCGCGAGTCGAAGATGAAGCGGTGTGCGTTAACGATTGCCGCCGGGCCGAAGTACTGGCCATCGGTCCAGAAGACCGGGCAGGAAGAGGTGCACGCGGCGCAGAGGATGCACTTGGTGGTGTCCTCGAACTTGGCGTGGTCCTCTGCCGACTGGTAGCGCTCCGCCGAGGGCTCGTGGCCCTTGTTGATCAGGAACGGCATGATCTCGCGGTAGGACTGGAAGAACGGCTCCATGTCGACGATGAGGTCCTTTTCAAGGGGCAGGCCCTTGATGGCTTCAACGGTGATCGGCTTGGAGTGGTCCAGGTCCTTGAGCAGGGTCTTGCAGGCCAGGCGGTTGCGGCCGTTGATGCGCATGGCATCGGAGCCGCAGACGCCGTGGGCGCAGGAACGGCGGAAGGACAGCGAACCGTCGTGGTCCCACTTGACCTTGTGCAGGGCATCCAGCACGCGGTCGGTGCCGTACATGGTCAGCTCAAAGTCTTCCCAGTACGCGTCTGCAGTGGTCTCCGGCAGGTACCGGCGGACGCGCAAGGTGATGTTGAACTGCGGGATTTCTCCGCCGCCGCCAACACCTGGCTTCAGCTCAATCTTCGATGCTGGTTCCGGAAGTTCCGTGCTCATTAGTACTTACGCTCCATCGGCTGGTAACGGGTGAAGATGACGGGCTTGGTTTCCATGCGGATGCCGGAAATGCCCTCGGTGGTGGCCGTTGCATCGCGGTAGGACATCGAGTGCTTCATGAAGTTCTCGTCGTCGCGGTTCGGGAAGTCCTCGCGGTAGTGACCGCCGCGGGATTCCTTGCGGTACATGGCGGCCGCGGTCATGACCTCGGCCATGTCCAGCAGGAAGCCAAGCTCGATGGCCTCAAGCAGGTCGAGGTTGAATCGCTTGCCCTTGTCCTGGACCGAGACGTTCTTGTAGCGCTCGCGCAGTTCCTCAATGACCACGAGTGCACGGTTCATCGAGTCCTTGTCGCGGAACACCTGGACGTTGGCGTCCATGATGTCCTGCAGTTCCTTGCGCAAGACGGCAACGCGCTCGGTTCCGGTGGAGTTGATCATGGCATCGATCTGGTTGGCAGTGAATGCCTCCGGATCCTCTGGAAGCTCAACGAACTCGGCGCCCAGGGCGTACTTGGCAGCGGAGATGCCGGCGCGCTTGCCGAACACGTTGATGTCCAGCAGCGAGTTGGTGCCCAGGCGGTTGGATCCGTGCACCGAAACGCAGGCAACCTCGCCGGCGGCGAAGAGGCCCGGGATCACGGTGTCGTTGTCCTGGAGGACCTCGGCTTCGATGTTGGTAGGGATGCCGCCCATGACGTAGTGCGCGGTCGGGAAGACCGGCACCGGCTCGGTGTACGGCTCCACGCCCAGGTAGGTGCGGGCGAACTCGGTGATGTCCGGGAGCTTGGCATCGATGTGTGCCGGCTCCAGGTGGGTCAGGTCGAGCAGCACGTAGTCCTTGTTCGGGCCACAGCCGCGGCCTTCGCGCACCTCGTTGGCCATCGACCGGGCGACGATGTCACGCGGTGCGAGGTCCTTGATGGTGGGGGCGTAGCGCTCCATGAAGCGCTCACCTTCCGAGTTTCGCAGGATGGCGCCTTCGCCACGGGCTGCTTCGGAGAGCAGAATGCCCAGGCCGGCCAGGCCGGTCGGGTGGAACTGCACGAATTCCATGTCCTCGAGCGGGATGCCCTTGCGGAAGGCGATGCCCATGCCGTCGCCGGTCAGGGTGTGGGCGTTCGAGGTGGTCTTGAAGACCTTGCCGGCGCCGCCGGTGGCGAAGATGACGGACTTGGCCTGGAAGACGTGGAGTTCGCCGGTGGCCAGGTCGTAGGAAACCACGCCTGCAACGCGCTTCTGCTTGTAGGCGGTGCCGTCCTCGCGGAAGGCATCCTCCTCAACCATGAGCATGTCCAGGACGTAGTACTCGTTGTAGAACTCAACGTTGTGCTTGACGCAGTTTTGGTACAGCGTCTGCAGGATCATGTGTCCGGTGCGGTCGGCTGCATAGCACGCGCGGCGCACGGCGGCCTTGCCGTGGTCGCGGGTGTGGCCGCCGAAGCGGCGCTGGTCGATCTTGCCTTCCGGGGTTCGGTTGAACGGAAGACCCATCTTTTCCAGGTCGAGCACAGCGTCGATGGCTTCCTTCGCCATGACCTCGGCTGCGTCCTGGTCAACCAGGTAGTCCCCGCCCTTGACGGTGTCAAAGGTGTGCCATTCCCAGTTGTCTTCTTCTACGTTGGCCAAGGCCGCACACATGCCACCCTGTGCCGCACCGGTGTGCGAGCGGGTTGGGTAAAGCTTGGTGAGAACGGCCGTACGTGCGCGCTGGCCGGATTCAATGGCCGCGCGCATGCCTGCGCCGCCTGCTCCGACGATCACGACGTCGTACTTGTGTACCTGCATACCTGATGCTCTCTTTTCTTGAATTCTCTGCTTCAGCGAACGAACGGGGAGCCGAAGATTACTGGCAAGCCGCGATGGTGTTACCGGCGATGCAGGGATCGAAGGTGAAGATCACCAGGGTGCCCATGACGACGATGACAATGGTCGCAACGTAGAGGATGCCCTTGAGCCACACGCGGGTGGCAGGCTTCTCGGCGTAGTCATTGATGATGGTGCGCACGCCGTTGGTGCCATGGAGCATGGCCAGCCAGAGCATTGCCAGGTCCCAGAACTGCCAGACCGGATCGGCCCACTTGCCGGCCACGAAGCCGAAGTCGATGGCGTTGATGCCGTCGCCGACCATGAGGTTCGCAAAGAGGTGTCCGAAGATCAAGACGACCAGTGCGACGCCGGAGAGGCGCATGAAAAGCCATGCGACCATTTCGAAGCTGCCGCGCGACTTGCGGGCGCGGTTGTACTTCGGATCGATGCGTTGGCTGCGGGGTGCAGCGATTTCTGCCGACATGGGTTAGTGACCTCCAAAGGCGAGTGACAGGTGGCGGATGGAGAATGCCACCATGGTGATGACCCAGAGGGCCAAAACGCCCCAGAGCATCTGGCGGTGGTACTTGGTTCCCGACTTCCAGAAGTCGACCAGGATCAGGCGCAAGCCGTTGAACGCGTGGAAGACGATGGCAGCGACGAGGGCGGTTTCACCCAGGGCCATCAGCGGGTTCTTGTACGTGGACATGACCGCGTCGTAGGCGCCGGGGGAGACCCGGACCAGGGACGTATCGAGCACGTGTACCAAAAGGAATAAGAATATTACGACACCCGTTACGCGGTGCCCCACCCAAGACCACATGCCTTCATGGCCGCGGTAGAGGGTGCCTGACGAAGCCTTCGACACTGAATTAACCTCCATGACTCGCAAGGGCGCATGTGTATTTTCCACACAATAAATTGACGCCTTGGTGCGAGCGTTCCTTGCCCGATCTTAGACCACCATCGACAAGGGTGCCCATTCTTTCGGCTATCCGTGTGAGTAGCCTCACCGGAACACGGGGCTGATCGGCTAAACATCCGGGAAATGCGCGAAATACATTAGATTCCAATGCTGTATTTCATGGGGGCCGGCACCGCTTTCCCGAGGTTCATCCATTAGCCTTAGTCGGATGAACGCTGAACTCATGGCACGATTCCACGGGGTCATCCCTGCAGGTGGTGTCGGCACCCGTCTGTGGCCGCTCTCGCGCGCCGCCGCCCCGAAATTCCTCCACGACCTGACCGGCTCCGGATCAACACTGATTCGGGCCACCTACGAGCGGTTGATCCCGCTGGCGGGCGACAACATCATGGTGGTCACCGGTCGCGCGCACCGCACCGCGGTGCTGGCGCAATTGCCGGAGCTCGGCGACCTGAACCTGGTCCTTGAGCCGGATCCCAAGGACTCCGCGGCAGCCATCGGCCTGGCCGCGGCGATCCTGTACCTGCGCAACCCGGAGACCATCATGGGTTCCTTCGCCGCGGACCAGGTCATCGTCCCGGTGGAGGTCTTCCAGGAGGCCGTGCGCGAGGCGATCCACACCGCCGCCACCGGCAAGATCGTCACCATCGGCATCCGTCCGACCTTGCCGTCCACCGGCTTCGGCTACATCCGGGCCGGGGAGCGCATGGACATCTCCGGCGCACCCACCGCGCGCGACGTGGTCGAGTTCGTGGAGAAGCCCGACGAGGACACCGCCCGCCGCTACCTCGCCGACGGCGGCTACCTGTGGAACGCAGGAATGTTCGTGGCCCCGGTGTCTCTGATGCTCGAGCACCTGCAGCGCAGCCAGCCGGAGCTGCACGCCGGCCTCATGGAAATCGCAGCCGCCTGGGAAACCGGCGATCGCGTGGCGACCATGGACCGCATCTGGCCAACGCTCCCCAAGATCGCCATCGACTACGCAGTGGCCGAGCCTGCCGCCGCGGCCGGGGACGTGGCCGTGATTCCCGGAGTGTTCAACTGGGACGACGTCGGAGACTTTGCCGCCATCGGCCGGCTGAATCCGGCCAGCGAGAAGACAGGCGTCACCGTGGTGGGCGCGAACCCGCGCGTGTACTCGGACAACGCGACCGGCGTGGTGGTCACCGACTCCAAGCGCGTGATTGCCCTGATCGGCATCCACGACGTGGTCGTGGTGGACACTCCCGACGCGCTGCTGGTCACCACCAAGGAACATGCCCAGTCGGTGAAGGGCACCGTGGAAAAGCTCAAGGCCGAGGGCGCCGTCGACGTGCTGTAGGTGCAGGGGCCGGAAGCCACCGGCACCTTCCGATGCCCCGCGGCAGTGCTGAAGAAGCGTTTGCCGCGGGGCATTTTCATTCGGCGGAAACGGTTGCGCATCAGCGTCCGCATTGAAAAGGAGGCGAAAGTGAGCGAGGCAACAATTGGAAGCGAACAGCGCAAGCTCAGGTCCCAGCGCGTATTGTCGGTAAGGTGCGCACGAGTATGAATGAAGACCTGAAGATCCCCTCCGTCAAGCCCTGGGTGAAGCCCATGGTTGGCGAGCTGGTGGCATTCCGTCGAGAGGTCCATGCGAATCCGGAGCTCTCGTTCGTGGAATACAAGACGACCGAACGGATCCTCACCCGGCTGCGCGAGGTGGGCTTGGCCCCTGTCGCGCTGGAGGACACCGGCGCCTACGTAGACATCGGCGAGGGGCCCATCGCCCTGGCGCTGCGCGCTGACATCGATGCGCTGCCGATCCTGGAGGAAACGGGCCTGGACTACGCCTCGGTGGTGGACGGGGTTGCGCATGCCTGCGGCCACGACATCCACACCACCGTGATGCTCGGGGTTGCCAAAGTGCTCAAGGCCATCGACGACCAGTCGCCGCTGGGCGCGAGGATCCGCGTGATCTTCCAGCCCGCCGAGGAAAAGATGCCAGGCGGCGCACTGAACGTTATTGCCGCCGGCGTCTTGGACGACGTCCCGCGCATCGTGGCCTTGCACTGCGAGCCGCGCATCGACGCCGGAAAGATCGGCACCCGAATCGGCGCGATCACCAGCGCGTCCGACACCATCAAGATCGAACTCGTCGGCCGCGGCGGGCACACCTCCCGCCCGCACCTGACCGAGGACCTGGTCTTCGCGATGAGCCAGATCGCCACGAACGTGCCGGCTGTCCTGGGCCGGCGCATCGACGTGCGCAGCGCGGTCTCCGTGGTCTGGGGCCAAATCCATGCCGGCAGCGCTCCCAACGCGATCCCTGCCACCGGCTATTTGGCCGGAACCATGCGCTGCCTCGACGGGGAAGCCTGGAAGGGCGCCGGGGACCTGCTGGACGAAGTGGTGCGCCAGGTGGCAAGCCCCTACGGAGTCGAGGTCAAGCTCGAGCACATCCGCGGCGTCCCCCCGGTGATCAACACCGAAGAGGAGACCGACCTCATTGAGGATTCGGCGCGCGCCGAGTTCGGTTCCGGATCCATCGTGCTCACCCCGCAATCCATGGGAGGGGAGGACTTCGCCTGGATGACCAGCAAGGTGCCCGGCGCCATGATGCGCCTGGGCACGCGAACCCGGGGCGGGGAAAACTACGACCTGCACCGCGGGGACTACATTCCCGACGAATCAGCCATCGAGGTGGGCGTGACGGTCATGGCCTCGGCAGCCCTCCGGGCCATCGAACAGCTGCGGTTGGCTACCGAGGAGTAGGTCCGATCCGTAGCGTTATCTGGTTGTAACCTTCTTCCATAATGCGTCAAGCGTTTTACAGGTTAGGCTATGTGGTTGTGAAGCCGTTCCTTCCGAACGCGTCCTGCCCCACAATCGTGGGGGGCCCGGGTCGTCGTGGGAAGCAGTGGATTCATGCCGGCGCGGCAAGTTGCCGGCGGCAGTGCCCCACCAATCGTGGGCATGGATTCTTTGCCGGGTAGCCCCCGGGAATCCGGGCCACGGTACTTGTAGCTCGTAACTATATGGAGGAACTCCCTATGCGCAACATCAAGCGCAAGACCGGTATGGCTGCTGCCGTGCTCGGCATTTCTGCACTCGTCCTGACGGCCTGTGGCGCTGCCCCCGAGGAAGGCAACGGCGGCCCGGACGCGTCATCGGACTACCTGGGCTGCATCGTTTCCGACTCCGGCGGATTCGACGACCAGTCCTTCAACGAATCTTCCTTCCGCGGCCTGAGCAAGGCCGCTGAGACGCTGGGCTTCACGCCGAAGACCGCCGAGTCCAAGGCCAACTCCGACTTCGCCACCAACCTCAACGGCATGATGGGGGCGGGCTGCAACCTCACCATCACGGTTGGCTTCCTGCTCGGCGATGCCACCAAGGCAGCTGCCGAGGCCAACCCCGACAAGCACTTCGCCATCGTCGACTTCGCCTACGACGAGCCGATCGAAAACGTGAAGCCGATTATTTACGACACGGCCCAGGCTGCCTACCTGGCCGGCTACGTGGCTGCGGCCCAGTCCAAGACCGGAACCGTCGCCACCTTCGGCGGCATCAAGATCCCGACCGTGACCATCTTCATGGACGGATTTGCCGACGGCGTCGACAAGTTCAACGCCGACAAGAACGAGAACGTGAAGCTGCTGGGCTGGGACAAGGACAAGCAGGACGGCACCTTCACCGGCGACTTCGAGAAGCAGGACAAGGGCAAGCAGGTCACCAAGAACTTCCTCGACCAGGGCGCCGACATCGTCATGCCCGTGGCAGGCCCGGTCGGCAAGGGCGCCGGTGCGGCCGTGAAGGAAGCCAACGCAGCGGGCAAGGACGCCCTGCTGGTGTGGGTCGACTCCGACGGCTACCTCACCGCACCGGACTACAAGGACATCATGCTGACCTCGGTCATCAAGACCATGGACACCGCGGTGGAGCAGGTCATCACCGAGGACCAGGCCGGCACCTTCGATTCTGAGGCATACGTGGGCACCCTGGAGAACACCGGCGTCGCGCTGGCTCCGTTCCACGACTTCGACTCCGAGGTCTCCGCCGAGACCAAGGCCGAGCTCGAGGCCCTGAAGGCCGGAATCATCGACGGTTCGATCAAGGTCGAATCGCAGGCCAGCCCGAAGGCCTAGCACCCCGCATATCCGGCGGGTTCCGGACACCGCACCACACGGCGCGCTGCCTGCCCCCTTGCACCTCCCGCAACACGTGGAGGTGGCAGTGGGGGCTGGCGGTGCGCCGTTGGCCTGCATAGTCTTGGAACCAGCTGGCACGGGCAATGCGGAGGGATGGCCCCATTGGGGCCACCACCGCTATCTGACAAGCAAGAATGGTGGTGTCGTGAAACTCGAACTCCAAGGAATTTCAAAGGCTTTTGGATCGTTCTACGCCAACGAGGACATCGACCTCGTCGTCGACGAAGGGCAGATCCACTGCCTGCTCGGCGAAAACGGTGCCGGCAAGTCGACGTTGATGAACGTGCTCTACGGCCTCTACGAACCGACGGCCGGACGCATCCTGGTGGACGGCAAACCGGTGACCTTCCGCGGCCCCGGCGATGCCATGGCCGCGGGCATCGGCATGGTGCACCAGCACTTCATGCTGGTCCCTGTCTTCACCGTGGCCGAAAACGTCGCCCTGGGGGCAGAGTCCACCAAGGGCGGCGGCTTCCTTGACCTGGAGGTCACCCGGAAAAAGATCCGGGAAATTTCCGACAAATACGGATTCCACGTCGACCCCGACGCGCTGGTCGAGGACCTGCCGGTGGGCGTGCAGCAGCGCGTGGAGATCATCAAGGCCCTGGTGCGCAACGCCGAGGTGCTGATCCTCGACGAGCCCACGGCCGTGCTGACCCCGCAGGAAACGGACGAGCTGCTGGACATCATGCGCCAGCTCAAGGCCAACGGCACCTCCATCGTCTTCATCTCGCACAAGCTGCGCGAGGTCAAGGCCGTCTCGGACGTCATCACCGTGATCCGCCGCGGCCGCGTCGTGGGCGATGCCGCACCGGATGCCGAGACCACCGAGCTGGCCTCGATGATGGTCGGCCGCGAGGTCAAGCTCACCATGGACAAGGACCCGGCCAACCCGGGCGAGGCGACCTTCAAGGTCAAGAACCTCACCGTCACCTCCATCACCGGCCAACACGTGGTCGATGACCTGAGCTTCGAGATCCGCCGCGGCGAGATTCTGGCCATCGCCGGGGTCCAGGGCAACGGACAAACCGAACTCACCGAGGCGATCCTTGGCATCCAGGACCGGGTCTCCGGCTCCATCACCCTGGAGGGCAAGGAACTGCTGGGTCGCAGCGTCAAGCAGGTCCTGGGCGCGGGCATCGGCTTCGTTCCCGAGGACCGCACCGCCGATGGGTTGGTTTCGGATTTCAGCATTGCCGAAAACCTGGTCCTGGACCTCTACGACAAGGCACCCTTCGCTAAGGGCATCTCGATGCGCCCGGCCCAGGTCGCGAAGAATGCGGCGTCCCGGGTCGCCGAGTTCGATGTGCGCACCCCATCGGCCGAGAACCTGGCTTCCTCCCTCTCGGGCGGCAACCAGCAAAAGGTCGTGATGGCCCGCGAGCTCTCCCGCCCGCTGCGTCTTTTCATCGCCTCCCAGCCCACCCGCGGTGTCGACGTGGGCTCCATCGAATTCCTGCACCGGCGCATCCTTGCCGAACGCGACGGCGGCACCCCGGTGATGATCGTGTCCACCGAACTCGACGAGGTGCTCCAGCTCGCCGACCGCATCGCCGTGATCTACAAGGGCAGGCTCATCGGCATCGTGGATGCGGACACCCCGCGAGATGTCCTGGGCCTGATGATGGCCGGCGTCTCGCCGACCGAAGCCGAAAGCGCCCACAAGGATTCCCCCGACGACATGGAAGGAGACTTCGCGTGAGCCAGAGCGAACTTTCCCCCGGCAGCCCTCCACCGCTGCACGCCAAAACCACCGAAGAGAAGCAGCGCAGCACCTGGGAGCGAATCACCCAGGGCCCGGGCCTCGTCTCGATCCTGGCGGTCATCGTGGCACTGGTGCTCGGCGGGCTGCTGATTGCCGTTACCGACCCCAAGGTCGCCACCACCGCCGGCTACCTCTTCTCGCGTCCCTCGGACTTTTTCCAGGCGTTGTGGGCGGCGGGAACCGACTCCTACGTCTCGCTCTTCCAGGGCTCGATCTACAATTCGCGCCAGGGCTTTGCTCCCTTCCTGGAAACCCTCACGGTTTCCACCCCGCTGATCTGCGCCGGCCTGGGCGTTGCCTTGGCGTTCCGCGCCGGGCTGTTCAACATCGGTGCCCAGGGCCAGATCATCATTGGTTCCGTCATGGCCTCCTATGCAGGTTTTGCCTGGCACCTGCCCTTCGGCCTGCACCTGCTGTTGGTGATCCTCATGGGCATCCTCGGCGGAGCGGTCTGGGGCGGTCTGGTGGGCCTGCTCAAGGCACGCACCGGTGCCCACGAAGTGATCCTCACGATCATGTTCAACTACGTGGCCCTGTACTTCCTTGACTTCCTGCTGAACACCGAGGCCTTCCAGCGCCCGGGGGAGACCAACCCGATTTCCCCCATCCTGGATCCCAGCGCCGTCTTCCCGGCGCTGCCCGGATCCCGCCTGCACCTGGGCTTCGTCATGGCCATCGCCTTGACAGTCCTGGTTGCCTGGATCCTGAAGCGCTCCACCATCGGCTTCGAGTTCCGCGCCGTGGGAGCCAATGCCGCTGCCGCTCGCACCGCCGGGGTCAACGTCGCGCGTTCCACCATCCTGGTGATGGCCATCGCCGGTGCCCTGGCCGGGGCCGCGGGCGTGGCCCAGGTGGCGGGCACCGAAAAGGTGCTCACCGCCGGCATCGCCGCATCCCTGGGCTTTGACGCGATCACGGTGGCGCTGCTGGGGCGCTCCACCCCGTGGGGCACCTTCTTTGCCGGCCTGCTCTTCGGCGCCTTCCGTGCCGGGGCGGTGACCATGCAGATTTCCACCGGGACCCCCATCGACATCGTCCTGGTGGTCCAGTCGCTGATCGTGCTCTTCATTGCCGCACCGCCCCTGGTTCGCGCCATGTTCGGGCTGAACCGCAAGTCGAAGCACCAGACACCGAAGAAACCCAGGCACGAGGCGCCAGCGCCCGCTGCACCTGCCAGCCAAGGAGGTGGCGCATGAGCGCGCCGGCCCCAACCCTGTCCGCCAAGTCCCTGGTGCATGCGCCGGTGGGCTGGAAGACCCCCATCATGCTCTCGGTCATCGGACTACTCTCACTGGTGTTCTTCGGCTTCGGCGGCTCCGCGCAAACCGCCACCTTCGGGATCTCCACCGGCGGCGACGTGTTCACCCTGCCAAACGTGGTGGTCCCTGGCATTGCCACCGGAATCGTGCTGGGCCTGGCCATGTGCGTGCTGGCCGGGTACTCGATCTTCATGACGCGCGAGCACCGACCCACCCCGGGCTGGGTGCCCATGGTCTTCGCGGCGCTGTTCATCTTCGCGTTCCTGGTCTGGGTCGTCTCCGGCGCCCGCACCCCGCAGATCTCCCTGGCCGGGCTGATTGCAGGGTCGGTGACCCTGGCGGTGCCATTGGTCTTCGGTTCGCTTTCCGGGGTCCTGTGTGAGCGCGCCGGCGTGGTCAACATCGCCATCGAGGGCCAGCTGCTCGGCGGCGCCTTCAGCGCCGCGATCATCGCCTCGGTGACGGGCAGCCCCTTGCTCGGCCTGCTCGCCGCAGCGGTGGCAGGCGCCCTGGTCTCGGTGGTGCTGGCCATCTTCTCCATCAAGTACGTGGTCAATCAGATCATCGTCGGCGTGGTGCTCAATGTGCTGGTCTCGGGCATTACCGGGTTCCTGTTCACCACCGTGATGCAGACCGACCCGGAACTCTACAACTCCCCGGGCCGCCTGACGGTCATCGAGATCCCCGTGCTCTCGGCCATCCCGATCATCGGCCCGATCCTTTTCCGCCAGTCCATCGTGGGCTACCTGATGTACATCGCCGTGGCGGCGGTGTGGATCGGGCTCTTCAAGACCCGCTGGGGGCTGCGCGTGCGCGCCGTGGGCGAACACCCCAAGGCCGCAGACACCCTGGGCATCAAGGTCAACGCCACGCGTTTCGTCAACGTGATCATGGGCGGGGCGATCGCCGGCATCGGCGGTTCCTTCTTCACGCTGGTGGCCATCGACTCCTTCACCAAGGAAATCTCCGGCGGGCGCGGCTTCATCGCCCTGGCCGCGGTGATCTTCGGACGCTGGAACCCCATCGGGGCCTTCTTCGCCGCACTGCTCTTCGGCTTCGCCGACAATCTGCAGTCGATCCTCACCATCATCGGCACCCCGGTGCCCAGCCAGTTCATGGCGATGCTGCCCTACGTGGTCACGGTCTTTGCCGTGGCCGGCCTGGTCGGCAAGTCACGGGCACCGGCTGCCACCGGCCAGCCCTACGTGAAGGGCTAGGGAGGGGGGAAACGATGATTGATTCCCCCGCTGCCCTGCCCGTGGTGGGCCAGGCCGATTGGGAGGCCCTGCGGCTGGCCGCCGTCGCCGCCATGGAACGGGCCTACGCGCCGTACTCGAACTTCAAGGTCGGCGCCGCGGCGCTGACCGAGGACGGGCGCATCGTCTCGGGCTGCAACGTGGAAAACGCCGCCTACGGGGTCACCTTGTGCGCCGAATGCAATATGGTCGGCGAACTCTTTGCCACCGGCGGCGGCAAGCTGCATGCCTTCTACTGCGTGGATGCCTCCGGCACCCCGCTGATGCCCTGCGGGCGCTGCCGGCAGCTGCTCTTCGAGCACAGCGGGGAGCGGATGCAGTTGATGACCCCGCGCGGCATCCAGACCATGGACCAGGTGCTGCCGGACGCTTTCGGCAAGCACAACCTCTAGGCCGCGAACCCCGCACCCGCGGGGCCGGCGTCCGGATCAAGGAAGACAGATGAGCACCGAGAACTTTGACGCCGTTGACATCATCCGCATTAAGCGCGACCGCGGCACCCTGTCCGGGGAGCAGATCGACTGGACCATCGACGCCTACACCCGCGGGGTGATCGCCGAGGAACAGATGGCGGCGCTGAACATGGCGATCCTGCTCAACGGCATGGACAGGGCGGAGATCTCCCGCTGGACCACCGCGATGATCAACTCGGGGCAGCGCATGGACTTCTCCACGCTCCGCACCCCCGCCGGACTGGCGATGGCCACCACGGATAAGCACTCCACCGGCGGGGTGGGGGACAAGATCACCCTGCCGCTGGCACCGCTCGTAGCCGTTTTCGGCGTTGCCGTCCCGCAACTCTCGGGCCGCGGGCTGGGGCACACCGGCGGCACCCTGGACAAGCTCGAGGCGATTTCCGGGTGGCGGGCCGAGCTGGACAACGAGGCCATGATGCGCCAGCTCTCGGAGATCGGCGCGGTGATCTGCGCCGCCGGCGCTTCCCTGGCCCCGGCGGACAAGAAGCTCTACGCGCTGCGTGACGTCACCGGCACCGTCGAGTCGATCCCGCTGATTGCCTCCTCGATCATGAGCAAGAAGATCGCCGAGGGCACAGGGGCGCTGGTGCTGGACGTGAAGGTGGGATCCGGAGCGTTCATGAAGAACCTCGCCGACGCCCGGGAACTTGCCGCCACCATGGTGAACCTGGGCACCGACGCCGGGGTGCACACCGTGGCGCTGCTGACCAACATGGACACCCCGCTGGGGCTCACCGCCGGCAATGCGATCGAGGTCGAGGAATCCATCGAGGTGCTCTCCGGGGGCGGGCCCGCCGACGTGGTGGAGCTGACCCTCGCGCTCGCCACCGAGATGCTTGCCGGGGCGGGTGTCCGCGACGTGGATGTCGCGGCTGCGCTGAAGGACGGCAGGGCGATGGACAAGTGGCGCGCCATGATCGCCGCGCAGGGCGGGGACAACGACGCGCCGTTGCCGGTGGCGAAGGAGTCGGAGACCCTCTACGCGCAAGCAGACGGCTTCCTCACCTCACTCGACGCGATGGATGTGGGAGTTGCCGCCTGGCGCCTGGGCGCCGGACGGGCCCGCCGCCAGGACCCGGTGCAGGCCGGAGCCGGCGTGCGCCTGCATGCCAAGCCAGGCGACCTCGTGCGCCGGGGTGCCCCGCTGGCCACCATGCTCACCGACACCCCCGAACGCTTCGAGCGCGCCCGCGCCCTGCTCGAGGGAGCGGCAACCATCGCACCGGCCGGAAGCCGTCCGGACATGGCACTGGTCATCGACAGGATCACCGCTTCCTGAGGCGTCCCCGTCCCGGGGGCGCATGGTCCGAACGGACGATGCGCGGAACCCAGTATTCAACCCGGGGAATGATTCACGTGGCCGGTGAAATGCGGGAGAATGGGAGCCAAGTGGTTCTTGGGGCCACGAGTTGCCGCGCCTTGGGGTTTCCAGCGGTGCGCCGCCAATGCAAATGAAAGACGGTTTCCCAGTGGACCTGATCAACGAGGCCATCGTTCACGCGGCAAACGCGTGGTGGATCCTGCCGATCGTTTGCCTCTTCTGCTTCATCGACGGCTTCCTGCCCATCCTTCCCTCGGAGACGCTGCTCGTCGCCCTGGGCGTCGTGGCTGCAGGCACCGGAATCCCCAACGTCTACCTGTTGATCCTTGCCGGGGCAGTGGGGGCGATCACCGGGGACCAGATGGCCTACCTGCTGGGCAGGCGCATCGGCACCGAGCGGTTCAGCTGGATGAGGCGCCCGCGCATGCAGAAGCTCTTTGCCTTTGCCCGCCGCGAACTGAACATGCGCGGGGCCATGCTGATCTTCACCGCCCGCTACGTTCCCATTGGCAGGGTGGTGGTGAACCTCAGTTCCGGAGCGACCGGCTTCTCGCACCGGCGCTTCACCGTGCTGGATGTCGCCGGGTGTTTGACCTGGTCCAGCTATTCGGTGGCCATCGGCGTGGTTGCCGGTGCCTGGTTCCACGACAACCAGCTGCTGGGGATCGTCCTCTCTGTCGCCCTGGCCATCGTCATGGGCTACCTGATCGACAAGCTCTCCCACGCCATCCTGGTGCGGACCGGGCGCCGCATTTCCGAACGTCAAAAGCGCGGTGCCAATGCCCAGGCAATCGCCATCGATGCGCCCCGTCCGGTGCGCGTTCCCGGGCAGGAACCGGAGCCCGAACCAATGGCGTCGGACGGCAACTAGAACTCCTTGGAAGCGTTGGGTGAACATTTGCCCCCACGTCACCTGCACCCACTGTTGGAACCTGCGGCACACCGCTAGGCTGGGCAGGTGACTGACGAGATGATCCACATTGCCTATGACCCTTCCTTCGACTTCCGGGCCCTGCCCAAGGTATCGCTGCACGACCACCTCGACGGGGGCTTGCGTCCGCAAACCATCATCGAGCTGGCGGCAGAGGCCGGCCACGCGCTTCCCTCCACCAACGCAGAGGAGCTCGGAGCCTGGTTCCGGGCCTCGGCCGACTCCGGTTCGCTGGATCGCTACCTGGAAACCTTTGACCACACCATTGCCGTGATGCAGACCAAGGACGCGCTCAAGCGCGTGGCCATCGAATTCGTCGAGGACCTCGTCGCCGACGGCGTGGTCTACGGCGAGGTGCGCTGGGCACCCGAACAGCACCAGCGCGAGGGCCTGTCCCTGGACGACGCCGTCGAGGCCGTGCAGGCGGGAATCGAGGATGCCAGCACCCGGCTGACCGAGGCAGGCACCCCGATCCAGGTCGGCCAGATTCTCACCGCCATGCGCCACGCCGACCGCGGCGTCGAAATCGCCGAACTCGCACTGCGCCACCGCAGCCGCGGCGTCGTCGGCTTCGACATCGCCGGTGCCGAGGAAGGCTTCCCGCCCTCGCGGATGAAGAAGGCGTTCGACCTGTTGGCCGAAAACTTCTTCCCCGCCACCGTGCATGCAGGAGAGGCAGCGGGCCTGGAATCCATCCGCGACGCACTGATCACCGGACGTGCACAGCGTCTGGGCCACGGCGTGCGCATTGCCGAGGACATCGAGATCCAGTACGGCGGACTCGACGACGACGGCGAGGAAGTCGGTGAGGACACCGGCCTGGTGAACCTGGGCCCGGTGGCCAACTGGGTGCGCGACCGTGGCATTGCCCTGGAAATCTGCCCGTCCTCCAACCTGCAGACCGGCGCCACCGCAGCATTTGGCGAGGGCATCGAGTCCCACCCGGTGGACCTGCTGATCCAGACCGGCTTCAACGTCACCATCTCCCCGGACAACCGGCTGATGAGCGGCACCACCCTCTCGGACGAGTTCGAACTGCTCGTCGAGGCCTTCGACTACGACCTCGAGGACCTGATGGACCTCACGCTGAACGCCGCCGAGGCAGCCTTCCTTCCCTTGGAGGAGCGCGAGGCCCTGGTCGACTTCATCAATGAGGCCTACGACGCGCTCAACGACGAAGACGACGACGATGACCTCGAGTACGAGGACCTTGACGACGAGGACGAAGACTAAGGGAGAACCCCACGCGGGGTCCGGCAGCGGCCGGACCCCGCCACCGAACGCCGGTGCATCAATGCTCGTCTTGGAGCATTGATGCACCGGTCTTGGCGTTTAAGGCTTCAATCGGACATTCGCCTTCGTGGCGCGGATGTGACCGACACCGGTTCCTGCCGCGCGAAGGGGGTACCCGGGATTCGGATATCGTTGGATGCGGGCAACGCCGCCCAGGGGTCTTACACGCACCGTGCCGTCGCCGGCACCGGTTGCACCGGGCCCTTCGCCGACCAGGGGGAGAAGCAGCAGTGAGTGAGCAGGTCGACCGTCTCGTCGAGATCATTTCCCAACTTCGCGAGCACTGCGCCTGGACCGCGGCGCTGACCCACGAGTCGCTGGTCCAATACCTGCTCGAGGAGTCCTACGAACTCACCGAGGCCATCGAGACCCACGCACCGGATGCCGAACTCGAGGCCGAGCTTGGCGACATCCTTCTTCAGGTAGTCCTTCATGCGGCCATCGGGGAGGAACGACGGGCCTTCGACCTGGACTCGGTCGCGGCCTACCTGGGCGCCAAGATGATCCGCCGCAACACCCACGTCTTCAACCCCGACGGCAGCCTCAAGGACAGTTTTCCGGAGTCGATTGCCGAGATCATCGACTCGTGGGACCGCGCGAAGCGGGCGGAAAAGCCGCTGAACGAATCGGCCGCCGCGGGCCTGCCCTCCAACCTGCCGGCGCTGCTCTACGCCCAGTCATTTCTCTCCCGCACCGCCCGCCACGCCGCGATCACCGAAACCCGGGACGAACCCGTAGCGGTGGGGAAGCGGGACATCCAGGATTCTGTCCGCTTGGGGGAACCGCTGCGAGGCGGCGTCCCGGAAAGCGAACAGGAATTGGGCGAGCACCTGCTCGCCCTGTGCGCCCAGGCCCAGACCCAAGGGCTCGACGCCGAACGGGCCCTGCGCAACGTCGTGCAACAGCGCATTGCGCAGGCCGGGGCCGAAACGCAGGAAACAACTTCGTGAACTGGGTCTCGCCCAAGCTAGGCTAGGGGCAGGCAACGGCGCCTGCATGATGCAGTTCACGTTTGACCAACATCCACACCCCTTGAAGGAGTACCTTCCCATGGCATTGATTGAAGCCATTCACGCCCGCGAAATCCTCGATTCGCGCGGCAACCCAACCGTTGAGGTTGAGGTTTTGCTGTCCGACGGCTCGATGGGCCGCGCAGCAGTTCCTTCCGGTGCATCCACAGGTGCCTTTGAGGCAGCAGAGCGCCGCGACGAGGACCCCAAGCGTTACCAGGGCAAGGGTGTTCTCGGCGCCGTCGCAGCGGTCATCGAGGACATCGGCGAGGCCATCGAGGGCATGGATGCCACCGACCAGCGCGCCATCGACCTGACGATGATCGACCTGGACGGCACGTCCAACAAGTCCAAGCTGGGCGCCAACGCCATCCTGGGCGTCTCGCTGGCAGTGGCCAACGCCGCCGCCGAGTCCGCGAACCTGCCGCTGTACAAGTACCTGGGCGGCCCGAACGCCCACGTGCTGCCGGTTCCGCTGATGAACATCCTCAACGGCGGCTCGCACGCCGACTCCGATGTCGACATCCAGGAATTCATGATCGCCCCGATCGGCGCCGCAACCTTCTCCGAGGGCCTGCGTTGGGGCGTTGAGGTCTACCACAACCTCAAGTCCGTGCTCAAGGAAAAGGGCCTGTCCACCGGCCTGGGCGACGAGGGCGGCTTCGCCCCGAACCTGCCGTCAAACCGTGCGGCACTGGAACTGATCACCGAGGCCATCACCCGCGCCGGGTACGCCCCGGGCACGGACATTGCCCTGGCGCTGGACGTTGCCTCCTCCGAGTTCTTCGAGAACGGCACCTACCAGTTCGAGGGCAAGTCGATCACCGCGCAGGAGATGAGCGACTACTACGCCCAGCTGGTTGCCGACTTCCCGCTGGTGTCCATCGAGGACCCGCTGGACGAGGACGACTGGGAAGGCTGGAAGACCCTCACCGACGCCATCGGCGACAAGGTCCAGCTGGTGGGCGACGACCTGTTCGTCACCAACCCGGAGCGCCTGTCCCGCGGCATCGAGACGGCCACCGCCAACTCGCTGCTGGTGAAGGTCAACCAGATCGGTTCGCTGACCGAGACCCTGGACGCGGTGTCCATGGCCCAGCGTGCCGGCTACACCACCATCACCTCGCACCGCTCGGGTGAGACCGAAGACACCACGATCGCCGACATCTGCGTTGCCACCAATGCCGGCCAGATCAAGACCGGTGCCCCGGCCCGCTCGGAGCGCGTTGCCAAGTACAACCAGCTGCTGCGCATTGAGGAAGAACTCGGCGATGCGGCGGTTTACGCCGGTGCCGGTGCCTTCCCGCGTTTCGGTGCATAGCAAGCCGTAATTACACGTAGGCTCGTGGGGGAACTATTCTTGGTTCCCCCACGAGTTTTTGTGTTAACCCCCGAAAGCTCGCCACCACGAACCTTCCGGGGCCATCTAAAAAGGGCTCCGGCATTACCGGGCAAGGAGTCAGATGGCCACGCGACGTCCCCCCATGCCACGCTCCGGGTCCTCCGCCAATGACCCCGCGCGCAATGGCACAGCGAATTCCCGCCACGACGCCGATTCGCAGGCACCCGACGAAGCGCCCAAGCGACCGCGCCCCTACCGCGAATCCCCGCCCGAAGCCGCTCCCGCGGCACACCGCACCGCGGCCCCGCGCGGACCTGTGCGCCCCGCGGCACCGCGCCCCAAGGTCGTGCCGCTGGGTGAGGTGAACGCCTCGGGCAAGCCCGTGCCCGGCACCGCCAAGCCAAAGCCTGCCGCCTCCAAGGCAAGCACAGCAAAGGCTTCGCCTTCCAAGGCCTCACCCAAGTCCAAGGCGAACGCCAGCGGCAGCGCGAAGCCCAAGCCCACGTCCAAGGCCACCGCCTCGCAGCGGCGCATCGAAGACCGGAATCTCCTTTCCGGAGCGGTGCGCAAGGGTGAAACGGCAGCACGCAAAACCCCGCGCAAGGGCGATGACGGGCCCAAGGTGCCGATTCCGGCGCGCAGCTTTTCGGGCCGCCTGTTGGCCCTGAGCATTGCGCTTTCGGTGTTCGCCGTCCTGCTGATCCCCAGCATTGGCACCTATGCGCGCCAGCGCGACGAAATTTCGGACCTGCGCACCTCGATCGCGGCCATGGAAGCGGAACAGGAAGCGCTCAAGGACCAGATCGCCCGCTGGGACGATCCGCTGTACATCAAGCAGCAGGCCCGGGACCGGATAAACTTGGTCATGCCCGGCGAACGCAACTACATGGTCGTCGGCGAACGGCCCGACGAAGAAGCTCCCGGCGAGGCCAACCAAAGCCCCGAGGAAGTCCGCACGGACCTTCCCTGGGTCGATGCACTCTTTGACTCGGTGCAGCGCGCCGCCACCGACTGAGCCTGCTCCACACACACCACCTGACCCACCGACGCGAGGAGATGCTCCCAACCGTGGACGCCGCGAACCAAAACCACGAAGCACTCGATGCTGCCGCCCGGGTGCCCAGCGCCGCAGACCTGGAGACGCTTTCCCGCCAACTGAACCGCCCGGTGCGCGATGTCGTGGAAATCGGCGCGCGCTGCGTCTGCGGGAACCCGCTGGTGGCCACCACCGCGCCGCGGCTGTCCTCGGGCATCCCGTTCCCGACTACGTACTACCTGACCCACCCGGTGATCACCGCCGCGGTGTCGCGCCTCGAGGCCGGCGGCGTGATGAATGAGATGAACGCCGAACTGGAGCAGGACCCGGCGCTGGCCGCCGCCTACGTCCAGGCCCACGAACACTACCTTGCCGTGCGCGACGCCATTGGCGAGCGCTCCGGGACCGGCGCGGTGCCGGAAATCGCCGGCGTCTCCGCCGGCGGCATGCCCACCCGCGTCAAGTGCCTGCACGTGCTGGTCGGCCACTCGCTGGCCGCCGGCCCGGGCGTGAACCCGCTGGGGGACAGGGCACTGGAAGCCATCGCCGAATGGTGGACCAAGGACACCTGCCGTTGCGCCGGAGCCTGGGACACGCAGGCCCCGGCGCCGAGCCAGGACCGCTCGCGGCACGTGAAGACCCAGGCCGTGGACCCGGCCATCAAGAAGGCCGAACGCGCAGCCGCCCGTGCCGCCCGCGAGGCCGCCGCAAACGATGGTTCCGCCGACACGAAGGAAGCCCCGGGAGCATGACACGCGTCGCCGCCATCGACTGCGGAACCAACTCCATCCGCCTGCTCATTGCCGACCTGGTGGAAACCCCCAATGGCCCGTCGCTCACCGACGTGCTGCGCCAGATGCGCGTGGTGCGCCTGGGCCAAGACGTCGACGCCACCGGCGAATTTGCGCCAGAGGCACTGACGCGCACCTTCGCCGCCATCGACGAATACGCGCAGCTGATCCGCGAACACGGGGCCACCTCGATCCGCTTCGTTGCCACCTCCGCGACGCGGGATGCGAAGAACAGGAACGAATTTGCCGACGGCGTGCGTCAGCGACTGGGCGTCGACCCGGAGGTCGTGCCCGGCGAGGTCGAGGCTGCGCTGTCCTATGCCGGTGCCTCCTCCGTGGCACCGGCAGCCCCCGGAACCCACATCCTGGTCGTTGACCTGGGTGGGGGATCCACCGAGTTCGTCCTGGGCAACGGGCTTGGCCCGGTGGCCTCGCGCAGCATGGACATGGGTTGCGTCAGGCTGACCGAGCGGTTCTGGCGCCTGGAAAAGCCGACAGCCGAATCAATCGCAGCTGCCCGCGCCCAGGTCAACGCGGTGCTCGACGAGGTCCAACTAGACGTCGACTTTTCGCTGGTGGACCGGATCGTGGGCGTCGCCGGAACCATCACCACGCTCACCGCCGCCGCGCTGGGCCTGGACAAATATGACTCGACACTCATCCACGGTGCCGAGGTCGACATCGACAAACTCGAATCCACCGTCGCGTTCATGCTCGAGGCTGAACGGGAAACCCGCGCTTCACTTGGGTTCATGCACCCGGGTCGGGTGGACGTCATTGCCGCGGGGGCACTCATCTACGGATGCATCCTGGAACGCGTCGCGCAGGCGAGCTCGGGACGGATCACCACCGCCACGGCCTCTGAACACGATATTCTTGACGGAATTGCCCTGGGGCTTGGCACCGGCCACTGAGAACCACCGCCGGACCCCCCTGAACGCACCACGCTAGGAGAACACTTGAGCCACAGACCGCGCCGCGCCGCCGCCATGCTCCTGAGCCTGGCACTCTGCTTCTCCGCGGTGTTGGGCACCGCCGGGGCCGCACAGGCCGATGCGGCCCGCGACGGGGAATGGTGGCTCAAGGCCTCCGGCATTTCCAATGCCTGGGAGGTTTCCAAGGGCGCGGGGGTCAAGGTCGCCGTCATTGACACCGGCATTGACACCAGCCACCCGGATTTGCGCGGCGTGGTGACCGGCGGCAAGGACGTTTCCGGTTCCGGAAATCCGGACGGTTCGAAGCCGCTGGGAACCCTGCCCGAGCACGGCACCCTCGTGGCAACGCTGCTGGCCGGCCGCGGAAACAACAAGGCGGCGATCGCCGCGGCCAAGGCCGATGCGGCGGCCCAGAAGATCGCCTATGACAGGGCAGTCAAGTCGGCGAAGGAGGCCAAGGAGGATCCGCCCAAGGCACCGGAGGCGATCGAGATCCCGAAGCCGGGTCCCGGGCCCGACGGCGTGCTGGGAGTCGCACCGGAGGCCGAGGTGCTCTCGGTGTCGTTGTGGATGGGCACCGAAAACCCCGCGGGGATCTCCGTGGAGGACCAGGTTCCCGCGGCCGTGAAGTGGGCGGTGGACAGCGGCGCCTCGGTCATCAACATCTCCCTGGGCTCCACCCAGCCGGACTGGCCGGTCAGCTGGGACACCGCGTTCAAGTACGCGGAGGACAACGACGTGGTCGTGGTCGCGGCGGCCGGCAACCGTGCCGGCGGCATGAAGCAGGTCGGGGCACCGGCAACAATCCCCGGCGTGCTCACGGTGGCAGGAATCGACCGCAACGGCAAGGCAAGCGTCGATTCCTCGACAGAGGGCATCAGCATCGGTGTTGCCGCACCCGCGGACCCGCTGGTGGGTGGACTGCCCGGCGGCGGATATGCCGACTGGTCGGGCACTTCCGGCGCAGCGCCGCTGGTTGCCGGCGTCGCGGCAATGATCCGCTCCAAGTACCCGGAGATGAAGGCGCCACAGGTCATCAACCGGATCCTGTCCACCGCGCGCCCCGCTGGGCCGCCTGGCGTCGACAACCTGTACGGACATGGCATCCTCGATGCTTACGCGGCGCTCACGGCACCGGTTTCCGAGGTCAAGGCCAACCCCATGAACACCATCACCGAATGGATCCGGGTGCACCGCCGCGGCCCCGAGGTCCTCACCGGGCCCACCGCGGACCCCGGCATCTCCACGGAGAAATCCAGCATCAAGCCCATTGCCGCACCTGCTCCGGTGGCTCCGGGTGACGAGGCCGGCTTCTTGCCCCCGTTGTTGGTGCTTGGCTTCGGCGGTTTGCTGGTGCTCACGATACTGGGCGGGATCATGCACGTCACCCGCATCCGGAACCGCGCGGCAATGGCGGAATCGGCCAAGAGCGCACCCGTTGCGGCGCTGAAACTCAATGACCGCTCGGGGGCCAAGGATATTTTCGATGAGCTCCCGGAGTCGGGCAGGGACGTCTAGCAACTCCCGGGAAAAGTGGCAATTGCCACCCGTTTCGAGCTAGTGAAGACTTTCACAAACAGCGTTTCTGGGGATAGGATGGGTTACATGCCTATCACTGAACAATTTTCCGATCGCCCGCGCATCCTTGTCGTGGGTGGCGGCTACGTTGGACTTTACGTCGCAATGAAGCTGCAGAAGAAGGTCAAGGACCATGGCGGCATCGTCACCGTGGTGGACCCGCTTCCCTACATGACCTACCAGCCCTTCCTTCCCGAGGTTGCCGGCGGCCAGATCGAACCGCGCCATGCCGTGGTCTCGCACCGCCAGCACCTCAAGCACGCCGAACTGATCACCGGCCGTGTCTCGGCCATTGACCACAAGAACAACAAGGCCGTCGTCGTGCCGGCTGTTGGTGAGCCGTTCGAGCTCGAGTACCGCGACGTCGTCTTGGCCGCCGGTGCCGTCACCCGCACCTTCCCGATCCCGGGCCTTGCCGATTCCGGCATCGGCCTGAAGTCCATCGAGGAAGCCGTCGCCCTGCGCAACAAGATCCTCGAGCGCATCGAATCCGCATCGCTGATGACCAACGCCACTCAGCGCAAGCGCGCCTTGACCTTTGTTGTGGTCGGTGGCGGCTTCGCCGGCATTGAGACCATCGCCGAGATCGAGGACATGGCCCGCCACGCCGCGGACCTGAACGGCCGCATCGGCAAGGACGAGCTGCGCTTCGTGCTGGTCGAGGCGATGGGCCGCATCATGCCCGAGGTCACCGAGGACCAGGCGCTGTGGGTTGTCGACCACCTGCGCAGCCGCGGCATTGAGGTCCTGCTGAACACCTCGCTGGCCAACGCCGAAGAAGGTGTCATGGCGCTGATCAACATGCCGGACAAGTCCGACGCCGGGACCTTCGAGACCGACACGCTGATCTGGACCGCAGGCGTCATGGCCAACCCGATGGTGCGCTCCACCGACTTCCCGATCGAGCCCCGCGGCCGTGTCATGACCGGCACCGACCTGCGCATCACCGGTGAAGACGGAATCGCCATCGAGGGCGCCTGGGCCGCGGGTGACGTCTCGGCCGTGCCCGACGTAACCGGTGGACTGCCAGACGGCACCTGCGTGCCCAACGCCCAGCACGCCGTTCGCCAAGCCAAGTTGCTGGCACACAACCTGTACTCCACCCGCTACGGCGTGGGCCAGGTCAAGAACTACAAGCACAAGAACCTCGGCGCGGTTGCCGGGTTCGGTGCCAACAAGGGCGTCGCCAAGGTCATGGGCATCAAGCTCAAGGGCTGGCCGGCATGGATGGCACACCGTGGCTACCACGGCATGGCCATGCCGACCTTCGAGCGCAAGTTCCGCGTCCTGGGTGATTGGATGGTGGCACTGTTCTTCCAGCGCGACACCCTGCAGCTGAGCAACCTCGAAACCCCGCGCGCCACCTTCGTCGAGGCAGCCACGCCAAAGCCGCGCGCCTAGCAACAGCGAGTGGGGGGGCGGTGACAACGCGTCGCGGATCCGGGCCGCAGAAGTGATAGGCCCACGGCCCGGGAACCGAGAATGTCGATGTCGCCGCCCTTCCTCATGCCGGGGCGCGTACCCAGTCGTTTCTCAACCGAGGGAACGATCTTGTACGCTTGGTCCAGTAGGCCCCCATGGTGGAATTGGCATACACGGCTGACTTAAAATCAGCTGCCGAAAGGCTTGTGGGTTCGAGTCCCACTGGGGGTACAACAAATGACACCGAGGGGTGTGCCCGGACCGGAAGGTCCGGGCACACCCCTCGGTCGTTAATCGGGTGGCCTTCCCGGTGCCTCCGTTATCTTGATGTAATGGTTTTCTCCTTATATTCTCGGGTTTTTTGGGCTACGTTCCTTAATAGCCGAGGTACCTTGGCCGCCCATCGGGCCGCTGCCTTGCGGGCACACTTTTGAGGAGAATTAACATGATCGCACTTGCACGGTCGCGTTTTACTCGAGGAAGCCGATATCTGGCCGTCGGAGCTGCGCTGGCACTGACCGCCACCGCATGCGCCGGCGGGGGCGGCGACGCGCCCAGCGCTTCGCCCACGGCCACCGGAGCGGCGCCCGCCGCGGAGGGGCCGCTCAAGCTGGGAACGCTGCTGCCCAACACCGGCAACCTCTCCTTCTTTGGTCCGCCCATGACCGCTGGCGTTGACCTTGCCGTCAAGGAAATCAACGAGGCCGGCGGAGTGAACGGCGAGGACGTCACCGTCATTCACCGCGACTCCGGCGACACCACGACCAACATCGCCACTCAATCGGTCAATGAAATGCTCGGCCAGGACGTCGCCGCGATCATTGGCGCGGCTTCCTCCGGCGTCACCAAGACGGTCATCAACCAGGTCACCGGATCCGGAACACTCATGATGTCTCCGGCCAACACCTCCCCGGACTTCAGCACCTGGGACGACAAGGGCCTGTACTGGCGCACCGCTCCCTCGGATGTCATGCAGGGCAGGATCCTCGGCAACGTCATGGTGGGCCAGGGCGCCGCAACGGTGGGGATGATCGTACTCAACGATGCCTACGGCACCGGCCTGGCCAAGAACATCCGGACGGCCGTCGAAGGGGCAAACGGGGAAATCGTCGCGGAATCGATGTTCAACGAAGGGGACTCTCAGTTCTCATCCCAGGTCGACGAGGTGGTGGGCGCCAATCCCGATGCCATCGCCGTCCTCAGTTTCGACCAGGCGCGTTCCATCATTCCGTTGTTGATCCAAAAGGGCGTGGATCCCTCCACGGTGTACTTCGTGGACGGCAACATCCTTGATTACTCGAAGGACTTCGACAAGGGAACCCTCGAGGGCGCCATGGGAACCCAACCGGGCTCCTTCGCGAAGGACGACTTCAAGGGTCGCCTTGAATCCGTGAACGACTCGCTCAAGGACTGGAACTACGCGGCGGAATCCTACGACGCCGCCACCTTGATCGCGCTGGCCTCCACGGTAGCGAAGTCGAATGACGGCGCGGCAATCGCCGCGCAATTGCAGGCGGTCTCCCGCGACGGCGAGAAGTGCGCCGACTTTGCCGCGTGCAAGAAGCTGCTCGACGAAGGCAAGGACATCGACTACGACGGCATTGCCGGTCCGGTGACCTACGACGAGAAGGGTGACATCACCGAGGGGATCATGGGCGTCTACCAGTACGACGGCAACAACGTTCCCAAGCCGCTGCGCGAGGAGTCCGGGGCCGTCTAGCGACCCGCCCCGGCAGGGATCGTGAAGAGGACCGAAGCCGGCAAGACGCCCGCTCCGGTCCTCTTCCATGCCGGAACCTTGCAGGGAGCGCGCTATACCGCCGGCGGCGGCGTCTCGCGGTCCGCTTCCTCGCGTTCCACGGTTTCGGCCAGGTTCCCCAGATAGAGCTGGATGACCTTCGGGTCGTGCAGCAATTCGCGTCCGGTTCCCGTGTGCGCGTTCCTGCCCTGGTCCAGGACGTAGGCGCGGTCGCAGATCTGCAGGCAGCGCCGGGCGTTCTGCTCAACCATGATCACGCACACGCCGGCGCGGTTGATCTCGTGCACGCGCAGGAACGTCTCATCCTGGCGCACGGGGGATAGGCCGGCGGACGGCTCGTCGAGCAGCAGCACTGCCGGCTCCATCATCAGCGCCCGTCCCATGGCCACCATTTGCCGCTCGCCGCCGGAAAGGGAACCCGCACGTTGGCCCCGACGCTTGCCCAGTTCCGGAAAGAGAGAGGTGACAAACTCGAACCGCGACGCGAAGTCCTTGGGTCGCTGGAAGATGCCCATCTCGAGGTTTTCCTGCACGCTCAGCGTCGGGAAGACGTTGTCGTTCTGCGGCACGAAACCCAACCCACGGGAGACCAGCTTGTTGGCCTTCAGCCCGGTCAAGTCCGCCCCGTGGACGACCACGCGTCCGGAATGGACCTTCACCAGGCCGAACATTGCCTTGAGCAGCGTCGACTTACCCGCCCCGTTGGGGCCGATAATGCCGATGAGTTCGCCCGGGCGCGCCTCCAGGTTGCAGCCATTGAGGATGTTGACCCCGGGCAAATAGCCCGCGACCAGATCGGTGACGCTGACTACCGCGGCCTCCGCCTCGACACTCATGATTCCCTCCCGCCCGGTTCCGGGGTGTCCGGTTCCTCGTGCACCGTCAGAAGCTCCCCGGCGTCCGCGGTGCCCACCACGGACTCGGCGTCCTCGCTCAGGACGTCCTCCAGCCGTGCGGCTCCCTCGGGCGATCCCAGGTCGACATCGTGGTGCGCCCCCAAGTAGGCATCGATGACGGCCTGGTCCTGCATGACCTCGTGCGGCGGCCCCTCTGCCACGACGCGGCCCTCCGCCATCACGATGACCCAGTCGGCGATGTGCCTGACCATGTGCATGTCGTGTTCCACGAACAGGACGCTCATGCCCGTGGACTTGAGGTTCTTGATGTGGTCGAGCAGCGACTGGGTCAGCGCGGGGTTGACCCCCGCCATGGGTTCGTCGAGCATGATGAGTTTCGGGTCCGCCATCAGCGCCCTGGCCATTTCCAGGAGCTTGCGCTGGCCGCCGGAGAGCGATGCCGCGTAGTCTTCACGCTTCTCGCCCAGCTTGAACATGGCCAACAGGGAATCGGCGGTGCGGGTGAGTTCGGCCTCGCGCGTCCGCCACAGCCACGGGAACATGGCCCGCCACAGCGCCTCGCCGGGCTGTTCGGCACCGCCGAGGCGCATGTTTTCCAGGACGGTGAGCTTGCCCATGACCTTGGTGAGCTGGAAGGTGCGCACCATGCCCATCCTGGCCACCCGGTGGGACCTGACGCCGGCGAGGGCATGCCCGTCAAAGGTCCAGGATCCCGAGTCGGGGGTGTCGAAGCCCGTAAGAAGGTTGAAGAACGTGGTTTTTCCCGCGCCGTTGGGGCCGATGAGGGCGGTGATCCGGTGTCGCGGGATCTCGACATGGTCCACATCCACCGCCTTGAGCGCTCCATAGGTGCGGCGCACGCCGTCGGCGACGACGATGGGGTCGACCTTCTTGCAACCGGGTGTGGCCGCACCCACGGAGATGGGCCCTTCAACGGTGGCCGGGACGGATCCGGGTCCCTGGCCGGTGACCTGCACCGGCGGAATTTGCTGCGGATCATTCATGAGAACGCCAGCTCCTTCTTGTTGCCCAGGATTCCCTGCGGGCGGAAGATCATGAGCAGCATGAGGGCCACCCCCACCAGGATGTAGCGCAATTGCCCGGCCTGGGCGCTTGAGAGGATGGTGATGTATCCGGACTCGATGAGTCCGAGCAGGATGCCCTGCGTCAGCGAGAGCACGACCCAGAAGATCATGGCTCCGAGCACCGAGCCGAAGACCGTGGCCATGCCGCCCAGCAGCAGCACCGTCCACAAGAAGAAGGTCAATTCGGAACCGTAGTTGGCCGGCTGGACCGCTCCCGTGGGCAGGGTGAACAGGATGCCGGCGAGCGAACCGAACAGGCCGCCGATGATCAGTGCCTGCATCTTGTACACGAAGACATTTTTGCCCAGCGAGAGGACCGCGTTCTCGTCCTCGCGGATGCCCTTGAGCACCCGGCCCCACGGGCTTCGCATGAGCGCCCACACGATCAGGGCGCAGAGCACCACGAGGCACCAGGCAACGATCGTCACCCAAAGGCTGCGGTCGTTGAAGTTCAGCGGGCCGATCGGGTAGTCGCCCGGCGGGAAGGGGTTCAGCTCGTAGAATCCGCGCTCGAACGTGGCCAGGCCGTTGGCCGAACCGGTGACGCTGGTTAGCGAGTTCGTGGTGACGATGTAGCGCACAATCTCGGCTGCCGCGATCGTCACGATGGCCAGGTAGTCGGCGCGCAGGCGCAGCGTGGGTATGCCCAGCAGCAGGGCGAACAGCACCGAGGCCACGAGCGCCGTCAGCACGGCAACCGGCAAGGGGGCCCCAAAGCTCAGGGTCGAGATCGAGAAGCCGTAGGCGCCGACCGCCATGAAGCCGGCCTGGCCGAAGTTCAGCAGCCCCGAATAGCCAAAATGGACGGCGAGCCCCAGCGCGGCCAGCGCGTAGGACGCGGTGATTGGGCTGACGATTTCCGTCAGCGCATTGGTGAAGATCGCGGCGAAGTCCATGATTCGTTCCTTCCCCTAGCCCACACGCTCGCGGCGTCCCAGCAGTCCCTGGGGCTTGAACAGCAGCACCAGGATCATGACGGCCAGGGCTCCGACGTACTTCAGGTCAGCCTCCAGCCAGATCGTCGAGATCTCCACCATGAGCCCGACCAGCACCGAGCCAAGCAGCGCCCCGAACACCGTGCCGAGGCCGCCCAGGGTGACCCCCGCGAAGATCATCAGCAGGATCTGCTGGCCCATGTTGAAGGCGACGCCGGGGCGGTAGTAGGCCCACAGGATCCCGCCCAGCGCCGCAAGCATGCTGCCGACCACCCACACCATGCGAATGACGTGGTCGACGTCGATGCCGGAGGCGGAGGCCAGCGCCGGATTGTCCGCCACGGCACGGGTCGCCTTGCCGAACCGGGTCTTGAGCAACAGCAACGCGACCACGATGATGACCGCCAGCGAGACCACCAGGGACACCAGGGTATTGCGGGAGGTGGAGACGCCCAGCACCTCAACGATCGGGCTTTGCGCCGAGGGCAGCTGCTCGGTGGTTCCGCCAAAGAAGAACAGGATGATGTACCGCATGGCCAGGGCAAGCCCGATGGAGACGATCATCATGGGCACCAGCGCCGAGCCGCGGTGCCGCAGCGGTTTCCAGAGGCCCCAATCCTGTACCCATCCAAGCGCGCCGCCCAACAGGACGGCAACCGCCAGCGCGGCCCAGAGCGGAAACCCCCACGCAGCGAGCGCGAACGTGGCGACGGCACCAAAGGTGACCATTTCGCCGTGGGCAAAGTTCGTCAGTCCGGTGGTGCCGAAGACCAGGGACAAGCCGACCGCGGTCAGGGCCAGAAGCAGGCCGAAGCTCAGGCCGGCCACGGCACGCTCGGCCAGGATCGAACCAAAGCTAGCGGTTTCAACCGCGGCGCTCTCACCGACCTTGAAAATGACTCCCATATTCGAGGAGGTGCCGAACTCCACGATGCGCGGATTCTCTTCTCCCTCGCCCAATGGCTTGTCCGCCGGCAGCGTGGCGACATCCAGCAGGACCTCGTAGGTTCCCTTTTCCGGAACCACGATGACCCAGCGGCCATTCTCGTCGCTGGTCGCCTCGGCGCTGAATCCGTCGGAGGTGGTGGCCACGATGCGCACGCCGGCGATCGGCTCCGACGCGGCACGGAGGGTGCCGCGGATGGTCAGTTCCTGTTGCTGCAGCGGCACCTGGATGTGACCGGCGGGCTGGGCCGCGTACTGTGCCAGCGCGGGCGCTGCGGAGCCGATGGCCAGCCACGCAAAAAAGACGATGAATCCGGCGACCCCCACCAAGTGGGTCAACGCTGCGTTGCCTTGACGAAGCACGTTACGAGCCCTCTCGTCGCTATCCGCCCCGCGACCACCAGCGCCGGGCCCGCGTGTGATACATGTCACTCACGTGTGCTCATCGTAGTGCCATGACAGGTTGAAGTCCTATGACTGGGCTTCCCCCGATTGCCGGATTTGATAACGGTCTGGTTAACGGATTGCGCCGGCGCACATGAACTGAGCTGCCGCTTTCCGGGCCAAAAATCTGAAACCACTCGTTTTGCGGCAAAAAGGTGGTGATTTGGGGATTTATTGGTCCGCATCGAGCGTTCTACCAACGTAGGCTATTTACTAACAACCCTACGGAGGAGAAACACCATGGCCCTGGGCGGAAACCCGGTCTTCAAGTCCAAGAACTACCGCGAGCAGACCCGTGCGGCCGGCGCAACGGGTGCCGCGTCCGCAACCTATGCTCAGCCGATGAGCGCTCAAGCCCTGCAGGACCTGTACACGCAGCCGTCCGCATCGCCGCAGGACACCGGCCGCATGACCTATGCCGATGTCATCAACAAGACCATGCTGACGCTGGGCCTTGTCATCATCGGTGCCGCAATTGGCTGGCAGTTCCCGGGGCTCATGCTTGTCGGCGCACTTGTCGGCCTGGTCCTGGGGTTGGTCAATGCCTTCAAGCGCCAGCCTTCGCCGATCCTGATCATGCTCTACGCGGGCTTCGAGGGCATCTTCCTCGGCGGCCTGTCGGGCGTCTTTGAGAACATGTACCCGGGCATCGCCGTCCAGGCCGTGCTTGCGACCTTCTCGGTCTTCGGCGTGACCCTGATGCTGTACCGCTCCGGCAAGTACCGTGCCACCCCGAAGATGACCCGCATGTTCATGATTGCGATGATCGGCTACGGCCTGTTCTCGCTGCTTAACTTCGGCCTGATGATGTTCGGCGTCATCGACGGCATGTTCGGCATGCGCAGCGGCCTGCTCGGCCTGGGCATTGGCGTGCTTGCCGTGCTGCTGGCCACCTACGCGCTGGTATTGGACTTCACCAACATCAGCGAGGGCGTGCGCCAGGGCGCACCGGCCAAGATGGCGTGGGCAGCTGCATTCGGCCTGACAGTGACGCTCATCTGGCTCTACGTGGAGATTCTGCGCATTCTGGCCATCCTGCGTGGCGACGACTAGTCAATCTGCTGTGTAACCGCGGGGCAGTACCTATGATTTGGGTACTGCCCCGCGGTTTTTCTGCAATATGTGCGTCATCTATTCCGCACAGGCAACTCTCAAGGGATAACGTATGTTCATGGCATTTTCAGGCAGCATGAATTTGACCGGAAGGCATGCGCGCTTGGACGCGAAGCCCCGGCCCGGTTCCCGCGGGGGAGCGGCATGAAGCTGTCGCGTGCCCTCAAGCGCCTGGCTGACGCCACCGAAGCTGTTCAACAGAGTGCCCAGGCCACGCGCCATCGCCTGGCCGCCGATCCCGTGATCGATGAGGCCAGCGCACTCTCCTACGCCGAACATGCCCACGCCGACGACCTGCCCTACGGCGTGCGGATTGCGGCGTCGTGGTCCTGGCGGCTGATCGTCATCGTGATCGCCGTGGGCATCGCCGTCTGGCTGCTGTCCCACGTGTCCCTGCTGCTGATCCCGCTGATGATCGCGGCCCTGCTGGCCGGGCTGCTGAGTCCCGTGGTGAACTTCCTGAACCGCACCCTGCGCTTCCCCAAGGGGCTTTCCGTCGGGGTGACCATGATCGCGTTCCTGGGCCTGGTCGTCGGCGGACTGTCGATCGTCGGGCGGCGCCTGGCCACTGGATTCGCCTCGCTGTGGTCCCAGGCCCTCACGGGCATCGGCCAGATCCAGCATTGGCTCTCCACCGGCCCGCTGGCCCTGAGCAACCAGGATGTCGACCAGCTGGTCCAGGACGCCCTGAACGAGCTCAGGAGCAATTCCTCCTCGATCCTTTCCGGCGCGCTGTCCTGGGGCACCACGGTGGGACACCTGATTACCGGTGTGCTGTTGGTGCTCTTCTCGCTGATTTTCCTGCTGCTCGACGGGCAGCGGATCGGGCGCTTCTTCGTGAACATCCTGCCGCGCCGCGCCCGCGCGGCCGCCCACGGAGCCGGCCGCCGGGGCTGGGCCTCGATGGTCGTGTACGTGCGCGTCCAGCTCTTCGTCGCCTTCATCGACGCAGTGGGCATCGGTGTCGGCGCGCTGATCCTCGGAGTGCCGCTGGCACTGCCGCTGGGCGTGCTCGTCTTCATCGGGTCCTTCATCCCGGTCGTGGGCGCCTTGGTCACCGGCGCGGTTGCCGTGCTGCTGGCACTGGTGGCCAACGGTCCGGTCAATGCCCTGATCATGCTCCTGGTGGTGCTGTTCGTGCAGCAGGCCGAATCCCACATCCTGCAGCCGCTGATCATGGGCAAGGCGGTGAGCCTCCACCCGCTGGCCGTCGTCATGGCCGTGGCCGGCGGTTCCATCGTCGCCGGCATCGCCGGGGCGCTCTTCGCGGTTCCCGTGCTGGCAGTGGCCAACACCGTGGTCAAGTACATCGCCAACCGGGGCTGGGAACACGAGAACCCGTTCGGTGCCCACACAGCGGCCATGGCCGCGGTGGGAGAATCCCGAATTACCAAGCCGGTCCGCACCACGGAACCGGCTCCCGCAGACCTTGACGGAGAAGAACCAGACCCAGGTTCCTGATCCCGCACGCCGCCCACGTTGCCCGGCACAAGGTCCTGGCCCGAAAGACTTCCCGACCCGATTGCATTTGCGTGTCCATACACGCCCAGAAGAAAGCCGCTCCCATGATCCAGAAGACCACACTCCCGGTGAGCCTGTCCGACATCGAAGAGGCCCGGACCCTGCTTGAGGGCGTCAGCGTCCAAACCCCAATGGAGCACTCGCGCGCACTGTCGCTGGACATCGGCTCCGAGGTCTACCTCAAGTGTGAGAACCTGCAACGTGCCGGGTCCTTCAAGGTCCGCGGCGCCTACGTCCGGATGGCGAAGTTGACCGCGGAGGAACGTGCCCGCGGCGTCGTCGCGGCCTCTGCCGGAAACCACGCCCAGGGCGTCGCCCAGGCAGCCCGCCGGCTCGGCATCAAGGCCCGCATCTATATGCCGCTGGGAGTGGCGCTGCCCAAGCTCACCGCCACTCGCGATCACGGCGCCGAGGTCATCCTGCACGGTCACAACGTCGACGAGGCGCTTGCCGAGGCCGAACGCTACGCCACCGCCACCGGTGCCGTCTTCGTACATCCCTTCGACAACCCCGACATCATTGCCGGCCAGGGAACCATCGGCCTGGAAATCCTCGATCAGCTGCCAGACGTCGACACCGTGTTGATGGGCGTAGGCGGCGGGGGACTGTTGGCCGGGGTCGCGGTGGCCATCAAGTCACGCGCCAAGGAGCTGGGACGCGACATCAAGATCATCGGCGTGCAGGCCGAGAACGCCGCCGCCTATCCGCCCTCGCTGGCCGCCGACGCGCTGGTCCCGTTGGACACCGTGCGCACCATCGCCGACGGAATTGCCGTGGGACGGCCCGGCCAACTTCCCTTCCAGATCATTCGTGAACTCGTCGACGAGGTCGTGACAGTCTCCGAGGACGCGCTGGCGCGCGCCCTGGTGTTCCTCATGGAACGCTCAAAGCTGGTCGTCGAGCCTGCCGGTGCGGTGGGCGTGGCGGCGCTGCTGGAAGGGAAGCTGGAGGAGCTGGGGCTGAAGCCGACGAAGACCGCGGTGATCCTCTCCGGCGGCAACATCGACCCGTTGCTGATGCTCAAGGTCATCCAACGCGGCCTTTCCGCGGCGGGACGCTACCTCACCGTGCGGATGATGCTGGACGACCGTCCCGGCGAGCTCGCTACGATCTCCCGTGTCATCGCCGAATCCGATGCCAACGTCACCCGACTGGACCACACCCGCGTCGGCGGTTCACTGTCCATGGGCGACGTGGCTATCACCATCGACATGGAAACCAAGGGGCACGCGCATTCGGAATACGTGCTGAACAACTTGCGGGCCGAGGGCTTCCAGCCGATGATCATCGGCTAACTCCACACCCCCGCATCAAGGCCCCCTTGCTCCATCCACCGGCGCGGTGGATGGAGCAAGGGGGCCTTGCCTTTGCCCGGGCGAACGGGAAACACTGGCCAAAAGCCGATGGCCGCCAATGCTGCAACCCGCCGGGCCATCGCCCCCGAGGGGGGAGATGGGCATCCAAACGGGTGAAGCATTGGCGGCCACCGGGCCACCGATCACGCCAAGGCGCGGGTGAAGGTAACTATGCGCTGTACGGCTTGCAGGAAACGATTTCGACGGTGATTTCCTTGCCGTTGGGTGCGGTGTAGCTAATCGTGTCACCGGACTTTGCGCCGTGCACGGCGGCACCAATCGGGGACCGCTCGGAGTAGACCTCCAGGTCGGTGTCCCCGGCAACCTCGCGGCTGCCAAACAGGAAGGTGGTCTTGTCGCCTGCGATGATGGCCTGAACCAGCATGCCCGGCTCGACGACTCCGTCATCGGCAGGTGCCTCGCCCACGTGGGCTCGGCGCAAAAGGTCCTTGAGGTACGCGATGCGTGCCTCGGCCTTGCCCTGTTCTTCCTTGGCTGCGTGGTAGCCGCCATTTTCCTTGAGGTCGCCCTCGGAACGTGCCTGTTCAATGCGGTCCACGATTTCCGCGCGGCCCGGCCCAGCGAGGTGCTCAAGCTCGACGGTCAGGCGGTCGAACGCCTCTTGGGTCAGCCAGATTACTGGTTCATGATTGGTCGTGGTCACGTGGTACTCCTTGTGTAATCAGGGCCGCAGCTCCCCAGGGGAACAACAGGCCGAGATGGTCCCGCCCGATGATGCGACGAACATCTTGCAAGCAAAGACCCCGCACAGTGGGTGAAGAACTTTGTCCGTCACGTTCTGTAGCGGGGCATTAACGTATTAGAAAGATATTAGCCGTCATTTGGCTAATTGCCCAAGGTTTGAGCTTTTGGCGTATCGGCGCGTCTCGGAGACTTCACAATGGCCGAGACACTCGAGGCGTGTGGAATCTAGGCGGTCTTGAGGACTCTGCATTCCTCGATGCCGGCGGTGGTCGCCAACGATTCGGTGCGCAGATCGACATCAAAGCGCGTGGTGGTCATGCCCTGGCCCTCGGTGGGTCCCACGGTCAGCGTCTTCCATCCGACAATAGCGTAGGAATCGCTCATGGCGCGCACCTCGCACTGCACGGTCGCGCTGGCCTCCTTGGAAATGTCCACAATCGCGGTGGCCATCGTGGGTGAGTGGACGATGAACGAATTGTCCTTGAACTGCACGTTCGAATGAGTTGCCGTGGCCAAGTAGAGTGCGGCCAGCATGCCAACGCCCAGGGACCCGATGATCAACGTCTTGCGGGTCTTTTTGGGAAGGGCCCGCTTGGGCGAACCGTACCTATTAGTTAAGCTGGACATTGGCGCCTCTTTCGATTCGTGGGCGTCGCGGCCGGGAAATCATCCCTACCAGTCTAAGCCTTGGCAAGGGGAACCCTTCACCGAGCATGAGAAGTTGGAGCTACCTAGGTGGAAGAACGAAACGTGGAGCACATCGCTGATTCAACGGGCCTGCGTTTGCTGGCGGTCCATGCACATCCCGACGACGAATCCTCGAAGGGCTCGGCCACGATGGCCGCGTACATTGCGGCCGGCGCTTCGGTGATGGTGGCAACCTGCACCGGGGGGGAACGCGGAGACATCCTCAACGCGGCCGTTGGCGAACTTGCCCACGCGCACCGGGACCTGGCCGGGGTGCGGCGCACGGAAATGGCCGAGGCCGCTGCCGTGCTGGGCATCGAGCACCGCTGGCTGGGTTTCGTGGATTCCGGCCTGCCCGAGGGCGACCCGCTGCCGGAACTTCCCTTCGGCGCCTTCGCCCTGCAGCCGCTGGACCGGGCAGCTGCACCGTTGATCAAGTTGATCCGCGAGTTCAAGCCCCACGTGATCATCGCGTACGACGAAAACGGCGGCTACCCGCACCCGGACCACATCCAGGCTCACAAGGTCGCGGTGCACGCCTTTACGGAAGCGGCCAAGGCCGACAGCTCCCCGGAACTCGGCGAGCCCTGGGAAACCTCCAAGCTGTACTACGACCGCGCCTTCGCGCCCGAGCGTTTCAAGACACTGCACTACGCGATGGTGGAAGCCGGCATCGAGTCGCCGTATGCCGAACGAATTGCCGCCTGGGAGCAACACCCTGACGAGCAGCTCTTCGGTTGGGTCTCCCCGCACGAGACCACCACGCAGATCCACTGCGCCGTCTTCTTCAAGCACCGCGACCGGGCGCTGCTGGCCCACCGGACCCAGATCGATCCGGCCGGTTTCTTCTTTGCGGTGCCCGAGGCGATCTACGCCAAGTCATGGCCGTGGGAGGACTTCACCCTGATCGAATCCTCGGTTCCCACCACACTCCCAGAGACCGACCTGTTTGCCGGTCTAAGATAGGTAACGTGCCGGTGAAACCGGCCGCCAACTTTTTCAGAAAGAGCCCCGCGCGTGTATTCGTTCCTGCTGTACGCAGCATCAGTTAGTCCTTCGCCGGTTCCCGGCGCGCCCGTCGGTGACGCGGCACAATCCATTGGCCCGGGATTCGTGGGTTTTGTGGCCACCGCGGCGCTCGTCATTGTGACCATCTTCCTGATCCGTGACATGACCCGCCGCATCCGCCGGGTCCGTTACCAGGGCGAGGCCCAAGCCCGCCAGCAGGAGCTGGTGGAAAAGGGCAAAGACATCCAGCCCGACGAGCCGGGCGACAAGCCCGCGCGTTAGCCTCACCATCATCCTGCAAAGGCCCCCGTGAAATTGAGAATTTCTTCACGGGGCCTTTGCAGTGACCGCGGCCCTGGGTTCAGGAACCGGGCGGAACCAACCCGGCATGGTGGGCCAACACCGCGGCCTGCACCCGGTTCACTGCCCCCAGCTTGAGCAGGATTGCCGAGACATGCCCCTTGACGGTTCCCTCGGTCAGGTGCAGCCGAGCACCGATCTGTGCATTTGAATAACCGGCCCCCAGCAGGATGAGCACATCCGTTTCCCTGGCGCTTAGCTGCGCCACGGCCGCGCGGGCCACCTGAGGGGCACCGACGTCGACGGCGCGCAGCCGGTCCACCACCCGCCGTGCCACGCGCGGTGAAAGATAGGCGGCGCCCGAGGCAACCGCCTTGACCCCGGCAATCAGCTCCTGCGGCGCCGAGGCCTTGAGTAAAAAGCCGCTGACTCCCACCTTCAGCGCCGCGTCGATGTACTCGTCTTCGCCGAAGACCGTGAGCATGGCGACGGCAGTGCCGGGCAGACGCACGGCCAGTTCGCGGGCCGCGGCGAGCCCGTCGAGCACCGGCATGCGGATATCCAGTAGCGCCACCGAAGGCCGGAACCTGGCGGCAAGTTCCAGGGCCTCGCGCCCGTCGGCCGCCTCGGCCACTACTTCGATGCCCGGATCCGAGGACAGGATCGCCCGGACCCCGGCGCGGACCAGCGCCTCGTCATCGGCCAACAACACCGTGATGGGCCCGTCCCCGGGGCCGGAGGCGGGTCGTGGAACTTCGGGCAGGGGCACAGGGGTCATCCTTCGTTTCGCGGCAACAGATGGTCCTTGGACACGAGCACCCCGTGGCCGAAACACAGCCTGTACATGTCGGTGCTGAAATCCAGGAAGCCGTTGCGTGCCTGGTAGTAGATGCATGTCGTGTTCCCTGGTGCCGGGGTCTCGGCAATCATCGGGGTGGGGCCGTCCAGGCCGCCGGCGGGCAGCAACGCCACGACCTCCGCGCGGGCCTGCCCCACCCGCAGCTGCGCGTAGGCGGACGGCGCCAGGGCGTTGTCCACCACCGTGAGCACCTGCACGGTCACCAGGATGCCGGCCAACAGCGTCGCCAGCCCCAGCGGCAGCAACGCGCTGGCCCATTGCCGCGAGCGCGTGGTGCGACGAACATCGGCAAGCTCCGCGGCCACCGACCCGTCCACCGGCGCAGGACCGAGCGCCAGCGTGCCGGGTCCGGGTCCGGGTTCGGGAAGCCGGGATGACCGGGGGATGCGTGCGACCAGGCGAAAATCCTGCCCGTGAACTCCGGCCTCCAGGGCGCCGCCGAGCATGCGCAGCCGTTCGGCGACCCCGGCGAGCCCGGAACCTCCGGTGCCCACGGCCGGGGCCGGTGAGGTGCGTCGGTTTTCGATCGTGATGGTCACCGGGTCCTTGCCTTCGTCGATCCCGATGTGCACCTCGGCGCCGGGGGCATGCCTGGCCGCATTGGTCAGCCCCTCCTGGACCACCCGGTGCATGGCGGCCTGCACCTCCCGTGGAGGATCCGGTGTTCCGGGCGGGGCCGGCACCTGTTCGAGGTCCGCCTGAAGCCCGGAGGTTCGCACCCGGGCAACCAGTGCCTGGATCGATTCGCCGGCAGGTACCAGCGGGGCAGCGCCGTTGGACGTGTCCTGACGCAACATCGCCACGATCGCGTGCAGCGAATCGATGGCCTGGGCAGCTCGCTCGCGGATGTCGGCCGCCGCGCGGCGTCCCTGCTCCGTGGAGTTTGCGTCGACCTCCAGCGCGCCGGCGCCCAGGGCAATGAGCGCCAGCTCGTGCCCGAGCTCATCGTGCATGTCCTGGGCAATGCGGGTGCGTTCGAGCAGCCTGGCGTTGGCGGCAACGACCTCGTGTTCGCGTCGGCGTTGGGCGGTGCGCAGCATACGGTAGCGGCCCCACCACCAGGGCAGCACCACCGCGGCAAAGACCAGCAGCACGTCCAACAGCCACCTCGAGGCGGCCCCGGAAGGATCGGCGGCCAGCCGCAGCGCACCTGCGACCAGGATCCCCGCCCCCAACATGGACACAGAAGCGGCGAGGGAATCCAGCCTGCGCCCGGCCAGATAGGCGGCAACCACCGCCAGGGCCGCGGCCAGGGCATTGCCCGGGCCCAGTGCCGGCATCACGAGGGCGGCCAGCAACAGCACGACGGCCCAGCCGGCCTGCTGCGGACGGAAACGGGCTCCGGAACGGATCCTCATTCACCCCATGCTACCGAGCCGCCGCCCGCCGGAACACCGACGAAAGTCAGGGGTGTTCGCTGCCCAAGACCCGACGAACGCCGGTATCGGCGGGCCCGGGACCGAACCTAGCGTTGAAGGCAAGGAAGCAACACCAACCGGGCAAGGAGCAGGACCATGATCGTGCTTGAGGATCTCACCAAGGACTTTGGGCGCAAGCGGGCGGTGGACGGGCTGTCGGTGGCCATCGAAGCGGGGAAAGTCACCGGCTTTCTGGGTCCCAACGGGGCAGGGAAGACCACCACCATGCGCCTGCTGCTGGGGCTCGACACCCCCGACTCCGGGGCAGCGCTGATCTACGGGAAACCCTATGCGGCCCTGCACACCCCGCTGCGCACCGTGGGGGCCGTGGTCGACTCGCGCATCGGGCATCCGGGGCAGCGTGCCGCATCCCACCTGCTGGGCCTGGCCCGCAGCAACTCCATCCCCGCCCGCCGGGTGGGGACGGTGCTGGAGGAGGTCGGGCTCGCCGAGGCGGGGCACCAACGCATCGGCACCTTTTCGCTGGGCATGCGCCAACGTCTGGGCATTGCCGGTGCGCTGCTGGGCGATCCGCAGGTGCTCATCTTCGACGAGCCGGTCAACGGCCTGGACGCCGACGGGGTGGTGTGGATCCGAGAGCTCATGCGTGCCAAGGCGGCCGCCGGGGCGACGGTGTTCGTCTCCAGCCACCTGATGAGCGAGATGCAGTCCACGGCCGACCACGTGGTGGTCATCGGGCGGGGCAGGCTGATCGCGGATGATTCCATCGACAACGTCATCGCCGAAAGCGCGCTGAACTCCATCACCGTCGCCACCCCCGATGCCGCGCTGCTCGCCGAGGCGCTGTCCCGCGCCGGGTACCCTGTCACCTTGACGGATTCCGGGACGCTGCGGGTCACCGGCGCCTCGCTGGAGGATGTCGGGGGAATTGCCCACGGGCTGGGGCTGAGGATCAACGAACTGAGCCTGCGCAAGGCCTCGCTGGAACAGGCCTACGCCGAGTTGACTTCCTCCAGCCTCGAATACGTGCCAACCGAAAATGAAAGGACAGCATCATGAGCGCCATCCAGGGAACCCCGCCCGCCGCCATCCGCGGCGGCCGCGGCCGCCGGGCCGCGGCCTTTGACGCCACCAAGCTGGCCTCCCTGCGCTCCACCTGGATCATCCTGTCACTTGCGCTGCTCGGGCAGGTCGGCCTGGCCTGGCTGCTGGGCGCCTCGGCGCAGGCCAGCGGGGAGAACGGCTATGACACGACGATGCCGGCCCCCTTCGTCGCCTTCGTGTCATTGCAGCTGTCCCAGTTGTTCGTCGCCGTTCTTGCGGCGCTGTCCGTCACCTCCGAGTACGGTTCCGGCACCATCACCACCTCCCTGCAGGCGGTCCCGGTGCGCTTGAGGTTCCTGGGGTCCAAGGCCGCGGTGCTGGGTGCGGGCGGATTCGTTTCCGGGGCCGTCCTGGTGGGGGTCGGCACTCTGGTGGCGGCACCGGCCGCGGGATCCTACGGAGAATTCACGCCCGGCCAGCTGGCCACGGCCATGCTCGGCGCCGGCACCTACCTGGGGCTGCTGGCCATGATGATGGTGGGCCTCGGATCGGTGCTGCGTAGCAGCGCCGGGGCCGTGACCGCGGCGTTCGTGCTGCTCTTCGGGCTGCCGCAGATCCTGCCGCTGTTCGCCGCGGAGGCGGTGCAGGAAGCCGCCTCCTATCTGCCGACCAATGCAGCGGCGGTGTTGGGCACCGCAGCGGAACAACCCTACGGCCCGGTCACCGCGGTTGCCGTTCTGGCAGCCTGGACGACGGTGTTCCTCGGTGCCGGGTATGCGGCATTGCGGGGCCGGGACAGCTGAAGCCGGCTGCTGCAGGAGTCCCACGAAGCGAACCACTAGGCAATCAGCTCGATGTCTACGTTCCACATGTTTCCGGCTTGGAACCTCCAGACACGACGGTCGTCGGGATTGGCCTGCGCTCGATGTCCCGGGCTCTGCCATGAAGGACGCTCGTGGGGGAGACTGGAAACATGGGACAACGAATCGCCTCGAGCGCCTCCGCCTACCTCAGGCAGCATGCCCACCAGCAGGTTGACTGGTGGCCCTACGGGGACGAGGCATTCGCCGAGGCCGCGTCCCGCGACGTCCCGGTCTTCCTGTCCATCGGATACGCCGCCTGCCACTGGTGCCATGTGATGGCCCGCGAATCCTTCGACGACCCCGGGATCGCCGCCTACCTCAACGGACACTTCGTGCCGATCAAGGTCGACCGCGAGGAACATCCTGCCGTCGACAGTGCCTACATGGCCGCAACCCAAACACTCACCGGTGCCGGTGGCTGGCCCATGAGCGTATTCACGCTCCCCGACGGCCGCGCCATCCATGCCGGGACCTATTTCCCCCCGGTGCCCCGGCCGGGCATGCCCGCCTTCATGCAAGTGCTTGAAGCCGTCACCGACGCCTGGGACAACCGCCGAGACGCCTTGGAACTGCAGGCAGCGACGCTCGCCGACCACCTGGGTTCGGTCGCCGGCGGACAGGCCAAGATGTTCTCCCGGTCCCTGCCGTTGCCCACTGCCGGCAATGAACCGGAGCTGGCCGAGGTGATCGGCACCGCCGTGCGAAAGTTGGCGGCCATGGAGGATCCCACCGGAGGCTTTTCACCGGCACCCAAGTTCCCGCCGAGTTCCGTGTTGGACTTCCTTCTGCGGGCTTCACTGGGCTCGGGGTCCGAGGCGTCGCAGGCTGCGGCGCTGGCATCGGAGACGCTGCGGATCATGGCCTGCAGTGCACTGGCAGACCACGTGGGCGGCGGCTTTGCGCGTTATTGCGTGGATCCTGAATGGAAGATCCCGCACTTTGAAAAGATGCTCTACGACAACGCACAGCTGCTGGGACTGTACGCCCGCGCGGCGGTGCAGTTGCCCGATGCGGACATCTCCGAACTCTGTCGCGTATCCGCCCGCGGCATCCACAAGTGGCTGGAGGAAGACATGCAGCTTCCCGGCGGGGGATTCGCCTCATCCCTTGACGCCGACACCGTCATGCCGGACGGATCCCACCACGAGGGTGCCACCTACACCTTTAGCCGGGGCGAGGTCGCTAGGATCCTGGGGGAACAGGGAACGGAAGGGCTTCCGGCCTCCGGCAATGTTTTCCTGCACTTGTGGGCAGGCGCATCGCTGCCGGGCGAGGGCGCCGGGCAAGGTGATCTCCTTCCGCGGGACGTGCCGATGACCGTTGCGCTGTCCCGTACCCCGACGCTCGCCGAATGGCCGGGGCTCGCAGATGCCCTGGGGAAACTGGCCGCCGAGCGTGCGACGCGGGTGCAGCCGGGCCGCGACGAGAAGGTCGTCGCCGGGTGGAACGGCCTAGCCATTGCCTCGCTGGCCGAGGCAGCGGTGCTTGTGCGCGAACCGCGCATGCTTGACCTCGCCACGAAGACGGCCGAGTACCTGTACCGGGTGCATTGGGCGACGGCGAGCGGTGGCGCCGGGGCAATGCTCCACCGCATCAGCCACCAGGGCCGGGCCAGCACATCCATTTCCGCGGTGCTTGAGGACTATGCGGGCGTGGCACTGGGATTCCAGCAGCTGGGTACCGCCTCGGGGGAGCAGGTCTGGTTCGCCAGAGCCGACGAAGTGCTCAGCGCGGCCCTGGAACTTTTCCTTGACGGCGGATTGCCACTGGACAGCGCAGCGAACGACCCCCGAGTCCAGGCCATGCGTGGGGGAATGGGCAGCGCCGAGGCACTGGATGACGCGGTGCCCTCGGCGACCTCGCTGCTGGCCGCCGCGCTGCTGAACCGGGCCGGACGCAGGCAACTGGACATGGGAGCGGGCGCCCCTGAGACGGCGTTCGAACGCAGCGAAGAAGACCTCGGGTTGGTGCGCATGTTGCTGGGATTCGTGCCGGCCCTTGCCGAGCGCGCACCCCATGGCACCGGGAGTGCCTTGGGAGTGGTTGCCCGATTCGTCCACGGTTCCACGACGGAGCTGGTCGTGGCGGGAGGAACCGAGGCCGAGCGCCGGGAAGCGGTGCGCCTCGGCGTATTGGCGGCAGTGGCCCAACTGGGCCATACCGGCGAAGCGGGCACCAGGGACACTGTCTACCCGGCGGGACCCGAGGGGCAATTGCGGCTCTATGTGTGCCGCGGAGGGGTTTGCCACGCACCGGTCGGCGACCTGCCGGCGCTGGCCGCGCTCATCGCACCGGGACTTTCGCTGAGCGGACCGGTGAACTAGGTGGCGCCGAGCACCGCGATGGCAATGGCTGCGAAGTGGCAGGAGAAACCGATCAGCGTGAAGGCATGGAACAGCTCGTGGAATCCCAGGATTTCCGGAATGGGGTTCGGGGCCTTCAACGCGTAGAACACCGCGCCGGCAATGTAAAAGGCACCGCCGGCGCATATGAGGATTGTCGCGGCCGGGCTGGCGGTGAAGAATTCCCCGATGAACAGCAGGGACGCCAGGCCGAGCAATACGTAGACAGGGGTGTAAAGCCAACGCGGTGCGTCGGTGTAGAACACCCGGAAGCCGACCCCTGCAAGGGCCCCGATCCAGATCGAGACCAACAGAATGGTGGCCGACCTGGCCGGAAGCAGGGCCCAGGCCAGCGGCGTGTAGGAGCCGGCGATCAGCAGCATGATGTTGGTGTGGTCGATCCGCTTGAGCACGCGAGTGGTGGTCGGCGACCACTTTCCGCGATGGTAGAAAGCCGAAACCGTGAAGAGCAGAACCCCGGTGAACGCGAACACGGCACTGGCGATCTTGCCGGCGCCCGCAGGGGCCAGAACGATCAGCACGATACCGGCGACCAGGGCCAGTGGTGCGGTGACTGCATGTATCCAGCCGCGCAGCAACGGCTTGGCCGGGTGCGCTGGAACCATTGGATGTGACGGGGGCCCGGATGCTTGGCTCATGACCCCAGCCTAAACTACCGCGCGGTAGCTTTGGCGGCGGCGATACGGCGTCTATCTATTGGGCGGGGACCTTCGAGGCTCCGACCGAAGCGAATAAGTCGTACACGTGTACTTCACTGCGGGATGCTGCGGCGGCTGGCTCCGCGATTCTGGCATCAGCTGACGACAATAAAGGGTTCACGCATGCAGGTAACACCATCGGCTTCCAGGTCAACGCATTGGGAACCGCGACTACGGTAAAACTGCAGGAGAACTATCCAGCATCCTCACCAGACGCCCCTGCGGAGGCAGCGCTCGCCGGGGCGTCGTGCCCTTCGTGGCAGAGGCGAATAGCCCCTGTGGCAAGCCGCATCGTGCTGACAAGACGGGCATTCCCGGTTCAATCCCCCCGGCGCCTGCCGTGATCACCATCGATGGATCGAGGCCAAGGTGGCAGCGGTGGCCGGAGTGCCGAGGAAAACGCAGGGATCACCGGGGACGGGGGCCGTTGTATGGGGTATTGCACCGTGCCATGCCCGCGTCTTGGCGCACCACCGGGGACGGAACCCGGTAGCGTTAAGCCATGCACGCGACCCGAGGGCGGTCGCATGTTGGCCCCCTATTTTTATGCAGGAGTATCGCCGTGGAACTTCCGGGATTCGTCTACCGGCTCTATGAGCGGCAGTTGCGGGGTATGTTGACCCCGGAAAAACTGCCGGCACATATTGGCGTGCTCGTGGACGGGAACCGGCGCTGGGCCAAGCTGTCAGGGCAAACCACGGCCAGCGGGCACCAGGCCGGCGCGGACAAGATCCTGGAATTCCTGGGCTGGTGCCAGGAGCTGGACATCAACCTGGTCACGCTCTACATGCTTTCCACGGACAACATGAGCCGCTCCAGCGATGAACTCGATGCCCTGATGGGGATCATTGCCAACACCCTGGACCGGTTGGGCGAGACCAAGACCGTTCGCGTAAAGCCGGTGGGCGCGCTGGACCTGTTGCCGGACTACCTGGCCAACAAACTGCGCGAGCTGGAAGCCTCGACCGCCGGTGTCACCGGGATCCACGTCAACGTCGCCGTCGGCTACGGCGGCCGGCAGGAGATCGTCGATGCCGTCAAGGCGCTGCTGCTCCAGGGACACGCCAACGGGCTGGACGCCGCGCAGATCGCCGCGGACCTGGATCCCGACCAACTGGCCACCCACCTCTACACCAAGGGCCAGCCGGACCCCGACCTGGTCATTCGCACCTCGGGCGAACAGCGCCTTTCAGGGTTCCTGACGTGGCAGAGTGCCTACAGCGAGTTCTACTTCTGCGAGGCGCTGTGGCCCGATTTCAGGCGCGTGGACTTCCTGCGCGCCCTGCGCGACTTCGCCGACAGGCAACGCCGCTTCGGCTCCTGACCCGTGGTTTCCGGGGCGCGTCCCACGCTGACATCCGGGCGATGCCAAATCTTCATCTTCTCTTCACCGCGGCACTGTCCAAACCGTAGGTATGGCCGAAGCATTCGGCGTATGTTGAGCGTAACGGGTGATGAAGCCGTCATTGCCCGCTGAACGGGGCAGCACTCCCCGCGAGGAGCCACAGTGGTAGCGAAACAGGAAATCCCATCAACCGCCCCCGCCGTCTCGGCAGAGACTGCCACCCAGGCGGCATCGGCGGCAGGTACCCGGACATTCGTCCTGGACACCTCGGTGTTGATCGCAGACCCCCACGCCATGTTGCGCTTTGCCGAACACCATGTGGTCCTGCCGTTGACAGTGATCACCGAACTCGAGCACAAGCGCAACGACCCCACGCTGGGCTATTTTGCCCGCGAGGCACTGCGGACCCTTGAGGAGCTGGGCCGCAAGAACGGCGGGCTGGCCAATGACATGGAGGTCGGCAAGCAGGGTGGCACCCTGCGCGTGGAACTGAACCACATTGCGTCCAACGTCTTGCCGGTGGGGTTCCGCAACGCGGACAACGACACCCGCATCCTCTCCGTCGCCAAGGCCATGCTCGACGGGGGCCTGGATGTCACGCTGGTGTCCAAGGACACTCCCATGCGCATCAAGGCCTCGGCCATGGGCCTGACGGCGGAGGAATACCGCAACGAGCTCATTGCCGACTCCGGCTGGACCGGCGTGCACGAGATGGACGTGAGCCAGGAGGACATGTCCGCGCTCTACTCAGATGAATCCCTTGAGCTTGAGGAAGCAGCCGATCAGCCGGTGAACACCGGGCTGATCCTGCACTCCCCGCGCGGCTCGGCCCTGGGCAGGGTGGACCGCAACCACCTGGTGCGCCTGGTGCGCGGAGACCGCGAGGCCTTCGGGCTGCGCGGCCGCTCCGCCGAACAGCGCCTGGCCCTGGACCTGCTGCTCGACAAGGAAGTCGGCATCGTCTCGCTCGGCGGCCGCGCCGGCACCGGCAAATCGGCGCTCGCACTGTGTGCAGGGCTCGAAGCGGTCATGGAACGCCGTGAGCACCGCAAGATCATGGTCTTCCGCCCGCTCTACGCGGTCGGCGGCCAGGAGCTGGGCTACCTCCCCGGCGCCGAGGCGGAGAAGATGAACCCCTGGGCGCAGGCCGTGTTCGACACCCTGGGCTCGGTGGTCTCCAAGAACGCCATCGACGAGGTCATGAGCCGGGGCATGCTCGAGGTGCTGCCGCTGACCCACATCCGCGGGCGCTCGCTGCACGACGCGTTCGTGATCGTCGACGAGGCGCAATCGCTGGAGCGCAACGTGCTGCTCACGGTGCTCTCGCGCATCGGGCAGAACTCCAAGGTGATCCTCACCCACGACGTGGCCCAACGCGACAACCTGCGGGTGGGGCGGCACGACGGCGTCGCGGCGGTGGTCGAGCAGCTCAAGGGCCACCACCTCTTCGGGCACGTGACCCTGACCCGCTCCGAGCGCTCCGAGATCGCCGCGCTGGTCACCGAGCTGCTTGAGGACCGCATCCACTAGCCGGGTGCAACTCCGGGGCGCGCCCGCGGTCCTAGGCCGCCGGCCCGCCCCGGTGCCGTGCGCTGCCCGGAGTCTGCGGCCCGGGGGTGTCGGCCAGCCCCGGGATCGGCCACACCGGTGCATGCCGCACGTCGCTGAGCGAGGCCAGTGGCTGGGTGAAAAGCCCGTCGATCATGTATTCGTCCACGGCGGTGATGACCGCCCGGTGTTCGAGCCCGGCGTCAGGACCGTCGAGCACCCGGCGCAGCACGCAGACGCCGGTGGCCCGGTCGAGGCGGATCAGCGTGAGGCCGGTGCCCAGCAGCGGCGCATCGTCGATGACCGGGGCGTAGGAATGGCCGCGGGAGAGTTCTGCCTCAAGGCATTCGCGGCCCGATTCGTCCCTGAACACCCGCAGCGAGTGGATGGTGCTGGGATGGGGGAAGGCCATGTCGGCAGGACCCGGTGCGAAGCCGGCGATCTCGACCGGATCCAGGAACGCACTCCACAGGCCCACGGGCATCAATGCGTTGCCATAGGCGGCCTCCGGCCGCCGGGAGACCAGGCCGTCGTCCCCGTACACCGGGGCCAATAGTTGGGGCGGCAACAACCAGCTTTTGCGGGTGGCCGCCACGAAGCCGGCATCGCGCGAATCGTAGATGTGCTCGGTGCGGAAGAGCACCGCACCGTCCCCGTCCTCGACACGGATGGCGTCGGGGCGCCTGATCAGCACCGTGAGGTGCGTGGGCAGGCTCGGGGCGGCAAAGGCCAGCGCCTGCCGTTCCTTGTCGGTGACGCCGATCCGGATCTGGAGGGTGTTCCACAGCCAGGGGGAGGACCGGGCGAGCCGACGAAAATGGCCCATGAGCTCCTTGCCCGGGGCCCTGTCGGGGTCGGGGAATACGTCAGCGCCATGGTGCTGGTCCATGCCTTCAGTGTAGCGAGGAGTCACATTGCGGGGGATTGTCCCGCCGGTGGCGTGCCGCCGCGGTCGGCGGCGGCGGGCACCGCGTAAGGTTTGGCCCATGCCGCAACTCATCCTGCAGTGGTTTGCCGCCGACCCGGTCCTGGCCACGGTGGCGGGAATCCTGGCAACGCTGGCCTTGGCGCTGTACCTGGTCAACGCCGTGCGCCTGACCATCATCGACTTCAAGTCGCACCTGCTGCCCAACCGCATCCTGGGCCCGTGGTTCATCGCCGCCCTGGCGCTGCTGGGCGCTGCCGCATTGTTGGCCGGGGAACCCATGATCCTGCTGCGCATGGTGCTGGGAGCGGTGATCCTGTTCGCCGGTTACCTGGTGCTGCACCTGATTGCGCCCGCGGGCATGGGGCTGGGGGACGTGAAGCTCGCCGCCGTGCTGGGACTTTACCTCGGTTTCCTCTCCTACACCCACCTGTTGTGGGCCACCGCCTTTGCCTTCATCATCGGGGCCCTCTGGTCGGTGGTGTTGCTTTTGGCGCGCAAGGTCACGCTGCGGTCCTCCGTTGCCTTCGGCCCCTTCATGCTGGCGGGCGCGGCCCTTGCCCTGGCCGTGGCGGGCTAGCCAAGCCCGCGCCCGGAATCCACGAGACACGAAAGACACCGGAACACCGCCATGCCCACACCAGAATTCATCGTCCAAATGCGCCGGAAGATCGGAAACGATCCGCTATGGCTGCCCGGCGTCAAGGCCGTGGTGATCCACGAGGGCCGCGTGCTGTTGGTCCGCCGGGCGGACAACGGGCGCTGGACGCTTCCGGCCGGCATCCTGGAGCCGGGCGAGGAGCCCGCCGTCGCGGCGGTGCGCGAGGTGTTTGAGGAGACCGCGGTGCACTGCGCCGTCACCCGGCTGGTCGGGGTGGCAACCACCGACGAGGCGGTGTATCCCAACGGGGACCGCGCCCGATACCTGGACATCATCCTGGCCGGCGAGTACCTGGGCGGGGAGGCGAAGGTCAACGACGACGAGAACCTCGAGGTCGGATGGTTCGTGCTGGGCCAGCTGCCGGCACTGCCGCCCAAGCACCAACGCGCCATCGACTGGACTCTCGAGCCCAGGGAAGCCGGCCACTTCATCACCGGCTAGCCGGACCCGGCGAGGTTCCTGGTCGCAGGCGAAAGTGCCCCGCCAGACCTGCATCCATTCCCGGTCAGGGGAGCGGTTGGGGGGTCGTGCGGGGCACCGGCGCCGGGGGGAGGGAGGTTCGGACCTAGCGGTCGGTCTCCGGCGACCGGTCGTTGTCAGGACGAGCGCCGGAATCTGCCGCGGACACCTTGGTGCCATGGCGTTCCGCATCTTCCAACGCCTGGGCCTCCTCGCCGCCGATGGCCTCGCCTCGTGCCACCATCCCGGCAGTGTCCGAGAGCTTGACCTGCTTGAGGAAGAGCGCCAGTACGAAGGCGATGAGGATGAACGGGATCAGGTACCAGAACACCGGTGCCAGCGAATCTGCGTAGGCGGTGACGATGCCGTCCCGGACGACCTCGGGCAGCTGCGCCATGGTCTGCGGATCCAGGGTCGCGGTGGCGTTGCCGGCATCCGTGGCGCTGGCGCCGGCGCCGGTGAAGACCTCGGTCAGCTTCTCGGAGAGCCGGTTGGTGAACATGGCCCCGAAGATCGCCACGCCCAGCGACGCACCGACCTCGCGGAAGTAGTTGTTCGTGGAGGTCGCGGTGCCCACCATGGCCGGATCCACGGCGTTCTGCACCACCAGCACGACGACCTGCATGATCAGTCCCAGGCCGGCACCGAACACGAAGAGGTACACGCAGATCAGCCACAGCGGGGTGGCTGCCGAGAGCGAGGTGAAGGCGAGCATCGCCAGCGCGGTGACCAGGGCGCCGGCGATCGGGTAGCCCTTGTACTTGCCGGTCTTGGTGATCGCGATGCCCGAGAAGATGCTGGTGCCCATCAGGCCGACCATCATCGGGACCATCAGCAGCCCGGAGACCGCGGCGGAGGTTCCCGAGGACATCTGCAGGAAGGTGGGGACGAACGCTATGGCAGCGAACATGCCCAGGCCCAGGGTGAAGCCGATGGCCGTGGCGTTGACGAAGACCGGGTTCCTGAACAGCGACAGCGGGATGATCGGGTCCTCGGCATGTGCCTCGACGATGACGAAGAGCACGATGGCGGCGAGCATGCCCACGCCCCAACCCCAGGTTTCCATGGCGCCCCAGCCGTGGTTTTTCGAGCCGCCGAAGTCGGTGAAGAAGATCAGGCAGGTGGTGGCGATCGAGAGCAGCAGCACGCCGAGGATGTCGATTTTCTTGGTGGCCTTCTTGCTCGGCAGCTTCAGCGCGAACCAGGCGATCAGGAAGGCGCCGATGCCGATGGGGATGTTGATGTAGAACGCCCACTGCCAGGTCATGTGGTCGACGAAGAAGCCGCCCAACAATGGTCCGGCGACGGCCGAGAGACCGAAGATGGCGCCCAGCGGGCCCATGTACTTCCCGCGCTCGGAGGCCGGGACGATGTCGGCGATGATGGCCTGCGAGAGGATCATCAGCCCGCCGCCGCCCAGGCCCTGCATGGCGCGGAAGAACACGAACATCCAGAAGGTGCCGGCGAACGCGGCTCCCACGGAGGCCAGGGTGAACAGCGCGATGGCGATCAGGAACAGGTTGCGCCTGCCCAGCACGTCGCCGAACTTTCCGTAGATCGGCATCACGATGGTGGTGGCCAGGAGGTAGGCGGTGGTGATCCAGGCCTGGTGTTCGACTCCGCCGAGCTGGCCCACGATGGTGGGCATGGCGGTGGAGACGATGGTCTGGTCGAGGGAGGAGAGCATCATGCCGGCGATCAGCGCGGAGAAGATGATCCAGATGCGCCGTTGCGTCAGCAGCAACGGCGCCGGGCCCGGGGGTGTGCGGGGCGCGGTGGTGGTGGACATGCGGTGGTGTTCCTTGCGTGTGTTGGGAAAGATGAGTGGCGCGTCGGACCGTCGGGTCAGGGGGCGGGGGGATGTTCCCCGTGCAGCAGGGGCTGGCCGAACAATTCCCGGGTCTGGCGCATGACGGAGAGGAATTCCTCCTCCAGCGATGGCCCGTCGGGTGAGGCCAGGTAGCGTTCGATGGCCCGGTGGGTGGCGAACTGCAGGGCGTGCGCCAGCATGCCGATGCCGCTGTGGTCGGCTTCGACTCCTTCGCGCCTGGCCACCATGGCGGTGAATTCCGCTTGGCGTTCCGGGCCGACCTTCATCATGCGGGCCAGCAGTTCCGGCTCGCGGTGCAGGATCGTGAAGAAGCCGTGGACACCGCGGATCTCGGCGTCGTCGATGCGCAGCTGTTCCCGCACCAAGGCCACCAGGTCGGCCAGCAGGGTGGGGGAGATGCCCACGGTGCCGACGGGCCGGGCGTTCATGAACCGCTCGAGCGCCTCGGCTGGCAGCCCGTCCTCGGCGTGCCCGAAGACGGCGTCGAGCTTGGTGGCGAAGTAGTTGAAGAAGGTGCGCCGCGAGATCCCGACGCGGGCGCAGAGTTCCTCGACGGTGAACCCCGCAAAGCCGTTTTCCGCCGTCAGCTCGCGTGCGTTCCGCGAGATGGACAGCCGGGTTTTCAGCATGCGGGCGCTGAGGCCCGGCGGGGTGCCCGGCTCGCCGACAACCCCAATTGCACTATTCTTCATAGAGTGCAGTTTTGCACTATTGGCTGTTGGGTGCAACTTAAGTGGGCCCCCTCACGGAACGCCCCAGCGTCCCTCGGCTGCCCGCCGGGACACGCAAACGGCGGCCCGCCGAGGAATGGATAGACATTCCTCGACGGGCCGCCGCTGCTTGCGGGGGTGTTGGGTTGGTGTCAGTGCTTGCCGGTCATGGTGGTGACATCGAGCAGTTCATCGAGCTGCGCCTCGGTCACCTCGCCGCGCTCCACGAAGCCCAGCGCCACCGTGGCCTCGCGGACCGTGAGCGAATCGGCCACCGCCTTCTTGGCGATCTTCGCGGCGCTCTCGTAGCCGATGAGCTTGTTTAGCGGGGTGACGATGGAGGGGGAGGCCTCGGCCAGGAAGCGGGCGCGGTCCACGTTCGCGGTGATACCGTCGACCATCTTCGTCGCCATGACCCGGGTGGTGTTGCCCAGCAGGCGGATTGACTCGAGCAGGTTCGAGGCCATCACCGGCATGCCGACGTTCAATTCGAACGCCCCGTTGGTCCCTGACCATGCGATCGCGGTGTCGTTGCCGATCACCTGGGCGGCGACCATGATCGCTGCCTCGGAGATCACCGGGTTGACCTTGCCCGGCATGATCGATGAGCCCGGCTGGAGGTCGGGGATCGCGATCTCGCCCAGGCCGGTGTTCGGTCCGGAGCCCATCCAGCGCAGGTCGTTGTTGATCTTCATCAGCGAGATTGCGATGTTGCGCAGCTGGGCCGAGGCCTCGATGAGTCCGTCGCGGTTGGCTTGGGCCTCGAAGTGGTTGCGGGCCTCGGTCAGCGGCAGGCCGGTGTCCGCGGCGAGCAGCTCGATGACGCGTTCGGGGAAACCCTCGGGGGTGTTGATGCCGGTGCCCACCGCGGTGCCGCCCAAGGGCACCTCGGCCACCCGCGGAAGCGAGGCCAGGATGCGCTCGACGCCGTAGCGCATCTGGGCGGCGTAGCCGCCGAATTCCTGGCCCAGGGTCACCGGGGTCGCGTCCATCAGGTGGGTGCGCCCGGACTTCACCACGTCCTTGAACTCGACTGCCTTGGCCTCCAGGGATGCTGCCAGCACCTCGAGGCCCGGGACGACATCGCCCAACAGCCCGGCGGTCGCAGCGACGTGAACCGAGGTGGGGAATACGTCGTTGGAGGACTGCGAGGCATTGACGTGGTCGTTGGGGTGCACCACGGTGTCCGAGCCGGCCGCGGCCAGTGCGCGGGTGGCCAGCTCGGCCAGCACCTCGTTCATGTTCATGTTGCTCGAGGTGCCCGAACCGGTCTGGAACACGTCGATGGGAAAGTGTTCGTCGTACTTGTTGGCGGCGACCTCGTCGGCGGCCGCCATGATCGCGTTCGCCCGCTCGGCATCCAGCACGCCCAATTCCAGGTTGGCGCCTGCCGCGGCCTTCTTCACCTGGGCCAGCGCGCGGATGTGCGTGGCCTCGAGCTTCTTGCCGGAGATCGGGAAGTTCTCCACGGCCCGCTGGGTCTGGGCCCGGTAGAGGGCTGCGGCCGGTACGCGGACCTCGCCCATGGTGTCGTGTTCAATGCGGAAGTCTGCAGAAGTGTCCATGCCAGACACGCTACGCCGCATGCACCCGGTTCGGCAGTGGCCGGGCGCACAGTTCACCCCAATGGCGAACGCGGGAATAAAAAGCGCCCGCGGCAGGTCCCGGGAAACCGGTCCGGCCGCGGGCGCGGAGGTGCCGGCTAGAGGATGCCGAAGCCGGAGACCATTTCCGCCTTGCCCTCGGCCAGGCGGTAGGTCACCCCGATCACCGCGGTGCGGCCCTCCTCCACGGCGGAGGAAACGATGCGCGACTGTTCCACCAGGCGGTGGCTGGTCTGCTGGACGTGCTCGACGACGGTGGTGTTGACGTCGCGGATGCCGTTGCGCCGGGCGGTGATCACCGACGGGGTGATGTGCTCGACGAGGTCGCGGATGAAGCCAGGGGGCATGGTTCCGCTTTCCACCGAGTCGATCGTTGCCGTCACGGCGCCGCAGGAGTCGTGGCCCAACACCACGATCAACGGGACGTTCAGCATGGCGACCGAGTACTCCAGGGAGCCCAGGGCCGCCGAGTCGATCACGTGGCCTGCGGTGCGCACCACGAAGACGTCGCCCAGGCCCAGGTCGAAAATGATTTCTGCAGCGAGACGCGAATCCGAGCAGCCGAAGATGACGGCAAAGGGGTGCTGCTTGTCCACCAGGAACTGGCGGCGCAGCGCGTCCTGGTTGGGATGGTCGGTTTGGCCGGCCACGAAGCGGGAGTTGCCCTCGCGCAGTTTGCGCCAGGCTTCTGCGGGAGTCAGCTCAAGGTGGTCGACGGAGACGTCGGAATCATTCATGTTTTTTATCTTAGACGCCCGAGGCAGGGCACGCCGGTGAATGCATTGTGTCGAATATCTCATCCGGGCGCCGTGGCCGGATGCTGTGGGGGCGGGAGCTAGTTGGCGGGGATCTCTTGCTGGGCCAGGCGGGCCAGCTTGTCGAGGGTGTCCAAGCCGCTGTCACTGGTCAGCACGATGGTGGAGGCCCCGCGCGTCGAGACCAGTATTTGGTCGTTGTCCTTGGTGCGCAGTTCCCAGTCGGTCCCGTCTACGGTGTGGGTGCCGGCGGGGGTGGCGTTTTCGGTGGCCGCTGCCAGCCATGACGGGTTGGCCCCGGCTGTCTGCTTGACCCACACGAACTCGTCGTCCTTGGTGACGACCCCGAATTCCCAGTACTTGATTCCGTCGACATTCCCGGTGATCCAACGCGCGAAGTTCACGTAGTCGCCCTCGGGAAGGTTCGGTGCCCAGGGCGTGAAATCCGCATCCGCCGCGGCCTGCGAGGCAACATCGGCGACATCCACCGGCGCGCGGAAGGTCTCGGCCTTGTCCGCCGGGTTGATGAGGATGACCGGGACCGCCACCGCCACGGTGAGCAACACCGAAATGATCATGCCCTTGAGTGTTTGGTTGGCGCGCTTGGCCTGCTTGGGAGTCAGCACCGGCTTGACGGGCTGCTGCGCATCGGCAGGTGCCGAACCAAGCCCGTGCGACGGCACGGCCGTGTCCGCGGACGCCGGGGTGTTGGCGGATGCTGGGGTGTTGGCGGGTACGGCTGGGCCTTCGGGGTGTTCACTCACCCCTCCATTCTCGCGCATCCGCCGCGCAGAATCTAAACGGGCGGCCCCGGGCTCCGCAGGCTGCCGGATGCGTCGCACAAGTCGTAGCCAACGGGGAGTAAGCGGCGACGGGAGATATGATGGGAGCTGTTGGCCCCTCGGCAAACTAACAGATCTCAACGACGAGGAAGACCGTGACTGAAGCCACGAATTTTGCCCACCTGTCCCCACGACTTTCAGTCGGCGACGCTGAACCGGACCGCAACCTTGCCCTTGAGCTGGTGCGTGCCACCGAGGCCGCCGCCATCGCCTCCAGCCCCTGGGTTGGTTTCGGCGACAAGAACGCCGCCGACGGCGCTGCCGTCGACGCCATGCGCTCGCTGCTCTCCACCGTGTCCTTCAATGGCGTTGTCGTCATCGGCGAAGGCGAAAAAGACGAAGCCCCGATGCTGTTCAATGGCGAACGCGTGGGCGACGGAACCGGCGCCGAATGCGACGTCGCAGTTGACCCGATCGACGGCACCCGCCTGACCGCCTTGGGCATCAACAACGCACTCTCGGTGCTGGCCGTTGCCGACCGCGGCTCCATGTTCGATCCCTCCGCGGTCTTCTACATGGAAAAGCTTGTCACCGGGCCCGAGGCTGCCGAGCTGGTTGACCTGCGTCTGCCGGTCAAGCAGAACCTGCACCTGATTGCCAAGGCCAAGGGCAAGAAGATCAACCAGATCACCGTGTGCATCCTTGACCGCCCGCGCCACGCGGGCCTGGTCGACGAGATCCGCGCCGCCGGCGCACGCACCAAGTTCATCATGGACGGCGATGTTGCCGGCGCCATTGCAGCCACCCGCGAGAACACCGGTGTGGATGTGCTGATGGGCATCGGCGGAACTCCCGAAGGCATCGTCACCGCCTGCGCCATCAAGTCGCTCGGCGGCATCATCCAGGGCCGCCTGTGGCCCACGGACGACGACGAGAAGCAGCGGGCCATCGACGCCGGCCACGACCTGGACCGGGTGCTGACCACCAACGACCTGGTCACCTCCGACAACTGCTACTTTGCCGCGACCGGCATCACCGACGGCGACCTGCTGCGCGGGGTGCGGTACAAGAACAACCGCATCCACACCCAGTCGATCGTGATGCGCTCCAAGTCGGGCACCATCCGCATCGTCGACGGCGAGCACCAGTCCGACAAGTGGGAAGCCTACACGCGCTAGACCACACCGGCGGCAGTGCCGCCCGGACATGGCGAGGCCCGGCAGGAAGTGATTCCTGCCGGGCCTCGCTGCGTCGTGGCTGCCGCGGGACCTAGGGGAGCGGCTGCGGCGTCACGGCGAAGGCACGCCCCGCCGCATTGGCGCTGCGCCGAGCCATGGCCGGGGCCTCGTTGGCGCCGATGAACAGCGAATCGCCGCGGCGCAGCAGCTCGTCCCCGCGCGGTGTGTCGATGAGCACCTCTCCTTCAATGCAGAGCACGATGACCGGGCCGTTGGCGGCCACCGGCACGTCCCCGCCGCCCATGTCGGCGGCATCGGCCACGGCGTCCAGCTCGATGTGCTGGAGCTGGAACTCGGCGAAGGGCGGGGTGAAGACCTGCTGGCCGTACATGGTCTCGGTGGCTTCCAAATGCGGGACGCCCAGGGCCTCGAAGCTGCTGACGCGCAGCAGCTCGGGCACGTCGATGTGCTTGGGGGTCAATCCGCCGCGCAGCACGTTGTCCGAGTTGGCCATGACCTCCACGCCGAGCCCGCGCAGGTAGGCGTGCACGTTTCCGGCACCCAGGTAGATGGCCTGCCCGGGTTCCAGCACCACCAGGTTCAGCAGCAGCGAGACCAGCACGCCAATGTCTTCCGGGTAGTGTTCGTTGATCCGTGGCAGCTCCGCCAGCGAGGGGTGTTCGGCCAGTGCAGGGTTCGCTTCCACGGCGCGCAGCGCGGCGGCACCAAGCCGCCCGAGCTCCGGGGATCCGCCGAGCAGGTATTCGCAGCTCGAGCGCAGCGCCTCGGACTCATCGGGGTTCGAGAGCAGCGAGACGATCTTGGCGCAGGTTTCCGCCGGCTCGGCTTCCAACGCCGCGCCCAGGGTGCCAAAGAGACCGGCGGTCTCGGTGGGGGAGCGGAAGCCGCTCAGGGCGGCGAAATCGGTCAGCGCGTAGATCATTTCCGGCTTGTGCGAGCCGTCGCGGTAGTTGCGCCGGGGAGCATCGGAGGCCAGGCCCGCGGCATTCTCCGCCGCGTACCCGGCGGCTGCCTGCTCGGCGGAGGGGTGCACCTGGATGGACAGCGGCTTGCCCGCTGCCAGCAGCTTCATCAGGAACGGCAGCCGGCCGTATGCACCGGCCACCTCGGGACCCAGCAACCCCTGGGGGTCGGCGGCTATCAGCCGGTCCAGGCCGGTGTCCACGCCACCGGGCTGTCCATCGGAGGCCAGCGAAGGAGCGGAAGGGTGGGCTCCGAGCCACATTTCTGCCTCCGGCTTGCCGCTGGGGTCGGTGCCCAGAAGCCCGCTGATGGCGCCGGTGGATCCCCAGGCATAGTCACGGATGGTGTTTGTCAGGCGATACATCGTTGTCCTTCAGGCTATGGGGGAATTATGTGCCCGGACGGGTCAGGGCACCGAGCATTCGTTGTTGTTGGCTGCGATTTTTGCCAGCAGGTCGGTGCGGCCGATTTGCTCGAGGGTGACCAGGTAGCGCTCGGTCAGCTCCGACCCGTCGGGCTGCGCCGTGGGTGCGTCGGAGGGTGCCGTGTTGATCTTGCCGGGCTCGGAATTCCGCTCGGTCCCGGAATCCTTGGTCGACTTTGCCGGCGCGGAGGATTCCTTCTCCTTGGCCGATTCCTTGGTTGCCTCCGCGGACTTCTTGGCCGGGGATTCGTTTTGCGCGGCGATGAGTTCGTCGATGCGCGAGTGGATCTCGTCGAACTTCGGGTAGGTGGAGAATTTGTCGCCCGCGGACCCGAAGTCGGGGGCACCCAGGGTCAGGCGCTTGAACGGGGTCTGGCGGGCCTTGTCGGCCAGGTTCAGGAACGATCCGAGCTGCTGCTGCGGAATGTCGGTTTCCACCAGTTGCTCGCCGGCATCCATGATCGAGGTGAAGCGCGTGAGCATGGTTTTGGGGCTGAACTGGGAAATCATGGCCTGTTGCAGGCACTGCTGGCGCGCGATGCGGTGGTAATCGGAGGTGAAGTCGCGCGAGCGGGCAAACCAGAGGGCCTGCTTCCCGGTGAGCGTCTGCTCGCCGGGGGCGAACCAGTGGGTGTTGACCGAGGAGTTGGGCCAGCTCTTGCCGTTGTAGGGGACCCAGCCGCCGGAGTCGACCTTGACCCCGCCCATGGCGTTGATGAACCCGGCGAACCCGGCCATGTCGATCATCACGTACGACTGGACCTTCAGACCCGTGCTGCCCTCGATGGCGTCCATGGTGGCTTCCGCACCGGGGTTGGCCGCATCCGGGTACAGGTCGGCGTGGTTGTCGGTGGCGTCGCGATAGATCGCGTTGAACAGGCACTCGTCCCCGCAGTTGTACCCCTCGGGGTAGATCTTGCGCATGGGGGAGTCCTTGGAGAACTGGGCGTTCTGCATATTGCGCGGGATGGAGATCAGCAACGACTTGCCGGTCTTGGCATCGACGGACAGCAGCGACATGGAATCGGTGCGCACCCCCTCGCGGTTGCCCGCCGAGTCGGCGCCGAACACGGCGATGTTGTAGCGTCCGTCAACCGGCTTGAAGGCAGGTCCGGCGGTAAAGACGCTGGAGATGGTCTCGCGGCCCTTGTTCATGACGAATGCGCCGTAGCCCAGGGACCCGGTGATGGCCAGGGCCACCACCAGCAACGTGGCGGTCAGCCCGATCCTGGCCCCGGGGGCCAGATACCGGGGACGGATGATCGCCAGCGTGTTCAGGAACATCAAAAGCCAGCCGGCTGCCAGCACCACCAGCAGCAACGAGGATCCCAGCTGCACCCAGGCCTGGGCAAAGAATCCAAGCAGCCAGTCGCGCTTGAGCAGTGCGAGCGCCAGCACCACCATGAGCAAAGCCCAGCAGGTGATGGTGACGCGCATGACGAACCCGCCAAGGGCGCGATTCCCGGAAACCCATTGGGCGCTGCCGGGGAAGAACGTTGTCAGCAGCAGCAGGAACAGTGCGCGCTTGGAGCGCACCGGTGCCGGCGCCGAGACGGGGTCCGGTAGCAGATCGGGGTCGTGGGACGAGCGGCGGGTCGATGTCATAGGGGTCCTTACGCGCCGGTGGCTTCGGAGGCGACGGCGGCCCGCAGGGCGGCGCCCTTGTCGGCTGCGACCTGGCGCAGCTCGGCGGCGAAGTCGATGAGTTTTTCCTGCAGTGCGGCGGCGAGCTCGTCAGTGCCGGTGGCGAGCATCCGCACTGCCAGCAGGCCGGCGTTGCGCGCCCCGCCGATGGAGACGGTGGCGACCGGCACGCCGGCGGGCATCTGGACGATGGAGAGCAACGAGTCCATGCCGTCGAGCGTCTTTAGCGGCACCGGAACGCCGATGACCGGCAGCGGGGTGACCGAGGCGAGCATGCCCGGCAGGTGGGCGGCGCCGCCGGCTCCGGCAATGATCACGCGGATGCCGCGGGTGTGGGCTTCCTTGCCGTAGGTGATCATGTCCTCGGGCATGCGGTGGGCGGAGACGACGTCGGCTTCGAAGGGGATGCCGAATTCGCGCAGCGCCTCGGCGGCCAGCTTCATGACGGGCCAGTCCGAGTCGGAGCCCATGACCAGGGAAACCAGGGGTGCGGGGGTGCTCAAGAAGTTTGTCCTTCGGTGGTGGATGCGGGGGCCGGGGAAGGCACGCCGTCACGGATCAATGAGGCCACGGTGTTGGCGCGGGCGCGCAGCGAGTCAACGGATTCCCCGGGTTCGGAGACCACGTTGACGTGACCGATCTTGCGTCCCGGACGCACGGACTTGCCGTAGGCATGGACCTTCACGCGCGGTTCGGCGGCCAAGGCGGCCTGGAACGCGGTGAACAGGTCCTGGTTGGCCCCGCCGAGGTAATTCTTCATCACGGTGGTCTCGGCCAGTGCGTCGGTGGCTCCCAGCGGCAGGTCAAGGACCGCGCGCAGGTGCTGTTCGAACTGGCTGGTGATCGAGCCGTTCATGGTCCAGTGTCCGGTGTTGTGCGGGCGCATGGCAAGTTCGTTGATGACGAACCCGGCACCGGAGCCGGGGGTCTCGAAGAGTTCGGCGGCCATCACGCCGGTGACGCCGAAGGCCTCGGCGATGCGCAGTGCCGCCTGCTCGGCTGCCGCCTCGACGGCCGGGTCCAGGCCCGGTGCGGGGGCAATGACTTCGTCGCAGACGCCGTCGACCTGGATGGTGTGCACCACTGGCCAGGCCTTGGCCTCGCCGCCGGGGTTGCGGGCGACAAGGGCGGAGAGTTCGCGCGTGAAGGCGACCTTGTCCTCGGCCAGCAGTGCGCCGTTGACGAACCAATCCGCCGCCGCGCGGGCATCTTCTTCCGTCTCGATCATGCGCACGCCCTTGCCGTCATAGCCGCCGCGAGGGGTCTTCAGCACGATCGGCCAGCCGATCTTCTGGCCGAAGGCAACCAGCTCATCAACGGTTTCCACCGCTGCCCACTCGGGGTTGGGCAGGCCCAGCGCGGCGATGGCCTCGCGCATCACGAGCTTGTCCTGGGCATGGATCAGCGCGGCCGGGCGCGGCTGGACGTTGACGCCTTCGGCGATCAGCGCCTGCAGGTGCTCATTGGGCACGTGCTCGTGGTCGAACGTCAGGACATCGACTCCGCGGGCGAATTCACGTAGCGTCGCCAAATCCGTATAGTCACCTACCGGGGCGGAAGCAACACTGCGCGCGGCAGAGACATCCGGGCCCTCGGCCAGGATGCGTAGTTCGAAGCCGAGATTCAGGGCCTCGGGAGCCATCATTCGGGCAAGTTGGCCTCCGCCAACAACGCCAATCACTGGAAACATCACCCGCTTAGCCTACCGAACGCGGGGCCCAACCTATGTTGTCCATGGCGAGTTTGGACACCATTGGCGGTGAACATTCAGTGAACCGCATTAGAATAGTTTGGTTGGCCGTCCAGGGAAATGACGGCCCAACCGCACCGGACGCGCAGCAGCGAGCCACGCGGCATACGGTGCATTGAGACGAATCCATGGAGGATCATGCTGAAAGAGATCTGGCGCAAACTCTTGGGCCTGGCGTCCATGATGTGGCGCGAAGTCGCCAAATTCGGCGTGGTCGGGGGTGTCGCGTTCATCATCGACTCGGGCATCTACCTGTGGATGCTCGAGGGGCCCATGGATGACTCCGAGGTCAAGGCAAAAATCATTGCCGGCGTCGTGGCCACGATGTTTTCGTGGGTGGCCAACCGCTTCTGGACCTTCCGCCATCGCCGGCAGGCCAACGTGGTGCGCGAGCTCGTAATGTTCCTCATCATGAACGCCATCGGGCTGGGAATCGCCGCAGCATGTGTGTTCATCACCAAGTACTGGATCGGCCTGACCGACACCACCAGCCTGTTTATTGCGGGTTCCGTGGTCGGCCTGGTGCTGGGCACGATCTTCCGGTTCTTCGCCTACCGTTTCTGGGTCTTTGGCGAGGAAATGGATGCCGAAGAGGAATTTGCCCACGACCGCGAGCTGCTGCACGTCGGCCTCGAGCCGGCTGATGCGGAGCGTGGAGCTTCCGCGCCGCCCCGGGCCCCGGGAACGCCTGACGGCGTCGTCTAGTGCCGGTGGGCCCGGCACGTTGATACCTACAGCCCCGGGATGTTCCCCCTCTTGCTTCTCCACCACCGGCGGAGGGAAAAGCCAGGGAGCATCCCGGGGTTTTTCATGCCCGCCGGAGGCCGGGCCCTTGGCTTGCGGACCTATGATTCCCGATCCAGGCGCGTCACCACGCGTTCGCCGCCGAGCAGCGAGTCGCTGATCTTTACGCCGTCTTCCACCAGAACCACAGGGTTCCCCGCGCTCCACAGCGACACCAGGACCGGAAGGAGCCGTTCCAGCGGCCACGCGGTGCTCAGCAAGGTGGTGCCGCTTGCCCCGGTTTCGGGCAGCTCGGCGAACAGCTGGGTGTAGGCCATCGAGCCGGCGGCCCCCTGCAATGCCGTGGCGGACGTATCGATGGGGGAGGGGTTGAACGAATCCGCGTAGGCGCGGACCTCTGAGGCGTAATCGGTGGCACCAACCGGCAGCGGGCCGTCGAAGGCCATGGCCAGGGCCGGCAGGGGAACGGCGATGACCTCGACGCTGCCGTTGACTGCTAGGGTTTCCGTGTCGGCGGTAATAAATATGTCGACATCTCCGGGATCCGTTCCGGGGGCCACGCAGCGCACTTCGGCGCCCAGGTGCCAGCACGCCAAGGCCAGCGCCGCGGACTTCCAATGGCCGGGCATGTCGGTGGCAACAATGCTCCCCGGGGCTAAATCGAATTCTTCGTGCAATAGGTTCGCGCTCTTGGCGACCCAGTTGTCAAAAACGCGTCCACTGAGTTCCACGCGTTCCCCGCCCTGGGAGTACCAGGTCAGGTACGGGTGGGTGGAATGGCGCATTGGAGCGAGCAGTGATTCGACGGGAGATAACGAGTTGGTATCAATGGTCATGGGAAGCTCCTTGTCAAGCCTGTGAATTCCCCGGGAATCCGGGGTTGGGCAAAATCGTGTGTGATCACGGCGAAATCTCGGGCGTGGCGTGACTCCAAATCTACGACATGTGTGGCTAAAATCGACGGCCGCACTTGACGCAACGGGAGTTACACCAGTGTAATTAGATAGTGCACCGTCAGGGAGAGAGAAATTGTCTCGTGACGGCTTTTTCTTGGAAGGCCGTCGACGTCGCTCTTATGGGTCATATTAGGTATCAAGTTCGTAACGGCGGAAGGTTAGTAAACCATGGGAAACGTGGATCGAAGCTTCAACGAGGCCGCAGCGACGGCGCCTACGCCACCTTATAGCGGGGGCCGAAGCGTTCCGGCGGACTGGTTTGTCGATCCGGCCGAGACAAGCCGGGAACAGGAAGCCGACGGTTCGCAGGGCTTGACTCCCGCAGAGGAGACAGCCGCATTCCTGTTGGCGCACGATGCAGCCAGCGATCTGGTCGCTGACCCGACTCCCTCGTGGGCACCGAGCTTCGATGCCATGCCCGACGGCAAGAGCCCGGCCCAGGCCATCTGGATCGGCCTGGGTGCCGAGGACGAAGAAGGCGAACTGGGCTGGCAGTCCGAGGCGCTGTGTGCACAGACCGACCCCGAAGCATTCTTCCCCGAAAAGGGAGGATCGACCAGGGACGCCAAGCGCGTCTGCGGCGCCTGCAATGTGCGCTCCGAATGCCTTGAATATGCACTGACCAACGACGAACGGTTCGGAATTTGGGGCGGACTGTCCGAGCGTGAACGTCGTCGCTTGCGGAAACGAGCAGTCTAATTCTCCCTACGATCCACGTCACCGCCATTGTGGCTGCCCACAATGGCGCAGCTTTTCTCCCCCGGACCCTGGCCGCCCTGCGCGATCAAACACGACTGATTGACCGCTTCGTCGGCGTCGACGCGTCGTCCACCGACGGTTCCGCCGACCTCCTGCGCCGGCAACTGCCCTCCGACGCGACCTTGCTTCAGGTCCCGGAGCACAGCTTCGGGCACTCGGTGATGGAAGCCGTGCAATCCCTCGGTGAGCCGCGCAAGGGGCGCACCGAATGGCTCTGGCTGATCCACGACGACTCGGTGCCCGAACTCAATGCCCTGGAAAAGCTCCTCACCGTGGTCGAGGCCACCGAGTCGGTCACCATCGCCGGGTGCAAGCAGCTTGATCTTGACTCCCCTCGCCGCCTGTTGGATGTGGGCCTGGGCATGAACAAGCATGCCGAGCGGCTGACGCTCATCGAGATCGACGAGGTTGACCAGGGCCAGTACGACGCCCGAACCGACTCCTTTGCCGTGACCAGTGCCGGAATGCTGATCCGCCGTGACGTCTTCGAGGCCCTGGGCGGTTTCGACCCGGCGCTGCCGGGACTGGGCGACGACATGGACCTGTGCTGGCGCAACCGCCTCATGGGCAACCGCGTGGTCATCGTGCCCGCAGCCAAGATCCACCACAAGGCAGCCGTGGTCCGCGCCCTGGCAGGACCGGCCGAAACCCGCCGCGCCGAGGTGTTCATGCGCCTCAAGCACGCCCCGGCCTGGGCCATCCCGTTCCTGGTCATCGGAGCGGTGCTGGGCGGGATCTACCGCTTCCTGCTCTCGCTGCTGGCCAAGGACCCGGGGTACGCCTTCGGCCAGTTGGGTGCCACCTTCAGGGCCGTCGGAACCCCGGTCAAGCTCTCCAGGTCCCGCTCCGCGGCCGCCGCCACCCGGCGTGTCCCACGCAAGTCCATCGCCCGGCTGCTCACCGATCAGGACCTGGTGCGCGAACACCGCAAGCACATGCTCGACTCCCTCGATGGCGAAAGCGTCTACGGGGACGGGACCGGCGCCACCGCCGCCCAGGTCCCCAGCGGGGACGCCCGCAACGATTTTGCGGCGCTGGCCGCACCCAACCGCACCTCTTCCTTCGTCAGTGCCATCATCGCCGTGATTGCCACCCTGGCCGCGTCGCTGGTGGGTTTGCGCGCCCTGATCGGCGCCGAAGCAGTGGCCGGCGGGGCAATGCTCCCGCTCTCCACCAAGGCCTCCGAGATCTTCGCCAACGCCACCTCCTGGTGGGCCGACCTCGGGGCCGGCAGCCCCGCCGGCGGGGACCCCATCGACTACGTGTACTGGCTGGCCGCCCTGGCCGGCGGCGGAAACGCCAACGCCGCGGCCGTGGTGCTGACCCTGCTCGCCATGCCGCTGGCGGCGCTGGCCGCCTGGCTGGGCCTGGCCGCGGTCACCCGTTCCCGGGCCGCGCGCATGGTCGGGGCCCTGCTCTGGGGCCTGGCCCCGGCACTGCAGGTTTCGCTGGCTTCCGGCCGCGCCGGCAGCGTGCTGGTCCACGTCCTGGCACCGCTGTTCCTGCTGGCGCTGCTGCGCTCGGTCGGAGCCGCCATTGACTTCCGCACTGGCCGCGGAAACCGTCCGCTGCCCGCCTCGCGCCCGGGCACCGGAATGGTTCCCTCCTGGACCGCCGCCGCGGCGGCCGCCCTGCTGCTGGTGGCCATCACTGCGGGTTCCCCCGCCGTTGGCCTTGCCCTGGTCGTGCTCATCGTCCTCGCGGCCATCGTGCTCCGCTCCCGTGCCCGGACCCTGTGGTGGGTGCCGCTTCCGGCACTGGTCTTCCACCTGCCGCTGGTCATCGCCGCGCTGGGCAACCCGCGCGTGCTGCTCACCGATCCCGGACTGCCCCTGCCCTTCGCCCCGGCACCGCTGTGGGCCCAGGGTCTGGGTTTCCCCACGGCCTTTGACCCGCTGGGAACCCCTGCCGGATTCGGCTTCCTGCCCGCCGGGCCCTGGGCACTGGTGCTGGCGCTGCTGGTCGGCGCCCCGCTGCTGGCCTTCGCGCTCACCGGGCTCTTCGCCGGGGGCCGCAACAACTCCGCCTCGCTGGCCCGTAGCCTGTGGCTCGGCGGCGTGCTGATGCTTGCCGCCGGGTACGGTGCCTCGCTGGTGCCCGCCGCCGTGGCCGGGAACACCTTCGTCGCCGCCTTCAACGGGCCCTTTGTCTCCTTCTTCGCCCTGGCGCTGGTCTTTGCCGCTGGACTGGGGATCTCCGAGATCCGGGACGAGCGCCGCCAGGGCGCACCGCCGGCCACCGGTGCGCGCACCGCTGCCACCGGAACCCTCGCCTGGGCCTCGGCCCTGCTGGGAATCTCCGTGTTGGTCGCCGGCGGGAACTGGATCGTGGCACAGCTCCCGGCTCCTGCAGGTGTTGCCGCGGGAACCGACCTGGGCACCACCAGCGCCCTGCAGGCGGTATCCGCCCGCACCCTTCCCGCCACCGCCGCCGACCGCGGACTGGGACCCTACGAGGACCGCACGCTGGTCCTCGCGCAGAACGGCGGCGGGGCGGTCAGCGCAGCACTGATGAACGGGGCAGGCACCACCGCCGATGCCCTGTCCCAGCCCGCAGCCGCAAACCGCCTCATCGGCAACGTGCCGGCCCCCGCCCTGCGTGAATCGGACGACGCCGACCGGCTCATCGAACAAACGGTTGCCACGCTCGTCTCCGACTCCGCCCTGGACCCGCGCGCGGAACTGGCGTCCCTCGGCGCCGGGTTCGTCGTGCTGCAGGATTCCCGGGCCACGGCCTCGGCGCTGGTGGCACGCCTCGACGCGGTGCCCGGCCTGGTCCCGGTGGGACAGACCGAAGCCGGATGGCTGTGGCGCGTGGAACCGCTTGAGCGGATCCCCGGCGTGGACAACGCCACCGACTCCACCGCCCGCGTGCGCATCGTGGCGGGGGACAAGACCGTGGCACTGCTGCCTTCGCACCGCGGGGAAGTCACCGCGGCAACTGTCGAACCCGGCGAGGCCGGCCGGGTGCTGGCGATGGCCGAACGCGCCGACGCGGGCTGGAGCGCAACCCTGGACGGGGTAGAGCTCAAGCGCCTCGCCGTGGGCGCCGAGGCCGGCGGCGCAACGGACGCCACCGGGACGGGCGTGGAAAACGCGCAATGGGCGCAGGGCTTTGAGCTCGGTGCCGCCGGCGGCACCCTGGAAGTGCACTACCTGAGCCCGTACAAGCTCCCGGTGGCCATTGCCCAGCTGGTGGTGCTGCTGCTGACCCTGCTGTTGGTCATCCCCATCCCGCGCAGCCGCCGTTTTGCCGCGCGCCGCCTGGATGAATACCGCACCCGCGGCAACGCGGAAAGCATTGACGAGCTCGACCGCGGGCACCATGGGGCCCACGCCAAGGAGACGAAGTGAAAAACGATTCCCGCAAGGCACGACGCGAAGCCGATCGCGTAGCCCAGGCCGCCCGCGAAGCCGCGGGACTGGCTCCGGGTGCCGCACTGCCCGCGGAACGGGACCAGGTGCCCGCCCCCGTGGCCGCAGCGCCACCGGCCCCGGAATCCGCCGACACGGCAACGCCCGAATCGGCGACAGCACCCGCGGCCGTCGCGGAGCCCGCCAAGGACGCGGAGACGGACCCGAAGACCGAGGCTGCCTCCCCGGCGCCCGCCCCGGAGCGCGTCCACCGTGCCAAGACCCGCGGCAGGGCCTTGGGCCTGGTGGGCTCGCTGGGGGTGCTCTGCCTGGGCGCCGCGGCCATTGCCGCCGGATCGGTGTTTCCTCCCGCCACCGCCGCCACCGGCACCCCGGTCGCCCTGACCTCGCTGCCGGCGGGAGACGCGCTGGCCAGCTGCCCGGCGACGATGAAGCTGTTCACGGGCGCCGGTTCCGGTGTCGACCCGGAATTCGCCCCCGCATCCAAGGACGCCAGGACGGGTGTGCGCGCCGCGGTGCTCTCGGATTCCGCTGGCCGCATTCCGGGCACCGAAATGCTCAGGAACGATGCGGGCGTCGAGGCAACCATCGCCCCGCGGCTGTCGGCAGCCGAGGCAGCGAAGGCCACCGGCGCCGGCGCCGACGGCACCTCCGAGCGCAAGGGTGCACCGGGCGCGGTGAGCAACTACGCCGAGTCCCTCACGGTGCACGCCCAGCCGCTGGGCGGGGTGCAGTCCCTGGTCTCCGCCGTGCGTTCCTACTCCGCCGCCGACGGGGACCTTGCAGGGCTCGCCGCCGCGGGCTGCACGGCCCCGTCGGCCGAATCCTGGCTCACCGGCGCGGTGACCACCCCCGGATCCACTGCGGTGCTGAACCTGGTCAACCCCTCGGCCTCCGTCGCCCAGGTGCGCGTTGACCTGCGCGGTGCCGACGGCATGGTCTCCGCACCCAGCCTCGGCGCGCTGGCGGTGGCACCGGGCGAGTCCAAGTCGATCATCCTCGCCGGGTACGCGCCGAACGAGAAGGCCCTCTCGGCCAAGGTCACTTCCTCGGGCGGGCGCATCAACGCCACCATCCAGCAAAGCACGTTGCGCGGGCTGGTCCCGGGCGGCGTCGACTATCTGGGTGGCTCGGCAACGGCCAACAACACCCAGGTGATCCCCGGGGTGGCGATCCTGGACCCGAAGCTTTCCGGCGAGCTGGCCAAGCCTGCGGCCAACTCCGACGCCGCCGCCGAACTGGTGCTTGCAGCGACCTCCGCCGAGGGCGCCACCGTCAAGGTGCGGGCCCTTGGCCGCAACGGCGAGGTCCCGATTCCCGGCGGCGGGGAAGTGGTGGTGGCCTCCAACGCCACCGCACGCATGCCGCTGGGCGGGCTTCCCGCCGGGCAGTACACCATCGTGGTCGAGGGCGACTCTGCGGTGAGCGCGAGCGTGAAAATGGTGCGCGGCACCAAGGCAAACGAACCCATCGACCTGGCCTGGGCCGGTGCCGCCAACCGGCTGGGCAGCGAAAACCTGATGGTGCTTCCGCCAGTGGGCAGGTCCACGCTGGTGCTCAACGCCCCCGAGGACACCGCCACCGTCTCGGTGCGCGCGCTGGGTGCCGACGGCAAGCTCTCGGCAACGCGGAACATCGAGCTGTCCGGTGGCAAGACCGTCGCGCTGGCCGCCAGCGACTTCGGGGCCGGCACCACGGCCCTGGTGCTCTCGGCCACCGGAGCCCCCGGCTACGCCTCCGCGGTGGTCCAGGACGGTGCCTTCGGGATTGCCGCGGTGCCGGTCAGCGACGCAGCACTGGGAAGCAAGGGCGTCCAGGTCCTGCTGCGCGACTAATCGTCCGGGCCGGCATCCCAGGACCCGTACCCGGGGTCAATGGCTTGCGGGTCCATGGCCCACAGGTCGGCCAGTTGTTCCACGATCGCCATGTGCACCATCTCCGGAAGCAGCTCGGGGCCGTGGCCGCACGCCTCCTCGATGGGGCGGCGGTAGAGCGTGACGCGTTCGGGGCGGCCGGGCCGCGCCGAACGGCTCGTGGCCCACGGCACCCGGGTCCCGGCAGCCCGCGCACGCTCCAGCACCTTGGCGGCGGGGACCATCATGATGCGGAAGTCGATGGCCGTCACCCGCTCGCCCCAGCGGTCGGCCAGACGCTCGGCCGATTCAACCAGCAGGTCCTCGAAGCGCTCGGCCCGGGTGCGCGACCCGGGCAGCGGTGCCAGGAGCAGTGGTCCGCGCCGGCCGCGTCCGTGCCGGTTGCGCTTGCGGTCGGCGTATCTCCGGGTACTCCCGCTGTGCAGCGAGGACGGATCGCGCCCGTCCAAATCGATCGACAGTTTTCCGGACATGACACCTAGCCTATGCCACCTCGGCCCCGCGGGAACCGCCTGCCGCACGGCGATGCGCCGACGCCGTGCCGCCGCGCTGCGGTAGTCTGTGTAACCGTGGGATCATCCAGACTTTGTTCACGTTCGGCGTGCCGCCAACCGGCCATCGCCACCCTGACCTATGTGTACGCCGACTCGACGGCGGTGCTCGGTCCCTTGGCGACCTTTGCGGAACCGCATTGCTACGACTTGTGCTCGCTCCATGCCCAGCGCCTGACCGTGCCGCTGGGTTGGGAAGTCATGCGCCTGGCCCTGCCCGAGCAGGGACGGCTCGGCAACGACGACCTGTACGCGCTGGCCAATGCGGTGCGGGAAAACGAGGCCGATGTGGCACTCGCCCCGGCCCCGGAGGTCCCGGCTCCACGCACCTCGCCGCCGGCCATCGAGCCCGGCAACGCCCAGGGCATGACGCGGCGGCACCTGCGGGTGCTGCGCGAAGGGAACCTGGAGCCCTAAACTGGGTTCCATGTCGAATCTCTCAGCCCAACTCTCTGCCCAGCTCCGTTGCCCTCGCACCGGCTCCACCCTCATCCAGCACGGTGACACGCTGGTGTCCACCGGAACCGGGGACAACGGGGAAACCTACAGCTACGACATCGTCGAGGGGATCCCGGTCATGCTGGCCCCCGAGGCCACCGTCATCCCCGCGAAGACCCAAGGCTAGGGGCCGGGGACATGGGCATCGATTTCCGGGTCGCGAACCTGTCCCTGCACGAGGCCGGACGCCACCAGATCCGCCTGGCCGAGCACGAGATGCCCGGATTGATGTCCCTGCGCGCCGAATACGCGACGGAGCAGCCGCTGGCCGGCGCCCGCATCGCCGGGTCCCTGCACATGACGGTGCAGACAGCCGTTCTCATCGAGACCCTCGTGGCCCTGGGCGCGCAGGTCCGCTGGGCCTCCTGCAACATCTTCTCCACCCAGGACGAGGCCGCGGCCGCCGTGGTCGTGGGCACCGGCACCCCGGAGAACCCCGCCGGCGTCCCGGTGTTCGCCTGGAAGAACGAGTCCCTCGAGGACTACTGGTGGACCGCCGAGCAGGTCCTTACCTGGCCGGGGGCCGAGACCGAGCCGGAGCTCGGACCGAACATGATCCTGGACGACGGCGGCGACGCCACCATGCTGGTGCACCTGGGCGCGCAGTACGAGGCCGCCGGAGCCGTGCCCGGCCCCGAGGCCGCGACAAGCCACGAACACTCCATCGTGCTGGACACCCTGCGCGTCTCCCTGTCCAATGACCCGGCCAAGTTCACCCGCATTGCCGCGAGGATCAAGGGCGTCACCGAGGAAACCACCACCGGGGTGATGCGGCTGAACCAGATGGCAGCTGCCCAAACGCTTCTCTTCCCGGCGATCAACGTCAACGATTCGGTGACCAAGTCGAAGTTCGACAACAAATACGGCATCCGCCACTCCCTGCCCGATGGGCTCATGCGCGCCACCGATGTGCTGATCGGCGGCAAGGTGGTCATCGTTTGCGGCTACGGGGACGTGGGCAAGGGTGCCGCCGAAGCCATGCGCGGCCAGGGCGCCCGGGTGATCGTCACCGAGATCGACCCGATCTGCGCCCTGCAGGCGGCCATGGACGGCTACCAGGTGGCCCGGCTGGAAACCGTGCTGGAACAGGGCGACATCTTCGTCACCACCACCGGCGGCAAGGACATCATCACCGCCGGGCACATGCAGCTGATGAAGAACAAGGCCATCGTGGGCAACGTCGGGCACTTCGACAACGAGATCGACATGGCGGGACTGGCCGCGATCCCGGGCGTCCAAAAGGTCGAGATCAAGGCCCAGGTGCACGAGTGGACCTTCGAGGCCGGTTCCTCGGCCGAACGCTCCGTCATCGTGCTCTCCGAGGGCCGGCTGCTGAACCTGGGCAATGCCACCGGCCACCCCTCGTTCGTGATGTCCAATTCCTTCGCCAACCAGGTGATCGCGCAGATCGAGCTGTACTCCAAGGCCGGCACGGGGGAGTACGCCAAGTCCGTCTACGTGCTGCCCAAGATCCTGGACGAGAAGGTCGCGCGCCTTCACCTCGCCGCCCTGGGTGTCGAACTGACGGAGCTTTCGGACGCGCAGGCCCGGTACCTCGGACTTGATGCCGCCGGTCCGTACAAGCCGGAGAGCTACCGCTACTAGGAAGATCGCGGCCCGGCCGCCGAAGCACTCCCGGCCGCAGGTACGGACGCCCGCCTTGCCTCCGCGCCTCGTGGCGGCAAGGCGGGCGCCGGTGCGTTGCCCGTCCGACACGCGGACCGAAAACACGCTGGTGGGCCGCGGGTGAACCCTCGGCTCGATAGGCTTAGCTGTGTGTTTGGCAGTGGGCGTTGGTGGCCCGCAACGCCCCGCACCGCAAGCGCACCGCATGTCAGAGTTTTGAGGGAGAAGCATGGCTGAGCAGGACGAACCGCAGACCGGCAAGCCGGGAAAGCCGGCGACCGCACAGGCAGTGCCCGGTGCCGGCGCCAAGACCGAGGCCGGATCCGGCTCGTTGAGCGCCGCCGCCGCGTCGGCCGCCGCCCGGATCGAGGCCTCGATTGTCGCCTCGCGGACTGCCGCCGCGCAGAAGGCCGCCGAAGCCAAGGCGCCGGCAGCACAGGCAGCGAAGTCCGCAGCAACGACCGGCGCTGCGCCGGCCAAGCCTGCGCAGGCCCCTGCCGCCGCACCGGCGGCCGCGACCCAGCCGGCTGCCACACCCCTGAAACCGGCCGACCCGGCAAAGGCGACCCCTGCCGGGGCAGGCGCCCAGAAGCAGGCCCCGGGCAAGGCCGAAGAGCCCGAGGAAGTCGAGGACATCATCGCCAAGATCCCGGTGGAACCGCTCCCCGAAACCGCCAAGGTCGACAAGTCGTCGTCACCGGCAACTGCCGGATCCGCAGCATCGACGGACAACGACCAGACCCGCGCCATGCCGCGCCCGGTGGCCCCGGCCACACCGCAAACCGCTTCGGCCATTGCCGAGGCACGCAGCAGGGTCTTCGGCGCCTACACCCCGGTGCCCGAGCCGACCCCTGCGGCCCGCGAACGCCGTGCCGCCCGCGAGGCCGCCCTGGAATCCAAGCCGCCACTGGCCCGCACCCTCCAGGTGTTGCTGGCCATCGCCTACCCCCTGGTGCTGCTGATCCTGGCCATCCGCCTGGTGGCCAGCCCCATCTTCCTGTGGATTGCCTACCAGCGCCCCGGATTCCCCGTCGACAGCTTCGGGTTCACCACCGCCGACAGGCTGACCTACGGCTCCTTCGGCGTGGACTTCCTGAACAACGTCGCCGACAACCGGTACCTGGCCGAACTGCGGGATCCCAACGGCAACCCGCTCTTCCTCGGCACCGAGGTCCAGCACATGGCCGACGTCAAGAACGTCATGTCCTTCACCTATCTGGGCGGGACCATTCTGGGCGTCATCGCGCTCATTGCACTGATCTACCTGGGCAAGCGCTACGCCGGCGGGATCCGCCGCGGGCTCTTTGCCGGATCGGTCGCCACCCTGGTGCTGCTTGCAGGTCTCACCGTCGTGGCGATCCTTGGCTGGGAAAGCTTCTTCAGCACGTTCCACCGGATCTTCTTTGCGGACGGCACCTGGACCTTCAACTTCTCAGACACGTTGATCAGGCTCTACCCGCCGCAATTCTGGATCGACGCAGCCATCGGCATCGCCGGCCTGGTGGTCATCACGGCGCTGGTGACCCTGATCGCCACTTGGCCTACGGCCAAGCGCCGCGAGGGCTCGCGCCTGCGCCAGGAAAAGCGGGTCTTCGGGCTGTAGCACTGCCGACCACTGCAGATTCCCGGGTGTTTCCCGGCTTCGATTCGGAAGCCGGGCCAAGCACCCGGGAATCGCTGTTTGTGCCGACCCTTCAGCGCCTGTACAACTGGTCGATCAGATCCTGGAAGTCACTGATGATGCTTCCCCGCTTCACCTTCAGCGAGGGTGTCAGGTGCCCCGACTCCTCGGTGAACTCCCGGTCCAGGACCACGAACTTCCGGATGCCCTCGGCCTTGGAGACCGCGGCGTTCGCCGCATCCACGGCGTCCTGGAGCTCGGCGAGCACCTTGGGGTGCATCGCCGCCTCGGCCGGGGAGAGAACCGGAAGGGCGTTGGCCCGGCACCACGGGCCCAGTTCTTCGGGATCCAGGGTCAGCAGGGCGGCGATGAACGGACGATTATCACCCACCAACACCACCTGGGAGACCAGGGGCGAGGTTCGGATGGCTTCCTCCAGCGGCCCCGGAGCCACGTTCTTGCCGCCTGCCGTCACCAGGATGTCCTTCTTGCGCCCGGTGATGCCCAGGAACCCCGACTCGTCCAGGGCCCCGGTGTCGCCGGTCCTGAAGAATCCCTCGGCGTCAAAGGCGTCGGCCGTGGCCTGCGCATTGTGGTGGTAGCCGGCAAAGACCCCGATTCCCTTGACCAATACCTCGCCGTCAGGCGCGATGCGGACGGTGGTGCCGGGGATGGGCAGGCCTACGGACCCCACCCTGAGGTTCCGCGCCATGTTCACTGTTGCCGGGGCCGTGGTCTCGGTGAGCCCATAGCCTTCCAGCAATCCCACGCCGGCGCCGCGGAAGAAATGGGCCAGGTCGGCGTTCAAGGCGCTGGCGCCGAAAATGGCGTAACGCACCCTGCCGCCCAGCACCGCCCGCAGCCGCGGGTAGAGCACCTTGTTGAACAGGGCGTGCCGGGCCAGCAGGAGCGGGGAACGGCGCGAGGCCAGGCCGCGGGCCCGGGCGTCGGCGCTCCGGGAAAATTCGATGGCTGTCGACTCCGCCTGGGCGAAAAGCTGGCCCTTGCCCGCGGCCAATGCCGTGCCGGCCGCGGTGGTGCGGATCTTTTCGAAGACCCTGGGCACAGCCAGCAGGAAGCCCGGTTTCACGGCCGCCAGATCCGGCTCCAGGGTGGAGGCCGAGGACGCGTGTGCGATGGTCGATCCTGCGTGCACGCAGACCTGCTGGACGGCGCGGGCCAGGACGTGGGCCAGCGGCAGGAACATCAGGGTGCGATCGTTCCGGCCCAGCACCGGGGCCATGTGCCGGGCCAGGTTCACGGCAACCAGGGAGAAATTCGCGTGGGTCATCATGCAGCCCTTGGGCCGTCCGGTGGTGCCGGAAGTGTAGACCAGGGTGGCGATGTCCTTCAGGCCGGCGGAGGTCCGGGCGGCCTCGACCAGTTCATTGCCGATCCCGCTGGCGGACCCCTCCGCCAGCAGTTCCCGGAGTCCTGCTGCAGGGATGTCGGTCGGCCCGGGGGCCTCGGGCCCCTCAAAGGTCCACACGGTGACCTCCTCGTCCACGGATCCGGCGGCCTCCGCGAGCACTCGTGCGCAGGCTGGGTCCTCGGCAAACACGTGCCGGGCGCCGGAGTCCTGCGGGATCCACGCCACCTGGTACGGGGAACTGGTCTCGTAGATGGGAACGGACACAGCACCGGCAAACCAGATCGCCTGCTCGGCCAGCGCCCATTCATAGCGCGTGCGGGACATGATCCCGATCGTTTCCCCGGGGGCGATCCCGGCGGCCAGCAGCATCTTGGCCAGCGAGCGGACGTCGGCGACGAAGTCGGCGGTGGACACGTCGGTCCACGAGCCTGCGCGCTTGACGCTAAAAAGCGGTGCGCCGGTGCCGCGGGCCAGACGGTCCACCAGCAATTGGGTGGTGTTGAAGTCCTGCGGCAGGTCCTGGAGAAGTGGTGTGCTGGCTTCGCGCATGGTGTGGTGCTTCCCGGGAGATGGTCGGCGTGTGGTCTGGGTCATCACCTATGTTACCCATTGGTAATTTGGGGTCTATCCCCAGCTGGGCATCCAAATGTGGTTGCGCCAGTTCTCGTAGGTGACCATCTCCCCGGTCCACACCGGGAGGAAGTAGGCGGACACGACAACGACCAAGGCCAGGAAGATCCCCACGCCCCACAAGAGGCGCCGCCGGTGCCACGGCACCTGGCCCCCGACGGGCAGGCTCCTGCCCAGCACGTAGCACAGGGAGAGAATCAGGAACGGGGCGAAAGGCAGGGTATAGAAGAAGAACATTGTCCTCTCCGGATAGGCGAACCACGGCAGGAACCCGGCGCCCACTCCCGCCAGGATGGCCCCGGCACGCCAGTCGCGGGCACCGATCCAGTGGAAAAGCACCAGCAACAGGCTCAGCGTCGCCGCCCACCACATGATCGGGTTGGGCAGGTCGGTGATCGCCTGCACGCAATCCGAAGAGGTGCACCCGAACTCGCCATTGCCGCGCGATTCGTAGAAGAAGAGCACGGGGCGTCCGGCAAAGAGCCAGCTCCAGGGCGAGGACTCCCAGCCGTGAGGCGAGCCCAGGCCCTCGTGGAAGGAATAGGCGGCCCGGTGGTATTCGCCCAGTGAACGCAGCGCCCCCGGCACCCAGCCCCAGGTCTCCGAGGGATTCTCCGCAGCCCATTGGCGGTAGCGTCCGCCCGAGGAGAGCAGCCAACCGGTCCAGGTGGCCAGGTACACCACGATGGCCGTGGGGATGATGAGCAGGAACGCCGGGACCCCGTCGCGGATCAACCCGGCGGCGATCCAGTGGCGGATCCCGGCGCGGCGCCGGGCCGAAAGATCCCAGAGCACCGTCATCAGTCCGAAGACGGCAATGAAGGACAACGCCGACCACTTGACCCCGGCTGCACAGCCGAACATCACCCCGGCCACCAAGCGCCACGGCCGCCACCACAGCCACGGGCCGTAGGCCAGCAACCCCTCGGCGGGGCGGGCGCCATCGGCGGTGGCCAGGGCGCGGGCCAGTCGCTCGCGTCCGTCGAAGCGGTCAAGGAGCAGGGCGAAGAACCCTGCCAGAAGGAAGAACATCAGGAAGATATCGAGCAGTCCGGTGCGGGACATGACCAACTGGTGCCCGTCGATGGCTGCCAACAGGCCGGCCACGCCGCCCAGGAACACCGAGGAGAACATCTTCTGGGCAACCAGCGCGCACAGCAGCACCGCGAGGGTGCCAAAGAGCGCGGCGGAAAAGCGCCAGCCCAGCCCGTTGTCACTGCCGAAAAGCCACATCCCCGCGGCGATCAGCCACTTGCCCAGCGGGGGATGGACCACGAAGGAGGCGGAGTCCTTGGGCTCCGGGTGCCCTGCAATGAAGGCATCGTTCGGCTCCTCGCCCCACTCCAGCTCGTAGCCCGCCTGCATCATGGTGAAGGCGTCCTTGACGTAATACGTCTCGTCAAAGATCAGCAGGTGCGGATGGGCGAGGTTGGTGAAGCGCAGCACCGCCGCGAGAGCGGTGACCGCCAGCGGAACGATCCAGCCCCAGATCCCGGGACGGTGCAACGGGCCCGCCAAACGGTCCCTCAGGGCTTCGCGCCCGAAGGCGCCGGCCGGTGGGAGGACCCAGCGCCGAAGTCTCTGCGTGGAAGCTGTAGTCACTGTCAATACTCTACCGGCGCCCGTCGGCGGGATCCGGCGGCACGCGCGGGCAGTAGGCTTGGGGCGTGGAAACTCAAGAAACCCCGGGCCAGATCGTCTTGGCGGCAACCCCCATTGGCAACCTTTCCGACGCGTCCCCCCGCCTGATCGAGCTCATGAAGAGCGCAGACATCGTGGCCGCCGAGGACACCCGGCGTTTCCTGCACCTGGCCACCGGCCTGGGAGTCCGCGTCCCCGGGCGCTTGATCAGCTACCACGAGCACAACGAAACCCACCGGCTGACCGAGCTGCTCGAGCTGGTGGCCGGCGGGGCGACCATCCTGGTGGTCTCCGATGCCGGCATGCCCGCTGTCTCCGACCCCGGGTTCAAGCTGGTCGAGGCAGCCGTGGCCGCCGGCGTCACCGTCACCGCCGTGCCCGGGCCCTCCGCCGTGCTCACCGCGCTGGCCCTGTCAGGGCTTCCCACCGACAGGTTCACCTTCGAGGGCTTCCTGCCCCGCAAGGCCGGTGAACGGACCAAGCGCCTTCAGGACCTGGCCACCGAGCAGCGGACCATGGTCTTCTTCGAGGCTCCGCACCGGCTGGACGCGATGATCCGTGCGCTGCGCGATGCCTTCGGACCCGAGCGCAAGGGTGCCATTGCCCGCGAACTGACCAAGATGTATGAGGAAGTGATCCGCGGAAACCTCGACGAGCTGCTGGTGTGGGCCGAGGGGGATGTCCGCGGCGAAATCGCCGTGGTCATTGCCGGCGCTCCGGCCGGGGAGCCCGCACGCGCCACCGACCACGTGGCCCAGGTGCAGCAACTTGTCTCGGAGGGCCTGCGTCTGAAGGAAGCTGTGGCTGCGGTCGCCGAGACCGAACGCGTGTCCAAGCGCGAGCTCTACGCAGCGGTGCTCGAAGCCCGCGCCTGACCATTGCGCCAAAAAACCACCGGGACGCGCATGGGATGACTGCACAAAATGGCGGCTTCGTCATAGTGCAGATAGAAATTTACAGTCACTTGCCGCGGCGCTAGCGTGGAGACCAACACGATCCTGCAATTTTCGCAACACCCCACAGTTCAAGGGAGAACGCCGCTATGACCATTACCCCCGAGCGCGAAGCCGAGCTGCTCGCCTCCGTCCCGACCGGTTTGCTGATCAACGGCGAATGGCGCGACGCCTCCGATGGCGGTACCTTTGACGTCGTTGACCCGGCCACCGGCAAGGTGCTTGCCACCCTGGCGAGCGCCACCTCGGAAGATGCGATGGCAGCCCTCGACGCAGCCGACGCCGTCCAGAAGACCTGGGCGCTGACCGCACCGCGTGAGCGTGCCGAGATCTTGCGCCGCGCCTTCGACATGGTCACCGCGCGCGCCGAGGACTTCGCCCTGCTGATGAGCCTGGAAATGGGCAAGCCGTTGGCCGAGGCCCGCGGCGAGGTCACCTACGGCGCCGAGTTCCTGCGCTGGTTCTCCGAGGAGACGGTGCGCGACTACGGCCGCTACCTGACCACTCCCGAGGGCAAGAACAAGATGATCGTGCAGACCAAGCCGGTCGGCCCGTGCCTGCTGATCACCCCGTGGAACTTCCCGCTGGCCATGGCCACCCGCAAGGTCTCCCCGGCCATCGCCGCCGGCTGCACCATGGTGCTCAAGCCCGCCAAGCTCACCCCGTTGACCTCCCAGCTCTTCGCCGCGGTCATGATGGAAGCCGGCCTGCCGGCAGGCGTGCTCAACGTCGTCTCCTCCAAGAGCGCCTCGAAGATCTCCGGCCCGCTGATGCAGGATGACCGCCTGCGCAAGGTCTCCTTCACCGGTTCCACCGCCGTGGGCAAGATGCTCATGAAGGACGCCGCCGACAAGGTGCTGCGCACCTCCATGGAACTGGGCGGCAACGCACCGTTCCTGGTCTTCGAGGATGCCGACCTGGACGCCGCCGTCGAGGGCGCCATGGCAGCCAAGATGCGCAACATGGGCGAGGCTTGCACCGCGGCCAACCGCTTCCTGGTGCACGAGTCGGTGGCCAAGGAATTCATCGCCAAGTTCTCCGCCGCCATGGGCGCGCTGAAGACCGGCCGCGGCACCGAGTCCACCACCAATGTCGGCCCGATCATCGATTCCGGCGCCCGCGACGACATCCACGCGCTGGTTTCCAAGGCCGTCGAGGCAGGCGCCGTAGCGGAGACCGGCGGGGCCCCGATCGATGGCCCGGGCTACTTCTACGCACCCACCGTGCTCTCGAACGTCGCCAACGACGCCGAGATCCTGCGCCAGGAAATCTTCGGCCCCGTCGCCCCGGTGACCACCTTCCGCGACGAGGCCCACGCCATCGAATTGGCCAACGCCTCCGAGTACGGCCTGGCCTCGTACATCTACACCCGCGACCACAACCGCCTCTTCCGCGTCGCGGAGCAGATCGAATTCGGCCTGGTCGGCTTCAACGCCGGCGTCATCTCCAACGCCGCCGCCCCGTTCGGCGGCGTGAAGCAGTCGGGCCTGGGCCGCGAGGGCGGCGCCGAGGGCCTGGCCGAGTACACCACCACCCAGTACATCGGCATCGCCGACCCGTACGCGGCCCGCTAACCGCCAGCGGCACCGACGGCGGCGCCCCCCTCTGCTCCACACGGAGCAACGGGGGCGCCGCCGTTTTCGTTGGCGGGGCCCCGTTGCGGCGATGCCGCTCTCGGGACCGCCGGCGGGATCGCCGTAGCCCAGCCACAGGGCAGGGCAAACTACCTGGCCGAGGCGTAGCCGGAGGCTCCCAACGGGCGGGGAGCAAAGAGCGACCGCGGCCAGAGGCTGCGCCCCAGACGCTCACCGACCCCCATCGAGGCCGCCAGGGCCTGCCGCGCCTCGCCGAGGGCCGCTTCCAGTGAGGCGGGGTCTTCCTCATCGCCGGGGCGTGCGTAGCGCTGGCGTTCATAGGCTCCGGCCAGCGCGTTGAGGGATTGGGCGGCAGCGGGGAAGCTACGGGCCAGACGCCGGGAATAGTCCCCGGCCGATTCGTCCAGCCTCATGGGCCAGGAGAAGTCAAGGCCAAGGGCCACGAGTTCGGACCAGGCAGCCGCCGGTCCGGTTTCCTTCCCGGGGCGGATGTCCGCACGTCCGTGCAGGGCCATGCGCGCGATGCGTCGACTGCGCTGGATCCTGCGCACCATCCACGGCGCCGCCCCTGCCAGCAGCACGACGAGCAGGCTGCCCGCCAGGCCCGACGTCGGGGACCCGGCCCCGGGGCCGGAGCCCCGCGCCGCCTCCGCAGCCTCGGACGAGGCCTCGGAGGAGCTGGCGGATGCGGAATTTGAGGCGTTGGGCGCGGTCGGGTTCAGGGTCGGGTCGACGTCCGGGGCAGGCAGCGCAGGTGCGTAGTCCGGGGGGATCCCGCGCCCCGGGGTCGGCTCGAACGCGACCCATCCGGCACCAGGGAAATAGAGCTCCGGCCAGGCGTGGGCGTTGCGCGAACTGACGGTGAACTCATCCAGTTCAGAGCCGTTCTGTCCGGCGATCGACTCCCCGGTGGGGGTGCCGGGGGCGTAGCCGGTGACCAACCGGCTGGGGATGCCCAGCTCGCGGGCCATCAGGGCCATGGTGGAGGCGAAATGCACGCAGTACCCGGCCTTTTCCTGCAGGAAGGCGTCGATGACGTCCAACCCGCTGCCGTCGTAGCCGTCTTCGACCGGGGTTTGTTCCGAGTACCTGAACGCCGCTGAACGAAGGTAGTCCTGGATGGCGACGGCCTGTTCGTAGGGGTCGTTGGCGACATCGCCCACCGCGGCCTCGGTGGCCTCTGCCAGGGATCCGGGAACGTCCTCGGGCAGCTGCAGGTATTGGGGGTCGACCTCGGCAAAGAAGCCACGCGGGATCGAGGAGGAGAGCTCGGCGAGCATCTGCGCGCTGATCTGCGGGTTCACACTCATCACCGAGTAGTCGGCGGCCGCCGGCGGCTGGCCCTCGGCGGCCAGCAGGGTGCCGGTGTCCGGGCTCCATCCCCAGTTCCCGCCCAGGCCGTTGAGCGTGATCGCGTTTCCGGGCAGCGGCATCCACGCGCCGCGGTACCTGTCGGTGATGACCCGGGTATAGGCGGGCCGGGCCGATTCGAAGGCCCGCGGGAAGGCTCGGGTCACCAGGTTCTCGGTGGCAGGGACCCGGCTGGCCTCGGGGTCAGGCAGCCAGCGGTCGGCGGTGAGTTGGCCGATCACGGAGGTCCGCAGGTAGGTGGGGGAGTCCGCATCGGTGAAGTAGCGCAGCACCGTGCCGGAAGAGCGGTTGCGCAGGTCGTTGCCCAGGGCGATCATCGGGTCGATGTTGGTGGCGATCCTGCCCCAGGACGGACGGCTGCCCTCGGTGAGCATGCCCTTGGAGAACCCTGGAATGGCAGCGGGCAGCACCAGCAGCGCGACGAGGGCGCCGGCCAGGAGGGCTGCCCCCTGCAACAGCGCCCCGCGGGCCTGCGGCCCGGGCGAGGTGTGCCCGCCGGCTGCCTCCTGCGGGCCGGCGAGTTCCATGGCGCGGCGCCTGCCCGAACCGGTGTCGGACTGCCACCGCGATGCAGCCAGCACCAGCAAATAGCCCACGGCCGTGAGGGCAACGGTCATGATGCCTGCACCGTGCGGCTCGAAGAGCGAGGCGATGGACAGCAGCAGTGCCAGCGGGATGCCGGCCAGGGCCGCGGCGCGGAGCTCGAAGGCCAGGGCGTCGACGGCCAGAGCGACCGCGGCGGCCCAGACACAGATGGAGAAGACGATGACCCCGGTGGTTTCCACCGGCGGCACCTGGGAGCCCATTTGCTCATTCGCCATGGCCCAGACCTTCAGCAGGGCGCGGTAGGTCGCCCCGGTCGGCACGACGCCCAGCCAGGCGGTGTTGGAGAAGAACAGGAAGGTCAGCGCCAGCACCGCCACCACTGCCCCGGCCAGGGTCCCCAGGTAGCGGCGCGGGGAGAGGCAGCGCACGAGGTTGGCGGCCACCACGATGCAGGTGACCACCACGAACACCTGGAGCATCCACCCCCAGCCGCTGATCACCCCATGCAGCGAGGCGGTGGCCCCGAGCATTGCCGTGAGCGTGGCCAGGGCCGCGAAGGCGGCCGCGGGGATCCCGGAAACAGCTGCGTCGGGTGCCTGCCGGGGTGAACCCGGGGGCGGTGTATCGGTCCGGGGCAAGGTCGCGGTGCTCATGACTGGTGCCACAATCCGGCCCAGGCCTCGGTGAGCGTGGTCTTCGGGTTCACCGCGACGGCCGACCAGCCGGCCTGGCGGAAGCGGGAGATGATCGGGAACAGGTGCGCCTCGCGGTTGGCCACGCACAGCACCGTCACCTTGCTCCGCGCACCGACGACCTCCAGCCAGTCATCTGCCTGTTCGGGGGTGGGTTCGCCCAGGATCAGCACGAGCCTGTCGCCTCGCTCGCGCATGCGTTCCTTCAGCGCCGCGGCGAGCGTGGACCTGGCCGTCTCGTGGCGCTGGACCGCGGAGTCCTCAAGTGCCAGTGCGGCGAGTGCCTGCTGCATCCGGGCCGTGGCGTGGGGACCTGCAAACAGCTCGCCGGCTTCCTCGGTGCCGGAGGCGGAGACGTCGTTGACGCCCTCGCCGCGGTGGTCGATCAAGTCGATGCCGAACCCCGTCTGCGCCAGGTAGGCGCCGACGCCAAGTGCCGCGTGCAGAGCCCATTCGAAGCGCCGGCTGGAGTCCTTGGGCGCGGAGGTGAATTGCGGGATCTGCAGCGACGGCTCGGAACCGGCGCCCTGCGACAGGAAGGCAGCGCGGGAACGGTCCAACATGATGACGGCCCTGGGGGTGGCCCGGTAGTCCTCCTGGCGCACCATCAGCGAGCCGCGCCTGGCCGTGGCCGGCCAGTGGATGCGCCGCACGGTGTCCCCTGGACGGTACTCGCGGGTCATCACCTCAAAGGAATCGGGGGTCAGCCGGCGGTTTGAAGCGGCCTGGCCGTGGGATCCGTGTTCGCCCGGAATGCCGGTGGGCTCCAGCGCCTCGCACACCGGCAGGGCAATCAGGGCGCTGGGCGCATCGAGGGCCGCGGGGCGGGCGGCAAGCCCGAAGACGTCGGCAACCTGCGCGCGCACCGGCCCGATCGCGTAGATGCCGCGTGTGGCCGGCCGCAGGCGGTATTCGTACCAGCTGCCGGAGCCGCCGGCCCCCTGCGCCGCGGTGCGAGAGGGGTAGTTGAACTCCGGGCCCTTGCCGAAATCCTCGGGCAGCGTGTCGCTGAGCGGGATCGATGCACCGGAACGTCCCCGATGGGTGATGTGCAGGCGCACCCGCACCGATGAATCCGTGGTTGCCTGCGGCGGGTTGAAGGTCCGGGTCACCGTGAGCGCGGGGTTGCCGAAGCGCAACAGGAAGGCAGCCAACAGCGGGGTCACCAAGAGGAAAAGGGACACCGCCATCAGCTCGCGCCGTCCCAGCAGGAAGGCGCCAAGCAAGGCAATCGCCCCGGCGGCAAAAAGGCCCCAGCCGCGCGCGGTGAGGAATCCCAGGTGGACCTTTTCGCGCAGCGTTGCCGGAGGCTCGGCGATCGCCCAGCGGCCGCGGGAAGGGGAATCGCGGAATTCGTTGGGTTCCCCGGTGTCGGTGCCCATGTCTGCCCTCACCTTGCCTCTTCGCGTTCGGCGCTAGCCGCGTGCCCCGGCGCGCACCGGTATCGCGTTGAGGATTGCCACGAGGACGGATTCGGGATTGGAACCGGCGGCCTCGGCCCGGCGGTGCAGGATCAGCCGGTGCCCGAGCACCTTGGCGGCGATATTGCGCACGTCCTCGGGCAGCACGTAGTCGCGGGCATTGAGCGCGGCCTCGGCCTTCGCCGCGCGCAGCAACTGCAACAGGGATCGCGGGGAAGCGCCCAGGCGGATGTCGGAATGCTCGCGTGTCGCCCGTCCCAGGGCCACGACGTATTCCTTCACGGGTTCGGAGACATAGACCGCGGCAACGGTGTTGATCAACATGTGCAGGGCGGGCAGGTCCAGCACCGGGGCCAGGTCATCGAGCGGCGAGGTCGATTGGTGGGTTTCGAGCATCGCCATCTCGGCGGCGGCGTCCGGGTACCCCATGGAGATCTTGGCCATGAACCTGTCGCGCTGGGCCTCGGGCAATGGAAAGGTGCCCTCGAGCTCGATGGGGTTCTGCGTGGCGATCACCATGAAGGGCGTCTCCAGCCGGCGGGTGATCCCGTCGACGGTGACTTGACCCTCCTCCATGCATTCAAGCAGCGCGGACTGGGTCTTGGCATTGGCCCGGTTGATCTCGTCGCCGATCACGATGTGCGCGAAGACAGGGCCGGGCCGAAACTGGAACTCGTGGGTGTCCTGGTTGAAGATGGACACCCCCGTCACGTCCGAGGGAAGCAAGTCCGGGGTGAACTGGATTCGGTGCACCGTGCAGTCAACCGACTTGGCCAAGGTCTTGGCCAGCATGGTCTTCCCGACCCCCGGCACGTCCTCCAGAAGCAGGTGCCCCTGGGCCAGCAACACGGTCAGCGCGGTGCGGGCCACCTCGGCCTTGCCATCGATCACCGTGGCAATCCCGGCCAGCACTTCTTCGCAGACCCGGCCGAACTCGTCGGCGGGCAGAACCTGGGACTCGGTGGAAAGCGACATGCAATGTCCTCCTGGAGCGCATCCGTTGGGTGGGCGGTCGAGGCCCTCCATCCCAACGATACTGCCAAAGTTGTGCCCCGCATCACACTAAATCAATCGTCTCTTTCTTCCGCGTAGGCTGGATGGGCGAGTGGTCATTGCCCCCGGGAAGCAGGGGCATCTAGTGAAGGGGACGTGGCAACCATGTCTACGGCGGAACAAGCGGCGCAAACCTCGAGGACGCAAGGGGTGCCGGAGGCCTACCTGCCTGCCCCGGTAGCGGGGGAGTCGGGCGCCCCGATCCGGAATGCCAAGGACGAACAGGGCAAGAAGCGCGACCTCTCCTACCCGCCCGCGCCGGCCCCGTTGCCCTTTGGCGTGCCAGACAACCATACGCATCTGGACTTCCGCGATGGCTCGGTCCACGTCACCGTCGCCCAGGCGCTGGATGCGGCAAATGCCGTGGGCGTACCCGGTGTCATCCAAGTCGGTTGCGACGTGGAATCCTCCGAATTCGCTGTCCGCGCGGCAACTGAGGATCCCCGGGTGCTGGCCGCCGTGGCGATCCACCCCAACGATGCCGCGCGCCTGGCCGCCACGGGTGAGCTGGATTACGCGATTGCCCGGATCGAGGAGTTGGCGGCCCATGGCCGCGTGCGTGCCGTGGGGGAAACCGGGCTGGATTATTTCCGCACCGGCGAGGCCGGCCGGCCGGCCCAGGAACACTCCTTCCGTGAGCACATCCGCATCGCCCGCGAGCACTCCAAGGCCCTGCAAATCCACGATCGTGATGCACATCACGATGTGGTGCGCGTCCTGGAAAGCGAGGAACTTCCCGAGCGCGTGGTATTCCACTGTTTTTCGGGCGATGCCGAACTGGCCAAGATCTGCAACGCCAACGGCTGGTACCTGTCCTTCTCCGGGACCGTGACATTCAAGAATTCGCACGATCTGCGCGATGCATTATTGGTAGCCAACCCTGAATTGGTGCTGGTGGAGACCGATGCTCCGTTCCTCACCCCGCATCCCTACAGGGGTCGCCCAAACGCTAGTTACCTGATCCCGCAAACGGTGCGTTTCATGGCCGAAGCCGTGGGGGCGGAGCTGGAGGAATATTGCGGGACACTGGCGGCAAACACGAACCGTGTCTACGGGGAGTTCTAGCCCGTTTTGGGCACAAGGCAAGCACGAAGTGCTTGCGACCTTATTACGATTCGGTTACGGTTGGTTTTTAGTAGCCGGGATCGGGGAAGGTTCCCGGGTGCATTTGATTCTGCCTGCGGAGGGGAACCTCGTACCGCAACGCGACATCGACAGATGAAAAGAATTGGATTGTGCTCGCACCAATCAATGGGCACACGGTGGGCTGCGCCCGGTTTTGCCGGGAGCAACCGTTCACCCGCCGTGTACGCATCGATCTGCCCCCGTGCCCGGGTTAGACCTAAGTTTGGAATCCTGTGCAGAATGCCCTCAAGAATCGTTGGGTGAAGATCGGCGCGCAAGCAGCCGTTTTGACCGCGTTGATACTCGGTCTGGTCATGTTCGTCGGAGGCAACAAGACCCTTGCCGTCGCCGTCGACGGCGAGAGCCAGAGCATCACCACTCGCGCCGCCACCGTGTCAGATGTCCTGGAGGACTCGTCGATCACCCTTGGTGAACTCGACGAAATCTCCCCGGCCCTGGATGCACCAGTCGCCGCGGGTACCCTCATCGACATCAAGCGCCACAAGGAAGTCAATGTGAGCATCGACGGCGTCGACCGCGTCGTGCACACCACTGGCCTGACCGTGGCAGATGTTGTGGACCAACTCAACGTTTCCGAAAAGGCACAGATCGAGCAGGCCCGCGCAATGGCCCTGGCCTCGCTGGCCAGCACCATCGAGATTTCCACTCCCAAGGACGTTTCGATCACAGCCGATGGCAAGAACAAGAAGCTGAACACCACCGCCGAGACCGTCGGCGATGCACTCAAGGCAGCCAAGATCTCCCTTGACAAGGATGACGAGATCAACGCCAAGGTCGCGGACGCCGTCGTGCAGGACATGGAACTGAAGGTCGTCCGCGTCAAGACCAAGACCGTCACCGAGACCGAGTCGATAGAACGCGGCACCGACACCGTCAAGGACTCCGACGCACTGGTTGGCACCAAGAAGACCCTCGAAGAGGGCAAGGACGGCGAACGCACGCTCACCTACACCGTTACGTTGCGCGACGGCAAGGAATCCAAGCGCGAGCTGACCAGCGACAAGGTCACCACCAAGGCCGTTGACGCCGAGGTTTCCGTAGGCACCAAGCCAAAGCCGAAGCCCAAGCCCGAGGTCAAGGCCAAGGCACCCACGACTTCCGGCAGCGTGTCGAGCACCTGGGCCGCTTTGGCCAAGTGCGAGTCCGGCGGCAACTGGTCGATCAACACCGGCAACGGCTACTACGGCGGCCTGCAGTTCTCCGCCAGCAGCTGGCTCGGCGCCGGCGGCGGCAAGTACGCGCCGCTGCCGCACCAGGCATCGCCTTCCGAGCAGGTTGCCACGGCCGAGGTGCTGCGCGGCAGCGGCGGCTGGGGCCACTGGCCCGCATGCTCCAGCAAGCTGGGCCTGCGCTAACAGACATACCGGGCCCAACGGCCCGATGCACCACCGCACAGGTGCACAAGATTTCACAATGAACAATGGGTTCCGCCTTGGATAGGGCGGGACCCATTGTTCATGGCAGCAACACCCCCGTGAGCCACCCGCAGCGGACGCCCCGGTCGGCGGCGCACGGGCCCTGAACTAGGATTGATACGTGACTTCCGTAGAATCGACCCCGCCACCACTGCTCGGTGCCACCGAGATCCGCCGCCTCGCCGGTGAGCTCGACGTGCGCCCCACCAAGACCCTGGGGCAGAACTTCGTCATCGACGGAAACACCATCCGGCGCATCGTGGCGACCGCCAAGCTCGATCCTGCCGAGACCGTGCTCGAGGTCGGGCCGGGCCTCGGCTCGCTGACCCTGGGCCTGCTCGATGCCGCCGCCCGCGTCGTTGCGGTGGAAATCGACCCGAAGCTTGCCGCCCGGCTGCCGCGGACCGCGGCCGAATTCCGCCCGGAGAAGGCAGCGAACCTCACCGTCATCCTCTCCGACGCGCTGAAGGTCACCGAGCTTGAGCACCCGCCCACGGCCCTGGTGGCGAACCTGCCCTACAACGTCGCTGTGCCGGTGGTGCTCCACTTGCTCGAGCATTTCCCCTCGCTGCAGCACGGCTTGGTCATGGTTCAGGACGAGGTCGCCGACCGCATGGCAGCCGGCCCGGGCAACAAGACCTACGGGGTGCCCTCGGTCAAGGGCGCCTGGTACGGCACCATGCGCAAGGCCGGCGTCATCGGCATGAACGTCTTCTGGCCCGCACCCAAGATCAACTCCGGGCTGGTCAGCTTCGAACGCGGCACCCCTCCTGAGACCACAGCCACCCGGCGCGAGGTCTTCGCCGTCATCGACGCCGCCTTTGCCCAGCGCCGCAAGACGCTGCGCGCGGCCCTGGCCGGCTGGGCGGGCTCCCCTGCCCTGGCCGAGGCCGCACTGCTGGCGGCGGGAGTCGATCCGCAGGCCCGCGGGGAAAAGCTCGGCATCGCCGAATTCGCCGCCATTGCCGAGGCGAAGGTCGCCAACGAACCGGCAGCCCCATGACCCAATCGGTCGTTGCCCGTGCCCCGGGAAAAATCAACTGCTACTTCAGGGTCGGCCCGCCCCGCGAGGACGGCTACCACTCGGTGGCCAGTCTGTACCTGGCCGTCTCCCTCTATGAGGACGTTGCCGCCACCGCCCGGCACGACGAGGAAATCCAGGTCTTCCTGCACCCGGACTCCACCGCGGTCTCCGACCCTGAGTCATTCCCGCTGGGTCCGGAAAACCTCGTGGTCAAGGCGGCAATGCTGCTGCGCGAACACACCGGACACTACGCCGGGGTCGATTTGTGCATCACCAAGCGCGTGCCCATCGCCGGGGGCATGGGCGGGGGATCAGCCGACGCCGCCGCCACGCTCGTGGCGTGCAACGCCCTGTGGGGCACCGGGCTGACCCGCGAGGAACTTTCCCGCTTGGGCGCCCGCCTGGGCGCTGACGTGCCTTTCGCCCTGCAGGGCGGCGCCGCCGTCGGCCTGGGTGTGGGCGACGAGCTGGCCCCGCTGTTGTTGCGCACGCGCACCGACTGGGTGCTGGTCCCTGCCTCTTACGGGCTGTCCACTCCGCGCGTGTACGGCATGCTCGACCGGTTGCGGGCCAACGAGGTCGTCGAAACCCCCACCGAGGTCGACCCGCGTATGGTCGGGGCACTGTTGGACGGGGACCTGGACGCGTTGGCGCCCCTGCTCGTGAACGACATGACCCGTGCGGCCCTGGCCCTGGCCCCGGAACTGGGCGTGGTGCGCGACGTCGGCGAGGCCGCCGGTGCACTGCACGCGCTGGTCTCCGGATCCGGTCCGACGCTGGCCCTGCTCGCCCGCGACCAGCCACACGGCGCGGAAATCATCGCCCAGCTTTCCGACGAAGCGGGCGTGGCAACCCTGCAGGTCCACGGCCCGGTCCCCGGCGCCGGCATCCTGCCCACCGTCATCGAATCCCCGTAACAAAAGGAGCACCACACCGTGGCCCACCTGCTCGGCGCCGAAAACGTTTCCATGTCCTTCGGCACCCGTACCGTCCTTGACTCGCTCTCCCTGGGCTTGGAGGACGGGGATCGCATTGGCATGGTCGGACGCAACGGCGACGGCAAATCCACGCTCATGCGCCTGCTGGCCGGCCGCATGACCCCGGACGAGGGCCGGGTGACCAAGCGCGGGGACGTCCGCGTGGCCTATCTGGACCAGTCCGACGTGCTCGACGGGGCGCTCTCGGTCGGGGAAGCCATCGTCGGGGAGGCAGCCGACCACGAATGGGCCTCCAACCCGCTGGTGCGCGAGGTCATGGGCGGTCTGGTCGGCGAGGTCGACTGGCACGCGGAGGTCAACTCGCTTTCCGGCGGGCAGAAGCGCCGCGTCGCCCTGGCCAAGCTGCTCATCGGCGAGCACGAAGTGATCATGCTCGACGAGCCCACCAACCACCTCGACGTCGAGGGCGTCGCCTGGCTGGCCAAGCACCTGAAGGACCGCTGGCGCGCCAACGCCAACGGGCTGCTGGTGGTCACCCACGACCGCTGGTTCCTGGACGAGATCTGCACGCGGACCTGGGAAGTGCACGATGGCACCGTGGACCCGTTTGACGGAGGCTACGCCGCCTACGTGCTGGCCCGCGCCGAGCGCGACCGCACCGCCGCGGTGGTGGAGAGCAAGCGCCAGCAACTGGTCAAGAAGGAACTGGCCTGGCTGCGCCGCGGCGCCCCGGCCCGCACCGCCAAGCCCAAGTTCCGCATCGAGGCGGCCAACACGCTGATCGCCGACGTCCCCGCAGCCCGCGACACCGTGGAACTGAACAAGATGGCCACCGCGCGCCTGGGCAAGGACGTGCTGGACCTCGAACACGTCTCCCTGGACTTCGGCACGGGCAAGCCGCTGTTCAACAACATCACCTTCCGCCTGGCCCCGGGCGAACGCGTGGGCATTGTGGGCGTCAACGGCGCCGGCAAGTCCACGCTGCTGCAACTGCTCAACGGCCAGATCGAGCCCACCTCCGGGCTCATCAAGCGCGGCAAGACCGTAAAGACCGCCATCCTGACCCAGGAGGTCAAGGAGCTCGACGAGGTCAAGGACATGCGCCTGATCGAGGTCATCAAGGCCGAGCGGATGTCCTTCGAGGTCGGCGGCAAGGAAGTCTCCGCAGGGCAACTGGCCGAGCAGCTGGGCTTCGGCACCGACAAGCAGTGGACCCCGGTCAAGGAGCTCTCCGGCGGTGAGCGCCGCCGGCTGCAGTTGCTGCGCCTGCTCATCGGCGAGCCGAACGTGCTGATGCTCGACGAACCCACCAACGACCTGGACACCGACACCCTGGCCGCCATTGAGGACATGCTCGACGGCTGGCCTGGCACCCTTGTGGTCGTCTCCCACGACCGCTACCTGCTCGAACGGGTGACCGACCACCAGGTCGCGCTGCTGGGCGACGGCAAGCTGCGCGGGCTGCCCGGCGGCGTCGACCAGTACCTGGAGCTGCGTTCCGGTGCGCAGGGCGGCGGCAATACCGGAGCGCCCACGGACAAGTCCGGACCCGCCGCGGTGGCCGAATCCACCGGCCCGAGCGAGGCCGAGAAGCGCGAGGCCCGCAAGGAGCTGAACCGCGTCGAGCGCCAGATGAACAAGCTCGAGTCCTTGATTGAGAAGCTCCACGGTCAGATGGCGGTGGCGTCCGAGGCCATGAAATTCGACGAGGTCTCAACGCTCAATGCCACCCTGCGTGGAGTGGAGATGGAAAAGGAAGAACTCGAAATGGCTTGGTTGGAAGCCGCTGAAACCTTGGGTGAGTAACTGTTCGACCCACGACTTCGCTACCGCCCACTCGTAGAAAACCTCACGTGACCTAACAAATCCGCCCTTCCCCGTTTGGCAAAAATGCCAAACGGGGAAGGGCGGAAGTCGTGGATTGGTTCGATTCACACTCCGAATCACATACGTCACCAAGGGAACTACGGCCACCGGCGGATCTGGCCGGGCTTAACCGGCTTGCCTAGGCGAGCCTGAAACCGAACTATTCGATGGCGGGGGCCTTCTTGACGGGGCCACATTCAGTGAGGGCGCCACCGGCGCTACCAGTCGCCAAATCTCCCAACGGTTGCGCAGAAGGTTCGCAATATTCAGGGCCACCGACACCAGATCCATCAGCGCCTGGATGTAAAGTCGCACGCCGAACGGAAGACGTTTCGCTGGTTCCGTTACCAAGCGGTTAATCCCCATTGACATGAGACACACGGGGGACCTTCGTGGAAAGTCTGCACTAAAGGGAACGAAAATGTTCGAAACAGGTGATTACTTGGCCAAGTCGCCGTAGGATGGCTTGCAAGTTGCATGAGACTGTCTTGGGGACGGGCACACGCATATTTTGCCGGTAGTTGGGGAACAGGTGAATAACGATGTTGGATCTTGCTTGGCGTCCTGATTTATTGGGCACCACCAACGGTACAGGGGAAAAAAACAGCGGGAAGTCCTGGGGAGGACGAACGCGTGAGCACTATTTGGATCTGATCAAGGACGCCATCACAGACAGCAGCTCAATGTCCGTGGTGTTGACTGGAAGCCATGCTGACGACCGTGTGGATTTGGTGGCCCAGGCGATCAGGGCAGTGGATGCCTCGTGCGAGCCGATTCATGTCAGCGGAACGGTATATGCACAAAAAATGGGCTTCGGTGCGTTGGCATTCCTACTGGCCGATGTCGCAGAAATCGAACAGCTCGGCCTGACGGGAATCATGCGGGCCATTGCCAAGCGAAATCCTCATCGGCCAGTGGTTGTCGTTCAGTATCCTCAGCTGTTGGACCGTCAATCCAAGGATGCGCTGGCTCAAATGGCATTCAGCCGGAGCGCGTTGGTCATATTGCTGATGGTGCACGGTGAAATCATGCCCCCTGAATTCCTACCTATCACCGGCAGAGCAGGCTGTACCGAAATATGCTTTGAGCCGCTGGGACTTGACGAAGTGCATCGGGTTCTCATCAAAGAGTTCAATGCCGTTCCAACACCTCTGACAACGGGCGCACTATGGCATCGCGCGCATGGAAACATGGGCTTGTTGGTGGCCCTTGCTCGTGAGGCGATAACCAATGGCAAGCTGTGCCTCCAGGGGGAGCACCTCGTTTTGCTCCCCGGGGCATGGCCGCGGGGCGGCCGCGTCGAAGCGTTGGCCTGGGCCCAAATGTCAATGTTAAGTCACTCCGAGAGGCGCTTTCTCCAGAGACTGGCGAGACATGGAACGATACGGCTCGTGGGGTTGAATCGGGATCGACTAAAAGACGTCGACCACCTCATCAGCTCTGGATTTGTTAGAAGAATCGGCCAGTCACTCGAGGAAGTCACGCACAGCTCCACGTTTCTCCAGGAATCCCTTGGGAGAGAAAGCCGCGCGGCCGCGGTCGGTCATTCAATCAACGACAAGGGCAACTTCTTTGCTTTCATTTCAGGGCAGGGAAGGCCATGGTGCGAACAGACCCACATAAAAACCCCACCGTCAAGGAACCTGTGTCGGCTCCTCGACGAGCTGCGGAACAGTCTCTTGGATGGTGAACTCGAAACCGCGGAGCAATCCATAGCCAACATCATCACTCGCTACCTCGATGAACTGCCTGCAGAACTGTTCGAAGCCGTTGTCATCGCCGAAACCATTTTGGATGTTACCGCAGGTCGCCTGAGTCTTGCACTTCCCGTACTGGAATCGTCACTGGCCCAACTTCAGGTATCAGGGCATGACTACGATCTTTGGATAGTCCGGGCCATGCTTGTCTACGCAAGCGAATCTGGCCGCGTTGCCGAACACGCCAGGATGCCTTTCGACAGAAGCTGGGAAACAGCACGCTGGTGGTTTACAGAGTTGCTGTCTTCGGTTGGAACCAGCTCCGCTATAGGGCGGAACATGGAGGAGAGCCAGCTCCAGGGGACTGGCAACGGAAAAATCCTTTGCAGGCTAGCTGCTTTGCGGAACGGGCTTCAGCCAAGCGTCCAACCTTGGCGGCCTTCTACGCAAACGACGACGACGATCGGGCTGGCATTCGCACTCATATATGCAGGCTGGCAAAACGGACACGAATCGTCAACGCTGGCCGGTCTCGAAAAGTTGGTGGACGCGGGTTTTGTGGTTTACGCCTTGCCGGAGTCAAACCATTTCCTTGATTCAATCTCGGCGGCAGGAAAGACGGCAGTTACAGGTTTCGTCAATCGCAAGCGCAGGGGAAACGGGGCACCTCCGACCTCAGGCAATGAACATTTCCCGGGTCAAGAATCCGAGGTGCTTCAAATGCTAACGAACCGCGAAAAAATGGTGGCTTCGGCTGCGGCGCAAGGTATGAACAACCAGCAAATTGCCGATGACGCCGGTGTCTCTATCCGCACGGTTGAGGGGCATCTCTATCAAATCTATTCGAAACTGTCCTTGGGTGGACGGCGTGAACTTAGCTCCTTGGTCGGGACCCTGGGTCTCAATAACCGTGTCGCGTCATGAGCGCGGGGGAGCGGGAAGTTCCCGGTCGTGCCAGGCTGGCGGCACGCCGGGAGCTGGCAAAAATAGTGACAGATCCTGCATCAACGGGAGTCGTGCTTTCGGGCCCGATTGGATGCGAAAAATCATCGCTGGTGGACAGGGTGCTGAGAGGAGAAAAGCTGGAGGCGGTTCGCTTGCTTTGTTCTGCCGTGCTCGGCGAAAGCAATTTCGGGACCTTGTCACCACTATTGGTCGATTTCACAGAACCCCTGAATGAAGCAGGAGTCCTGAAACACGTATGGAGCCTCTTGCGTTCACCGAAACCGGGCGGAAAGACAATCGTGGTGGTGGAAGAGGCCGAACACCTGGATGAAGCGAGTGCCTTTGTCCTGACACAGCTGGCATCGGCTGGTTGTATCAAGTTGATTTTGATGACAGTGGGGCAGGGACACAGCGAGCGTGTGGTGGCGGGGAGTGAGCTCGGAGCGCGACTGGCCAGGATCATACTGGGGAGATTCTCCGACCGTGACGTCGCAGACTACTGCCAGGAGGAACTCGGACGGTTGCCGACCACAGCCTCTGCGCGGGTTATCGCCGCAGTCTGCGGCGGCAACGGAATGCTCGTAGGAGCTTTCCTGCGTTCTGCCAAACAACAGGAGATCCTTGTTGAATCACGGGGCAGGTATGTCCTCGAGCAATCGCGGATCAATCTGGATGTGCACCTGGCCGATGCAGTCATCCGAATTCAACAACGTCTCGACACCGCTGCTGCGACGGCGCTGGAAATACTGGCCCTGGGCGGAGCAGAAGAGGTCACGTTGTTGGCGAAGTACACTGGTGCGGACGTCGGCAGGCTAGTCGACGCCGGACTGGTGAGGCAAGTTGCCGAGTCTCGGGTTGAAATTGCGGCGCCTATCCATGCCCAGATCCTTCGGGACCTCATCCCGCCCGGGCGCAACTTGCAACTGATGGAGCGGGTCATCCAGCGCTCAGTCGACCATGGAAGTCTGCCCGAGTCCGTGTTGTGGGCATGTGAAAACGGCAGACACCTTGAAACCCGGCTTGTCCTTGAAGCAACCACGCTGGCCAATAACCAGCTGGATTTCCCGACGGCTTGGCGCTTGTGTCAACACTCGAATGTACTTGGGGGCAGGCCAGCATTCGCCCGGGAAGAGGTGCGTGCCTTGATGGGTATGCGCAGGTACCAGGAGGTCATGGATACGGTAGGAAAGTTCTGTTGGCAATGTCCCGATGTGGCGCACCTACGCGAAATGAAGCTAATGCAAAGCGTCGCCTTGCGCCGCAACGCCGGCAGCCGAGAAGAGACACAGCACCTCCTACAGGAATGGAAAAGCTGCACAGCAAGACTGGAATCATTGGACGAGCCGGGGGAAGCGCGAGAAATTGCCCGGAATCAGCGGGCCATCGAGATTCTTGAAATGCGCATCGAGCTTGTTGACCGCACGGACCTAGGATCAATTCTGGACAGGGCCAGGCGGTGTGAAAAATTATGCGACGACAACGGCACCGAATTGCTCATTTGCCGCGAACTCATATGCGAAATCCTGATGGACATGGGCAGCTTTGTTGAAGCTGCCGATCTTGCCCTTGAATCTCTGCAATCGATGAGTGCATGTTCCCCCTCCGAAAACATTGAATTTCACCCCCTACTGGCAGCTGGCTTGCGATCGTTGTTTGCCGTCGGCGACTATGCAACGATCGGCGCTCTCAATGAATCGGGACGCTCCGGCTCACTGGAAGTGCAGCTGGATAGAAGCGGCATGCTTAATTTCTGGTCGGCATTTGCAACGATCCAGCAAGGGCGGTGGCCGCTTGCCAGAAATTTCCTGGACGAAGCCCGGGCGGAATTGGCCTGCTACGACCCCGACGGCCTGTACCCCTTGGCCGAGGCGCTGTACGGCTTCCAAGAATCGCAAACGGAGGGTGCCACGTTCGGCGGAGGCCAAGACCGTCGCGAAAACCTCATCGAACACGGAAATGGTCGCGTCGAAAACACCGACGTTTTGATGTTGGCCACCGGATACCGGCAACTATCGAGGTCGCCGAAGGAACCGGAAGCCATGGTCGCACTCATCGAACGTGCCCGTGCAGAGAAACGCAGCCAGACAGAACACCACCTGCTGATCTTGTTGTGGAAAATGTCGAATGGTCTCCGTGACCGACCGCGGGCGCTGGACCGCCTCGAGACGCTGAGCTCCGAAGGTGTGGGTCGACGATGCGGCACACTTGCGGCTGCCATGGGCATGGTGCGCTCAGGGCAATTGGTAGACATCGTCGGTGCAGCTGAGCTGATGTTTTCTTGCGGGGAGACCTGTCTTGGAGCCGAACTTCTTGCTTCGTGTCTGCGTGGCCACAGCGATGGCATCGACGAGAGGAAGCGTGGGGTCCTGCTGCGTCAATTGGCTTCGTGGGTCACGGAACTTGGTGGCCAGAGTTGGGGAGCGTTGAGCGAGGCCATGAATGAACGTGGGGTGACAAACCGTGAAAAGGAGATCATCGAGTTGGTCGGCCAGGGGAAAAGCAACAGGGAAATTGCACAAAGCCTGACAGTTTCGCAACGCACAGTCGAGGGACACCTCTACCGGATCTTCGCCAAGCTAGGGATCAGTGGACGCGCGGAACTAGGAAACCTTGGTTAGGCTGAGCAATCGAAGGCGTTGGTGGAAATTCGAGTGGACGATCGACAATTTCGCGTAGTTACCGGTCAACAATAAGGTATCCAATACGCGTGGTTATCGTCCCATGGCCTGACTATTCTTTGAATTAGCCCGGGGAAGAATATTGGTTGGTTGATCGAATTACGTGCACTGGATTCGCGATTTCCATTCGAATAATACGCCGGGTATAGGCAGGCGTTAGCGTAAACCGCCTGCGTATTCAGGACTGGAGTCGGCGGTTGGCGATTGTCCATCTTGGGCGATCGACCCCCCAGCAGCCGTCGGCTCCTTGTCCTACTGAAGCGGCACCTTTATCCGGTCCCGGACAATACCTGTTGCTACCAACCGTTGAGCAGTTCAAGGCAAGAGCTCGTCGCCCGTCAGTCTTCGCCAATTTGCCTTGTGCGGTCGGCGAAGGCTGACGTCGATTCATGTACTCCCTCACTACAAGGCATGAGGTCCAAGATCGCGGAGCAACTTTTTCGGGTTGACATGCGGCCCGCTCCGAATAAGCCCTACCTGCGTCCTGTGCAGATCCAGGGAGCAGTCAACTTACCTCGAAAGGGAGTAGTGGGCTAGGTGAAACGCCGGGGAAAACGCCCTCACTAGAGTGCTTTTTACGCGTGGCCAACCCCGCTTTGGTGCCTAGCCTTGGGCTTACAGCGCTCACAGAATGCCTCGTCGCCGCGATGGGGATACTGCGCGCTTGCGTCGCTATTGATCGGACAATGCGACACCGCATCCACATTTTTGGGATGCAACTTTCCTAAACTACTTGGGGGTAATTTAGATGCGCGGATTACAAGGTGGTGCAAGCGTTTCGCTTGTCGTGCCCACGTTCAACGAAGAACTAAACGTGGGCCATGTGCTCGAGGCATTGCCGCCTGGAATAGATGAATTCATTCTCGTCGATGGGGGATCAACCGACGGAACAGTGGGGGTTGCTCGGGACGTCATTCCTGACATCGTGGTGATTCAACAAGCTCGAAGGGGCAAAGGCAACGCCCTCGTCGCTGGTTTCGCTTCGGCGAGTTGTGAACGGATCGTGGCCATCGATGCGGATGGTTCCATGGACCCAGCCGAAATTGCGGCTTTTCTTTCGGCCATGGACGACGGTGCGGAATATGTCAGGGGCAGCCGGTTCCTGCCAGGGGGCGGAAGCACCGATATCACGAGACTTCGGACATTGGGGAATCATTTCCTGAATGGCATCGCCAACGCTTTCTTCAGAACCGCCTACACAGACCTCTGCTACGGGTTCAACGCCATGACAAAGGAAAGCGTGGAGGCATTCGACTTCCCGGATCCTTTCAATTCGTCTCTTGGCCACGTTTGGGGTGACGGTTTTGAGATCGAAACGATGATGAGCATTCGTGCAGTCAAGGCGGGACTGAAGATCGCAGAAGTTCCAAGCTTCGAGGCGGATCGGCTCAACGGTGAAAGTAACCTGAACACGTTCCGGGACGGTGGCCGCTGTCTGCGCACCTTGATTGTCGAAAGAATGTCTGTTGCGCGGTCAGCGGGCGCTCCCGATTCGTTTTGGAATGCCCGAACAGCTGGGAACACCCTGCACCGGAGAGGCCTAGGCCAGGCATGAAACGTTTAGTTTCTGTTGTCATTTGTGCATTTACCGAATCACGCTGGAACGACTTGGTCAGGGCCAGGGCTTCACTGGCCTGCCAGTCGATGGAACCAGCAGAAGTGATCATCGTGATTGACTACAATCCACGATTGTTGGAGCGGGCCCGAGAGCAATTCTCGGATGCCGTGGTGGTCGCGAACACTGAAGCCAAAGGGCTCTCAGGGGCAAGGAACTCGGGAGTCGCCAGGGCATCGGGAGAAATCGTCCTATTTCTTGATGACGATGCCGTTGCGGACACGCAATGGGTCCGGTACATGACCGAACCGTTTATTCACTCCGACGTGGTTGGAGTCGGCGGAATGGCGCTGCCTAAATGGGATGCAGGACAACCGCCATCCTGGTTTCCCGAAGAGTTCCTGTGGGTTGTCGGTTGCAGCTATGTCGGGCTTCCCGCGGATGGCGATTACATCAGGAACCCTATTGGATCATCCATGGGATTTAGACGCGCGAGCATAGTCGACAGCGGTGGCTTTTCGTCCGGACTTGGAAGGATCGGTGCCAAACCTGTCGGCGGCGAAGAAACCGAGCTATCCATGCGCATGAGGCAACATTCGGCAAACCATCGAGTGGTGCTTTGCCGCAAAGCTGTGGTGAATCACCGGGTCACCCTGGAACGTCACCGGTTGGCTTACTTCATGAGGCGCTGCTATTGGGAGGGAGTGAGCAAGTCAGTCATAGTCAGGCGTCAGTCCGCCCGGATCAACGAGCACGCGGAAAGTCTGCACACGGAGAAATCCTACGTATTGACCGTTCTGCCTGCCGGGGTCAGTCAGGGCATTGGAGCGGCGTTGAGGAACCGTTCGCTTAGGCCGTTGGGAATGTCCCTGGCGATCGTAGGTGGACTCCTGGCGACATGTGTAGGTTATGCGCGTGGCTCGCTTGTCCCGGAACCTGTCAGGAATGTCGCATAGTTGCTCTGCCATGATGACCAAGGGTCCGCGATGTCCCGCCTGCGGGGACCGTCTGCGCTCCAAGGCCGGTCGAGGGGACGTTCGCGGGTTTCTCCGCCAGCGGCACCCTTGGCTGCGGCAGTTCGACAATGTGTGGTCGGCGCATCGTCAGGCCGTGTGCGACAACGACGATGATGCTGATGTGCAACCGAGTGGTGCCCGAGAGTCTCGCGTTTGCCAAATAGTCCAACCGCTCTTCAAAATTTGCCTGTCAAGGCGTAGGGTGCTGTTTCAATGGCGAACTAGTCTTCGCCACTTAAAACCACCACTGGGGGCGGCTGTGGTTATCTTGATTCAATGGCGGGCGACTCGATGCCCGGAGACAACGGCTTCGATCCCGAGCCCATTTCATGGCGGAACAGCCGCGCCGGCACTGACGGGACACATGACTGTTCTTTGGGATGCTTCTTGCCGCGCAGAGGGAGGTCTTTCCGCGATTACGCCAAGCGGATAAGCAATTCTTAAATGAGCACCCCGCCACGAAACAGCTTTGGGAGCTGGATCCAGGCGGTCGAACTTGGGGGAATAAAGCATGAAGTCGAAAACGAGCCCGAAAATTTTACCGGGCTACCAGGGACAATCTGAACGTCTGTCGCGGGGTCTTGGGCGTATCACTGACAGTGCGCGCGTGATGCCGGTTCGAGGCAGCCGTCAAGGGTTGAAATGGCCTCAAGGCGGAACACAGGGCGGCGCACAGGTCGGTACGGCTGAAATCGGTAGAGCGGCAGCCAGTGCGTTGTTCGCGAGCGTGTTGGCCGGAATGGCGTTGGCGACCACCAGCCATTTCAAGATACGGAAGTCTGGCGGGAGGTCCGCAGGGATCGGGATGGTCCTGCCGGTGCTGCCGTTGATCATCGACCTGAAGAACCCATCGGCAACGCTGGATGCGCTTGAATCCGGAGCCAGGTATCGGAAGGTGCTGTGCCTGCTCACCAGGGACGGCGACCCAGTGTCCAAACTGAGCTTCCAACTGGCCGAGCATGAAACCGTCACCCCGGCGGTGGTCCGTCAGCATTTGGCCGCGAGAGCATGGCCCGAAGCTGCCGGCGCGGATCGATCCACCTCGTCCAACCCGAACGTTTACCCGTCGGTCACCGTTGTCCTCGCGACGCGCAATCGCCCCGAACAGCTGGTGGAGTGCCTGGCTTCGATTGAGTCCGGGACCCTGAGGGCCGAGCGCATCGTCGTTGTGGACAACGCGCCGTCGGACGAGCGTACCGCCGAACTCATGGCCCTGCGCACCCGGCAAGACCCGCGGTTGGTCTATGTGCGCGAAGACAGACCGGGACTCGCCCACGCGCACAATGCCGCAATGCCGCACATCGCCACGGACGTCGTCGCCTTCACCGACGATGATGTCCTGGCCGACCGCCGCTGGCTCGAACGTCTGGTGAAGGTCTTTGCCGAAGATCCGTCCGCGGTCTGTGTTACCGGCATGATCGCTCCGCGTGAGCTTGACACCCTTCCGCAACAATGGGTGGAAGGCAACATGACCTATGACAAGGGCCTGCACCGGCGCGTCTTCGACGGAACCCGGGGCAATGCAGAGTTTCCCCTGATGCCGTACACCTCCGGAGCCTGCGGATCCGGGGCCAACATGGCGTTCCAGACAAGGTACCTGCAAAATGCCGGGGGATTCGAAGCCGCCCTGGGCACCGGAACCGTGGCGATGGGAGGCGACGACTTGGCGGCATTCCATGACGTCCTGGCTTCGGGGAACCGGCTCGTGTATGAACCGGCCGCGATCGTTTTGCATCCGCACCACCGAGACTATGCTGCGCTGCGCCGCCAGGTCTACGGATACGGTGCCGGACTGGGGGCGCACCTGATGCGCTGTCTCATGCACGATCCGCGCATGGTGCTCGCATTTGCCGGGAATGTCTCAATCCTGCGGTCGCGCGCAACCAACATCATGAACCCGCCTGTCGTCGCCGGGCTTCCGCCCTATCCAAGGGATCTGCTGCGCGAACACCGGCGCGGCCTCCTGTCCGGGCCCTGGAGGTACCTGCGAAGCCGACGCCACCTGAAGCGCCAGATCGCTGCGGGGGGAACACCATGAACACGGTGATCCCGATCCTGCTCTACCATTCCGTCCAGGACGATGCACCCGTGGGCTTCGGCCCTTGGGCAGTGACATGCAAGCTGTTCGCCGACCACATGGATGCGCTGCTCAGGCTCGGGTACACGGGGCTGTCCGTCGGGGAAGTGGTCAACCTGATCCGATCGGGTGCCGAAGTGCCGCCTCGGAGCGTTGCGGTGACCTTCGATGATGGATTCGCCGATTTCGCCTCGAATGCCTGGCCGGTGTTGAAGCATCGCGGATTGCCCGCCACCTTGTATGTGACAACGGGAGCGGTCGGCGGTCGCAGCGAATGGCTCGGGTCGGTGGGCGCCGGGGAACTGCCCATGCTTGACGGCTCGGCCATCCGGGAACTTGCCGGTGACGGCGTCGAGATGGGTGCGCACAGCGTGACCCACCCGCAACTTGACTGCATAGGACGGGAAGCCGCATCCCGGGAAATCGCCGGTAGCAAAAAGGCCCTGGAAGAACTGATCGAGCGGCCGGTGGACACCTTCGCCTACCCGCACGGCTATCACGACAAGGCAGTCAGGCAAATGGTCATCGAGGCCGGGTACTCCTCGGCAGCGGCCGTGCGCAACGCACTGAGTCATCCGCAGGACGACCCTTTCGCCCTGGCCCGGTATACGGTGATGGCCGATTGCAGCGTGGAACACCTTGAAGCGGTGTTGGCAGGCACGGCCGTGAAACGGGCCCGCCCACAGGAACGCTGGCGTACCCACGTCTGGCGGCAGGCGCGCCGGTTCCGTGCGTCAAAGGCGAGGTGGGGATCCAATGCTTGAACCAGTGGTGGTATCACCGGTTCCCCGGAAAAAATGGCGCAGCATGCTGGACGCCGACCAGGAGGCGCTACCCGACCACGCCCCCGAGTGGGTCGATGCGCTGACTTCCGGCGGCCGCTATCGGGACGCCAGCAGGCTCTACAGCTTTGCCGACGGCCGCGAATTCCTGCTTCCGCTGGTCCAACGTCGAGGACTTGCCGGACTGGGCGGATGGCTCCAGTCCTACCCACCGGGCTGGGGAGTCGGCGGCTTGGTGGGGGCGGAAGCGGATGCAGAAACGACTCGGGCGATCCTGCATGACCTGCGTAAACTTCGACTACAGCGCATAGGCATCTGGCCGGACCCGAAGAAATGGCAGGCGTGGGCCGATGCCGTCGACGAGGGGGTGCTCGCCATCCCGCGTCGTGCCCACGCAGTAGACCTCAGTGGCGGTGCCGAAAGCGTCTGGAAGGGCATGTCCCAGTCCTCGCGCCGCCACGTCCGCATAGCCGAGCGTGAAGGCGTGCGCATCGAAATGGGCCACACCGATGCACTCCTGCGCGATTTCTATGCCCTGTACCTTCTGTCAATTGACCGGTGGGCGGGGCAACAGCATGAGCCGCGGGCGTTGGCTCATGTCCGCGCCAAACGGCGTGACCCCTTGGGCAAATTGCAATTGCTGGCCCGACACCTGGGCAGTGGGTACCAGGTGACGATCGCATACGTAGACGGCAAACCCGCGGCCGGCTCGATTGTCATGTTGGCCGGTACCGCCCATTACACGCTCGGTGCCATGGACCGCGAACGGGTCGGCAAGAGCGGCGCGGGATATTTGGTGCAGTGGAAAAACATGGAACGTGCCTGTGAATTGGGGTGCACCACCTACCATATGGGGGAGTCCGGCGAATCGGAGGCCCTGGCACAGTTCAAGGAGAAGCTGGGAGCAATTGCCTACGACTATGCCGAGTTGCGATTGGACCGCCTGCCGTGGACCCGCGCAGATGCCGCCATACGCGGACTCGTAAAACGCCTGTTGGGATTCCGCGATGTTTAACAGGATCTGGGGAGCAGCGATTGGTGCTGCAATTGCACTGTCCCTGGTTTTCTCATTGGCCACCAGCACCCGCCCTCAAATCCTTGACACGGATTTTTCGCCGCTTGCCTCGGCGGTCGGAACGACGGGAACCAATGATTCCCCGAGGCAGGGGAAACCTGCAGATCCGGCGGGAGAAGCCGATCCGGGGGCATCCGTGGCGCCCGTCGAACCGGCCGACGATAGGATCTTGCTGGATGAACGTTTTGATGAAAACACCCTGGATGAGTCGATCTGGAATCGGTGCCATTGGTGGGACAAGGGTGGTTGCACCATTGCCACGAATAACGAGCTCGAATGGTACATGCCGGAGCAAGCGAAAATCGCCAACGGGATCCTGAACCTGACGGCGGAGGATCGCCGGGTTTACGACTCGGAGGGCAAACCGTTCGACTATGCCTCGGGCATGGTCACGACCGGACCCCCGGCATACGATAAGCCGGCGAAATTCGCGTTCACCTATGGAAAGGTCGAGGTCCGGCTCAAAATGCCGGCGGGCCGTGGACTATGGCCGGCGATCTGGATGCTTCCGGCAAGCACGGAACCGGTCCCCGAGGTCGACTTGCTGGAATTGCTGGGCCATAAACCGGGGATACTTCGGATGCGCATGCATCCAAAAAATGACGCGGAACGCTCGCTCGGCCATAAATACGCGGTCCCCGGCGGATACACGCTCACCGACGGCTGGCACACCGTCGGGCTGGACTGGACGCCCGGTCGGCTGAAGTTCTTCCTGGACGGAAAGCAGGTGTGGCAGCTGGACGACGAACGGGTTCCGGATGAACCCATGTATCTGGTGATGAACCTTGCCGTCGGGGGAGATTTTCCCGGAAACCCCGACGAGTCAACGGTTTTTCCCGCGACGATGAGCATTGACCACGTCCGGATCCTGAAAAATGACTAGCGAGAAGATCGGCATTGCCAGCTCGCTCAGGGCACGGTTCAACGATCCGTTACGACGCAGTGCCGATGCCCTCATTATCGGCACCGGACTCACCTCCGTGCTGGGGCTTGCCTTCTGGGCGCTCGCCGCCCGATGGCTCCCCACCTCGGCAGTCGGCATTGGTGTGGCACTGATGTCGACCGTCGCCTTGCTTGCCAACTTTGCAACCTTGGGGATGAACAACGGCCTGATTCGATTCCTGCCTGCGGCCGGATCCGGCACAGCACGGATCATCATGAGCTGCTACGCGTTCTGCGCCGGGGCCGCCATGTTTGCGGCAGGGATCTTCCTTCTGGGACAACCCCTGTGGGCCGAAAAACTTGGCTTCCTTCGCGACAACCCGGTGGCGATGCTTGTCTTTGTCGTTGGCACGGCGACATGGGTGCTCTACGTGTTGCAGGATCAAGTGCTCATCGGTCTGCGCCGTACCGGCTGGGTCCCGATTCAGAACGGCCTCGCATCCGTGTTCAAGATCGCCCTGCTTCCGTTGTTCGCCGGTGCCGCCACATGGGCAATTTTTGCGGCAACCATGATCCCTGCCTTGCTGGCGGTGCTTCTTATCACGGCACTGGCTCTGCGGTACGCGCGCCAAGCTGCGGCCCGGGATTCCCGGCCGGCGAAGGAAACGCGGGTTCCGATATCAAGCATTGTGCGTTTTGCCGCGTCCGACCATCTGGCAACCATGCTTTGGTTTGCGACCAACGATGTCCTGACATTGATCGTGCTCCAGGTCGCCGGAGCCGAAGCCAGCGCGTACTGGTACATTGCCAACGCCATCGGGGAATCGTTGTACCTGATCGTCAGCAACGTGGGAAGCGTCTTGATTGCCGAATCGGTACACGACCCGGCCCATGCAACTGCATACGCACGCAGGGCGTTGTTTCATGGCGCCCAACTGGTGGTTCCGGCCGCGATCCTAGGCATTGTTTTTGCCCCGTTTGTTCTGCGTTTGATGGGACCGCACTACGCGGAAAACGCGACGTCGACCCTGCAACTTATCTTGGCGTCGGCAATCCCGCACCTGATCGTAGGCATAAGCGTCAGCACGGCCAGGGTGCGCGGAAACATGCGCGCGGTCGTAGGGGTGTATGCGTTTATTTCGATCAGCACCTGGGTGGGCGGATGGTATGCCCTGCACACGTGGGGGCTTGCCGGCATCGGACTGGCGATCCTGATGATCCACAGCATCACAGCGGTGTTCCTGCTGATGACGGGGCGCACGGGCCTGTGGGACAACGAGCGTGGATGGCGTTCATTCGTCGATGGGGCCGGACGACTGCACCATTCACGGAGGACCAAACGCAAACTGGAGCGGACCGGACATTCCTCTCCCACTGCACACAATGCCTGCGGAGTGCCGAAGGCACGGGGCACTAACTGGCCAAAACCCTGGCCCAACACCATTGCGACTGCCGGGGAGCGGCAATGAAAACGCAAACCACATCGAGTGGCCGTCATGGGTCGAATATCCACGGCGAGGTCCCGGCAACACCGCCGGCAGCCCCTGGCACCGGGAGTGCCACGCACATGAGAAGCATTGCGTTGAGCTTGGCGATTCCCCTCGTGGCCGTGGCACTCTGGGCCTGGAGCTTCAGCGGTGCGGAGCCCCGTGACATGGGCGTCCTGGGGTTGCTGAGCCTGTTCACTCCCGTGACGGCGTTTGCCTTGGCGCTTCTCCTTGGAGGCTTCCTGGCCAGCCTGTACAAGGGTCTGCCAAGCTGGGTGCTCGGTATCTTCCTGGTCACCTACATCGTGTTGATCCACGGCACACCGGCGGTTTTATACGGCACCCTTCGCTATTCGTGGGCCTATAAACACGTTGGCATCGTCGAGTACATCCAGCGGCACGGATCGGTAGACACCACCCTTGACGCGGGGCAAATCTACCAAAACTGGCCGGGGTTCTTTGCCGGCGGCGCCCTTCTCACTGACCTCTCCGGGCAATCCGACGTGCTCCAAATTGCCTCCTGGGCCCCCGTGGTCTTCAACCTGTCCACCGTGATCGTATTGCGCTACGTCTTCAGGGGCCTTACACGGAACCGCACGTTGATCTGGCTGGGCCTGATGTTCTTCCTGCTCATCAACTGGGTGGGGCAGGATTACTTCTCCCCGCAGGCCGTCGGCTTGATCCTCTATTTGGCCATGGTCGGGCTGATGCTCAGGCCGATGTCACATGTGGCCATGATTGGTCCGTTTGCCGTGATCGTCGCCGCGGTTGCCCTCACCCATCAGATCACGCCCCTGATGATGCTGATGGCGGTTGTTGCGTTGACTGCACTACGACGCACCAATGCGTGGCAACTGCCGATCGTTGCGCTGACGGTCATAGCCGGGTGGGCCTTTACCGGGGCCTTGGACTACACACTTCCCAACTTGCGGGAGCTAGTCTCGGAATTCGGCAATGTCGTGGACAACGCAGACCAGACCCTCGAAAAGGCGAATGCCATCACGGGCACGGCACTGCTTGTGGTTTGGGGCGGCCGGTCCACCGTTGCCATCGCCGGCCTGTTGTCGGTCTTCGGCATTTGGTCGAACCGGAACAAGCAAGGCACTTGGCACCGCTGGGACGGCATGGGGGCGCGCGGCATCGCCGCGATCCTCATGCTGCTGCCCGGAATCTTGGTGTTGACCACTGGCTTCGGTGGAGAGGTGCTGTTCCGGGCGTTCCTGTTCGCTTCGCCGTTCATTGCCATACTCGCCGCCGAAACGTGTCTCCCGCGCGACGGCCAGGGCTTTCCCTTGCGAAGCCTCGTGTCTGCCGGTGTTGTCATCGCACTGGTCACTCCGGGGTTTCTGCTCGGCTATTACGGCAAGGAACAGCAGAACTACTTTCCCCCTGAAGAGGTTGAAGCCTCGAGCTGGGTATACACGCATGCGGCGCCCGGCTCCTTGCTCGTTGAAGGGAGCCCAAACTATCCGGCGCGTTTCATCGACTATGAGAAGTTCACATATGTGCCGTTGGACCGTGAACCGGAAGAATCGATTCGCGGGTTGCTGTCGGACCCTGCCGTCAGGCTTTCCGCATGGCTCGTCGACAGCAAATACACCGAAGGATACGTGTTGATTACCCGGGGCCAAAAAATTGCCGTCAACGCCGAGCAGTCCATGCCGGAAGGGAGCCTGGAACGGATCGAGGAGGAATTGCGGCAATCCGACAGATTTGAGATTGCCTATGAGACGACCGACGCCACCGTTTTCAGGCTTTCGGACGTGGGCAGGAACCAATGAGTGCCCTGCGCATCATTGGCACCGGGCCCGTCGTCATCGTGGTGACGATTATCTACATTGTGCTCTTGCTTGAAGTGGAAGCAGTCCGTTTGATCAGTGCCGTGGTTTTCTCTCTCTTCGTGCCGGGCTACGGGTGGGCTCTGCGGATGCGTCCGGGGGACGGGGGTGACACCTTGGCCATGGCCCTGGTCTTGAGCTTGTGCGCCACAACCTTTGTGGCGACGGCAATGGCCGTTGCAGGTTGGTGGTCACCCGTTGCCGGATTTATCAGCCTTCTTCTCATGGCTGCCGCGGGCTTTGTCCGTCTCCGCCGTGACGCGGGGGGCCGCGGGATTCGGGCGTTCCACGTGTCGCTGGGGGTTGCCGAACCCCGGGCACATGGAATCCACCGCCTCGGGGACAGCGATTAAGCGGTACTGATTCCTTACGGAGCGAAACTGCGCGCCCGAACGGGCAACAGATCCAGTGGAGTGCCAGGCGGGGAGCAACAAGTCCTGAACCATCCAGAAGTGCAGTCAGGGCCAACGATGCAGGCCTGCCCGACCACCACCGCTGGCAGGAATGTCACCTGGAGAATCCGGTCCGACTACTCCGCCGGCGGAACCTCGGCTGTCGGGGACTGCCGGGCCTGCTGGTCTTGGAGCGCAGGATCCTTGCGCAGGCCGGTCAACCCGTACCAAGCCAGGTTCACCACATGGGCGGCAACCGTGCGCTTGTCGGGGTGCCGGGCATCCAGCCACCACTGCGCGGTCATGGCGACCATACCCACGAGCATCTGCGCGTAGATGGATCCGTCCTCGGCGCTGAACCCGCGGCGTGAAAACTCGTCGGCCAGGATGTGCTCGACCTGCTCGGTCACCTTGGTCAGCAGGGTGGAATACGTGCCCTCGGGCTGGGACGGCGGGGCATCGCGAACCAGGATGCGGAATCCTTCGGTGCAGTCCTCTATGTAGGTCAAGATCGCGAGCGCTGCTTTCTCCAGCAACACCCGTGAGGAGTCGTCACCGGAGAGTGATTCCGTGATCCGCGACAGCAACTCCCGGTATTCGTTCGTGACCACTTCCATATAGAGAGCTTCCTTGGAACCAAAGTGCTCATAGACGATGGGCTTGGACACACCCGCAGCGCGGGCGATTTCTTCGATCGTGGTTCCGTCTACGCCCCGCAAGGAGAATAGCTGGCGTGAGATATCGATCAGCTGAAGCCGGCGTTGGACTCCGGTCATTCGCGTGCGCGGGCGTGCGGTGGGGCTCATAAGCAACATGGTAAGCACAGGAATGACATAAACCATGCCTAGTCACGGTGGTGTGAACAAAGGATGAACGTGCCGACGTCGTTCAAGTCGCATCGATGCCTACAGTCGTGGCAGAATAGTTCACTGTGCCGGTGAGGCAAGCTCAACGCACATTCCGCCCTGGTGTAATGGCAGCACCCCAGCCTTTGGAGCTGTGGAGTATAGGTTCGAATCCTATGGGCGGAACTCATCAATCATTGAAAATCCCGGTGTTTCGCCGGGATAGAATGATGAGGCCTGGCCCGGCCGGTCCGGCTAGCCAATGTAGCAGGGGAGTACCAATCTTGAGCGTTCACGCCAACGCACCAGCCGCTGTCATCGTTCTCGCCGCAGGCGCAGGAACCCGGATGAAATCGGCAAAACCCAAGATCCTGCATGAAATCGGCGGTCGCTCCATGGTGGGGCACGCCCTTGCCGCAGCTGAGGGGCTCGACCCCGAAACGCTGGTGGCGGTGGTCCGATTTGAACGCGAACGCGTTGTCGAGCACCTCCTGCAGGTCAAGCCGAACGTCGTCATCGCCGACCAGGATGAAATCCCGGGCACCGGACGAGCCGTGCAACTGGGCCTCGAAAAGCTGGACCCGGCATTGGAAGGCACGATCGTGGTCACGTACGGCGACGTCCCGTTGCTGACCACCGAGCTGTTGTCCGAGCTGGTTGCCACCCACGACCGCGAAGGCAATGCCGTCACGGTGCTTACCGCACTGCTGGAAGATGCCACCGGATACGGCCGCATCCTGCGTGCAGAGGACGGAACGGTGACCGGCATCCGCGAACACAAGGATGCAAGCGACGAAGAACGCGCAATCCGAGAGGTCAACTCCGGAATCTACGCATTTGACGCCGAGGTCCTGCGTTCGGCACTGGCCGAGGTCACGACCGACAACGCGCAGGGCGAGATGTATCTCACCGATGTGCTGGGCATTGCCCGGTCCACGGGGGGACGCGTCGCGGCCGTCGTCACGGAAGACGCCTGGCAGGTCGAGGGCGCCAACGACCGGGTCCAACTGGCCGCATTGGGCAAGGAAATGAACCGCCGCATCCTCGAAAAGTGGATGCGCGCAGGCGTCAGCATCATCGACCCGGAAACCACCTGGATCGATGTCGAGGTGGCACTTTCCAACGACGTGACCATCAAGCCGGGCACCCAGCTGCATGGAAGCACCGCCGTGGGAACCGATGCGGTCATCGGCCCTGACACCACCCTGACCAACACCCAGGTTGGGCGCGGCGCCAAGATCGTCCGCTCGGACGTCACCGAGTCCATCATTGCCGAAGGCTCATCGGTCGGCCCCTTCGCCTACCTGCGCCCCAAGACCAATCTCGGCCCCGACGCCAAGATCGGAGCCTTCTACGAGACCAAGAACATTGTCGTCGGCCGTGGCTCAAAGCTCTCGCACCTGGGCTACGCCGGGGACGCCGAAATCGGTGAATACACCAACATCGGCTGTGGCAACATCACCGCCAACTACGATGGCGTCAACAAGCACCGCACCGTCATCGGCTCGCACGTGCGCACCGCCTCCAACACCGTGTTTGTCGCACCCGTGAGCATCGGTGACGGCGCATACACAGGTGCGGGCGCCATCGTTCGCAAAAACGTTCCGGCGGGGGCCCTTGCCCTGACCGTGGCACCGCAACGAAATACCGAGGGCTGGACGATGTCCAAGCGTCCCGGTTCCCCCGCCGCGGAAGCCGCATTCAAGTCCGCACTGGATTCCGGCGTGACCGCGGAATCCGCGGACCAGGCCAAGTAACCCTCCACATCATTTCCGATCCCCGTCTGAGCGAGAAAGCGATCCCATGAGCGAACTGAGCCATAACGTCGATAAGAAGCTGGTGCTGGCTTCCGGGCGTGCCCACCCCGAGCTTGCCGAAGAGGTGGCAGCGGCCCTTGGGACCGAACTGCTTCCGATGAGTGCCTACGACTTCGCCAACGGCGAGATCTATGTACGCTCCGGCGAATCGGTGCGAGGCAAGGATGTCTTTGTCATCCAGGCCCACCCGGCACCGCTGAACAACTGGCTCATGGAACAGCTGATCATGGTTGACTCCATGAAGCGCGCCTCGGCCCGGCGGGTCACCGTCGTGGCCCCGTTCTACCCATACGCCCGACAGGACAAGAAGGGCCGCGGCCGCGAGCCGATCTCGGCCCGACTGGTTGCCGACATGTTCAAAGTGGCAGGTGCCGACCGCATCATGAGCGTTGACCTGCACACTGCGCAGATCCAGGGCTTCTTTGACGGCCCGGTCGACCACCTCTTCGCCATCCCGTTGCTGGCCGACCACATCCGCAATGTTGTCGGGGACGACCCGGTCACCGTGGTTTCCCCCGACACCGGTCGCGTCCGCGTGGCCGAACAGTGGGCAGAACGCCTCGGCGGGGCTCCGCTGGCCTTCGTGCACAAGTCCCGCGACCTGACGGTCCCGAACCAGGCCGTTTCCAAGACCGTCGTCGGCCAGGTCGCGGGCCGCACCTGTGTCTTGATCGACGACATGATCGACACCGGGGGAACCATTGCCGGCGCCGTGAAGGTGCTGAAGGACGCCGGTGCCAAGGACGTCATCATCGCCGCCACGCATGCCGTGTTCTCCGACCCGGCCGCGCAGCGCCTGGCCGAGTCCGGTGCACGCGAGGTCGTGGTGACCAACACCCTGCCGATTCCGGAATCCAAGCGCTTCGAAACCTTGACGGTGCTTTCGATCGCCCCCTTGTTGGCACGGGCCATCAAGGAAGTCTTCGAAGACGGCTCGGTCACCAGCCTTTTTGACGGCGACGCCTAGGAACCCGTCCCGCGGGACATCGGCTTGATGCCGGACCCCGATGCGGCTCCCACTTGGGAGCCGCGTCGGGGTCCGCTTCCGTTAAGGGTCCAGTCCTGAATCTTGCACGATTTCCCCCGGATGCCCGCGCCCTGCTAAAATATCTACTTGTGCCCAGGCGAGGGAACCCCATGCAAATGGGGGTCCGTTATCGACGAGGCTAGAAACGCACTACGCGTCCTTCTCCTTTGCAGGAATCGGATGATGATGCTTCTAGGCCCGAGCGGGGCAGGAACCAATTAATCATCTTCCACAAGGAGAACACCATGAGCAACATCATCACCCTCGACGGCGAACTGCGCACCGACTTCGGCAAGGGCGCCGCACGCCAGGCCCGCCGCGCCGGCAAGATCCCTGCAGTGATCTACGGCCACGGCACCGATCCGGTCCGCGTCCTGCTGCCGGCCGCCGCCACCACCCTTGCAGTCCGTGGCTCCAACGCCCTGCTGAACATCTCGGTTGAGGGCGAAGACACCGTCACCCTGGTGAAGGACATCCAGCGCCACGCCCTTCGCCAGACCGTTGACCACCTTGACCTCCTGATCGTCAAGAAGGGCGAAAAGGTCATCGTCGAGGTTTCCGTCCAGATCCAGGGTGAACTCACCGCCGGTTCGACCCTGTCCCTGGACCACGCGGTCATCGCCGTCGAAGCCGAGGCAGTCGCCCTTCCGGAGCACGTTGTTGCCAACGTCTCCGGCCTGACCGCGGGAACCCAGATCCTCGCATCGGACCTGATCCTGCCGGAGGGCACCGCCCTGGCCATCGAAGGCAGCGTCGTCGTTGCTACGATCGATGCCGCAGTTTCGGAAGCAGACGAGGAATCGGCAGCTTCCGCCGAGTAATTATCTCGATATTGGTTGTCGCATGACTAGCGAAACCTGGCTCGTAGCCGGGCTCGGAAACCCCGGGCCCGGCTACGCGCATAACAGGCACAATGTTGGCCAGATGGCCGTCGACGAACTTGCCGCGCGCATCGGCGGAAAGTTCAAGACCCACAGCTCCCGGGCGCAAATCCTCGAGGGACGCATGGGCATTGGCGGGCCCAGACTCGTTCTGGCGAAGCCGATGACCTATATGAACCTCTCGGGCGGACCCGTGGCCAATCTGGCAAAGTTCTTTGGCATCGATCCCGCACACGTCATTGCCGTGCACGACGAGATCGATATTCCCTTCGACACCGTGAAGCTCAAGCTCGGGGGTGGCGAAGGCGGCCACAACGGGCTGCGAGACATTTCCAAGGCCCTGGGCACCAAGGACTATTTGCGGGTGCGAGTGGGCGTGGGGAGGCCTCCCGGTCGCATGGAGACAGCGGATTACGTGCTCAAGGACTTCTCGAAGGATGAAAAGAAGTCCCTGCCGTTCCTGACCGATGCGGCGGCCGACGCCGTGGAGGAACTGGTGAATCACGGACTGGAATCGGCGCTGCGCAAATTCCACGACTAGTACCGGGATCCGTGGCGCTTCACAGCGAAGCCGTTCGGTCGCCGATTGACGTGCCATTATTGGTCCCAGGAACAAGAGGGGCCGAGTGGGCGTGGCCCCCTGAGGCCGGGGACCACCCCCAATCGGCTGCCGGCGACTTTTTTTGGGCCAAATTCCGGGCCGGGGACACATTGGTAAGGGTCGACTTATGTGCCATGAAGGCCCGAACGTGGGAGAATTAGCGAAGCAAATGATGCCGTAATCACGATCGTCCCACGGAACCAGCCGCACAGCGCGGCGCACAGCCGTTGCGGCGAAGGCGGCATGAAACGAACTTCGGAGGATCCCAACGTGTCCAGTGCATTGCCCACGACGCAAGATACCCTTCCCAAGGCCTTGGATGACATTGAAGTCTCGCGGCTGCGGGCAGACTTCCCCATCTTGGGTCGCAACGTCAATGGAGTGCCGCTGACGTATTTGGATTCCGGGGCCACCTCGCAAAAGCCCAGCTGCGTCTACGAGGCCGAACAGCACTACTACGAGAACTTCAATGCTGCAGTCCACCGCGGTGCCCACTCCCTGGCCGTCGAGGCCACGGACATCTTTGAGCAGGCCCGCACCGACGTGGCGCGCTTCATCGGGGCCAAGGACAACGAAGTGGTGTGGACTTCGAACGCCACCGAGGCGCTGAACCTCATCACCTACTCCTTTGGCAATGCCAGTGCGGGCCTCGGGGGAGATACAGCCCGTGCCTTCGCGCTCGGAGCAGGGGACGAAATCGTCGTCACCGAGCTCGAACACCATGCCAACCTGATTCCCTGGCAGGAGCTGGCGCTGCGTACCGGCGCCACCCTTAAGTACATTCCCGTCGATGAATCAGGCGCCCTGCGCATGGACCTCGCCGGCTCGATCATTACCCCCGCCACCAAGGTGGTGGCCTTCACGCACGTCTCCAACGTCCTGGGCACCGTGACCGATGTTGCGGCACTGGTGGCGCTGGCCCGCAATGTCGGCGCACTGACGGTCCTCGATGGCTGCCAGTCGGTCCCGCACCTGCCCGTGGACGTCAAGGCCCTCGACGTGGACTTCATGGCGTTCTCCGGACACAAGATGCTCGGCCCCACCGGCATCGGTGGACTCTATGGACGGGCCGGACTGCTTGATGCCATGCCGCCCTTCCTCACCGGCGGATCCATGATCACCTCGGTGACGATGGAGAAGGCCGAGTACCTCCCGGCCCCCATGCGCTTCGAAGCCGGCACCCAGAGGATTTCGCAGGTCCACGCCCTGGCCACCGCCGTCGCATACCTGCGCGAAGTGGGCATGGACCGCATCGCTGCATGGGAAGAGAACCTGGGTGAGCGCATGCTCACCGGCCTGGACGGTATCCCGGGGGTGCGCGTGTTGGGCCCTGCCCAGGGCGCGGCACGCATCGGCACCGCCCCCTTCGTCATCGAAGGCGTGCACCCTCACGACGTGGGCCAGTTCCTGGATTCGCGCGGCATCGCCGTGCGCGTGGGCCACCACTGCGCCCAACCACTGCACCGGGCACTGGGCGTTGTCTCCAGCACCCGGGCAAGCACCTACCTCTACAACACCACCAGCGACGTCGACGCCCTGCTCAATGCGGTGTCGGACGTGCGCGGATATTTCGGAGTCGGCAAGTGAACGATCTGGACCAGCTGTACCAACAAATCATCCTGGACCATGCCAAGGCCAGGCACGGCGCCGGGTTGCTCGAGGCTCCGGAAGGGGTGGCCCACGGCGAATCGATGCAACACAATCCCGTGTGTGGCGACCACATCCAGCTGCGTGTCCAGCTTGAGGGAAGCATCGTGAAAAATGTTTCCTGGGAAGGCGACGGCTGCTCGATCTCCATGGCCTCGGCTTCGGTGCTCAGTGAATTGGCCACCGGGATCGAGCGCGACGAATTCATGTCCATCCTTGAGGAATTCCGCGAACTCATGCGCTCGCGGGGCAGTCGGGCCGGGGACGAGGAAATCCTGGGTGACGGCGCAGCGTTTGCCGGCGTCTCCAAGTTCCCCGCCCGGGTCAAGTGCGCCATGCTGTCGTGGGTTGCCGCCGAGGCCGCCTTGCTGGCGGCCAACCAGTAGCTCGCACTTCACTTAAGCCGAAAGAGCCGGATTGGCTGCCCCTGGAAATTTCCGCGGGCAGCAATCCGGCTCTATCTGTATGCTGTGATTCTTCTAGCCGAGGTTTTCCGGCTTCTGGAAGATGTCCGGTATGCCGTCCTTGTCTTCGTCCCTGGCGGCTCGCTCGTTGACCAGGCGGTAGCGGCGATCGCGCGGCCGCAGCCAAATCGTGCCCAGGATGGCGGCCAACAGCGAAGCGGTCAGGATCGCGACCTTGGCGTGGTCATAGTGCGGCGACGCCAGGCCGAAGGACAGCTCGGAGACCAGCAGCGACACGGTGAACCCGATGCCGGCCAGGAACGTCACGCCCAGCAGGTCGCCCCACTTGGTGTCCGGATCAAGGTTCGCCTTGGACGATCTGGTAACCAGCCAGGTGGCGCCCATGATGCCGATGGGCTTGCCGAAGACCAAGCCGAAGACGATGCCCCAGAGCACCGGGTCGCCCAGTGCCGAGGCGAATCCCTCAGCGCCGCCCACTGCCACGCCGGCGGAGAAGAATGCGAATACCGGCACGCAGAAGCCGCTCGAGAGCGGGCGGAAGCGGTGCTCGAGCTGCTCGGCCAGGCCGGGCCTGTCGAGTTCGTCCTTGTTCTTGCGCAATACCGGGACGCAGAAGCCCAACACGACGCCGGCAATGGTCGAGTGGATTCCCGAGCCGAAGACCAGGGCCCACGTTGCGATGCCCAGCGGCAGCAGAATGACCCAGGGGGCCCACAGGTTCGCGGCAAAGAATTTCGGCCACTGGTGCGTCACGAAGGTATAGAGGGCGATGGGGGCCAGCGCCATCAGCAGGTAGGGCGGGTTCAGATCCTCGGTGAAGACGAAGGCGATGATCACGATGGCAATCAGGTCATCGACGACCGCGAGGGTCAGCAGGAAGATGCGCAGCGGGGAGGGCAGGTTCGAACCGATGACGGCCAGCACCGCAACGGCGAAGGCGATGTCGGTGGCGGTGGGAATGGCCCAGCCGCGCAGGGTTTCCCCGCCGGTGGACGCATTCAGGGCGACAAAGATCAGCGCCGGAACCAGCACGCCGCCAAAGGCCGCGGTCACCGGGACGATGGCGCGCTTCATGTCGCGCAAATCGCCAGCGACAAACTCCTTCTTCAGCTCAAGGCCCACGAGGAAAAAGAACACCGCAAGCAGTCCGTCGGCGGCCCAGTGGCCGAGGGACAGGTTCAGGTCGATGCCGAAGATCTCGAAACCGAAGTGGAAGTCACGAAGGGCGAAGTAGCTGTCCGATGCCGGTGAGTTGGCCCAGATGAGCGCAACGACGGCGCCAATGATCAGGACGAGTCCGCCGACGGTTTCCCTGCGCAGGATTTCCCCGATGCGCAGGTGTTCGGTATAGCTTCCCGGACCGAAAACCGTCTTTGGTTTCGGCGATGGTGTGGGGGATTGGCTCATGGTTCTTCTTCAATTCTTTCGGGGACGCTGAAGTTATCGCCGACCAGACTTCCCGGCACACCAGAGACAACACTATCGCCTAAGGGTGTCCCAGTGCACATCCGGCAGCCTCAGGAGACCAATGGACGCTTCATCTTGGGGCGCGTGGAGGTGCCCTGCGGCGGCAGCCTGCCCGAAAGACAAAGACCGGCGCGTGGCTGCCCAAGGTGGTCAGCAACGCGCCGGTCATTGTGCCAAGGTCCGGCACCCGCCGCGGCGGGCGAAGCCTCGGTATTTAGCCGCGTTCGATCCAGGCGGACACCTTGGCGCCCTGCAGCGAGAGTGCCTTGGAGATAAACGGCTCGGCGGCCGAGGCGATCTTTCCGCCCACGAACGGAATGGAGGAGGACACAGTGGCCTCCACGCCCAGGGCCGATCCCGCTTCGGTGGCCCGCAGGGATTCGGTGCCGGCCACCGATACCGGCAGGGAACCGACGGTGAGCTTCAGTGTTGCTTCCCGCGATCCGTCGGCGGCCGGTGCCGACCAGGACTCGACCTGGGTGACCTCGACCGTCTGGCCCACGAATTTCCGGGCCATTTCCGGGGCGCGGTCGGTCGGCAGGGTGCGGACGGTGGTCAGGGTGAAGGCCGCGGCGGTGTCGCCGGAAATATCGAAGCTCTTGAGCGATCCGCCGACCAGTCCGGTCAGGTGCTCGGCGAAGTCGCGGTCGGCCAGTGTGGCGATGACGGCGTCGGGGGCGTGTGTCAGGTCTGTGGTGGCGTTAAGGGCCATGGGGCAAAACTCCGTAAAATAGATTGGCCGAACCAATATTGATACAACCCCACCAGCGTACCGGGCTTGCCTGCCCGCGGCGGTACGCTTGAATGGCGCACCCCGGGACCCGGCATGGATCTCGGGTACTTGTGTTGTGCGCGCATCAGTCTTCGGAAAGGACCCCAGCCGATGGCGCTTCACGGCCTGCGCACCGCATTGCGAACCGACACCTCCTTTTCCCGCGTCAGATCCAATGCCGCCACCGGGTACGCCGCCCGCGCCAACGAGCTGGAAATCGCGGCCCCTTCCGGGATGCGAGCGGTCATCACGGCGGAAACCGTCGAGGCGCTGCGCTCGAAGGTCGCCGACGGGCTGGTGCTGGCGGTGACAGCCACCGGCCGCGAGACCGAGGAGCTGGTTGCCGCCCTGCACAGCTACCTCCCCGAGGCTGCCGTGGCGGAATTCCCCTCCTGGGAAACGCTGCCCCACGAGCGGCTCTCCCCGCGCTCGGACACCGTGGGCAGGCGCCTGGATGTGCTGCGCCGGCTGGAGACCAAGGACCCGACGCTTCAGGTGGTCGTGGCCCCGATCCGCGCCGTCATCCAGCCCCTGGTCGCCGGCCTGGGCAAGCTGGAGCCGGTCCACCTGCAGGTGGGCGACGAATACGAGTTCTCCGCCGTGGTCAGGGCGCTGGCCGATGCCGCCTATGCGCGCGTTGACATGGTCACCCACCGTGGCGAGTTCGCGGTGCGCGGCGGCATCCTTGACGTCTTCCCGCCCACGCTGAACCACCCGGTGCGCATCGACTTCTTCGGCGACGAGATCGAGGCCATGCGCTTCTTCTCCATCGCCGACCAGCGGTCGCTGGAGCACGAGGCACCCACCCGGATCCAGGCCCCGCCCTGCCGCGAACTGCTGATCACCCCATCGGTGATGTCGCGGGCGGCCAAGCTGCAGTCCCAGATGCCCGCGGCGCGGGACATGCTCGCCAAGATCGCCGGCGGCCTGGCGGTGGAGGGCATGGAATCCCTGGCCCCGCTGCTGGTCGATGCCATGGTGCCGCTGCTCTCGGCGCTGCCGGCCGAGTCCATCGCCCTGGTCATGGAACCGGAAAGGGTCCGCGCCCGGGCCCACGACCTGGAGGCGACCAACGCCGAGTTCCTGGCCGCCGCCTGGGCCACCGCCTCCGACGGCGGGGCCGCACCCCTTGACCTGTCCCAGGCGCAGGCGCAGGCCGCCGCGGCCGAGCTGGAGGCCGGGAACTTCACCTCGCTGGCCGCCACCCGCAGCGACGCGCAGGCCGCCAAGGTCTCCTGGTGGTCGGTGACCTCGCTGGGCACCGACGCCGAACTGCTGCCCGAGGCCGACTCGATCCGCATCAATGCCCGCGAGCCGCGCGGCTACCAGGGAGACGTCGCCGAGATGCTCGAGTTCATCTCGGGGCGCATCAAGGATGACTGGTCGATCGTGGTGGCCACCGACGGCCCCGGCCCCGCCCAGCGGCTGGCCGAGCTCTTCCACGACGCCGACATCCCCACCCACCGCATCGCTTCGCTCGACGAGGCGCCCACCCCCGGGCTCATCGAGATCACCACCGCGCAGGCCGGGCGCGGCTTTGCGCTCGATTCCCTGAAGCTCGGCTTCCTCACCGAGGCGGACCTCCTGGGCCGCTCCAGCGCCTACGCCCCGAGCGGGGCCAAGCGGCTGGCCGCCAAGCGGCGCAACGCGGTGGACCCGATGACCCTCGCCGAGGGCGACTTCGTCGTGCACGAGCAACACGGCATCGCCAGATTCGTTGAACTGATCGCCCGCAAGGTCGCCGGCGGGGCCGACGCCAAGCGCGAGTACCTGGTCCTGGAGTACGCTCCGGCCAAGCGCGGCGCGCCGGGTGACAAGCTCTTCGTGCCCACCGACCAGCTGGACCAGGTCACCCGGTACGTCGGCGGCGAGGCCCCGACGCTGTCCAAGATGGGCGGCTCGGACTGGGCCGGCACCAAGTCCCGGGCGCGCAAGGCCGTCAAGGAGATCGCCGGGGACCTGATTCGGCTCTACTCCGCCCGCATGGCCTCCCGCGGCCACGCCTTCGGAACCGACACCCCCTGGCAGGCGGAGCTGGAGGAGGCCTTCGCCTACGTGGAGACCCCGGATCAGCTGACCACCATCAACGAGGTCAAGGCCGACATGGAGCGCGAGATCCCGATGGACCGGCTGGTCTCCGGGGACGTGGGCTTCGGCAAGACCGAGATCGCGGTGCGCGCCGCGTTCAAGGCCGTGCAGGACTCCAAGCAGGTCGCGGTGCTGGTTCCCACCACGCTGCTGGCCTCCCAGCACCAGCAAACCTTCACCGAGCGCTACTCCGGCTTCCCGGTGCGGGTGAAGACGCTCTCGCGCTTCCAGACCGCGAAGGAGTCCAAGGACATCATCGAGGGGCTGAAGAACGGCACCGTCGACGTGGTCATCGGCACCCACCGGCTGCTCTCCGACACGGTCCAGTTCAGGGACCTGGGCCTGGTGATCGTCGACGAGGAGCAGCGCTTCGGCGTCGAGCACAAGGAGCAGCTCAAGAAGATGCGCACCAACGTGGACGTGCTCTCCATGTCCGCCACCCCGATCCCGCGCACCCTGGAGATGAGCCTGACCGGGATCCGCGAGACCTCCACGCTGGCCACCCCGCCGGAGGAGCGCCACCCGGTGCTCACCTACGTGGGCCCGCGCACCGACAAGCAGATCTCCGCCGCCATCCGCCGCGAGCTGATGCGCGACGGGCAGGTGTTCTTCGTCCACAACCGCGTCTCCTCCATCGACAAGATCGCCGCCGAACTGCGCGAACTGGTCCCCGAGGCCCGCGTCGAGGTGGCCCACGGCAAGATGAGCGAGTCCCGGCTGGAGAAGATCATCCAGGACTTCTGGGAGAAGAAGTTCGACGTGCTGGTCTCCACGACCATCATCGAGACCGGCCTGGACATCTCCAACGCCAACACGCTGATCGTGGACCGGGCGGACAACTACGGCCTGTCGCAGCTGCACCAGCTGCGCGGGCGCGTGGGCCGCGGCCGGGAGCGGGCGTATGCCTACTTCCTGTGGAATGCGGAGAAGCCGCTGGGCGAGGTTGCGCTGGAGCGGCTCAAGGCCGTGGCCGCGCACAACGAACTGGGCTCGGGCTACCAGCTGGCCATGAAGGACCTGGAGATCCGCGGGGCAGGCAACCTGCTCGGCGGGGAACAGTCCGGGCACATCGCCGGGGTCGGCTTCGATTTGTACCTGCGCCTGGTCGGCGAGGCGGTGGCCGACTTCAAGGGCGAGGCCGACGAGAAGACCGCAGAGATGAAGATCGAGCTGCCGGTCAACGCGCACCTGCCGCACGACTACGTGCCGGGGGAGCGATTGCGCCTGGAGGCCTATCGGAAGATCGCAGCGGCGACCGACTTCGCGGCGCTCGAGGACGTGCTGGCCGAGCTGGTCGACAGGTACGGGCAGCCGCCGGCGCCGGTGGTGAACCTGTTGGAGGTCGCCCGGATCCGCATCCGCGCCCGCGCGCTGGGACTAACGGACGTGGCGATGATGGGCAACATGATCAAGTTCGCCCCGGCCGCCATCGCCGACCTGCCGGATTCGCGCCAGCTGCGCCTGGCCCGGATGTACAAGGGCGCGGCCGACAAGCCGGCGCTGGGCGCCATCGTGATCCCCAAGCCGCAGACCTCCGCCATTGGGGGACGGGACCTGGTGGACGAGCAGATCCTGGAATGGGTCTCCGGGGTGCTGTCCAATATCTTCGAGGTTGAGGCGCTGCGCGCCAAGGCGTAGCCGGCGCGAAACAACGGGAGGCCGGGTTCCTGCCCGCCGATGGGGGGTAGGGAACCCGGCCTGCGTGTGTTCGCCCGCCGTTAGGCGGAGGCGGATTCCCCATGGTGGATCAGCACCGGGCACTTGGCGTGCGCAGCCAGTGAGCTGGACACCGAACCCATGACCATGCCCTTGAAGCCGCCGCGTCCGCGCGTGCCCAGTACGAGCATCGCCGCGTCCCGGGAAGCCTCGATGAGGTTGGGAGTCGCCGGTCCCATGACCACCTTGCGCTCCAGGTCTGCCGGTACGTCCTGGCCGAAGGCCTCTTCGATGGACTTCTCCAGCGAGTCGCGGGCGTCCTGCTCGGGTGCCCAAGCGGGAGTGTAGTCCTCCAGTGCAATGCGCGGAAGCCAGGAGGAGAATGCCACCAGGCCGTGGCCCAAGGGTGCTGCCAAGGTGGCGGCGTAGCGCAGGGCGCTGATCGATTGCGGTGACCCGTCAACGCCGACGATGATGGTGCCGTGTGGAGAGTTGTCCATGGTGAAGCGCTCGATTCTCAGTCAGGGGAACGAATCCCTTGCGGGATCCGCTGACCTCATCCTACATGCGGCAAATCCTAATTTTCTACACTCTGTAGAAAATTCAGCGTTGCGCTCCGCGCCCCCTGCCCTCGCGTAGGGTCCTTGGCGGAACCGGCGCGGAACCGGCATGCAAAAGGGGAGGCAAGCACCGCGTGCAACACGGGTCCGCGGTGTGCGGACGAGCGGTGCTGCGCGGTGGCTGCCTCCCCCTGAAGCGGGAAACGCCGAAGGCGGTTAGTCCTGCTGCGAGGACGTCTTCGCCGGGTCGCGGTCGGACATGCCCAGGATGTGCTGCGGGATGCCGAAGGCCAACATGGCCAGCACCAGGCAGGCAATGCCCGGGAGCCAGGCGTTGTCCAGCGACCAGAACGAGAGCGAGTAGATGGCCCCGACGAACAGGACGAAGAACACCACCAAGGCGATGACGTTCCCGGCCATGTGGCCCTGGCCCGAGTGGGCTACATTCTTGCCGTTCGAGTACACAGCGAATCTCCTAAAATGATCTGGGGTTTCAATGCGCGTGCGGGATACGAGATCAGTAGCCCTCGGCGCCTTGTTCACCCTCCACAATAGCAACTCCGGAGCTGGAACCAAGACGTGTGGCGCCGGCGGCGATCATTGCGTGCGCGGTTTCCAGCGAACGCACCCCGCCGGAGGCCTTTACGCCCAGGTCCGGACCCACGGTGGCGCGCATCAGCGCGACGTCCGCGACAGTCGCCCCGCCGCCGGCAAAACCGGTCGAGGTCTTCACGAAGTCGGCCCCCGCGCGCACCGAGGCGCGGCAGGCCAGGACCTTCTCGTCGTCGCTGAGCAGCGCCGTCTCGATGATGACCTTCAGGATCGCCCCGCCGTCGTGCACCGCCTGCGCGACGGCGGAGATGTCGGCCACCAGCGCCTCCTCGTCCCCTGCCTTGGCTGCGGCGATGTCAATGACCATGTCGACCTCGTTCGCACCGTCGGCCACCACCGTCTTCGCCTCAAAGACCTTGGACGCCGTCGGGGTGGCGCCGAAGGGGAAACCGATGACCGAGCACGTCAGCACTCCGGAACCCGCCAGTGCCTCGCTCACCGTGGCCACCCAGATGGGGTTCACGCAGACGGACTTGAACGAGTGCTTCACTGCCTCGGCGCAAATGCGGGCGATGTCGGTGGCCGCGGCGTCGGGGTTCAGGATGGTGTGGTCGATGTACGAGGCGATGTTCTGGGTGCTCATGGCGATGTTCTGTGGCTCCTGGTCGTGGTGCGGATGAAAAGACGGGTGTGTCGGAGGGACGCTACCGGCGAGGTGGCCGCCGGTCGCGGCTACGGGTTCAGCAGGCCGGCGAGTTCGAGCTTGATGGCCTCGAGACGCGCGTTGCCCGCGGCGCGTGCTGCCGGCAGGTCGGCCGGCGAGGCCACCGAGGCGATGACCTCAAGGTAGCACTTGAGCTTGGGCTCGGTGCCTGAGGGGCGCACGATGACCCGGGTGCCGGCCCCGGTGGCGAAGAGCAGTCCATCGGTGGGCGGCAGGTTGGCACCGAGGGAAAGGTCCTCGAACCCGGTGACGGCCTCCGAACCCAGGCTCGCAGGCGGGGCCGAACGCAGCGAGTGCATCATGGTGTCCAGCAAGCCCAGATCGGCCACGCGCACCGAGAGCTGGTCGGTCTGGTGCAGCCCGTGGGCCAACGCCAGCGCATCGAGCACCTCCGGCAGCGAGGACCCGGCGGCCTTGAGCTCGGCGGCGTAGTCGGCGAGCATCAGCGCGGCGGACATCCCGTCCTTGTCGCGCACCAGCGACGGGGCAACGCAATAGCCCAGCGCCTCCTCATAGCCGAAGGCCAGGTCCGGGACACGGGAAATCCACTTGAATCCGGTCAGCGTGTATTCATGCGCCAGCGAATGCGCGGCGGCGATGGAGGCGAGCATGCGCGAGGAGACGATGGAATTGGCCAGCACCGCGGTGTCGGCGGCCGTGGCGGCGCAGCGGTCGCCCAGCAGCCACCCGACCTCGTCCCCGCGCAGCATCCGCCAGCCGGTGTCGGGGAACTTCACCGCGGCTGCGCACCTGTCTGCGTCCGGGTCGTTGGCGATGACCAGGTCGGCGCCGGTGTCAGTGGCCAGCGCCAGGGCCAGGTCAAGGGCACCTGGCTCCTCCGGGTTCGGGAAGGCCACCGTGGGGAAGTCCGGATCCGGTGCTGCCTGCTCGGCCACCAGGCGCACCCGGGAAAAGCCGGCGCGACCCAGCGCCTGGGCCATGGTGTGCCCGCCGACCCCGTGCATCGGGGTCAGCACGATGCGCAGGTTTTCCCGCGCGGCGGTGATTGCGTCGCCGCCGTTCCCGTCCGTGGCCGGGACGACGCCGGCGATGGCCTGAAGGTACCTGCCCTCGATGTCCCCGGGTTCCCCGGCGCCTGGCAGCACGCCCCAGCCGCCCTCGGCAAGCGCGATCGAGGCGATGGGCTCGTCGTTGTCGATCCGAGCGGCGATCCGTGCATCCACGGGGCTGACGATCTGCGCGCCCTGGCCCCACCCGCTTTCGGCGCGGCCGCCCAGGTAGACCTTGTAGCCGTTGTCCGCCGGCGGGTTGTGGCTGGCGGTCACCATGATTCCTGCCTCCGCACCGAGCGCGCGCACGGCGTAGGCCAGCACCGGGGTGGGCAGGGCTGAGGGCAGCAGCTGCACCTCGATGCCCGCGGCGGTGAGCACCGCGGCGGATTCGCGGGCAAAGACATCAGAGTTGTGCCTGGCGTCAAAGCCGATGACCGCCAGCGGCGTGTAGGCTCCGGCGGCGGCATCGAGCAGGAAACGTCCGATGCCGGCGGCGGTGCGGCGCACGACCATCGAGTTCATGCGGTTCGGGCCAGGTCCCAGCTCGGCACGCAGCCCCGCCGTCCCGAAGGCCAGGAAGGCGGCAAACCTGTCGGCCAGGTCGGCTGCTGCGCCCGCATCCCCGGGGGCGGCGGCGCACAGCTCGCGCAGCGCGGCGGCCGTCACGGGATCCGGGTCCTGGGTGGCCCAGGCCGCGGCGCGCTCGAGCAAATCGGCGTCGATCTGGTGGGTGCTCATCTGCTGTGGGGATCCTTCTGCTGTGCCGGGGCGGGGGGAGTGCGTGGGCGGGGGAACTAGAGCTTGGCGACGATGTCCGCCAGCAGCGCCGAAATCCGCGGGCCGGCGGCCTGGCCGGCCTCGATGACCTCTTCGTGGCTGAGCGCTGTCGCCGAGATGCCGGCGGCCAGGTTGGTGACCAGCGAGATGCCGAAGACCTCCATGCCGGCGTGGCGCGCGGCAATGGCCTCCAGTGCGGTGGACATGCCCACCAGGTCCGCGCCGATCACCTTGGCGTACTGCACCTCGGAGGGGGTCTCGTAGTGCGGGCCGGTGAACTGTGCGTACACGCCCTCGTCCAGCGACGCGTCCACCTCGCGGGCCAGAGCCCGGATGCGCGATGAGTACAGGTCGGTGAGGTCGACGAACGTCGCCCCCTCCAGCGGGGACGTGGCAGTGAGGTTGATGTGGTCCTTGATCAGCACCGGGGTACCCGGCACCCAATCCGGGTTCAGCCCGCCGCAGCCGTTGGTCAGCACCAGCGTCTTGGCGCCGGCGGCGGCGGCGGTGCGCACCCCGTGGACCACGGCGCGCACGCCCTTGCCTTCGTAGAAGTGGGTGCGGGCGCCGAGCACCAGCACGCGCTTGCCGGTGGCGGTGAGCACCGAGGAAATGGTGCCGACGTGCCCCGGGACCGCGGCGGCGTGGAAGCCAGGCAGTTCGGTGGCGTCAATGCGGTGGGTGCGCTCGCCGATCAGGTCCGCAGCCTCGCCCCAGCCGGAGCCAAGCACCAGGGCGATGTCGTGGTTCGGGACGCCGGTCAGTTCGGCGATCTTGGCGGCGGCGGCATTGGCCAGGTCAAAGGGGGAGGATTCGTTGTCGATCACGGGGTTAAACCTACCGGCGGATCCCTGCATTGTCAGGTGGAGCGCGGAATGCAGCAGGCGGCGCCGCCGGATGCCGGCGGTTCGGGCCGTGGATGCCGACATCGGACGCTTTTGCCGGGGCCTTCGCCCGCGTGTGCGGTGTGCACTTGTCACCCGGGTAGGGAAGAATGGGTGATCGTGAGTGCACAACGCGATTTCAGTTCCCCCAGGTTGGTAATTCTCGGCGGAGGCCCCGGTGGCTACGAGGCCGCGATGGTCGGCGCCCATCTCGGCGCGCAGGTGACCATCGTCGAACGCGCGGGCATGGGCGGTTCCGCCGTGCTGACCGACGTGGTCCCTTCCAAAACCCTGGTGGCCACGGCCGATGCGATGCGCCGGGTCATCGGCGCGCGCGAATTCGGCGTCGAGGTCGGGGAGGCCGGCACCGAGGCGGTGGCAGACCTCTCCATCATGAATGCGCGCCTGCTGGAACTTGCCCGGGAACAGTCTTCCGACATCCATGTGGGCCTCGAGCGCGCCGGCGTGCGCGTGGTCATTGGCGAGGGCCGGCTGCTTGACGCCTCCACCGTGGAGGTCGTCCGCGCCGACGGCAGCACCGAAAACATCCCCGCCGACGCCCTGCTGATTTCCGTCGGTGCCCACCCGCGCGAACTGCCCACCGCGATTCCCGACGGCGAACGCATCTTCAACTGGACCCAGGTCTACAACCTGAAGGAAATCCCCGAGCACCTGATCGTCATCGGTTCCGGTGTCACCGGTGCCGAGTTCGCCTCCGCCTACAACCTGTTGGGCACCAAGGTCACCCTGGTGTCCTCGCGCGACCGCGTGCTGCCGGGCGAGGATGCCGACGCCGCGGAGGTCCTCGAGGAGGCCTTCAAGAAGAACGGCGTCAACGTGGTGGCCAAGTCCCGCGCCGAGGCCGTGGAACGCGTGGGCGACACCGTGAAGGTGACCCTGGGCGATGGCCAGGTCATCGAGGGCAGCCACTGCCTGGTGGCAGTCGGATCGATCCCCAACACCGCCGGAATCGGTCTGGAGGAGGCGGGCATCAAGCTCACCGAATCCGGCCACATCCAGGTTGATGGCGTCTCGCGCACCACCGCCACCAACGTGTACGCCGCCGGCGACTGCACCGGCGTCTTCGCGCTGGCCTCGGTCTCGGCCATGCAGGGACGCATTGCCATGGCGCACCTGTTGGGCGACTCGGTGAAGCCGCTGAAGCTCACCGAGGTTTCCTCGAACATCTTCACCTCGCCGGAGATCGCCACCGTCGGGGTCACCGAGCGCATGGTCGCCGAGGGCAAGTACCAGGCGGACATCATCAAGCTGGACCTCGCGACCAACGCGCGGGCCAAGATGATGAACGTGAACCAGGGCTTTGTGAAGATCATTTCGCGCCGCGGCTCCGGCACGATCATCGGCGGTGTCGTGGTTGCCCCGCGTGCCTCCGAACTGATCTTCCCCATCGCCCTGGCAGTGCACAACAAGCTGCACGTCGATGACATGGCGGAGACCTTCTCGGTCTACCCCTCGCTTTCGGGCTCGATTTCCGAGGCGGCGCGCCGCCTGCACGTCCACCTCTAGGTCAAAGGCGCACGAACGCGGCGCCCAACAAGGTGCCCTTCGAACGGCCGCCGCCCCCCGGGGGTGGCGGCCGTTCGCCGTGGTGAGGCCCGGGCGCCGTGCGATCCGCGAGAAGGGCCGGCTACCGGACCCTGGCGCAAATTCGAGGGAATTGAACGCTTCGAAAGCGGGGATCACCTGGGATTGCTGTGGCGTGTATTACAGTTGTCCAAATAGTGGAAGGACTGTCCAAAAGGTGGACGTCCCTCATAAGCTTGTCACTTAGTAACTTATGGCACCCCACCAAGAGAATAACGAGTCATGTCCAACAAGACCACGGTCGTTGCACCGAAAGAAAACACACGCGGACGCGTGCTGTTTGCCAGCCTCATCGGCACCACCATCGAATTCTTTGATTTCTACGCCTATGCCACGGCATCGGTGTTGGTTTTCCCGGCGCTTTTCTTCCCGAACGCGTCGAACGTCAACGCGATCCTGTCTTCGTTCGCGATCTTCGGCGTGGCCTTCGTGGCCCGCCCGGTGGGCTCGGTGCTCTTCGGGCACTTCGGCGACAAGATCGGTCGCAAGGGCACCCTGGTGGCCTCGCTGCTCCTGATGGGCATTGCCACCTTCCTGATCGGTTTCCTGCCGCCGGCCCAGGGCAACTTCGTGGTGCTGGCACCGCTGATGCTGGTGCTGCTGCGCTTCGCCCAGGGTCTGGCCCTGGGCGGCGAGTGGTCGGGTGCCGCGCTGCTGGCCACCGAAAACGCGCCGGCGAACAAGCGCGCCATCTACGGAACGTTCCCGCAGCTCGGCGCCCCCATCGGATTCATCATCGCCAACCTGATGTTCGTGGGCCTGCAACTGGGCCTGTCCACCGAACAGTTCATGTCCTGGGGCTGGCGCGTGCCGTTCATCCTCTCGGCCGTCATGGTGGCCGTGGGACTCTGGGTCCGCCTGAAGCTGGTCGAGTCCGTGGCCTTCACCAAGGTCGTGGACCAGAAGAAGGTCGCGAAGTCCCCGTTCAAGACCACCATGAAGTACCACTGGCGTCCGGTGCTCGCCGGCACGTTCATCATGCTGGCCACCTACGTGCTCTTCTACCTGATGACCGCCTTCACGCTGACCTACGGCACCGCCCCGGCCACCGTTGAGGCGGCCCGCGCCGCGGCCGAGGCCAAGGGCAAGGTCTTTGACGCCGCCGCCGAGGCAGCATTTGTCCCGGGCCTGGGCATTGCCCGTCCGGAATTCCTCACGATGCTCATCATCGGCGTGGTCTTCTTCGGCATCTTCACGCTGGTCTCCGGCCCGCTGGCCGAAAAGCTGGGCCGCCGCAAGTTCCTGATCTACGTCACCAGCGGCATCTTCATCTTCGGTCTGGCCTGGACCCTGATGTTTGGCCCCGGCAAGGCGGCAGCCATGGTCGGCCTGGTCCTCGGCTTCACGTTGATGGGTGCGACCTTCGGCCCGATGGCCGCCTACCTGCCGGAGCTCTTCCCCTCCAACGTGCGGTACACCGGTTCGGCAGTCGCCTACAACATGTCCTCGGTGATCGGCGCGGCCCCGGCCTCGTTCGTCGCCATCGCCCTGTGGCAGTTCGGCGGAGGCAACACCGTCTGGGTTGGCGTCTACCTGGCCCTCGGCGCGGTGCTGACGCTGATCGCCCTGTTCCTGACCAAGGACACCAAGGACGTCGATTTCGAGAACAACGTCTCCTAGTTTCCACCCTGTCACACTGCCCGCCTTCCCCACGGACGGCGGGCAGCGTGCGTTAACGCCGGGGTTACTCGCCCACGGTCCCGTCGAGGCATTCGCGCAGCAGGTCCGCGTGTCCGTTGTGCCGGGAGTACTCCTCGATGAGGTGCACCAGGATCCAGCGCACAGACACCATCCCGTGGTGCCCGGCCCCCACCGCACGCTCCAGCGGCTCCGAACCCAGTGCGGCATCGGCGAAGGCCGCCTCGGCCTTCCATGCGGCGAAGGACAGCTCCACCATCCGGTCATCGGGATGCGGGAAGTCGAAGTCGGTGTCGTTTCCGTCCGGGCGCCAGTACAGCGGCGGCGCCGGGTCGCCGGCCAGACACGTGCGGACCCAGAATCGTTCCACGTCGCCCAGGTGCCGCACCAGGCCCAGCAGGGACAGCCCGGAGGGCGGCACCGCGCGGGTTCCCAGCGCCGCCGCGGTGAGCCCCGCGCACTTGAGCTCCAGGGTGCGGCGCTGGTAGTCCAGGAACGCCAGCAGCGTCTCGCGCTCGCTGGCGCACGGTGGCGGGTCGGCGCGCGGGTCCGGTGCGGGCGCCGTCTTAATTTCTGCCGTCATGGCCACCAGCCTACGACCCGTCACCCGTTCCTAGGCGAAGGACAGCTCGGATGCCCGCCCGGATGACCGCCCGGATGCCCGTTCGGATGCCCGCCCGGATGACCGGCGGGAACCCGGAGCCACCGCGTCGGCCCAAGAAAGGGTGGCCCGGCAACGCAACGGGGCGGCCCGGTCTTCGCATGGAAGACCAGGCCGCCCCGTTCGGTGCGGTGGTGGTGCGGTGCTACTCGCCGATCGAGGCCAGCACGGCTCCGGCCGAGACGGTGTCGCCCGGCACTGCGGTGAGCCCGGAAACCACGCCGTCGCAGTGCGCGGTCAGCGGCTGTTCCATCTTCATGGCCTCCAGGACCAGGATCAGGTCGCCCTCGGCCACGGTGTCGCCCTCGGCAACGGCAACCTTGACGATGGTTCCCTGCATGGGGGAGACCAGGTCGGCGCCCGAGTTGCCGGCGCTCGCGGCTCCGCGGGATCCCGCGGCCCGCTTCTTCTTCCGCGTCTTGCCGTTGGATGGGGACATGGCGCCCAGGGACGCGGGCAGCACGACCTCCAGGCGCTTGCCGCCGACCTCGACGGTGATGGCATTGCGGCCCTCGTCCTCGCCCGGGGTGCCGGCGGTGGCCGGGTCCCAGGCGGGGATCTCGTTGGCGAATTCGGTCTCGATCCAGCGCGTGTGGACGGAGAACGGACCGGATTCCGGGATGAACGCTGCATCGGCCATGACGGCGCGGTGGAAGGGAAGCACCGTGGGCATGCCCTCGATGTGGAATTCCGCCAGCGCGCGGCGGGAGCGGGCAGCTGCCTGCGCGCGGGTGGAACCGGTGACGATGAGCTTGGCGATCATCGAGTCGAAGTTCCCCGAGACGGTTTCCCCTGCCTCCACGCCCGAATCGATGCGCACGCCCGGACCGGTGGGCAGGTTCATGGTGGTGATGGTGCCGGGCGCCGGCATGAAGCCGCGTCCTGCGTCCTCGCCGTTGATGCGGAACTCGAAGGAGTGGCCGCGGACCTCGGGGTCGGTGTAGCCCAGCTCCTCGCCGCGGGCCAGCCGGAACTGCTCGGCCACCAGGTCGATGCCGGTGACCTCCTCGGAGACCGTGTGCTCGACCTGCAGGCGGGTGTTGACCTCCAGGAAGGAGATGACCCCGTCCTGGCCCACGAGGAACTCGCAGGTGCCGGCACCCACGTAGCCGGCCTCGCGCAGGATGGCCTTGGAGGCGGCGTAGAGGCGCTGGTTCTGCTCATCGCTCAGGAACGGCGCCGGTGCCTCCTCGACGAGCTTCTGGTTGCGGCGCTGCAGCGAGCAGTCGCGGGTGGAAATGACCACGACGTTGCCGTGCGCATCGGCCAGGCACTGGGTCTCGACGTGGCGCGGGGCATCGAGGAAGCGTTCGACGAAGCACTCGCCGCGGCCGAAGGCGGCGACCGCCTCGCGGACGGCGGATTCATAGAGCTCCGGGATTTCCTCGCGGTTGCGCACCACCTTGATGCCGCGTCCGCCGCCGCCATAGGCGGCCTTGATGGCCAGCGGCAGTCCGTGCGCATCGGCAAAGGCCAGCACCTCGTCGGTGGATTCGACCGGGTTCTTGGTGCCGGGCACCAGCGGGGCACCGACCTTTTCGGCCAGGTGGCGGGCCTGGACCTTGTCGCCCAGCTGCTCGATGGCGGACGGCGGGGGACCGATCCAGGTCAGCCCGGCATCGATCACTGCCTGGGCGAACCCGGCGTTCTCGGCCAGGAAGCCGTAGCCGGGGTGCACCGCGTCGGCGCCGGAGCGCTTGGCGACCTCAATGATCTTGGCGATGTCCAGGTAGGACTCCGCGGCCGTGGAACCACCCAGCGAGTAGGCCTCGTCGGCCAGCCTCGAATGCAGTGCATCGCGGTCGGGCTCGGCGTAGACGGCAACCGATCCAATGCCCTCATCACGGGCGGCGCGGATGATGCGTACGGCGATTTCTCCGCGATTGGCGATGAGAACCTTCGTCAACTGACTCATGGCAGGGGCTATCTCCTTTAAATATGCTCTTGTGGAGCCTACCCGCGTTTGTGGGATATACACCCCCAAAACCCCCGGTGTCGGGAGTAAGTCGCGATTTCTTTGTGGGGTTCCTACAATCCGGGACCGGCTAGACCCACAGGTCGGAAATCGACAGTCCGGTCCCCGCCAGCAGCTCGCGCAGCGTGGAGACATTCAGCCCGATGACGGTGTGCGGGTTGCCCTCGATGCCGCGGATGAAGGCGGCCCCGCGGCCGTCGATGGTGAACGCCCCGGCGCACGGCAGTGGTTCCCCGGTGGCGACGTAGGCGGCGATCTCCTCGGCGTTGACCTTCTCGAAGTTCACGGTGGTGGAGGAGACGGCGCCGATGGTCGCGCCGGTGCCGCCGTCCCCGTCCTCCTCGGAGCGGTTGTCGATGAGCCAGTGCCCGGTGTGCAGGATCCCCGACTTTCCGCTCATCGCCTCCCAGCGCTCCGTGGCGACCTCCGCGGTGTACGGCTTGCCGTAGGCGACGCCCTCGAACTCGAAGACCGAGTCGCAACCCAGCACCACCGCCCCGTCGGCCTCCTCCATGCCCGACACGTCCTCGGCCTTGGACTTGGCCAGCAGCAAGGCGGTGTCGGCGGCGCCCAGCTTGCCGAAGCGCTCCACGGCCCGGGCCAGGACCGCGTCCTCATCCACCGTGGAGACCTGCACGGCGAAGTCGATGCCGGCGTCGGTGAGCACCTTGGCCCGTCCCGGCGAGGCCGAGGCCAGCACCAGCAACGGCAGCTCATCGAGGCCCTGGACCTCCCCGCGCGGGTCGGAGGCCGTCGCGCCGGTGGTGGTGGAATTGTCGTTGGCATTCACATTCTGGCTCATGCATCCACCGTATCCCGAGCCGGAGGCGCCTGGGTTCCGGAATCCGTCGCGGTGCCGTCCTGCTTCGCCGCGGTGCGCGCGGCGATCTTCGCACCCTCCACGTCCACGTCCGGCAGGATCCTATCCAGCCAGCGCGGGATGTACCAGGCGCGGTGGCCCAGCAGGTGCATGATCGCCGGGGTCAGCGTCATCCGTACGATGAACGCGTCGAAGAGCACGCCGATGGCCAGCGAGAACCCGATCGCCCGGATCATCGTCAAATGCGAGAACACGAAGCCGGCGAACACCGCCATCATGATCAGCGCCGCGGCGGTGACCACCGGGGCCGCGTGGGCGAACCCGGAGCGCACCGCGGCGCGGGCCGGCTGCCCGTGCGCGAAGGACTCGCGCATTCCGGCGACCAGGAACACCTGGTAGTCCATGGCCAGCCCGAAGAGGATGCCGGTGAGCAGGATCGGCAGGAAGCTCATGATCGGGCCCGGCACGTTCACGTCGAACACCTCGCCCAGCCAGCCGAACTGGTACACCGCCACGGTGGCGCCGAACGCCGCGGCCAGCGAAAGCAGGAAGCCGGCGGTGGCCAGCAACGGCACGACGACCGAGCGGAAGACCAACAGCAACAGGATCAGCGAGAGGCCCACGACGATAAAGATGTACGGCGGCAGCGCCTCGGCAAGTTTCTCGGAGACGTCCACCTGCGCAGCGACCTGCCCGGTGACGGCGATGTGTGCACCCGTGGCCTCCTCGATCCCGGGTGCGGCGTCCCGCAGCGCATGCACCAGCGCCTCGGTTTGCGCGCTGGCCGGCCCCTCGGCCGGGATCACCTGGATCGCACCCAGGTTCCGCGACTCGTTGACCGCAACCGGGATCGCCGCGACGACGCCGGGAATCTGGCGCACGGCGTCGGCCACGTCCAGGTTGGCAGTGTCGGCACCGCGTTCATCGAGCCCGGCCGGCAGGTCCGCGAGCACCAGCAGCGGGCCGTTGTACCCGGCGCCGAAGGCGTCGCTCATCTGCTCGTACGCCTTGTAGGCGCCCGAGTCCACCGGTTCGGCGCTGCCGTCGGGCAGCGCAGTGCGCAATTCCAGCGCGGGCAACGCCACGATCGCCAGGACGGCGATGGAAGCGATCGCGGCGATCCACGGGCGGCGGGTCACCAGCGCGCCCCAGCCGCGGTTTCCCGCAGCGTTGGTCGGCGCCGCGGCATCGGCATCGGCCTCCCGGGCACGTGCCCACGCCCGCTTGGAGACCAGCCTCGTCCCGATGATCCCCAGCAGCGCGGGGGTCAGCGTGATGGCGATGAGCACCGCCATCAGCACCGTGAACGCGGCCGAGGCGCCCAGCACGGTCAGGAACGGCAGCCCCGGGACGGCCAGCGCGGACAGGGCGATGACCACTGTCAGCCCGGCGAAGACCACGGCGTTTCCGCTGGTGCCCGTGGCCCGGGCGATGGAGTCGCCCAGCGGGACGCCTTCCAGCAGTTGCCGGCGGTGCCGGTGCACGATGAACAGCGAGTAGTCGATGCCCACCGCAAGGCCCAGCATCAGCGCCAGGGCCGGGGTGATGGAGGCCATCTCGATGACCGACGAGAGTGCGAGCGTCCCGCCCACCCCTGCACCCACGCCAAGCACCGCCATGACCAGCGGCAGGCCGGCGGCCACCAGCGTGCCGAGCATGGCCAGCAGCACCGCCGCGGCCACGGCCAGGCCGATGATTTCCGCAGCCCCGAAGATGGAGGAGAGGTCCTGGATGATCTCCTTGGAGAAGAGCACCTCGACGCCCGCGGACTCCGGCCCGGCGGCAGTGCCCTGGATGGCGGCGCGCTGGTCGGTGGTCAGCGAGTCGGTCGCACCGACGAAGGTCACGTGTGCCACGGCGGTGGAGCCATCGGCGGAGACGAAACGCATCCCCTCGGAGGCACCGGCCTGGCGCTCGGCAAAGGCCAGCTCGGCCCGCCCGGCGGCCAGGTCCCTGGCGCCCCGCTCGAGCTTCTCCTCGGCCTCGGGCAGCGCTGCCGTCTTCTCGTCCACTGTCTTTTGCCCGGCGACGAGCTTGGCCTGGCTGGTCTCGATCTCCTGCTGGCCCGCCGCCAGCTTGGCGGCGTTGGCGTCGATCTCCGCTTGCCCGGCACGCAATTGGGCCCTGCCCTCGGCGATCTTTGCCTCGGCGTCCCGGAGCTTGGCGCGGTTGGCGGCAAGCTCCCCGGCTCCGGCGTCGAGCTGCTGCTTGGCGGCCGGCAGCTTGGCTGCCCCGGCCTCCAGTTCGGCCTTCTTGGTCTTCAGTGTCTGTTGCCCGGCGGCCAGTTCCTTCGCTCCGGCATCGAGCTTCGCCTTGGCCGCATCCAGCGTCGAGAGTCCGGAGGTGGCATCGGCAATGTCGCGCAGGTTTTTTTCCAGGCCCGTCTTGGTCCCGGCCACGGATTTCCTTTCGGCCTCGAGACCCGTGAGCTTCGCGGTGAGTGAGTCCAGCTCTTGTTGGGCGGCTTGCTTCCCTGCTTCGGTGGTGGCACCCGCGAGTTCCTTTTCCGCCGCAGCGGCAAGCTTCCTGACGTGGGCAATGCCGGCGTCAAGGTCCTTGAGGCCGGAGTCCACCCGGGCCAGGCCCGTGGTGGCTTGCTGCTTCCCGGCGGCCAGCTGCTTCTCAACGGAGTTCCGGGACCGGCCGTCCAGGATTTTCTTCATGCCGGCGTCGTATTGCGCCCGCCCGGCCTCCAGTTCCCGGGCGCCGGCATCGAGTCTTGCCTGCCCGGCGGCCAGGGCCTTGCGGCCATCGGCGATCTTCGCGGCACCGGCCCGGTATTCGCGGTTGCCCGCATCCCATTTTTTCTGGCCTGCTGCGAGTTGTTCCCGGCCGTCCGTCAGGGTGGCGGTTCCGTCTTCCAATTCACTGGCAGCGGCATCGAGTTTCGCCTGGCCGGCGGCCAGCTGCCGGCGTCCCTCGGCAAGCTCCTGCTTGGCATTGCCCAGCTGAACGCGCCCGGAGTCGAGCTCCGCCTGTGCGTCTTCCAACGCCACCTTGCCGTCCTCGAGCTGTTTCTTGCCGTCGGCAAGGGCCGTGGCGGCATCATCGAGCTTCGTCTTGCCTTCGGCGAGCTGCGGCTTGGCTTCATCGAGCTGTGCCTGGAGTTCGAAGGGCCGGGCCACCTCGGTGATCGGGGACTGGGCGGCGAGGTCGTCCAGCGAGGATGCGATGGCCCGGTGCTGCGCGGCCGACAGCTCCGCGCCGTCGGGGGTGCGGAAGACGATGGAGCCGGTTCCGCCGGCCAGTTCGGGCATCTCGACCTTCATCCGATCCAGCGTGCGCTGGGTTTCGGTGCCGGGGATGGCGAAGGTGTTCGACAGCTTGCCCATGAAAGCGCCGGCGCACAGCCCGATGAGGAGCAGCAGGATCGTCCAGATGCCGACGACGGCCCAGCGCCGGGCGTAGGCCAGGGCACCGAGGCGGTACAGGAAGGAAGCCATGGTCTCCTAGCCCTTTCGGGTGTGCGGCGCACGCTGTTGGAGGGAGGGGAAGCCGTCGCGCAATTGGGCGACGGCCTCGGCCAGGGTGGTGCGCAGCATGTGGGTCCGCCGCGGGTCGGCGGGGTCCGGGTGCTCGCCCAGCTCGCGGGCCCAGGCGGCGAAGGCCGCCTTGCCGGCGCCGATGACGCTGTGCGCAAAGACGGAGGCGGCCAGCGCGGTGCCCTGTGGGGCGCGGGCGGCGATGATCTCGGTGAGCGCCTCGGCGCAGTCGTTCCAGGCCTCAAGTTGCATGCGGGCCATCTGCGGATGGGCCGAGGCATGCAGGTACAGATTCGCGATGGGTTCCAGCAGTGCCGGGTCGACGAGGGATTCCACCGCTGTCACCGCGGCGGAGAGCAGATCGATCTCCGGATCCAGCTCGTCGAGCACCGCCACCGAATTCTCCAGCAGCAACCTCGTCGGCTCGTTGAGGGCTGCCTCGATCGAGGGGAAGTAGTTGAAGAAGGTGCGGCGGGAGATTCCGGCGGCATCGGCCACGGATTCTGCGGTCAGTGCGGCGTAGCCTGCAGTTTCCAGCTGGCCGAGGGCGGCATGCACGATGGCGGTCCGGGTGGCGGCCTTGTTTTTTTCGCGCCGCGAGGGCGGCTGCACGGGGGAGTCGATCACTTTTTATACACTACGTGCAAACTTGCATGACGTGCAATTTTTTGGGGGAGGGAACCAACGCCACGGGGCGGGCCGCTTCCGCCCGGGGGGATGCACTGCATTCCCCGGGAGAAAACGACCCGCCCCGTGTTGGTGTGACTACCGCAAGGCGGCCTGGCTAGCCGACGGGCGTCGGCGTCGACTCCCGCGCCTCGGCGGCGGAGGAATCCGCTGCAGATTTGAACTCGTCGTTGAACGGGTCGCCGTGGCGCGGTGCGTTGTACAGCTCCTCGTCCAGGATGCCCTCGCGCTTGGCGACGATGGCCGGCACCAGGGCCTGCCCGGCGACGTTGACCGCGGTGCGGCCCATGTCAAGGATCGGGTCGACGGCCAGGATCAGTCCGACGCCTGCAAGCGGAAGGCCGACCGTGGACAGCGTCAGGGTCAACATGACCACCGCGCCGGTGGTTCCGGCCGTGGCGGCCGAGCCCAGCACCGAGACCATGGCGATCAGCAGGTAGTCGGTCAGGCCCAGGTCGATGCCGAAGAACTGGGCGACGAAGATCGCGGAGATCGCCGGGTAGATCGCGGCGCAGCCGTCCATCTTGGTGGTGGCGCCCAGCGGCACGGCGAAGGAGGCGTAGCCCGAGGGCACGCCCAGGTTGCGCTCGGTCACGCGCTGGGTCAGCGGCAGGGTGCCGATGGAAGAACGCGAGACGAAGGCCAGCTGCACGGCCGGCCAGACGCCGGAGAAGTACTGCTTGATGCTCAGGCCGTGGGCGCGGACCAGCACCGGGTAGAGGCCGAAGATCACCAGCGCCAGGCCGATGTAGATGGCCAGGGTGAACTTGCCCAGCGCGCCGATGGTGTCCCAGCCGTAGGTGGCCACGGCGTTGCCGATCAGGCCCACGGTGCCCAGCGGGGCCAGGCGGATGATCCACCATAGGACCTTTTGTATCACGGCCAGGGTGGCTGCGGAGAAGTCCAGGAACGGGCGGGCGGCGTCGCCCACCTTGAGTGCCGCGATGCCCACGGTGATGGCAATGACCAGCACCTGCAGCACGTTGAAGCTGAGTGCGGTGGTCGCGTCCCCGCCCTCGGCGATCTTGGTCGTTGCGCCAAGGCCCAGGAAGTTTGAGGGGATGAGCCCGATCAGGAACGCCCACCAGTCGCCGGTGCGCCCGTCGTATTCGGCAGGGGCGCTTTGGCCGGTGCCGGATCCCGGGCGCAGCACGGTGCCCAGCACCATGCCGATGACCACGGAGATGGCCGAGGTGATGGCAAACCACAGGATGGTCTGCCAGGCCAGGCGTGCCGCATTGGTCACCTTGGCCAGGTTGGCGATGGAAGCCACAACCGCGAAGAAGATCAGCGGGATGACCGCCGCCTTGAGCAGCGAGATGTAGCTGGAGCCAAGCGTGGCCAGCGTGGTGCCCAGTCCGGTTGGGGTGTCCGCGGTGTGGCCGGTGTACTTGGCCAGCAGGCCAAGGCCCAGGCCCACGGCCAGTGCGATGATGATTTGCGGGCCAAAGGCGGTGGCCCAGGCGGGGATGCGCCGTCGCGGCGTCGTGGTTGAAGTAGTCACGGTACGAAGCTAGGCGGTGGAGCGTAGCAAAGGACAGCCAGCATTGAGAAATATTACGAAAGAAACGGGCTGAGTCGCCTATTGCGGTTTATTTGTGACGCGTTGCATATGCAGCTCATCCCGGTGTTAAGATGAGCTTTCAACTAATGTATTTTTCTGTTATATGGTGCTCCCGGAGTGCGGAAATCCGTGCACCGATGTCGGCACTATCTGGGGATGGGGGTGGAGTGCGTGAAGTGGAGACAGGTCGATGACATTCTGCCCCGCCCGCGCCTTGACCAGTTGCTTGACCGCGCTGCGGCCTCCCCCGTTGTCATCGCCAGGGCGCCGCGCGGCTCCGGCAAGCGCACCGCGGTTCGCGGCTGGTTGTCCCGGCGTGACCCCTCGGCCGGCAAATGGTCATGGATCGAGTGCCGCGGGAATACCGACTCGCTGGACGAGTTGCTGGCCCTGACCTATGCGAAGGCCGAGAACCCCGAATCGCACCTTGTTGTACTTGTGGGGTTCTCCCGGCGGTACGACGAGGAACTCCTGCAGGCCGTGCAGCGAACTGCACTACAGCATCCCGGTCGTCGCATAGTCATAGTGACGCGTGACTATCTGGAAGTGGAGCGCCATCGAACGCTGCTTTCCGTTGGCGTCTCGGTGATTCCTCCCCATGAATTTCGCTTCACCGCCGATGAAACCGCACAGTACCTGGAGGGGACGGCGCTTGCGGACTTTGCCGAACAACTGGCCAATGGTCTGTGCGGCACGCCCCAATTGGTGCGGATGGCCAAGCTTCGCGCCGAGACCATGCAGGGGCCTCGCACTTCGGACGTGGCGGCCCGGCGCAGTTGGCCGGTCTCGCCCCTGGGCACCTCGGCGTCCACGCCGCTGGAGCTCGATGCGGAGGCCAAGGATTTTCTGGCCTCCGTCCACCGTGCGGTCGAACGTGACATGAAATTGATGCTGGAAGGCGAGGGCCTGGAGCCCGGGCAGCTGGATTTCCTGGCCGTGATCTCGGTACCCACGACATTGCCGGCGCCGTTGCTGGCGCTTCTGGCCACGGGTCACGTTGAACGGTGGCTCGCGGATCTCGAGGGCCGTGGCCTGGTGTATCGGTCGTCGCGCAATCCGGACGACGAATACTGCCTGCACCCCGTGCTGCGCCGAGTGCTCAAGCGTGTCTATCTGGAACCGGAACCGGAACGGTTGGCGGCCCTGCACCGATTGAGCGCGGGGTATGAAATGACCCAGGGTTCTTCGTTCCGCGCGCTGCGCCACGCGTTGGAGGCACCCGATTTTCAATTGGCTTCCGACGTGCTGCGCATGCATGCCGACGAATACCTCGAAGGCGAACTGGGCACGCGCGGTTCGGTGCTGCTCGATGACCTGCCCCTGACGGTCCTGGCCCGGTACCCCCTGTTGGCCATTTGCCTGGCGGTCGCCTACAGCTCCACCGGAAAATTCAAGCTCAAGACCCTGGAATTGCTGGCCCTGGCCGCCGCCGGTGCACGCACCGTGGGTCGCAAGGCCCCGCCGTCGGACCGGCTGATCATGATCACCGTAGAATCCGTGGCGCTGAGATTGAGCGGCATCGGTGAGGCTTCGGTGCGTTCGGCCCGGAGTGGCATCGCGTTGTACCGGGAGATGTCGCCCGGGCAGCGCGACGGGATCGGTCCCTTTGAAGGACCCCTGCTCATTCAGCTTGCACTGTGCCTGCATGCCGGCGGGGTGGACGAAGAAGCCCTGATCGTGGCCGAGATGGGTGTGGCAGCCGACCAGCGCCACCATCGTGGCGGGAGCGACCACTATGCCGAAACGGTTCAGGCCTACTTTTACGCGCTCAACGGGGATATTCGCCGAGCCTCCGTAATACTGGCCGAATGCTTGCCGGAGCACTGGTCCAACCCTGCAGCCAACCACTATTTCGCCACGCCCCACAGGGCGGCAGCCTTCCTGTGTGCCATGGAAGAACATCGTTTCGACGATGCCGCGCGGTGGATGGAGCTCTTGCGCATTGAGCAGCACAACAACGAGTTCTGGCCCTCCATCCGGTTGGCCGAGGCGCTCCTCGCGGTGATCCGCGGGGAACCGACGGCCTCCCTCGTCCGGATGCAGGGTTACCTGTTGCGTGAACGGGAACAACCGGTGGTGCAGCGGTTCGGCAGGCAAATGCTGATCACTGCATCGTGCCTGTTGAACCTGGCAGTGGGGGACGCCTCCCAGGCATTCAAGGCCGCGACGAAGTTGTCGGATGAGACCTCCCGCTTGTCGTTCCAAGCAAGGGTGCGACTTGCCCAAGGCGACGCAGCTGAAGTGCTGCGCTTGTGTACGGCCATGGGGGTGCCCGTGCAGCCGCGCGGGCGTTTTGAACAAGCGGTCCTGGTGCTCGCCGCAACCTTGCAACAAAACAACTTGAAGGCAGTTGGAGGCGCACTGCGCATGGTGGCCGCGCTGAGTGAGGAATACGGTTTGGGCCTTGCCTTGAACCTCTTGCCCGCCCCGGACCTGGAACGCGTCCTGACCGTGGCCAGGGAAATGCGTATCGAGCTCAAGATCGACCCAAATGCCGTGTCGAACATTCCCGGGGGCTTGGGCCGCGCAGTGCTTAGCTCCCGCGAGCTGGCGGTGCTGGGTGAATTGGTGTCCACGGGGAGTGCCGCGGAAATTGCCGAGCGACAGTTTGTCTCGGTCAACACGGTCAAGAGCCAACTGCGGAGCATCTACCGCAAGCTTGGAGTGTCCGATCGGGCGTCCGCGCTCGATGTCGCGCGCGTGCAAGGGCTGGTTCTCAGCAGAGACGCCGAGACGATTGACTAGGAGGTTTCTGTCATTCGCATGATCCACCGGAGGTACTGCGCGCTCGCATGCGCCGCACTACGGGGGATCGGGCTTCCACCAAACCAGACTCGGAAATAATCCCGTTGGCACTGATGCAGCCCCCAAGCATTGCATCCATGCCGTACCGCGAATTCCCCGGCGATAAACGCTTTTGTACGTGAAGTGGAGTTTCCCGGAATCCCGAGTTGTGGTCGCTTCGACGTAATTCGCTGTACCAAGACCTAACTATGGCAGCAAATTCGTTGCCACATCAGCCATTTTGCTCCGATTCACCCTAGCGTTCACCCTCTAATCCAACGCAAGGGCATAATGCAGGCGCTTCCGTCTCGAGCTTGGCGGCGAAAAGCCCATTCACAATCCATGTGACCTTCGTCGGCTGTGGTTCGTGTGCGCGTTCGTTGCCGGGGTGCCCATCCCCGGATGAACAGGGATTTTGGCACCCCGGCAACGTCTCCGGATTCGCTCGGGATTAGCCCAATAGTGCCCGACGCAGGGTATCGAGGCCCACCGACCCGACGCCGAGGGCCTGGGTATGGAAAGCCTTCAGGTCAAAGTCGGCTCCGCCGCGGGCTTCGCGTTCGGCGCGGATCTGCTCCCACAAACGCTGTCCCACCTTGTATGCCGGTGCTTGGCCTGGCCAGCCGAGGTAGCGCGTGAATTCGAATTCCAGTTGGCCGGACGAGATATCCAGGTTCTTTTTCAGGAACTCGAAGCCGCTCTCGCTGTCCCAGGTCCCGGAGCCCCAGGCCTCGGGGATTTCCAGTTCCAGGTGCACGCCGATGTCGAAGACGACGCGGGCAGCGCGCATCCGCTGGGCATCGAGCATGCCCAGATAGTCGCCTGGATCGGCCAGGAAGCCCAGGTCGAGCATCAGGCGTTCGGCGTACAGCGCCCAGCCCTCGCCGTGCCCCGAGACCCAGCAGGCATGGCGGCGCCAGTCGTTGAGCGTATCGCGGGCCAGCACCGCGGTGGCTACCTGCAAGTGGTGGCCTGGGACGCCCTCGTGGTAGACGGTGGTCAGCTCGGACCACGTGGTGAAACTGTCCTCGCCCTCGGGCACCGACCACCACATGCGTCCCGGGCGGCTGAAGTCCTCGGACGGGCCGGTGTAGTAGATGCCGCCTTCCTGGGTCGGCGCAATCATGCACTGGATCCGGTCCATCGGGGAAGGGATCTCAAAGTGGGTCCCGGCCAATGCGACAAGGGCTGCGTCGGACTTTTCCTGCATCCAGCGCTGCAGCTCGTCGGTTCCGGAAAGTTGCCGGGCCGCATCCCGGTTCAGGATCTCCTTGGCCTCCGCGATGCCGGCCCCGGCGGAAATCTGCTCGGAGACCCGCTCCTGTTCGGCGATGAGGTTCGCCAGCTCGTTCACGCCCCAGGCGTAGGTTTCCTCCAGGTCCACCGTGGCACCCAGGAAGCGGCGGGACATCAGCGCGTAGTACTCCCTGCCCACCGCATCTTTCTCCGGTGCCAAGGGCAGCAGCTCGTCCTCGAGCACCTCAGCCAGGCGAAGATAGGCGGCGTTGGCCGCGACGGCGCCGGAGTCCAGCCGTTCGGCGAGCCCGGGGTCGACCTCGGTGCCCGCAGCAGCGAGGCCGTCGAAGAAACCTCCGTCCTTGGCATAGTCGCGCGCCTGCGTGATGACGATCTTCACCTGTCGGGCCGCCGCCACCAGGCCCAGGGCCGCCGATTCGCGTAGCGAGGCGATATATCCGTCCATGGCGGCGGGCAGGTTGTGCATTCGGTCGGCAACAAATGCGTAGTCGGCCGCGGTTTCCTGCGGCATGAGGTCGAAGATGGCGCGCAATTCCTGGGCGGGGGAGGCGATGTTGTTCAGCTCGGTCCGCCGGGTTTTCGCGATCTCGATTTCCAGTCCCAGGCGTTCGTTCATGGCGTCGAGAGTGGTCTCATCGACCTTGTCCTGGGGCGTCAGGGGCGCCAGTTTCGCCAGTGCATCGCGTGCGGCCGCGGTCAGGGCTGCGACACCGGCGGGGGAATAGTCGGTATACGCGGCCTCGTTGCCGGGCAGGCCGAGCTCGGTGGCGAATTCGGGGATGAGTTCAAGCAGGCGGGCGAAGTATTCGTTGGCGACGGCGTCGATCGCGCTGGGCGTGCGCGCCGGTGTGGTGTTGGTCATGGCAACAGCCTAGGCGCTTCTGAAAGCGTTGTTGAAGATTTTTGCGGGAAATCTTTTCGCGGGAACGCGAAAGGCCGGGGTGCCGACAGGAAAATGCCATCCTGTCGGCATCCCGGCCGAAGCCGCCGGCCACGCAGCGTTGCGGTGAGGGGCGGCCTTGCGTTAGTGCCGGCCGACCTTCCAGGGCAGCGGGGAGGCGCTCAGTGCCCGGCGGCGGCGGAGACGGCCGCGACGCAGCTCGGTGCCCGTCGGTGCCGGTGCGGCGGAGTCCTGGATTGCCAGCGCGGAAACGACGGCGGCCAATGCAGCGACTTCCTCCGCCGTGGGATTGCCGCGGGTGACCGATAGCTGCGGCGCCGTGGCCTGCGCGACGGCCAGGGTGTTCTGGTTGCCGGTCACAGCGGGATGTTCCCGTGCTTCTTGGCCGGCAGTGCTGCGTGCTTGTCGCGCGTGGCACGCAGCCCGCGCACGATCTGCAGGCGGGTGTCGGAGGGGGCGATGACCGCATCGACGTAGCCAAGCTCCGCGGCCTGGTAGGGGTTGAGCAGTTCGGCCTCGTAGCCCTCGATGATCTCGGTGCGGCGTGCCTCCACGTCCCCGCCCTCGGCCTCGACCGCGGCCAGGTCGCGGCGGTAGAGGATGTTGACCGCGCCCTGGGCGCCCATGACGCCGATCTGTGCCGTCGGCCAGGCCACGTTGATGTCCGCGCCGAGCTTCTTGGAGCCCATCACGATGTACGCTCCGCCGTAGGCCTTGCGGGTGATGACCGTCAGCTTCGGCACGGTGGCCTCGGCGTAGGCATAGAGCAGCTTGGCGCCGCGGCGGATGATGCCCTGGAATTCCTGGTCCTTGCCCGGAAGGAAGCCAGGGACGTCCACGAGCGTGAGGATCGGGATGTTGAAGGCGTCGCAGTTGCGCACAAAGCGGGCTGCCTTCTCGGAAGCGGCAATGTCCAGGGTGCCGGCGAACTGCATTGGCTGGTTGGCGACGATGCCGATGGTCGCGCCCTCGACGCGGGCATAGCCGATCATCACGTTGGGCGCGTACAGCGACTGCATCTCCAGGAAGATGCCGTCGTCCACGATGTGCTCGATGACCTTGCGCATGTCGTAGGGCTGGTTCGCCGAATCGGGGATGAGCGTGTCCAGCTCGAGGTCCGCGGCGGTGAGCTCCAGCTCCTCGTCGAACTCCACGGCCGGGGCCTCGGAGATGTTGTTCGAGGGCAGGAACTCGAGCAGTTCCTTGCAGAACTCGATGGCGTCGGACTCGTCGGTGGCCAGGTAGGTGGCGGTGCCGGTGTTGGCGTTGTGCTGGCGCGCCCCGCCCAGGGTCTCCATGTCGACTTCCTCGCCGGTGACGGTCTTGATCACGTCGGGGCCGGTGATGAACATGTGGCTGGTCTTGTCGACCATGATCACGTAGTCGGTCAGCGCGGGGGAGTAAGCGGCGCCGCCGGCGCTCGGGCCCATGATCAGCGAGATCTGCGGGACCACGCCCGAGGCGTGGACGTTGTTGCGGAAAATGTCGGCGAACATGGCCAGGGAGGCCACGCCCTCCTGGATGCGGGCTCCGCCGCCATCAAGGATGCCGACGATCGGGCAGCCGTTGCGCAGCGCGAACTCCTGGACCTTGACGATCTTCTCGCCATTGACCTGGCTCAGCGAGCCGCCGTAGACGGTGAAGTCCTGGGAGTAGACGGCGACCTGGCGGCCGTCGACGGTGCCGTAGCCGGAGACCAGGCCATCACCGAGGGGGCGCTTCTTGTCCATGCCGAAGGCCGAGGTGCGGTGCACCGCGAGGGCGTCGAATTCGACGAATGAACCCTCGTCCATCAGCATTTCGATGCGCTCGCGTGCCGTGTGCTTGCCCCGCGCGTGCTGCTTTTCGATGGCCGCGGCACCCGAGGGGGCCTGGGCGAGGGCTTCGCGGCGACGGAATTCGGCGATCTTGCCTGCCGTGGTCGACAGGTCGATCGAATCCGTTGCGTCGGCGATGCGGCTCTGGGTCATCCCATGGCTCCCTTGAAGTAGAAAAATAGTAGGAAAGGCACAACAACAATGCCACCTTGGCCAGTCTAGTGAGGCTCTGGACCGAATTGTGTGTAGGAAAGCTACAAAGTCGCGACGTGTTGGGGGCCAAGTCGTCCATAAATCAAGTTACTCGTTAGTAGCTTTCGTGGCGGCAGTTCACGTAATGTGGCTCACATGAGTGAATCGACCCGCGCCGCCATCGCCGCCAACGCCAAGCCCCTGAAGGGCAAGACCATTCTCATGAGCGGCGGCAGCCGAGGCATTGGGCTGGCCATCGCACTGCGTGCTGCGGCCGACGGGGCGAATGTGGCCATCATGGCCAAGACCGCCACCGCGCAGGCGAACCTCGAAGGCACGGTATTCACCGCGGCGCAGGAAATCACCGCCGCCGGCGGTCAATCCCTGGCCATCGTGGGGGACGTGCGCAACGACGAGGACGTGATGACGGCCGTCACCCAGACACAGGAGCGGTTCGGAGGGATCGACGTGGTGGTCAACAACGCTTCGGCCATCGACCTGTCGAAGACCGAGGAGGTGTCGATGAAGAAGTACGACCTGATGATGGACATCAATGTACGCGGCACCTTCCTGCTCTCCAAGATGGCTCTTCCACACTTGCGGGCAAGCGAAAACGGGCACATCCTCACGCTCTCCCCACCTTTGAACCTGGCGCCGCAGTGGGCGGGGCGACACCTGGCCTACACCATGGCCAAGTACGGGATGAGCATGACGACCTTGGGCCTGGCCGAGGAACTTCGCGACACCGGCATCGGGGTGAATTCGTTGTGGCCCGCCACGCTGATCGACACCGCCGCGATCCGCAACATGCCCCACGGCGCCCAAATGGTCAGCGCCGCGCGCTCGGCGCGCATCGTCGCCGACGCAGCCCATGCAATCCTCACCAGTGACGCCCGCGCCTGCAGCGGCAACTTCTTCACCGACGAGGAAGTGCTGGCCGCCGCGGGCGTGCGCGACTTCTCCGGCTATTCCATGGGCGCCGCCGAAGCCGATCTGGTCCCCGACATCTTCCTGTAAGACCGCATCCGGCCTTGGCTGCCGGTAGAGGCAGCCGCCGGCCCCCGAGTGGTTCGGGGCATCGGGCGGGGGCGGCGGGAGTCGATAGTCTTGGGGGATGAGCATTGAACCGAACCCCGGCCATACCTCCGAACCCGACGCCTCCGCGGGCGCGTCCGAAGTTGGGCGTGCGGCGCTGGACGCGGCAACGCTGCGCCGGATCATGGGGGAGCTGGGCGCAGGGGAGCTGTGGATCAGTGAACATACGGGGTCGACCAACGACGACCTCGCGGCGCGCGCCCACAACGCCCCGCTGGCGAACCTGAGCGTGGAAACCACCGAACACCAAAAGGCCGGCCACGGGAGGCTGGGACGCGGCTGGCAAACACCGGCGCGCAGTGCGCTGGCCACCAGCATCTACTTCCGCCCCGCACCCGGATTCCAGCAGTCGGGGCTGGCCTGGCTGTCCATGCTGTGCTCCACCGCCATGGTGCAGACGTTGCGGGAGGATGCCGGGATGGCAGCGGGCCTGAAATGGCCCAACGACGTGGTCGCCGGCGGCCGGAAGGTCTGTGGCGTGCTGGCGCAATTGGTCATGACGGCCCAAGGCCCGGTGGTTGTTGTCGGCGCTGGCCTCAATGTGTCCCTCACCGCCGACGAGCTTCCGGTGGACACCGCCGCCAGCCTGGCGACGCTGGGGGCCGGCACCCTTGACCGGACCGAGTTGCTGGGCGGCTACCTGCGCCGGGTGGTGCACCTGTTCCGGACCTTCGAAGGGGCCGGCGGCAATGCCGCGACGCGCGCGGCGTATGCGCAGGCGGCACCTGAGGCCCCGGCCGCCGCCAACTCCCCGGAACCCATGACGCTGCGCGAGCTGGTGCGCTCGGTGATGGTGACGATCGGGCACGAAGTCGACGCGCACCTGCCCAACGGCACGGTGTTGCGCGGCACGGCCATCGACCTGGATGCCGAAGGCTCCCTGAGCGTGCGCGAAGCCGGTGGCAAGGTGCACAGCGTACTGGCCGGGGACGTCTACCACCTGCGTCGCAGCGACGGCTCCTACGCCTAGCCGCCGGGCCGGGGAACCGGGGAACCGGGGACCGTGCAGGGCAGATCACGCAACGATTTGCGGCTGCCCACCCAAAGCGTGGGTGCACTGGCTCTACCATTGAAGGAGCAAGACCGGCGCGCACAACCGGTGTGTGGGTTGAAGGAGCCGGGACGTGAAGTTGACATTGGAGAAACGCGAGCGGGTCATCGTCAAGACCCGCGCGCACCGGCGCGTGCTGCGTGGCCCGTTCCTCCGCTTCCTGCTCCTGCTGGCGGGTGCCTGCTACCTGCTGGGCCTGCTGCTTCGCAACGACCTGCCCCCATGGGTCCAAGAGGGACGGCCGTTGCTGGCGGCGTTGCTGGCCGTGGTGTCCGGCGCCCTGTTGGTCATCTGGTGCCTGCGGCCCTGGATCCGCTGGGCCAATACCTACACCTACCTGACCAGCGAACGCATCGTCACCAAGCGCGGACGCCGGGCCGCCGGGCAACATTCCATCGGGTTGTACGCAATCCACGATATTGTTGCGGTGGTAAGGCCCAACGCGCCGGAGAACGCCCCCGGGACGCTGTCCGTCGTATTGGCCGAGCAACGCTTCAACATCCCGCACGTCCCGGCCGTGGCCCGCATGCGCAACTACTGCATCGGGGCCATCACTGCCCTGCCGAACTTCCCACGGGTTGATGGTGTAAACATGGAAGAACGCGTTGCCGGGGATCCGCCAACGAGGGCAATGAACGAATCGCACCACCCAGAGCAGCAACAAAGAGAATGGACTGAGCATGAGTGAGCGGTCGCCGGCGACGGGAACCCAACCCGTCGCGCCCACCGCTGCCCGCGACGCGGCACGTGCACAGGCCCAACGCCACCCCTCCGATGTCACGGACGCACCGGCACCCGAGGCCAACGGCGCGCTGCATCCGGAGCCCGCGCCGGCAGTGGAGCTGGCACCGGCGCTCGCCGACCCCCTCGGGGACCTGGTCGAGGCCATGAAACGACCCGAGCAGGTCGGTCGGATCACACCCGGGCCCGCCCGCGAAGCGGTCCGCGACCTTGAGCGCAGGCTGCTCGGTGCCGATCGCACCATGCGCCGGCGCGAAATGGCCGCAGGGGCAGGCGTCTCGCTGCTTTCCGCCCGCAAGATCTGGCGCGCCCTGGGCTTCCCGAACCTGGGCGACGAAGAAGTCTTCTTCACCACCGTCGACCAGGACGCGCTCAAATCCATTCTTGAGATGGTCCGGGAGGGAGTCCTGACCGAGGAAACGGCGATCTCGCTGACCAGGTCCGTCGGCCAGATGACAGACCGCATGGTGGTCTGGCAGGTCGAGGCGCTGGTCGAGGACATGGTGCAGAACCAGAAGATGAGCGATCCAGAGGCCCGCCGCAACCTGGTGAGCCTGCTGCCGGAAATCATCGAGCCGCTTGAGGACCTGCTGGTCTACTCCTGGCGCCGGCAGCTGAACGCGGCCGTGCACCGGCTGGTGCTGCGTGCCGAGACAGGACTGGCGGCCTCCGCCGAGGGCCGCGACGGCTCCGAGGACGACGCCCCGCTGCCGCTGGCACGCGCCGTCGGCTTCGCCGACCTGGTCTCCTACACCTCGCTCTCGCGCCGGATGAACGAGCGCACGCTGGCCCAGCTGGTGCAGCGCTTCGAATCCAAGTGCGCGGAGATCATCTCCATCGGCGGCGGCCGGCTGGTCAAGACCATCGGCGACGAGGTGCTCTTCGTGGCCGAGACGCCGCAGGCCGGCGCGCAGATCTCCCTGGCAATGTCCAAGGAGTTCGCCGCCGACGAGCTGCTGCCCAACACGCGCGTTGCCGTGGTCTGGGGCCGCGTCCTCTCCCGGCTGGGCGACATCTACGGGCCGACGGTCAATCTGGCCGCCCGGCTGACCTCGCTGGCCGAGCCCGGCACCGTCCTCACCGACGAGCTCACCGCCTCCACCCTGGCCGGGGACGACAGGTTCGTGCTTGAGCCCCAGGAAGTCACCGCCATCCGCGGCTTCGGGGACCTGACCCCGGTGCGGCTGGCCCCGGGCACCGGATCGGGACTGGTGCTGGACTAGATGGACTTCGGATTCGGGCAGGTGCGTGCCGCTGCGGCAACAGACATCGGGCTGCGCCGCGCCGTCAACGAGGACAGCGTGCTGGAAGCCGGAACCGTATTTGCCGTGGCCGACGGCATGGGCGGGCACGAGGCCGGCGACCTGGCCTCCCGCCTGGGCATCGAGACGCTGAACGAAATCGCCGCCGGATCCGGCGGCACCGGGGAAATCCCGCACGATTTGCCCCGCGCCCGGGACGTCCTGGCCGTGGTCACCGCCGCCGATGCCCGCATCCGCAAGGCCACCGGCGCCCGCGGCGGCACCACCCTGTGCGCGCTGGCCCTGGTCCGCGTCGAGGAGGATGGCGGGGCATGGCCGGGGGAGCCAGCGGGCCCGCCGGTCACCGCGCAATTGCCCGCCGTGCCACCCTCGGCCCATGCACCGCGCCTGCCGCTGCCCGCGGTGGGGGAAGCGCGCTACCTGGGCAGCACCCTGGAATCCGGCGACGCCGACCCGGGGGCCGGCCACCGGGCCGATCCCGAACCCACCACCGATGTGCTACCGCGCGCGAAGGCCGGCGCGGTGCCCGCGGCACCTAAGGGTTCCGCGGCGATGACGATCGCCGGGACCTCGGCCAAGGTCACCCCGATCCCCGGCGCCGACGGCGGCGTGCCCGGCGGGATGACCGGGGACCACGTGCGGCTGATGCTGCTGAACGTGGGCGACTCGCGCGGCTATCGATTGCGCGACGGCGTGCTGACCCAGCTGACCCGCGACCACTCGGCGGTCCAGGAACTCATCGACGGCGGCATCATCTCCGAGGCCGAGGCGCGCATCCACCCGCAGCGCAACCTGATCACCCGGGCGCTGGGGGCCGGCGGAAACTCCGTGCCGGACACCCAGTTCCACCTGCCGCGCCCCGGGGACCGCTACCTGCTGTGCACCGACGGGCTCACCGGCGAGGTCGAGCACGCGGCCATGGAGGAGATCCTCGCCCGGACCCCCGACCGCACCGAGGCAGTGGGCAGGCTCATCGACGCGGCCCTGGCCAGCGGCGGGCGGGACAACATCTCGGTGGTCATCATCGATATCGAGGGCCCCGGCGCGTAGGCGGGCGCACCGCCGGACCGACGCGCCACACGCGCACCGTGCCCGGACACCAACTCGGGGCTGTTCTGGGGCAAAATGGAGGGGTGATGCCCCAAGAGCCGACCCCGCAGCCAGAAACCAGCCAGCCCGTTGCCGCCCGCGCACCCGAGGACTCCGAGGCCATGGCGCAGGCCCTTGAGGCCGAGGCTGTCGTCCCCGGCGAGTCGCTGCGCACCGAATACGAGCAGCTCGTTGACGAGGTGCGCAAGCACCGGGCTGCGTACTACAACGAGGACGCCCCGCTGATCTCCGACGCCGAGTTCGACGCGCTCTACTCCCGGCTGCAGCGCCTGGAGGCGGAGCACCCGGAGATCGTCGCCAACGACTCGCCCACCCAGGAGGTCGGCGGCGAGGTCTCCGCGGCCTTTGCCCCCGTCGTCCACCTCTCGCGAATGTACTCCCTCGAGGACGTCTTCTCCCTGGAGGAAGTCATCGCCTGGGGCGAAAAGACCCAGGCGAATGCGGCACTGCGCGCCTCCGCGCACGAGCTCAAGTGGCTCTGCGAGGTCAAGATCGACGGCCTGGCGGTGAACCTGCTCTACCGCGACGGCAAGCTGGTGCGCGCCGCCACCCGCGGCGACGGCACCACCGGGGAGGACGTCACGCACAACGTGCTGACCATCAAGTCGATCCCCACGCAGCTGGAAGGGGAGAACTGGCCGGAGGAGGTCGAGGTGCGCGGGGAGATCTTCATCCCCTCGGCCGACTTCGCCGCCTACAACGCGGCGCTCATTGAAGCCGGCAAGGCACCGCTGGCCAACCCGCGCAATGCCGCGGCCGGATCCATCCGGCAGAAGGACCCGGCGGAGACCGCGAAGCGTCCGCTGCAGATGTTCGTGCACGGCCTGGGAGTGCGGACCGGGCTGGCCGCCGCCACCCAGTCCGAGACCTACGCGCTCATGGCTTCCTGGGGCCTGCCGGTTTCCCCGTACTCGCGCGTGGTCGACACCCTTGAGGAGGTTCTGGGGTTCATCGCCCAGAACGGCGAACACCGCCACGACCTGCTCCACGAGATCGACGGGATCGTGGTGAAGACCGACGCCTTCGAGATCCAGCGCAACCTCGGTTTCACCTCCCGGGTCCCGCGCTGGGCGGTGGCGTACAAATACCCGCCGGAGGAGGTCAACACCAGGCTTTTGGACATCCGGGTGCAGGTGGGCCGCACCGGCCGGGTGACCCCGTACGCGGTGATGGAACCGGTGCTCGTCGCCGGTTCCACGGTCAGTTTCGCCACCCTGCACAACCAGGACGTGGTCAAGGCCAAGGGCGTGCTGATCGGGGACACCGTGATCCTGCGCAAGGCCGGTGACGTGATCCCGGAGGTCGTCGGTCCGGTGCTGGCCCTGCGCGAGGGCCGCGAGGACGAGCTGCGCGAGTTCACGATGCCCACGCACTGCCCGTCCTGCGGGACGGCGCTGGCCCCGGCCAAGGAGGGGGACGTGGACATCCGCTGCCCCAACGCCGAGTCCTGCCCGGTGCAGCTCACCGAGCGCGTCGCCCACCTGGGCGGGCGCGGCGCCTTTGACATCGAGGCGCTGGGCTACGAGGCCGCGCAGGCGCTGACCATCGGACCCGGCGAGGACCCGGAACAGAACGGCGGGGTCATCGTCCCGGCCGGCCCGGGACCGCTGCGCAACGAGGCGGCGATCTTCGATCTGGCGTCCGGCAACCCGGATCCAGCGCTGCGCGAGACCCTGGCCGACGTGCAGGTGTGGCGGGAGGTCCGCTCCAAGGGCGCGGGCACCGGGAAATTCCAGTTGGTTCCGTACTTCTACTCCAAGGCCACCGCCAAGAAGCCCTCGGGCCCAACCCGGACCACCGAAAAGCTGTTCGACGAGCTGGAAAAGGCCAAGACCAGGCCGCTGTGGCGGGTGCTGGTTGGACTGTCCATCCGGCACGTGGGCCCCACCGCCTCGCGCTCGCTGGCCACCCGGTACGGGTCGATGGACAAGATCATCGAGGCGCTTGAGGCCGAGGGCGCCCGCGAGGCACTGGCCGAGGTCGACGGAGTCGGCACGATCATCGCCGACGCGCTGATCGAGTGGTTCTCCGTGGACTGGCACCGGGACATTATTGCGGCCTGGAAGGCGGCGGGGGTCTTGATGGAGGACGAGCAGGACGCATCCATCGTGAAGCACCTGGAGGGGATGAGCATCGTGGTCACCGGCTCGCTGCCGACCTACAGCCGCGACGCGGCCAAGGAAGCGATCATCATCCGCGGCGGCAAGGCAGCCGGGTCGGTCTCCAAGAACACCGCCTACGTGGTGGCCGGGGAGGCCGCCGGGTCCAAGCTGGACAAGGCGCTCGCGCTGGGTATCCAGGTGCTCGACGAGGAGGGCTTCAAGTTGCTGCTCGACGGCGGGCCCGACGCGGTTCAGGGGCGCCCCAACCCCGAGGCCTAGGCGCGCAGGGGAGCCGGCGCCCGGCTCCCCTGCGCGTCCCGACATTCACCACGGCAAGGAACCTTGCCGCCCGGACGGCAACAACCGGTTCCACGGCCATCAAGCACGGTCCCCCCAAGCCACCAAGGAGCAGCACATGAGCATGAACCCGAAGCACCTGCAATCGGCACAGGGTGCCGCCGAATCGCCCGTGGACAGGGCCGCGGCGTTGGGCCGCGAGCTGTTGGCCGTGGCGCGCGAGGCTGCGGCGGCCGGCGCCGCGGTGTTGGCCGAACGGGGCCGCGGCAAGGTGGCTGCAGACACCAAGAGCGCCGCGGGGGACTGGGTCACCGACTTTGACCGCCGTGCCGAAATAGCGGTGCGCGACGTGATTGCCGCGGCGCGCCCCAACGACGCGATCACCGGCGAGGAGTACGGGCGCACCGTCCCGGCGGAGCCCTCCGGCTATCGCTGGTCGATCGACCCGCTGGACGGCACCGCCAACTTCGTGCGCGGCATCGTCTACTACTGCACCTCGGTGGCGGTGTTCGGGCCGCTCGACGAGGCCGCCGCCTCCGCCGCCTCCGCACCCTCGTCCACCGCGACGCCCGAGGGCAACACGCTGGCCGCCGATGGCGCCGCCATGGATGGGGGAACCCACGGCTGGCTTGCAGCCTCCATCAACGCACCGGCGCTGGGCGTCGAGTATTACGCAGCCGCCGGGGACGGGGCATGGCTCATCGACTCGGTGCTGGCGACAGGGTCCGATGCCCGACGCGGGGGCAGCGCCACCCGGGCGCAGCGCTTGCAGGGCGGCGACAAGGAGGAGGCAGGCCGGCTGCTGGCCACGGGCTTCGGCTACGACGCTGACCGTCGGCAGTTCCAGGTCGGAGCGCTGCTGGGGCTGATGCCGGGCTTCGCCAATGTCCGCCGCATCGGATCGGCCGCGCTGGATTTGTGCCTGGTGGCCGACGGCACGCTCGATGCCTACGCGGAGTACGGCACCCAGGAATTCGACTGGGCGGCAGGCGCCCTGATTGCCGCCGAGGCCGGGCTGCCGGTGCTGCGCCCACGGACCAATCCGGGGTGGCAGGCAGCCGGATACCTGGACTTCGACGCGTTGCCCGCCGAATCATCCTTGGGTGAGGTGCCTGCGGCCGATCAACCGGCATCCGGAGCGCCCGCGGCGAAGTAGCGGCAGTGATGCAAAAGCCCGCCGCGGCCGTGGAGGGACCACGGCGGCGCGGGCTTTGTCGTCGGCCCCGGGCGAGGAAAGAATGGACGAAACCGCTTCGGGCTAGATGCCGAACTGCAGCCCGGCGGCCGAATCGTCGTAGTAGCTGCGGTTCTTCAGCCCGGCGGCGGCTGCCTCGTCGAGCACCACCACCGCGTCCGGATGCAACTGCAGGACCGAGCCGGGGCAGGCGGCGGATAGCGGACCCTCGAGGGCGGCGGCAATCGCGGCCGCCTTCTTGCTGCCGGTGGCGACCAGCACCATGCGGCGGGCCTCGAGGATGGTGCCCAGGCCCTGGGTCACGGAGTGGGTGGGGACCGCGTCCGGGCTGTCGAAGAAGCGGGCGTTGTCCACGCGGGTCTGCGCTGACAGGCGCTTGATGCGCGTGCGGCTGCGCAGCGAAGAGCCCGGTTCGTTGAAGCCGATGTGGCCGTTGGTGCCGATGCCCAGGATCTGCACGTCGACGCCCGCCTCGATGATGGCAGCATCATAGGCTGCTGCCTGTGCGCGGATCTGCGCCTCGGAATCGCCGTACCCGTCGGGGGTGTTGAGTCTGGATTCCGGCAGGCCGACCACGTTGCACAGCTCGGTGACCAGGGTCTGGCGGTAGGACTGCTCGTGGGTGCCCTCCAGACCGACGTATTCATCCAGCGCGAAGGCGGTGGTCGTGCTGAAGTCGGCCTCGCCGCGCTCGACGGCCTTGGCCAGCTCCGCGTAGAGACCCAGCGGGGTGGAACCGGTGGCAACGCCCAGGACGTTGTCCCCGCTTCTGCGGCTTCGAAGTCCGTCGAGCACCGCCTCGGCGGCGAACGTGGCGGCTTCCTCGGCGGTGGTGGCGATCAGTACTTCCATGTGTGTTCCTTTGCGCTGGTGCAGGAAGGCCCTGCTGGTGTCGCGGGGCAACGCCCGGGGGCGGCCGGTGAAACCACGGCGGGTCCCGGGCGCGGACCGTTGGAAGGCCCCAAGGTGGCCAACGGTTGCTGCCGCGGCGGTGCCACGGCATAAGGGACAGCGTAGTCCGATCCCTTGTCCGACCCCTAAACCGATTGCGGTTGCATTTGCCCGGCGGCATGGTGCCGGCAACAGCGAGCGGCCAGGGTCCAAGTGCGGGACCGCCGACGTGGCCGTGTGGGCCGGCGGGGGAGTGAGGTTGGCTACATGTGTTCTGCGCCCTGAAGCCCCGAGCCCCGGGGATGCCACACTTGGAGGCAATGACTACAGCAACGCTCGCACCTTCCAGCACCCTGTTGATACGGCCGGCCACCGAATCCGACTACCCGCACATTGCGCGGATCACCGTGGACTCCTACCTGCACGCCGGGCACTTTGAGACCCCTGACCACGAGTACCTGCAGTTCGTGCAGCAGGTTGCCGCGCGCCATGCCGTCTCCGAGATCCTCGTCGCCGAACGCGACGGCGTCGTCATCGGGTCAGTCACTCTGGTGCGCGAGGGCACCGAGTACGCGGACATCGCCCTCGACGGCGAGCTGGAATTCCGCATGCTGGTGGTGGATCCTGCCGTGCAGCGTTCGGGTGCCGGGCGCGTCCTGCTGGGCGCCGTCATCGCCCGTGCCCGCGAGATCGAGGACGTGCACACCGTCTCGCTGACCACCGGCGGCCACTGGGCTGTGGCCCGCGCGCTCTACGAGGCCGACGGCTTCGTGCATGCCTCCGAACGCGACTGGTACGTCCCGAACACCGAGATCGTGCTGGTCGTCTACACCTACGTACTGTAGCCCTTGTCGCCTAGAGGAGTGCCGGTGCTCGGCTGGCCGCCGGCGCTGCTGTCTGACCCCGGCCCTGCTGTCTGACCCCGGCCCGGCCTCCGGGCACGCGGCCACGGACTCCTGCCCCTTGGGAATCCCCGCCGGTGCCCTTTGCGCTTGGGCAGGCGGGCTGCCGGCCAACCGGTGGGACGCCGACGCGTCGGTGGAACGGCCGGTCCGTCCCCGAAGCCGGACAGTTGGCTAGGCTGTGGGAGGAGTGCCCGGGCCGCTTCCGCGGACCAGGGGCGCAAGCCGTTTCCCGTCGTCGACATCCTGCAGGAGAGCACCGTGAGCGAGATATTTGCCACTACCATGGACCCCACCAAGCACGAGCTCATCGGATCGTGGCTGCCGAAGCAGCCGTGGTTCGAGGGCGCCCGCGAGCCGGTGTTGGAAACCGTCGGCGGCTTCCGCCTGGACGACCCGGCCGGCGAGGTTGGAATGGAGTTCATCATCGTCGTGGACAGCGCGCCCGAAACCCCGGTGACCTACCATGTGCCGCTGGCGTACCGCGGATCGGCGCTGCCGGGCGCCGAGGACTCGTTGCTGCGCACCAGCGACCACGGGGTGCTGGGCAAGCGCTGGATCTACGATGCAGAGGGTGACCCGGTGTGGCAGGCGCAGATCCGCGCCCTGCTGGCCGGTGAGGTGGCGGCCCAGCACCAGAACATTTCCCACACCTTGGAGCCGTTGGTCGGGGTGGAGCGTGCCGCGGCGAGCCGCACCGCGGATCCGGCCCCGACGGTGATCCGCCGACCCGTGGCCGGCGCCGCGGGCGCGGACGGAGCCGCGGGGTCGATCAGCTCGCCGTGGACCGAATCCGGCGCCGTGGTGCGCGGCGCGGTCATCGAATTCCCCTAGCTTGAAGGAGCCCCGGCCCCCACGGCGGCCGGGGCTGCGCCCGGGCCGGGACCGGCAGTGCGGCGGGCGTGGCGGCGGATATTGCCGGCGGCCCCGGGCCGCAATCGGCGGGCCCTCGGTGCGGGTCGGGCGTACTAGACTAGGGGGGAAACCCATCCGCCCACCTAGGGAGATACATGTCTGCCATCAGCCGTGAGGACGTTGCGCATTTGGCGCAGCTGGCCCACATCGAGATGAGCGATGCCGAGCTGGACAAAATGACCGGCGAACTCGGTGTCATTGTCGATTCAATCGCGTCGGTCTCGGAGGCCGCCTCTGCCGATATCCCGGCCACCACGCACCCCATTGCCTTGTCGAACGTGTTCCGCGAGGACGTCGTGGGAACGACGCTCACCGCCGAGGAAGCGCTGATGAACGCCCCGGACTCCGTCGACACCCGCTTCAAGGTGCCGGCCATTTTGGATGGAGAGTAATTCATGAACGAGATCATCCATCTTTCCGCCACCGAGCTGGCGGCCAAGCTGCGCGCCGGCGAAGTCACCTCCGTACAGGCCGTGCAGGCGCACCTGGACCGCATTGCCGAAGTTGACGGCGGGGACCGCGGAATCAACGCGTTCCTGCACGTGAACACGGAAGAAGCACTGGCCGTTGCCGCCGAGGTGGACGCCATCCGCGCCGCCGGCGGAGCAGACGCGCAGGCGCTACACCCGTTCGCCGGCGTGCCGATCGCCATCAAGGACCTCATTGTCACCAAGGGGCAGCCCACCACTGCCGCCTCGAAGATGCTCGAGGGCTGGATGAGCCCCTACGACGCCACGGTGATCCAGAAGGTCCGTGCCGCGAAGCTGCCGATGCTGGGCAAGACCAACCTGGACGAGTTCGCGATGGGTTCCTCCACCGAGCACTCCGCCTATGGCCCGACCCGCAACCCGTGGGACCTGGACCGCATCCCGGGCGGTTCCGGTGGCGGCTCGGCCGCGGCGGTTGCCGCCTTCGAGGCACCGCTGGCACTGGGCACCGACACCGGCGGCTCGATCCGCCAGCCGGGCGCCGTCACCGGCACCGTCGGCGTGAAGCCGACCTACGGAGGGGTCTCGCGCTACGGCGCCATCGCCATGGCCTCCTCGTTGGACCAGATCGGCCCGGTCACCCGGACCGTGCTTGACTCCGCGTACCTGCACGAGTTGATCGGCGGGCACGACCCGGCCGACTCCACTTCGCTGAACGAGCCGGTTCCGGCCCTCGTTAAGGCCGCCGAGCTCGGCGCCTCCGGCGACATGGCCGGCGTGCGCGTCGGCGTCATCAAGGAACTGCAGGGCGAAGGCTACGAAGCCGGCGTCCAGGCACGCTTCGACGAATCGCTCGAGGCCCTGCGTGCCGCCGGTGCGGAAATCGTCGAGGTCTCCTGCCCCAACTTCAAGTACGCGCTGGGTGCCTACTACCTGATCATGCCCTCGGAGGTTTCTTCCAACCTGGCGAAGTTCGACGGCGTGCGCTTTGGCACCCGCGTGCTTCCCACGGAGGGTCCGCTGACCATCGAACGCGTCATGGGTGCCACGCGCGCAGCCGGCTTCGGCGACGAGGTCAAGCGCCGCATCATCCTGGGCACCTACGCGCTGAGCGCCGGGTACTACGACGCCTACTACGGTTCGGCGCAGAAGGTCCGCACGCTGATCCAGCGAGACTTCGACGCCGCGTTCGCGCAGGCCGACGTGCTGATCTCCCCGACGTCCCCGACCGTCGCCTTCGAGCTGGGATCCAAGACCGATGACCCGCTGGCGATGTACCTCAACGACGTTGCCACCATCCCCGCGAACATGGCCGGGATCCCGGGCATCACCGTTCCCGGTGGCCTGTCCGAGGGCCTGCCGGTCGGGATCCAGTTCCTGGCCCCGGCCCGCGAGGACGCCCGCCTTTACCGTGCCGGTGCGGCACTTGAAAAACTGCTGGAAGACAAGTGGGGTGGCCGGTTGATCGACCAGGCCCCCGAGCTGTCCGCCGCCACCACTGGAGGGGTTGCCTAACTATGGCTTCGTACACCGATGAACTGGTCGACTTCGACGTCGCACTGGAAAAATACGACCCGGTATTGGGCTTCGAGGTCCACGTCGAGCTGAACACCAAGACCAAGATGTTCTCCTCGGCACCGAACGTGTTTGGCGATACGCCCAACACCAACGTGACCCCGGTCTGCCTGGGCCTGCCCGGCGTGTTGCCGGTGGTCAACAAGACCGCGGTGGAATACGCGATCATGATCGGCCTGGCGCTGAACTGCAAGATTGCCGAGACCTGCGGATTCGCCCGGAAGAACTACTTTTACCCGGACACCCCGAAGAACTTCCAGACCTCGCAGTACGACGATCCGATCGCCTACGACGGCTGGATCGACATCGAGCTTGAGGACGGTGAGGTCTTCCGCGTCGAAATCGAACGCGCCCACATGGAAGAGGACGCCGGCAAGCTGACTCACATGGGCGGGGCCACCGGCCGCATCCAGGGCGCCGACTACTCGCTGGTCGACTACAACCGCTCCGGCGTGCCGCTGGTCGAAATCGTCACCAAGACCATCGAGGGCGCCGGCAAGCGCGCCCCCGAGTTGGCCAAGGCCTACGTTGCTGCCATCCGCGAAATCGTCAAGGCACTGGATGTCTCGGACGCAAAGATGGAGCGCGGCAACGTGCGTTGCGACGCCAACGTCTCGCTGATGCCCAAGGGCGCCGAGAAGTTCGGGACCCGCACCGAGACCAAGAACGTGAACTCGTTGCGCGCCGTGGAGCACGCGGTGCGCTTCGAGATCGAGCGCCACGCAGCGGTGCTGAACTCCGGTGCAGCCATCGTGCAGGAAACCCGCCACTGGCACGAGGACACCCGCACGACGACCTCGGGCCGCCCGAAGTCCGACGCGGATGACTACCGCTACTTCCCGGAGCCGGACTTGGTTCCGGTCGTCACCACTCCCGAGTGGATCGAGGAGCTGCGCGCCCGCCTGCCCGAGCCGCCAGCCGAGCGCCGCAAGCGCCTGCAGGCCGACTGGGGCTACTCGGATGCCGAGTTCCGCGACGTCGTTAACGCAGGTGTCACCGAGGCGATCGAGGAAACCATTGCCGCGGGCACGAGCGCCGCGGTGGCACGCAAGTGGTGGATGGGCGAGATCGCCCGCCTGGCCAAGAACGCCGATGTCGAGATCCTGGATCTGGGCGTCGAACCGGCCACCATCGTCGAACTGAACTCTCTGATCGAGGGAAAGAAGATCAACGACAAGATCGCCCGCCAGGTGCTCGAGTTCGTGGTCGCCGGGGAGGGTACCCCGACCGAGGTCGTCGAGAAGCGCTCGCTGGCCGTGGTGAACGACGATTCGGCGCTGGGTGCTGCAGTTGATGCCGCCATGGAAGCCATGCCGGATGTCGTTGCCAAGGTCAAGGGCGGCAAGCTCCAGGCCATCGGCGCCCTCATGGGTCCGGTCATGAAGGCCACCCGCGGACAGGCCGACGCCGGCCGTGTGCGCGAGATCGTGCTTGAAAAGCTGGGCATCGAGGGTTAGTTCCCCGCTATACGGCATCGAGCCCCGGATCCCCGCTTCGTGTGGGGGACCGGGGCTCGACTTCGTTGGGGGGGACGGACTGGTTCATGCTTCGCACACCTGTCGACCACGAGGCGGGGAGTGCCCGCCCGGGCGCTTCTGTGTTTGGCAAGCCGGGAAACTAGAACAACGTCGGGTTGCTGTTGAATTGCCGCCAGAAGGTGTTGCGTCGGGGCTTTTGCCCGGGATCCATAAATTTGGGCAGGATGACGGAAAAGAGCCCGTCGGTGTCCCGAACGACGTCGATCAGCCCGGTGTGTTTGGCATGGTGGTGCCCGGAACAGAATGGCCGCCCGTCATTGATCTTGGTTGTTCCGCCCTTGGCCCATTCGTCGTCATGGTCGATCTCGCAATGCTCCGGGGGCACAGTGCAACCGGGGAAGATGCAGCCGCCGTAGATGCCGAGGATCGCCACGCGCATGTAGTCGGGGAAGAGTCTTTGCTCGCGGCCGAGGTCCAGGATCTGGGATTTCCCGCCCATGGTGATGGGGATGGCTCCGGCGTTGCACAGCTGCTGCCGCAACTCCGCCGGCGTGAACCGTTGACCGTGTGCCGTGAGTCCCGATTGTTCCGCCTTTTCCTCAAGTTCGGCCAGCGTGGTGATGATGACGAGTTCCGGTGAGGGAAGCCCCGCGGTCTTGGTGCCCTTGGTTGGTCTGCCCTTGGTCTTGATCAGGTTCATCAGTCCCTGGAGATGTCGTTGCGGCGGGGTGAAGCCGTCGGCGCCATAGGCGGTGTTGTTCATGGATTCGAGGATGTCGGCCTCCGTCGGCAATGGATCCAGGGTGAGTTTTTTGGCTTCGGCGGGGTCGGTCAGCGGGAGGCCGGTCGCGGGATCGACCAGAAAGTCGGGGAAGTCCGGCAGCGAGGGGGCGGTGCCGCTTTGCGTGCCGTTCCCGGCGTCCATGACGACGGCTTCTGGTGTTTCGGCGGAGCTGGCGGAAGCACCGGAAACCCCGGAAACCTTGGTGCCGTTAGAGCCACCGGTGACGTTGGAAGAGCCGGCGGCCTGCTGGGCAAGTGCGTCGCGATCCCCGGCCTTGGTCCGCGGGTTGTCCAACTGGGCGAACAGCGCGAGCAGAAGCTCGGCGTCTGCCGCCCGGACGCGCAACAGAAACTCGGCGATCCCTGCGTTGGTGCCGCGATAGAAAGCGCCGAGCTTGGTGCGCAGCACTTCCTCGGAGGGCTCCTTGACGCCGTGATCGAGCGCGACCTGGATGGCGTTGAACAGCTTGTTGGTGGTGCGGGGATCTTGTTCCCGCACGGATTCGGCGACCTGGGCCTCCAACCGGGCGGCCAGCTCGTCGGAGTTCGGGTATTGCCTGATCTCCGGCTGCATCCGCTCAAGCTTCTTGGCAGCATCGGCAAGCTGGTGGGGCGAGGCCTTGCCGTCCGCGAGTGCTTCGGCCAGCAACGGGAATTGCGGCGGCTGCTCGATGCCGTGGACATCCGTGCGCGGGAAGAGACGGGCGGCGGCGCGTACGCGATCGCGGGCCTCGACGAAGCCGATGCGGAACGTGGACTGCAGGAACTCGGTGGTGTCCTTGAAGGTGGGCCGTCCCTTCGGCGGGGTGGCGGGCGCTTCGGGCAGGTCAATGGTTCCGTCGATGTAGGCGGGCGGGTCCGCGAGGCACCGGTTGATCCCCAGCAGAGTGTCTTCGGGCAGCTCGCGGACCAGGGTGCGCTGGGCCAGATCGGTGGCAGAGAGCTGGGCGAAGCCGGTGTTGCGGTGGGTTCGTTCGACCACCTGTACGAAGTAGGCAGCGTCCGCGGGCGAGCTGGTGTGCTTGGCGATGCGCGGGGCCAGTTCCTCGAGGGCCAGAGCCAGGGCGGTGTAGGCGCGCAGCTCATCGTCCGGGGTCGCTGGGTACCTCGGATCCTCGCGGTCTCCCGCGAGCAGGGCGATGGCCGCTGCGGTGGTCATGGTTCAAGCATGCGCCGCTGAATGCCGCTGCGGGGGTCGATACGCGGGCATGTGGATAACTGTTGCAGGAGGGCCAGAAGCACCAGAATCGGGGATATGCGGCCAATCCAGGAACCCCGAATATTCAACAGGGCAACGAGGACGGGAGATACACAGGAGTCTTGGCCACGGCGCCCCGGCCGTCCTTGCCGTGATAGGCACGGCAAAGGCCGATGCCGCGGTCGGAAAGGCGGTTGCGGATCTGCCGAATTGAATCCGGGGTGAATCCTTCCCATTGCATATGCATCAGCACGGTGTCGCCGCGCCGTGCCGCCCCGGCCCGGGCAACGGTCGTCTGCTTTGAGCGCACCATCCAGTCCAGGGTGTAGTGGGTCCACGTCCAGATCTTCATGTCCGCCCGGGCATAGGCACATCGCACGTTCGAATTGATCGCACCGTAGGGAGGCCGGCCGTAGTTGGTGCGGACGCCGGTGCCGCGTAGCTCGCGGGCACCCTGCGTGCAGCTGAGCCTGCGCAGGTCGACGTGGTTTGCCGAGTGGTTGATGACCCATTGCCCCTTGGAACGGGCCAGGGCAGCAAGATCCACGCCGTAGCGGCGCTTGAAGGAGACGAGGCAATCGCCCGTGGGTGCCAGCACCAGGCCGATGTTCGACTTGCCCGCGTAGTTGATCACGGACTTGAACGAGGACAAGGTGCGTGGGCAGTCGTCGTAGGTCAAGACCACGCGCGAGGTCTTGTTGGGCCCGCGGTTCTGGTGCGCGAGCGGAATGGAAGGCAGCTTGGGTCCGGATTTGACGGGTTTCCCGGCGGCAAGATATTGGCCGCTGGCCCAGCCGGTGCGCGACTTGTAGGTGACCTTGTACCAGCCGTTGGAGGCACGGGCCTGGACCTTGACGCTCGTCCCCTTCGGGATGGTGATGATGATCCGCGTCCGGGTGCTGCTGCCCGCGCGAAGATTCAGGTTGGCCTGGGTAGTCAGCAGCGCGGGCAGCTTCGCCGTCGCCACCTTCCCGGGGCCCGGGACGGCGGGCAGCGCGGCTGCTGGCTGCGCGATCGTCACCGCGGATGCCTGGTGGGCCGTCGGCGGAGCGGCGCCGGCTCCGGAAGCCACGATTGCTGCAGCAAGGATCCCACAAGCCGCACCGCAAATTGTCCTGAACATGCCCGTCAGCTTAGCCATGACGCTTCCCCCAATATCGACCGGCCCCAACCGATCCCCTAACGGGATATTCTCCTCCCCCCGCTGCCACCGGGACAAGGGGTTCGGGAACGCGGGATTTCACGCCCCGCTGTCGATGACTCCGGGAGTCCCGAGGCCTCGACGCCGGCCAGTGCCCTGAGCAGCCGCCCCTTGACATGCAAGCAGTGACTTGCCTTAATGGTGAATGTGGAAGAGCTGCTGAAGGCGCTGGCGGACCCGACCAGGGCAGCGATCCTGGACGAGCTGGTGGATCGCACCGGCCAGACGCTCTTTGAAATCTGCAACCGTTTGGCCTCCCGTCACCGCATCAATCCCAGCAGACAGGCGATTTCGCAACACCTGCAGGTGCTCGAGGCAGCGGGGCTGGTCCACAGTGAACGGTCGGGCCGGTATAAATTCCATTACGTTGACACCTCGCCGTTGCGCCGGATCGCCGAGCGCTGGCCACCCGCCGGGCCAGAGGCGGCCCGCCCGGAGAATGCGCAGCCCGAGCGGAAACCTGCCGCGCCGGCCCCCGGCACGGAATTCGGCACCCTCACCACCACACCAACCACGGGTACGGGCGCACCGCGCGCCGGCACTTCGTCGTCGAAAGGAAATGCATCATGAGAATCAACCTTGCCAGCGTGCTGGTCAGCGACCAGGCCAAGGCGCTGGAGTTCTACACGAAGAAGCTGGGATTCGTGAAAAAGAACGACGTGCCGATGGGGGAGTTCTCGTGGCTGACGATCGTCTCGCCCGAGGAACCCGAAGGGGTGGAGCTGGTGCTTGAGCCGGCAAACCACCCGGCCGTGAAACCGTTCCGGGACGCGCTGGTGGCCGACGGGATCCCGTTCACCTCCTTCGCGGTCGCCGACGTGCAGGCGGAGTACGAACGACTGGTGGGCCTGGGTGTGGAATTCACCCAGCCACCGACCGCCATGGGGCCCGTCACCACGGCGGTGTTCGATGACACCTGCGGGAACCTGATCCAGATTGCGGCGATGAACGAGGACGCATGAGCCCCACCGGCTCCACGCCTCGGCCTGCAGCGGACGTAGGCGTCGATCCGGAGATGGTCGGTACCTTGGTGCGCGCGCAATTCCCGGAGCTGGCCCATCTGGAGCCGGGTTTCGCCGATGACGGCTGGGACAATGCCATCTACCGGCTGGGGCCTGACCTTGCCGTGCGTCTGCCTCGCCGGGCGGCTGCCCATGGGTTGCTGCTGAACGAGATGCGCTGGCTGCCGTTCCTGGCACCCCGTCTGCCGCTGCCCGTTCCGGTGCCGGTGCATCGCGGGAAGCCGGGGGAGGGCTACCCGTACCACTGGGTGATCGTGCCCTGGTTTTCCGGACGCAGTGCGGCATCGGTGCCGGCGGCGGCGCGCGACGGCTATGCCGGGGCGCTGGCTGCGTTCTTCAGGGCATTGCATGTGCCTGCCCCGGCCGATGCCCCGCGGAACCCGGTGCGCGGGGTGCCGCTGCGGGATCGGGACGACGCGGTGCGGTCGCGCCTAGAGGCCGTGGGCAAACCCATGCGCGGGGCCCTGCTGGCCATGTGGGAGCAGGGTCTTGCCGAACTGGAACACGTCGGCCCGCGCCTGTGGCTGCACGGGGATCCGCACCCGCACAACATGCTCGTCCACGACACGGCGGGTGCCGGGGAATCGGCTGCCGGCACCGGGCACGAGCCGGCCAGGCTCAGCGCGGTGATCGACTTCGGCGACCTGACGGCGGGTGACCCGGCCTGCGACCTGGCTGTTGCGTGGTTGCACTTCACACCCTCGGGACTGGAGGAATTCCGGGAGCGGCTGGCCGGCCACGGACTGTATTCTCCCGGCACATGGGCTCGCGCCCGGGCCTGGGCAGTGAACTACGCGGTGTTGATGGCCGGGCTGCCGTCCGGTGACCCATTGCATGCCGTTGGCATCCACGGCCTAGAACACTTGCTGGGCCCGTGAACCCCTGCCTGCCCGATATCCAGGGGATGTGTGGTCCCCGTGGCGTGGCTTGGTGGTGCACTGGAGCCCGGATGGTCAGTCGAGGCTGAGCTCGGCCATGGCCTGGCCCATGGCGGCGGCCACCAGTTGCACGCTGCGCCGGTGCATGGATTCGGGCCGCGCCAGCAGGTCGATGCGCCGCCGGTTGGCGATGCCCTCCAGGGGACGGAGCACCACGGAGGTGCCCAGCGCGGATCCGGCGGTATATCGCGGGATGATGCCCAGCACGTCCCCGCAGGCCACCAGCGCCGCGACGGTGGCGTAGTCGTTGATGCGGTGGATGACCCGCGGTGCGTCCCCGGAGACAGCGCTGATGGCCTTGAGCACGTCGGCGGGGGAGTAGCCTTCGCGGCTGACGACCCAGCGCTCGCCGACGAGATCCGCAGGGCGCAGGGTCGCACGGGCCGCGAGCCGGTGGTGGGAGGGAAGGGCGATGTCCAGCGGTTCGTGTGCGAGTGCGGAGACGACCACCCGGTCCGCGGGCCAGGGCGGGGTGTAGTCCATCCGGTGGGCCAGCACCAGGTCGTAGCGGGCGGTCAGCGCTGGGAAGTCCTGCTGGGCGACATCCTCGTCGAAGAACTGCGGCACCGGGGCGCCGGGGGCCTCGAGCTTGGCCAGCAGCGGGCCGAAGAGCGCCTGTCCCACGGAGTGGAACCCGGCGACCGTCACCGGCGCGGCAGGGCTTTCCTGGAATTCGCCGATGGCGGCCCGCGCGGCCGCCAACGAGGAGACCACCGAGGCCCCGGCGGCGGCCAGCACCTCGCCGGCCTCGGTGAGCACCAGGTTCCGGCCTTCCTTGCGGGTCAGCGGCACATGGATGTTGCGCTGCAGCAGGGCCAGCTGCTGGGAGACGGCAGAGGGGGTGACATAGAGGGCGCTGGCCACGGCCTTGACCGAGCCAAGGTCGCCGAGTTCGCGCAGGATCTGCAACTGGTGGACTTCCATGTAGACAATCCTAAATCGTTGATTGAGAAACCTGCGTATCTTCTAAGGTATCCACCGCTGGCGCAAGGTGCCAGACTGGAGTCGAATCGTCCAGGACGCGCTTGGATCGGCGCAAGTGAGGAAACATCGATGAAGGCACTGTACAAGTCCGGACCCCACGCCGGATTCAAGCTCGTTGACCGCCCCGAACCCGTCGCCGGCTTCCACGACGTGAAGATCCGCGTGATGACAGCCGGCATCTGCGGCACCGACCTGCACATCCAGGCCTACGACGACGCCGCCAAAGCCATGATCAAGGCGCCGATGATCCCGGGACACGAGTTCTACGGCGAGGTCGTGGAGGTCGGGTCCGACGTCCACAACGTCCAGGTCGGGGACCGGGTCTCCGGCGAGGGGCACGTGGTCTGCGGGATGTGCCGAAACTGCCGTGCCGGCCGCCGCCAGATGTGCATCAACACCGTCTCGGTGGGCGTGCAGCGAGACGGCGCCTTCGCCGAATACGTCGTCATTCCCGAAGCCAACGTCTGGGTGCACCGGGATCCCTCGATCACCCCCGAACTCGGGGCGATCTTCGACCCGTTCGGCAACGCCGTGCACACCGCACTGTCCTTCCCCCTGGTCGGAGAGGACGTGCTGATCACCGGCGCCGGCCCCATCGGGCTGATGGCCGTCGCCGTCGCCCGCCACGCAGGGGCCCGCAAGATCGCCATCACCGACGTGTCGCCCGAGCGCCTGGAACTGGCCCGCGGCATGGGCGTGGACCTGGCGATCGACGTGTCCAAGACCCGCATCAAGGACGCCCAGCGCGAGCTGGGGATGCTCGAGGGCTTCGACTTCGGCATGGAAATGTCCGGACACCCCACGGCCCTGCCCGAGATGATCGAGAACATGAACCACGGCGGGCACATCTCCATGCTGGGCCTGCCCTCCAGCTCGATCGACATCGACTGGGGCAAGGTCGTCACCCACATGCTCACGCTCAAGGGCATCTACGGGCGCGAGATGTTCGAGACCTGGTACGCCATGAGCGCCATGCTCACCTCCAACCCGGTTTTGCGCGAGCGCATCTCCTCGGTGGTCACCGACTACCTGCCGGCCACCGAATGGGAAGCCGGCTTCGACGCAGCCCGCTCGGGCCACGGCGGCAAGGTCGTCCTGGACTGGACCGTCTTCTAAACTTCCCCAAGCCTCTTCCCCCTTCCCGCGACTCCAGGAGAAGCACATGTACACCACCATGAAAGACGAGCTGGCCGCCGAACTGGCGCAGCTGCGCACCGACGGCCTGTTCAAGTCCGAACGCCACATCGACTCCGCCCAGTCCGCCCGTATCTCGGCCGGCGAACTCGGCGCCGAGGCCAGGAAGGTCGTGAATTTCTGCGCCAACAACTACCTGGGCCTGGCCGACGACGAGCGCATCATCCAAGCTGCCAAGGACGCCATGGATACCCGCGGCTTCGGCATGGCCTCGGTCCGCTTCATCTGCGGCACCCAGGACCTGCACCTGGAACTGGAGGCCGAGGTCTCCAAGTTCCTGGGCACCGAGGACACCATCTTGTTCGGCAGCTGCTTCGACGCCAACGGGGGCGTCTTCGAATCGCTGTTCGGCAAGGAAGACGCCATCATCTCCGATGCGCTGAACCACGCCTCGATCATCGACGGCATCCGGCTGTCCAAGGCCGCGCGCTTCCGCTACGCGAACCAGGACATGGCGGACCTGGAAACCCAGCTGCAGGCAGCCGCGGCGCTGAACGACGGAAAGGGCGCCCGGCGCACCATCATCGTCACCGACGGCGTCTTCTCCATGGACGGATACCTGGCACCGCTGGCAGCGATCTGCGACCTGGCCGACAAGTACGGCGCGCTGGTCATGGTCGATGACTCCCACGCGGTGGGCTTCATGGGTGCCACCGGCGCCGGCACCCCCGAGCACGCGGGTGTCTCGGACCGCGTGGACATCTACACCGGCACCTTTGGCAAGGCCCTGGGCGGCGCCTCGGGCGGATACGTCTCGGGCCGCGGGGAGATCGTGGCGATGCTGCGGCAGAAGGCGCGTCCCTACCTGTTCTCCAATTCGCTGGCCCCGGCCATCGTCGCCGCGACGCTCAAGGCGCTCGAGCTCGTCGAGGGCTCGGGCGAGCTGCGCGAGAAGCTCTTCGCCAACGCCGCACTCTTCCGCCGACGGATGACCGAGGAGGGCTTCGAGCTGCTCGAGGGCGAGCACGCCATCATCCCGGTGATGTTTGGCGATGCCGTGAAGGCAGCAGAGGTTGCCGGGAAGATGCTGGAGCACGGTGTCTTCGTGACTGCCTTCAGCTTCCCGGTGGTGCCCAAGGGGGCGGCGCGCATCCGCGTGCAACTCTCGGCCGCGCACTCGGCCGAGGACATCGAGGCCTGCGTGCAGGCCTTCGTCGCCAGCCGCTAAACGTCAACGAAAGATCGCCTGCACTTCCCCAGATGGGGGGAGTGCAGGCGATCCTTTTTTGCGAGAAGCTACAGTGCTCGGATGCGTCCTCCGGTTTCGTGTCCGAAAGCCGTGGAGGAACCTAACACCGGTTTAGTGCAGGTGGCTGCCGCCATTGATGTCCAAGGTTCCGCCGGTGAGGTACGAGGCATCCTCGCTGGAAAGAAACGTAATGACGGCGGCGACTTCCTCGGTGGTTGCGGTGCGCCCCAGCGGGATGTCGCGGGTGATGGCGGCCTCGGTCTCGGCGGTCGATCCGACGCGGATATTGGTGTCGACGGCGCCCGGGGTGACGGCGTTGACGGTCACCCCGCTGTCCTCGAGCTCACGGGCCAAAGCCTTGGTGAAACCAAGAATTGCGGCCTTGGCCGCCGAGTAGGGGACCTTGCCGAAAACGCCGCCGCCGCGCTGCGCGGACACGGAGGACATGTTCACGATGCGTCCCCACCCGTTCTCGATCATGTCGGGAAGAAAGGCCTTGGTGACGAGGTAGGTGCCCGTGGCATTGACGGCCATGACCTTGTCCCAGAGTTCGCGCGTGGTTTCCAGGAAGGGGACGGGGGACGTGATGCCGGCGATGTTGGCAAGTGCCCCCACCGGGGGGAGGTTGCCTGCGGCCACCTCCTGGCGCACCGCGCCGTACGCAGCTTCCACGGATGCCTCGTCCGCCACGTCCACGGCATGTCCGAACGCGGCCGCATTGTGCGTGGAACCGATTTCCGCGGCGACCTTTGCGGCTTTTTCGCCATCAAGGTCCAACACGACAACGGCCCAGCCCTGGCGGGCGTACCGTTCGGCGACGGCCATGCCGATGCCCTTGGGCGATGCGGCTCCGGTGATGACAGCGGTGCGGGGGGTGTTGTTCATGGTGCGCTCCTTAGTGGGCCGCGGCGGGGCCGCCTCTGGCCAGAGATGGTTCGATGTGACTGCCAACACCATATTCCCGTTGACTGTCAACAGTCAACCATGAAACAGAGCCGACGGTTGACTGTTGACAATGCCCGGTGGCGTGCATCACAGTGGATGGCGTAACCTGTTGACTGTTGACACTGGCGCTTCCAAAGTTGGACTCGCCGGCTTGTCCGAAAGGTAAAGACATGACGAACCAAAACCTTGCGATGCGTGGGCATGTCCACGGCACCAAGGACGCCAAGCGCGTCGCCGTTGGCTCAAGCGTTGGGGCAGTGATCGAGACCTATGACTTCATCGGCTTCGGCACCGCGGCCGCGCTCTATTTCGGAACGGCGTTTTTCCCCGGAGCCGATTCGGTGACCGGAACGCTGGCCGCCTTTGCCACCTTGGGAGTGGGCTTCGCCGCCCGCCCACTGGGAGGAATTCTCGGCGGACACCTCGGCGACAAGTTGGGCCGCAAGCCCGTGCTCGTCGCCTCGCTGATCCTCATGGGCCTGGCGACGTTCGTCATCGGGTTGCTGCCGACCTACGAGCAAGTCGGCATCGTGGCCCCCGTCCTGCTGGTGTTGGTGCGAATCATCCAGGGACTGGCCTTCGGTGCCGAGTGGGGCGGGGCGATCCTGATGAGCTATGAACACGCCCCGTGGAAGAAGAAGGGCAAGTACACCGGCATCGTCCAGGCCGGTTTCCCGGTCGGACTGCTGCTGGCCAACGTGGTGTTCCTGTACAGCGTCAACCTCGGTGGCGACTGGGCCTGGCGCGTCCCGTTCCTGGCCAGCATCGTGCTGGTGGCCGTCGGGTTGATCATTCGGTCGAAGGTCCCAGAGTCCCCGGTGTTCGACGAGGTCAAGAGCTCGGGCCAGATCGTCCGCAATCCGATCGCCAAGGTCATCCGCGAGGACTGGCGCAACATCGTGCGCGGCATCGGCCTGCGCATCGCCGAGACCGCCGGTTACGCCGTCTCGATCACCTACATGATTTCCTACCTCCACACCAGCGAGCTGGCTGACAAGACCCAGACCCTCATCGCACTGTGCGTCGCCTCCGCCATCGGCATCTTCGCCACCATGGCGTGGGGTTCGCTGACGGACAAGATCGGTCGTCGGCCGGCCTACATTGCTTCGACTGCCTTCGCCGTGCTCTTTGGAATTCCCATGTTCCTGCTCGTGAACACCGGCTTGTTCGTCTTGGTTATTGCGACCATCGTGATTTCCTACGCTGTTTGCCAGAACTCGCTGGCAGGTGCCCAAGGCTCCTGGTTCCCCGAGCTCTTCCAAGCGAACACGCGCTCGTCCGGGGCCTCGCTGGCTTACCAGATCTCGGCAATGGTGTCAGGGTTCACCCCCTTCGTCACCATCCTGCTGTTCATCAGCTTCGGCTGGTTGGGCCCGGCGCTGCTCTTCAGCTTCTACGGAGCCATAGGACTGTGGGCGGCGCTCGCCACTCGCGAGACCTGGGGCCCGGCCGAGCGGAAGTACGCCACCGAAGCCGAACGTTCGACCCCGGCCAACCACGTCAACGCGTGAACCCGGACATCACCACCAGCAAAGGACCAACCATGAAGACCACCACCATCACGCCCCCTACCTCCGCGGGGGCAAACCCGGCGGAGCGCCGACACCGCGTCGAGGACTTCGCCTATGCGATGCGGCACCATGCCCTGAACATGGGTGAGGTACAGGGCCAGGGCTATGTTGGCCAGGCCCTGGGCGCCGCAGACATGTTCGCCGCGGTCTATGCCGACCAGCTGACGTACCGGGCCGAAGATCCCGACTGGGACGGGCGCGACAGGTTCCTGCTGTCCACCGGGCACTACGCCATCGGGCACTACGCGGCGCTGGCCCAGGCCGGCATCGTCCCGATCGAGGAGCTGGAGACCTACGGATCCGACGACTCGAGGCTACCCATGTCGGGAATGTCCACCTACACCCCGGGCATGGAGATCTCCGGCGGATCACTCGGGCACGGGCTGCCGATCGCCATCGGCACCGCCCTGGGCCTGCGGCACCAAGGTTCCACGTCCCGCGTCATCAACTTCATGTCCGACGGCGAACTCGACGAGGGGTCGACCTGGGAGGCCGCCATGGGCGCCCACCACCACGGACTGGGCAACCTCACCGTGCTGGTGGACATCAACGCGCTCCAGGCGGACGGCAAGACGGACACCGTCATGCGAACCGAGCCGGTCGCCGACAAGTGGGCGGCCAGCGGCTGGCATGTCCAGCGGGTGGACGGCAACGATGTCGGCCAGCTCCTGGCTGCCTTCGACGCCGTCGCGCAGGAAGCTGATTCCGGCGCCCGGCCATCGGTCATCCTCTGTGACACCCGCGTCGGTCGAGGCGTCCCACTGCTGGAAGAGCGCGAAAAGGCGCACTTCATGCGCATTGACGAACACGAATGGAAAACCTGCCGCGAGCAACTCACCGCGGGCCACAAAGGAGCAACCAAATGACCACCACCCCAGTGAAGGCCCGCCTGAAAACCTCGGCCATGATCGCCTCCTTCGCCGACCCCGGCCAAAAGACGGCACCCGCCCCGTTCGGGCACGCCCTGGTCAAGGCGGCCGAGGAAAACCCCGCGATCGTCGGACTCACAGCCGACCTCGGCAAATACACCGACATGCACATCTTCGCCAATGCCTTCCCCGAGAGGTTCTTCCAGATGGGCATGGCCGAACAGCTCCTCCTGGGTGCCGCCGCAGGCATGGCCCAGACCGGGCTGGTGCCATTCGCTTCCACGTATTCAGTCTTTGCGGCCCGACGCGCCTACGACTTCCTCGCCCTGGACGCCGCCGAGCCGAACCTCAACGTCAATGTGGTCGGCGGCCTTCCCGGACTCACCACCGGCTACGGCCCCAGCCACCAGGCCACCGAGGACATGGCGATCTTCCGCGGCATGCCCAACCTGACCATCGTGGACCCCTGCGACTCCTTGGACATCGAACAGGCGGTGCCGCAGCTGGCAGCCAGTGAAGGGCCCACCTACCTGCGGCTGTTGCGCGGCAACGTGCCCACCGTCCTTGACGAATACGACTACACCTTCGAACTGGGCAAGGCGAAGGTGCTGCGCGGCGGCGCCGACGTTGTCTTCGTCTCCAGCGGACTGATGACCATGAGGGCACTTGCTGCCGCGAAGGAACTGGCCAAACACCACGTGGATGTCGCGGTCGTCCACGCCCCCACGATCAAGCCGTTCGACACCGAAACCGTATTGCGCGAACTGAACACCGACAGACTGGCCGTGACCTTGGAAAACCATTCGGTCGTCGGCGGATTGTTCGAGACCGTGGCCTCCGCCGTGGTGCAGTCGGGCGTCAGCAAGCGCGTGGTGCCCATCGCCCTGCCGGATGAATTCCTGCAGGCCGGAGCACTGCCCACTCTTCACGACCGATACGGACTGTCGGTTGCGCGCATCGTGGAGAAGGTCTTGGGCGAACTTTAGACTCGGTTCAGGCGGCGGGGCATGCCGCTGATGCCTCATGAGGGGCTAGGATCGGTGGAGAACGTGTAAATGTTGACCGTCGACAACGAAAAGAAAGCGGAAAACCATGGCCGTGGAAGCAATGTCCTTGCTGGGGCTCGAAAAGACCAGCCTTCGGCAGCAAGCGCTCACGGCCCTGCGCCGGGCGATCACCACCGGTGAGATCCCGCCGGGGAAGCACTTGGTCGAAACCGAGCTGTCCGACATGCTCAACATCAGCCGCGGCACCCTGCGCGAGGCGCTGCGTCAGCTTCAGCAGGAGGGTCTGGTCTCCGCCGGAGCGCGGGGCCGGCTCTCTGTTCGGAACCTCGACGCCAAGGAGATCCGGGACATCTTTGCCGTCAGGGCCGCACTGGAGACCCTCGCCGCGCAGCGGCTGTGCACCCTCGAGGACCGCAGTGACGCAGTCGCCCAGCTGCAGGCCGCCTTGAAGCACATGGGGGTCGAAGCCGGACACGGGATCGAGCGCGGGATCGAGGCCGACCTGGAATTCCACCGTGTCCTGTGCCGGCTCACCGGCAACGAGCCCCTGTTGCTCTCCTGGGAGCAGCTCGAGGGCAGCATCCGCATGTCCATCATGTGGGGCGGCAAGGAACGCGGCATCAGGAACATGAACGTCGAGCGGCATGCAGAGATCGTCGACGCCATCGCTTCCGCCGACGCGGCCCTTGCTGCCAAGGTCATCAAGGAGCACATGGATACGGCGGCCGACGTGTTGGTCACCAGCTAGGCGCTCCGAGACCGGAATAATCCATAGTACGGACGAGAGCCGGACAGGCTCCTCGCCGGACAATCGGGCTAAGGCGGCGGCAACCGGGATCAACCCGGTGGCCGCCGCCTTAGCCCGTGATGGACCTGCGCACGGATCCCGACGCCTGCGAGCAGCACGCCCACGAGCATCGTCTCGCGTCCTTGTGGTTTCGGGTGACGTTAACCGATGACGCGGTCAAACTGGATGTAGTCCAAGGAGACGTAATCCTGGGCCGTGAAGTGCACGGTGAAGCGGTGGGTTCCGCGCTCAAGGTAGCGCTGGTCCCATTCCTGGCGTTCGAAGTTCCGGTTATGCGTCGTGTTCTTGATGGCGACCGGTTCCTCCCGGGTGGATCCCCAGTCCAGCGTGACAGTGCCGGCAGGTTCGACGTCGGAGGAAACGCGTCCTGAAACGGCGTAGAGGCCCGGCGTGGTGATGTCGACTTCGTAGGTCAAACTGTCCGGCGCCATAAGCCAGGATGCCCGGCACCGGCAGGGCCGCTAGCCGACGATCGGCAGGGCGCGCGGCACGCTGGTCACGCGGACCACGGTATTGGCTGCGGCACTCCTGACTTCGCCGTCGATTTGGTACGGTATCGGCTTGAGCGTGGTGAACTCGTAATGGTCGGTGCTCGGCTGGTCTCCCAGCCCTTTCGTTGCGGCGCGTGCGGCGGTCAGCAGGACACGCCACTTGGATTGGTGTTGCAGGATGATGACCTCGAATTTCCCGTCGCGGGGCTGGTCATCGGCCTCGCTGAGCGTGGCGTACTTGGCCATCTCGGGGATGTTCGCGAAGACCAAGCTGTCCAGCTTCAGGTGCTGGCCGTTCGAATGCTGCATTTCAAAGGGCGTGAACTTCGAGAACGTGCGCACCACGGAGACCATTTCCTTCAGCGCTCCCTTGCTGCCCTTTTCCAGGTCGATGGCCACCACCGGAGTGAGTCCGAAGCCGATGTAGGAGTGCGCGTACTCCCCGGTAAGGTCACCTCCCTCTCCCGTGGCGATGTTCAGCAGGTCGATCCTCCGCACATGGCCTTCGGCAATGGCCTCATCGAGGGGCTTGGTGCCGATGCTGGAGCGGTGGTCGTTGGCGTTGCCGGCGGCCATGACAGCACAAACGGCCTCCCGGTTGCCGCTCTGCATGACCCCGTTGACGACTTCGTTGTAGCCCCCGTCCCCGCTGACGGAGACGACCAGCACGTTGGCGTGGTTGGCGGCGGCTTCCCGGGCCAGCTCGACGGCATGGCCTGCATGTTCGGTGGGCTGCAGGCTGATGTCCGCTCGGTAAGGGAGCCGGTCTGCCAACCGGTCCCTCAACTCTTCGGCCAATTTGGGGGCATTCCCCGTGCTGTTCGGGTTGAAAATGATCACGATTGACTCGAAAATGCGCGCGGATTCCATGGAGTGCTCCCCCAGATAGGCGGTGAATGATGACAGTGTGTTCCCCGTGACTGACGCCGACATCCTATCGACCGGGAAATCGGTTGCGATATGAAAAAGACACCTGCACCGCCTTGCTCAGGGGGGCAGATGCCTCTTTCCAACGCTGTTTCCGCTCAGCGAACTGAGCTGCGGCGCCCCGACAGGCCTTCGGCAACGCCGACGAGAAGCACGGATGCGACGACGGCGACGATGAATCCGACCACATTGAGCTCAAAGATGTCGCCTGTGCCGAGCAGGTTCGCGATGACCCCGCCGATGACCGAACCGGCGAGTCCGAGCAAGAGAGTCACAATCAGGCTCAGATTTTGCTTGCCGGGCTTGATGAGTCTCGCGAGGGCACCGATGACTAGTCCCGCGACGATGAATCCGATCATTTTTCTGGCCTTATCTCTTGGTTGACTTGCCGCTAGCTGGCAGCGACGTTGTTTATGAGCCTATGGCATGCCGCTTTGGCGTGCACCCAATCTGCACGGAACCCTTCGTTTTTTCCTGTAGGCCGATCCAGTGTCCCTTTTAGGGGGCGGCAGGCCTCCTGGCCGGGACCGCCCGTGACGGCGGTAATTCCGTCGGCACGACGGTGAACAGCCAATTGCCTGCGTCTGACCGGGGTCGATGGGGCAACGCTGCCTCCGGACCCCCGCGTCACATTGACTGTCAACGCGACCAAGGGATGCACAAATCGGGACGGTGAGAACCCCCGGTGGTAATGTCCAAATGAACAAACGGTGTAGCAACTGAAGGGTATTTCCCCATGAACAACATGAATTTGGAATTCCAGGCGCAGCCCGTGGACATGAACAGCTGGCGGCTGCCCGAGAACCAGCGGTGGGCCTTCCAGCACATGGCCGAGATCCTGCCTACGGCGACAATTTCCCGGGGGAATGGTCAGGTGGCGCAGCTTCCGGAAGGGCACCGCGACCTGGATTCCGTCATTCTGCCGCCGGCCTTTGCCGGAGAAGTGCCCATGAGCGTGGGCTCGGTCATGGCCACCACGGAGACCGATGGATGGATGCTGTTGCACCGCGGCCAGGTGCTCACCGAGCAGTACTTCGGTGGGATGGGCGCCGGGACCCAGCACCTGCTGATGTCGATGAGCAAGTCACTGGTCGGAGCGGTGGCCGGGGCGCTGTGTGACTCCGGGATCCTGGATCCTGAAGGGCAGCTGACCGACTACCTCCCCGAACTCACCGAAACCGGATATGCCGGGGCCACGGTGCGCGAGCTGTTGGACATGCGTTCCGGAATCGACTTTTCCGAGAACTACCTGGACCCTGCCGCCGGAATCCGGAAGCTGGAGGAAGCCATCGGCTGGGCGCCCGCCAAGGCGCCCGGGCCCACGGGAATGTACCCGTTCCTGCGGACCTTGGAACGAAAGACCGCCCACGGCGGCGTTTTCGAATACCGTTCCTGCGAAACGGACATGCTCGGCTGGATCTGCGAGGCCGCATCCGGCTCATCGATGGACATCTTGCTGTCGGATCTGGTGTGGGGCAAGCTCGGTGCCGAATCCGATGCGTCCGTCGGCATCGACCAGTTCGGCACCGCTGTCTTTGACGGCGGGATCAACGCCACGCTGCGCGACATGGCCCGCTTTGGTTCGCTTTTCCTCAACGATGGGCTCTCCCTGACCGGTGAGCGCGTGCTCTCGTCCGAGTGGATTGAGCAGACACTGGCCGGGGCACCGGACTCCCGAGACGCTTTCGCTGACAGCCCTGTCGACAACCTCATGCCCGGCGGGATGTACCGGAACCAGATGTGGTTCCCCTACGAGGGCAGCGACGTCGTGCTTTGCCTTGGCATCCACGGGCAAATGGTCTACATCAACCGCCCCGCCCAAGTGGTGGCAGTGAAGCTGTCGACCTGGCCGGTCCCGCAGGATCCCGCCAGGCTGTTCCCCACCTTGCGCGCCTTCGACGCCATCGCAGCGGCACTGTTGGTGGAAGTCGAGACCGCCTCGGCGCCGACGCCTTCGGAACCGGAACCGTCGAAGTAGTGCGCCGTATGGTGTTCAGGCAATAGCCGACGCCAGCTACAACGGGACTAGTCCGGGGTGAGGGAGTCGCCCCTCACGCCGGACAGGTCCCTTCGCTCAGGGTCTTCGGCGAGCGGGGGGATGAGCGCCGGGGTTCAGACCAGTTCCGCCAGCCGGGCAACGCCCAAGGGAACCTGGGTCTTCAGGCGGGAGAGCGCATCATCCACCTCGGCCAACCTGCCCTCCTCGGGTGGAACCCGTGCCGGATTCAGCGCCACGGCGTCGGCCCAGGCCTTGATGTCCGGTTGCGACCCAAAGGATTTCGCCGCACGGGTGCCCATGATCTGCATGGTTGCCCAACTGGCAAGTGTGTTGGGATACGGGGTCGATGGGCAGAGCCGGTTCTTTTCCGCGTCGTCGTCGCGGGTCGCTTCCACGTAGCCTGCCAGCGCTGCACCGAAGCACGGGAATCCGGCCCGGATCGGCTGCAGCGTGATCGCCGACCGTCCCCAGATCGGGATGGTCGGCGGGTAGCGCAGGCCAGAGGCGGCACAGTGCACCACGAGCGCGTCCTTGGCCATCGAGACCGTGCCGTCCTCGAGCGAAATGCGCCCCCGTTCCACCGCCCGGACATGTCCGAGCCGCACGACGTGCTCAATGGTGCGCAGTTTCTCCAGTTCCCAGGTCGCCAGCGTCGGAGTCTTGGCCATCGTCGGGGTGACCGACCGGTCGATGCGGAGCATGATGCCGGCGTCTTCCAGCCGGAAAAACAGGTCCTCGAGCGACATCGCGGCGGCGGATGCCTCCATGGTGTCGGCGGCCATGCCGAGGAACACCGCCGGTTCCGGCTGGACGACAGCGCGGTTGAGCATCCAGGGATCGCGCGGCCTCACCCAGCAGATCGCGTTGGGGTCCACGCCGTGGGACAGGAGCCAGATGCAGGCATCGGTTGCGGTCTTGCCCGATCCCACGATCACATACTGGCTCGGCGCCTCCATGGTGCGGGCGAGGCTGTTGACCGGAATCACGCGGACATCGTCCGCGACGTCGAAGCGCGGCGGGGTGATCAACGGAATGTCCGGTGCAAGGTACCGTGCGTCGACGATCCGGCACTGCGATGGCACCTCGGTCCGCCGGCCGGAGATATGCGAGACGATCTGCCGGTCGGCAACGTACTCGCAGTTGTTGAAGAACTCGACCTTGTCGGTGCCCAGCATCCGGTCGGCCAGGATGTGGGCGTAGTAGGCGCAGATCTCCGAGACATCGGCCCGTTCATGGAGGCCGGCTTCCGGACCGTGCTGTTGCACCCGGGAATCGCCGAGCAGCGTGGAGGCGACACCATAAAATGCGGAGGCCTGGTGCAGGCGCGCGAAGGGATAGGCGTCGAGCCAATGCCCGCCGGAACCGTGGCGTCTGTCGACAATGGCCACGCGCGCGTCGGCATGGTCGATCAACGCATCCGCGAATGCCATGCCCATCGCGCCGGCCCCGACCACTAGGTAGTCGGCTTGCACCTTGTGCGTCATGGACCCATTGAAGCACCGCAGTGCAGGGTGTATCCATAGCGGCAGTGAGGCCGGTTAATCCGGCAACGGAGTCCCCGCGCGGTCGTTGCGCAGACGCTGCTTCCCTGAGGTGGGAACCGTGGCCCAAATGCAATGTCGTTTCCATGGTGCCGTCGGTGCCTTGTGACTAGCATGGTAACCACGTTGCACAAGTGGTTGGAGTGGTGCACGGCATTGGGAGTTTCATTTGGGGATGAAATACAACATGATTGGGGGAAGAAACACCATGGTGGATCTCAAGGGGTTCGAGGATGCCCACTACATGACCGTGGCAGAGGTCGCCGAGGCCATGCGGGTATCCAACATGACCGTTTACCGGCTGGTGCATTCAGGGGAATTGCCCGCCGTGCGATTCGGCCGCTCCTACCGCGTGCCTGCCCAGGCAGTGAAGGAATACCTGATCGCCGAGCAACACGCGGCGGCATCGGAGCACCGTCCCGAAACCCACTAAGCGAGCCATCCGGCCGGGGATGCGGAAGCGCTCAATGGGCGTAGGGCAACCGATGTGGGCGCGTCCAGTTCGATGCAGCATACCCGCACGCCACCGGCAGGGTCCGTCGTCTTGCGTTTGCGCCCGTGGGCTTCGCACCGGGTCATGTCGCCACGGATGCTTGAAATGCGGGGTGCGGTTCCTTAGCGTGAGTGGGAGACCGGGATAGCGATCGCACGCACCACCGAACGGAAGGCAAACCTCCATGGGCTTCATCAGCGTTGGCAACGAGAACAGCACGTCAATCGACCTCTACTACGAGGACCAGGGCCAGGGACAGCCGGTGGTCCTCATCCACGGGTACCCACTCAACGGACATAGCTGGGAGCGCCAGACCCGTGTCCTGCTCGACGCGGGCTTCCGCGTCATCACCTACGACCGCCGCGGGTTCGGCCAATCGAGCAAAGTCGGCACGGGGTACGACTACGACACCTTCGCCTCCGACCTCAACACGGTGCTCGAAACCCTCGACCTGAACGACGTGATCCTGGTTGGCTTCTCCATGGGCACCGGCGAACTGGCACGCTATGTGTCCACGTTCGGGCACAAGCGCGTCGCGAAGCTCGCCTTCCTGGCTTCGCTGGAGCCATTCCTCGTGCAGAGGGATGACAATCCCGAGGGCGTGCCGCAAGAAGTCTTCGACGGTATCGTCGAGACGGCCCAGGGTGACCGCTTCGCCTGGTTCACGAGCTTCTTCTCCGATTTCTACAACCTCGATGACACCTTGGGGTCGCGGATCAGCCAGGAAGTCGTCACAGCGAACTGGAACACCGCTGTTTCGAGCGCGCCGGTGGCCGCCTACGCGGTCGTTTCCTCCTGGATCGAGGATTTTCGCGCGGACGTCGCAGCGGTGGCTGCCAGCGGCAAGCCGGCGCTCATCCTGCACGGCACGGCCGACAATATCCTGCCCATCGATGCCACGGCGCGGCGGTTCCGGAAATTGCTGCCGGAAGCCGACTACGTGGAAATCGACGGGGCACCCCACGGCCTGCTGTGGACACACGCCGCTGAGGTCAACGCGGCACTGCTCGCCTTCGTGGGGAACGCGCGGAGGTAGCCCGGGGGCGGCCAATCCCGTCCTGTATTTGGCTTGCGTCCCTTCCCTCGCCGGCGGATCCGCGCAGGCCAGGAGCACTCCGCGGTCAGGGAAAACGAAGAACTGCAACCGGTTCGCCGACCGGTACCTCGCCCGCCCTTGACGTTGGTATCAAGGACGGGGGACGCTCGATACAGGTCCTTCGCCACCACGGCCCGACCAGTTCGCGGCACGCCGGGTCCGCACGCGTGCACACCCACTTCAGGAGAGCATCATGAGCCATCAGTTCAATGAGTTACTGACCCGCCAACTGGGCAACGAGTTCGCGGCGTCCCAGCAGTACATTGCCATCGCGGCCTGGTTCGATGGACAGGACCTGCCCCGGCTGGCGAAGCACTTCTACCGCCAGGCCTTGGAGGAGCGGAACCACGCCATGATGATGGTGCAGTACATGCTGGACCGAGGCATCAAGTTCGTCATCCCCGGCATTGGCGAGGTCCGAAACGACTTTGCGACGGCGGAAGATCCGCTGGTGCTTGCGCTTGCCCAGGAGATCGAGGTCACCGAGCAGATCAAGGAGTTGTTCGCCGCAGCCCGGGCCGAAAACGATCCGCTGGGAGAGCAGTTCATGCTGTGGTTCCTCAAGGAGCAGGTCGAGGAGGTGGCGTCGATGTCCACGTTGTTGAATATCGCGCGCAGGGCCAGCAGTCTCTTCGAGATCGAGACATTCCTGGCCCGCGAATCGGTGGGAGATGCCGGGCAGCCCGGTGCGGACGGGGGAGCCGGCGCGCCCGAGGCCGCCGGGGGAACGCTCTAAAAAGTGGCGCGGACGGCGGTCCGGACCAAAACGTCGGTCTGCCAACGACGGTTCCCATCGTCCGTGCAGGGAGGGGTATCAAACAGCCTAGCGAGGTGCTAGTTTCGACACACAGGCTTTGCTTGGTTGCTGGCATTCGACGACGCCGTAGACGGCCCCTCTGAGGGCGCCTCCGGCAGCGGTATGCCAAAACCAGGCAAGGTCCCGGGACCGCCGCCACCGCCGTCCGAAAGAAGGAACACATGACAGTTTCCCCCTTGATTTGGGGCATCACCATCGTCGTTATCCTGGCCTTGCTCGCCTTCGACTATTTCTTCCACATCCGCAAGGCGCACGTCCCCGCGCTCAAGGAAGCCGCCATCTGGTCATCGATCTATGTGGGGATTGCCATCATCTTCGGGATCCTGGTGTTCGTTTTCGGCGGTGCGACCATGGGGTCGGAATACTTCGCCGGCTACATCACGGAGAAGGCCCTTTCGGTCGACAACCTGTTCGTCTTCCTGATCATCATTGCCAGTTTCAGGGTTCCCCGCGAGGACCAGCAGAAGGTGCTGCTTTTCGGCATCGTGTTCTCGCTGCTGGCGCGGACCGGGTTCATTTTCCTGGGTGCGGCGCTGATCAACTCGTTCGCCTGGGTGTTCTACCTCTTCGGCCTGATCCTGCTGATCACGGCCGGCAACCTGCTCAAGCCCGGGGACCACGCGACGGGGCAATCAGACAACTTCATGATGCGCCTGGCCAAGAGGTTCCTCCACACGACCGACCACTTCGATGGAGACAAGCTCTTTACCATGCACAACGGCAAGCGCGCGCTGACGCCTATGCTGCTGGTCATGGTGTCGATCGGCGGCACCGACATCTTGTTCGCGCTGGACTCCATTCCCGCGATCTTCGGCTTGACGCAGAATGTGTACATTGTTTTCACCGCCACCGCGTTTTCGCTGATGGGACTGCGCCAGCTCTACTTCCTGTTGGACGGACTGCTTGACCGGCTCATCTACCTCTCCTATGGACTGGCAGCCATCCTGGCCTTCATCGGCGTCAAGCTGGTGCTCCATGCGCTGCACGAAAACAACCTTCCATTCATCAACGACGGCGAACCCGTCCCCGTCATCGAAATTTCCACCGGACTGTCCCTGGGCTTCATCATCGGGGTGCTTGTCATCACCATTGTCGTCTCGCTGCTGAGCAAGGCGGGAAAGGCACAGACAGCGATCAACAGTGCCCGGCGGCACGCGGTGGACTACATCGACCTCGGCTACACTGCAGACCCCGCCGAACGCGAACGTGTCTACCGGCTGCTGACGATGGAAGAAGCCCAGATCATGGCCATGGAACCGAAGTACCGCAACAAGGCCAAGGACGTCGACAAGATCCGTGCGCAGGTGGCCGAGGCGCATCGGCTCCACGACGAATACACCTAGCCTCGGCCGCGGCCCTGAGCCCCCCTCGAACCATTCCGCACGACCCAAGGAGAAACGGCAATGAGCACCGAAGGAACATTCAACATACCGATCCATACACCGGAACCCGCCCCGGCCGGCAGCATCGTGGTGGGACACGACGGGTCCAAGGGAGCGGAAGACGCGTTGGCCATGGCCCTGGAGCTGGCCCGGAAGCTGTCGGCACCGGTCGTCGTTTCACGGGCGTGGTCCATCGCCACCGCACCGCGGCCGGCCGGGTGGGAATTCGGCTACGTCCCGGCCATGGACGAGTTCACCGCAGCCGTGCGCGAGGAACTGGAACGCGATGCCCACCCTGTTGCCGAAAAGTTTCCCGGGGTCCAGATCACCTATGAACCGGTGCACGCGCCGCCGGCCAAAAGCCTCATCGCGATCTCGCACGACGCCCTGATGATGGTGGTGGGAACCCGCGGGCGCGGCGGCTTGAAGGGCATGCTGCTGGGCTCGGTGAGCGAGCAGTGCGTGCGTCACGCCGCCTGCCCGGTCCTGGTGGTGCGACCGCGCGACTGATGCGGCGCGCGAAAGGTCACCGGCCATCCGGCCGGTGACCGGCAATCTGCGCTAGACCCCGAGGGCGGGGTCCGGTTCCTCGTTGATGATCCGGTAGCCCAGGGCCGCGTCGAATCCGTGGATCTCGCGAGTGTCCAGGGCCTCCATGAAGGAGAGGATCTCCTCGGTGACGACCTGTCCGGGCACCAGGATCGGAAACCCCGGCGGGTAGGGGGTAACGAAACCGGCGGAGACGATCTCCTCCCCGGCGCGCACCCGGTCCGCTAGCTCCCGCGGCATCAAATAACCGCATTTCTCGGTCTTGTAGGTGGTGAAGTACGCGGTGCGCAAATCCCCGTCGACGGTGTCTTCCCCGCTGCGGAAGCGCTGGGCAAAGCGGCTGAAGTCCGGCAGCGGCGGCGGGGAGGAAACCAGCTCGGCGACGCGGGCCTTGCGGGCCCCCAGCGCGGCGGGCGACATGTCCTCGCGCTCGGCGTCGAAGTGCTCCGCGAGCTTGACCAGCACGTCGATGAGGTAGGCGACGGCGCTGCGCGAGGTGCCGATGTTGGTCATGAAGAGCACCGTGTTCCGGGAGGTCTTGTTGACCTGGATCCCGTGCAGGTCCATCAGGTACTGGTGCTTGAACGTGTCCCCGTCCACTCCGGTGTTCCCGATGTGCAGGGTCAGCCTGCTGGGGTCCATGACGAACTCGTCGGTGCGCCAGGCCTCGTCCATCGCCGCGATCCCGTCGCGCAGCGGCATCGGCCGGTCGGTCTGGCGGTACTCGGCCGGGATGAGGTCGCAGGTGCTCAGCACGCGGAAGTACTTCTTCAGCAAGGGGTGGCGCGCCACCGCCTGGGCCACCGACTGCGCCAGGTAGGCCTGGCGCTGGACCAGCTCGTAGCCTTCCAGCACCGCCTGGCGCCGTCCGATGTCCAGCGAGGCCAGGATCTGGTAGTTCGGCGAGGTGGAGGTGTGGGTCATGTACGCGGCCTTGAAGGTCACCTCGTTCAGGTGGCTGAAGTCCTGGTCGTAGACATGGATCATCGACCCCTGTCGCAGCGCGGTCAGCGTCTTGTGCGTTGACTGCGTCGCGTACACGCGCAACCTGGCGATGCGCGGATCCGGCAGCAGCCGCGTGGCCAGCCACACCTCGTCGTCGGCCGGTTCCCCGGTCACCGGGTCGAAGAGCGAGGCCCGCTGGGCTTCGGCGCGCGCCGCGTACTCCGGGTCCCTGAAGCTTTCCTCAAGCGCGGCCGCCGCAGCCATGGCGGTGCGCCGGCGGTAGATCGGGTGGAACCCGGCGAAGGCGAACCACGCCTCGTCCCAGAGGAAGACCAGGTCCGGCTTGATGGCCAGGCATTCGGCCATGACGCGTTCGACGTCATAGACGATCCCGTCGAAGGTGCAGTTGGTCAGCGTGATCATCTTGACCTCGTCAAGGCGGCCGGCGCGGCGGTAGTCAAGCAGCATGCCCTTGAGTGCCTTCAGCGGCACGGCGCCGTAGAACGAGTACTCGTTCAGCGGGTAGGCGTCCACGTAGGCGACCTGCGCCCCGGCGAGCATCAGCGCATAGTGGTGGGACTTGTGGCAGTTGCGGTCGGCAATAACCACGTCGCCCGGGGCCAGGATCGACTGGTGCACGATCTTGTTGGCCGTGGAGGTCCCGTTGGTGACGAAGTAGGAGCGCCGCGCGCCGAAGGCGCGGGCCGCCAGCACCTGGGCGTCGCGGATGGTGCTGCGCGGATCAAGCAGCGAGTCCAGCCCGCCGGAGGTCGCCGAGGTCTCGGCGTGGAGCAGGTTCATCCCGTAGAACTCTCCCATGTCCTTGATCCAACGGGAGTTCACCACCGAGCCGCCGCGGGAAATCGGCAGCGCGTGGAAGACCGCGGCCGGCTTGCGGCTGTGCTGCTGCACGGCGTCAAAGAACGGGGTCTGGTAGCGCGCCGCGACCCCGGCCAGCAGAGAGAGGTGCAGTTCCATGGACTCCTCGCGGCGGAAGAGCCGGGCGAAGCGCCGGTTCGCCGCACCGGCCAGGTCCTCGATGGACACGTCGGCCACCAGGTACAAGTCCAGTTCCGGGCGCAGCTTCTTGAGCTTGTCGGCCATGGTCAGGATGCGCTGTCTGGGGGTCTGGGAGGCTACGCCGGGATCGACGACGCCGTCCAGGTAGCGGCGCAGGTCGTCGCTGGGCCGCTGCCGGGCAGGCACGGTGAAGCCCGGGCGCACGATGCAGGCCTGGATGGTGGGGTTCAGCAGCACCGCGATCAGCGCGTCCTCCAGCGAAGGCACGACGTTGACCTGGTAGATGAAGGCGTCGGTTTCCCTGCGCTGGCCGGTCATCTCGGCGATGAACTCCTCACGCACAGTCGCCGAGACGTCGTCGACGACCAGCACCTCGAAGCGCGGGCGGCGGTCGGCGATGGCCAAGCCCGCCGCGTCGAGCGCCTCGGCGTGGGGGTCCGGCTCGACGAGCTTGTCATCGAGCTCGTGGCGGAAGCGCGCGAACCCGCGCGTCACGGTCTCGATCATCGTCAGCGCCGCAGCGTAGTCGCCTTCCCGCAGGCGGGTGCGAAGCTCGAGCACGTGCGCCTTGCCGGGCACTGCCCAGTAGGTCTCCACGGCCTCGAGGAAGCGCAACTGTCGGCCGACTTCCTCTTTCAGGCCCTTCTCCACGGTGCGTGCGCCGTTGGCGGCATCGGCCATGCCCGGAAGCTGCTTGGCCGCATAGCCCAGATATTCCCAGGCGTCGGTGCGAAGTCTCCACACGTTGGAAGGTGTCGCGTATTGTTCGGTGTCGACCTTCGACAGTACCGCTTTCACTTCTGGTCCATTCATAGGGGGCAACTGCCCTTGCGGGGCGTCACAAATCAGGGGGGAAATTAGGCGTCCTCGGCCACGGGGTGGGTGCGTGCCGGCCGGATGAACAGGGGAAGGAATTCCTGGAGCGGCACCGGCGGCTGGGAGCCCAGCTCCGCGGCAATCGCGTCAAAGGCGCGCAGCGTGGGGAAGAGCTTGGAGGCGTCCTGCGGGAGCGGCCAGCTGGAAAGCTTCACACCCACCACTTGGGCGGGGCGGTTGATGTAGACCATTTGCCCGTGGATGCCCAGGCAGAGCAACACATCGTTGCCCTCGTAGGGGAACCACATCTGGTTCCGGTACATGCCTCCGGGCATCCGGTTGTCGCCGGGGCTGTTGGCAAAGGCCTCGCGGGAGTCTGGCGCCCCGGCCAGTGTCTGCGCGATCCAGTCGGCCGACAGCACGCGCTTTCCGCCCACCGAGAGCCCGTCGTTCAGGAAGAGCGAGCCGAAGCGTGCCATGTCGCGCAGCGTGGCGTTGATCCCGCCGTCGAACATGCCGGTGCCGTACTGGTCGATCCCGATCACGGCGTCCGCCTCGGCGCCGATCTTGCCCCACAAGAGGTGGGACATCAGCGTGGGCATGGTCGAGCCGGAGACCGCCTCGCAGATCCAGCCGAGCATGTCGGTTTCGCAGGAGCGGTATTCGAAGACCCCGCCGTGCGCGGTCTTCTGTCGAAGAGTCGACAGGTACGGGTACATGCCGGTGGGACCGGGAACCGCCGGGGGAGCCCAGCCGATCGCCTCCTCCAGCTTCCGCACCTCGGCGTCGGCATCCAGGTAGTCCTCGGAGAACTCGATGCCCGAGCGCATGTCCAGCAGTTGGCGGACCGTGGCCCCTGCGTAGCCGGAATCGGCCAGGGTGGGCACATAGTCGGTCAACAGCGCCTCGGGATCCAGCATCCCCGCGTCATACAGCGCCCCGGCGACGGCGCCGACCAGCGACTTGCTCACCGACATCAGCAGGTGCTCGGTGTCGGCGGTCATCTCCCCGAAGTACTGTTCGGTAAGCACCGAGCCGCGGTGCAGAAGCATCCACCCGTCGGTGTCGCTCATGCCCATGACCGAGCCCACGCTCATCGGCGCTTCCTCGGGACCGGCCGGGGCCAGCATGATCGAGTCCAGGTCGCGGTGGGCGGCCGGCAGTTTGGAGGCCGGTTCCAGCCCCCGCGAGATCACCGCGGTGGGCAGGAACTCGGCCATGTGCTGGAAGGACCAGCGCAGGTTTTGCGGCAGTTGCCAATTTTGCATGTCCACCCTGGATGGGTGGTGATCAAGGTTCGTGCCGTCCAACGCTGGTTCCTTCCATGGCTGCACCATTGCAGCGTTCCGTTGCCGCATAATGCGGCGTTGTCATTGCTGCATCGGTGCAGCTTTTGGTAGCGGCCAGGGCTTGCGCCCTGGTTCTATTGCCGTGCTACCACTGTGTTTTGACTCCGATGCCGGCCGTCGCATCCACTGCCGATTCCCCACCCACCGGTATGCCGGCAAAGCCTGCCCTGATGGAGTCGATGAAGTGCTTGGCCCGGATGGTCAGCTTGGGCGAGCCGTTGCGCTCAAGCTGAAGTCGTCCCTTGGTGACCAGGATGCCCAGGTCGGCACCCTTCCAGCGGTAGTCGCCGGGACCGTAGATGCGCAGGAAGAATGCCTCGGACTCGTTTTGCAGCATGTGCCAGTCCATGGCGGGGCGGCTGAAGACCAGCGCGCCGTTGGCGTCAAGGTAGTACTGGCCCGTTGCCGGGGTGGCGGTGAGCAGCTCGACCGTCTCGGAAGTCTCCTTGATGATCATCTGGCTCCACACGTCGGCACCCGAGAGTGCTTCCCAGCGCGCGTTGATCTCGTCGATGTCCAGGTCGAATTCCACGTCCATGTATTCGAGCAGGTGGAATAGGAACAATGGGACGTCCGCGTAAGCGCCGGCGGTCACGTTGGTGATGGCCGATGCCCCGGAAATACGCGGGTTCAATTCGCCCAGGTAGACCTTGTCGGTGTCGGTGTCCACGAGCACGTCGACCTCGAAGAAGCCGCGGTAGCCTTCTTTGGAAAGCCTGTCGCCCATGCGCTTGACCAGGTCGGTGGCCTGCGCCCGCTGGTTGTCGGAGAGCACGTCCGGGTGCATTTCGTTGCCGCACCAGCCGCCCTTGTACGGGGTCAGGTCGTTGTGGCCGGCCAGTTCGGTGAGGAACGGCCCGACCAGGGTGCCCGAGCGCGTGAGCACTGCCTCGACAGCTACCGGCAGGTTGTTGATCCGGCGCATGATCTTGATTTCCTCGTCGACGATCTCGGCGCTGTGCTTGTTCCAGTCAGCCTCGTTGTTGATGAAGAAGGTGGTCTTGCCCGAGTCGCCGTATGGAGTCTGGACGACCAATTCGTCCCCGAGTCCGGCCTCGTCGGCGGCCTTGCGCAGGGCCTTCCAGTCCGAACCCGTGGTCAGGACGTTCGGGACCGAAGCGACCCCTGCCTCGTTGCCCAACTCGGTGGTCACGATCTTGGAATCCAAGCGGGAGCGCAGCTCGGCCGACGGCAGGATCAGGTCGTAGCCCAACTCGTCGCAGATCTGCTCGGTTTCCTCGTCGAAGAAGACCATGGCGACCTTGGGCCGCGTGCCGGGACGCAGGTCCTTGGTCATGCGGGCGCGGACCTCGGCGTTGAGCAACAGCCAGTTGTTGATCTCCTCGCCGGAGCCGAATTCGCGGTACGGCTTGTGCACGGGGGTGAAGATCCGCGGGTGGGCGCCGTCCCAGGCATCGTAGTAGCTGATGTAGGTGAAGTTACGCACCCAGCGGTCAAGGCCCAGCAGGTTGAAAGGGGTGGCGCCGATGAAGAAGATCGGCACGTCGTTGGTGCGGAAGAAGTGGCGGACCTCGGAGATGTTGCGCACCGTGTGCAGGACCGTCTCGGCCGGCACGGTGGAGGCGAAGGCGGCGTCGGTTCCGACGGTTGCCTCGGGTGCCTCGGGGCCGGACGGGGTGGCGCGCGGCATCGGGTCGGCTGCCGGAGTCGCAACGGTCGAGGCTGTGGCCTTGGAGTCAGGCTTGTCCGTGACGGGGGTCTTGGCGGCTGCAATCGAGGTTGCAACGGCGGGCTCAGCCTTGGTTGCCAGCTTGGCTTCGGTGGTGCCCGTTGCGTTGGCGGATGACTTCGTGTCGGCCGGCTGGGTGGACGGAGCGGTCACGGCTGCTGGCTTGTCAGAGGACTTGACGGGCTTTGGATCGGCGGTGGTCTTGGGTGCGGCGGACTTCGGGGGCGCAACCGGGGCAACAGAAGGGCTTGCCGTGGCAACGGCAGCCGCTGGCTTCGTGGCCGTGGACTTCGCCTCGACGCCGGCCTTGACTGCTGCAGGGGCGGTCTTGGAGGTGGCGGCGGAGGACTTGGCGATCGGGGACGGTGTCGTCGCCGTTCCGAGGGACTTGGGCGCGGCGTCATTCGTCTTCGCGGCAGTGGTCTGGGTGGCGGTGGCCGGCTTTGCCGCGATCGAGGTGGCAGCGGCGGAAGATGTGGCTGCCGCGGGCGCAACGCTCCGGGTAGCAGCTGTCTCGGGCTTCTTCGCGGCCGACTTGGCTGCGGTGGCCTGGGCCGGAGTGGCAGACGTGGATTTTGCGGCGGCGGTCTGGGCCGGAGTGGCAGACGTGGATTTTGCGGCGGTGGCGGGCTTTGACACCGAGGCCTTTGCCGCTGCTGCGGACTTGGTTGCGGGGGTCTTCACCGCGGTTGCAGGCTTTGCCGCCGGCGACGCGTCAGTCGTCGGAGTGGTTTTGGAAGCTGCGGCTGAGGGCTTTTCACTCGCAATCTTGGCCGGGATCACGGCGGTCTCTCGAGCAGACGGAGCAGCCGTGGTCTTTACCGGTACGGACTTTGAAGCGGCAGGCTGTCGAGAGGCGGTTTTCGCAGCGGTTGCAGTCGACGAATTTGAGCTCGCTGTGGTTTTTGCGGGTGCAGCGTTCTTCACGGGTGCAGCCTTTTCATCAACCGATTTTTTGTCTGTCGTCGGTTTGGCCACCACCTTGTTGAGCTGACTCGGCTGGCCGATCTTCTTACCGGTCTTGTTCGCGTGTGCGGTCATTGTCCAACTCCTTTCATCGGGGAGATAGCCGAATCCTGGGGAGGTAGTTGACTCTGGCCGTCGGGGCCGCGCATTTCGTGTGAACACGGTGTGCACTGGGTCCCTGCAACATGAGTGTTCGCCGCCTCCCCATGGTCGGACAACCGCAGGTGCGGTAGACCGACCCATGGGGATTCTTCATTTCCATCTGCTAGTCCAGTAAACGTAGTTGGGAGAAGTGAACACTGCCTAAACGGCAGGTGTTGAAAGGCACGCCGGGCCGGGGGCATCGCCATGAATCCGCCGTAGAGGAGCGGTTTCCGGGTCGTTCCCGGGGGGCAGAACGAAACAGAAAATAATGAAACCCCGCGTAAGGGATTGGGATTTCCGGATCCTGAATCGACATGCTGTGATGTAGGTTACCGATGAGTTTATTTTTTGGCGCATTTTCGGCTTCACCGAGATATTTGAATGGAATCCAAGGCATGCAATAGGGGCCGTTGATTGAGGTTTTAGTGGCGGCTGAAAGATTTCCGAATGTTACCTATGACGTATGATTTGAAGTCACTTGGCCTTCCGGTGATGGCCCGAATGCGCAGGGAACCAGAGGCAAATCGATCGATATTTCAGACGGGTGGTTCAACCCCCTCCAGCGCGACAACAGTCGATCAGGCATCGATAGAAGTTCACCCGGTTCTCGGGCACCGCGGCTCGGCGGGAGTCCCTCAATCCACCGCTTGGAACGACGGTGCCAAGCGCCATTGGTCGAACGGGTCATGCATCATCCGGCCTCGATCGAGCGAATGTTGCAGGCATCCTGAAAACACGCGCAAAGAGCAAAGATCGGGCGTCAGCGGTGATATGAAACTTTAGTCGGCTAGGGATCCCGAAGTTGCGCGAGAAGACGACGCGGGTGGGCGTCCGTGTCGGTGATGCCAAGATTGGCATGGGCGATATTTCCCGCAACCACGATCAGGGTGCTGCGCACCAGTTCGGTGGCCGCGGAAAAGTCGGGATCCGATAGTAGCGGGTAGGCCAAGTGCAAACGCTCGACGGCCTCGGGCTGGTAGTCGGAATCCCGGTTGGAGAGACCGTAAAAACGGTATCCCATGGCCGCGCAGTCGGCTGCAAGATCGCGGAACTCGCACGAGGCGGGCGTCGATTTTGATGCGGGCGGGGCACTAATCCGGAAGGACCTGCCGATCCGGACCAACCACGGGCTCCGTGGTTCTCCGCTTCAGACGCCAGCGAATGAAAGTCGAAATTGTCCACATTAGGACGGTCGCCAGCACTCCGAGCGCGCCGCCAACCCAGGAACCGATTATCAAGCCGATCCCACGCAAATCCAGCCCACGGCCCTCTGAGAGTCCCGGGACATACGGCGGCTCGAAGATCGCGCCGACAACGATCCCGGCGAAGATCCCGTAAACGATCGAGGCAGCGACTCCCAGCACCAGGTACAGTCCCGGAGCCCTGCTGCCTCCGCGCATGTGCACGAGGCTGCCAACTGTGATCGACACCAGTGCTGCAGCGGACGTCAGCACCCAGAAGCCGATGAGGTCGTAGTCGTAGTCGTTGTAGTCCATGGGGCAAATGCCCGCCCTCTATTGGCAATGAAGCAGCCAGTCTATCGGCTTGGCCGTCTGGGGACCTGCGACTCGATTGCCAAGGAGTAGCCAATCCTTGATGCCGTGGGCTAAAGCCTGGCCATCGACCGAAGGCTCCGACTCATGGGTCAACTCGACTGCGGCTTGCTGGTCGGTGATGTAATGAAGGCAGGACGAGCAACCGCAACCCGGGCGGAACCGTGCCAGTCGGAAGGAAAACATGACACCCGCGAACGCCGAGAATCTGGCATTGGTGGGCTTGGACATCGGGGGCACCAAGACCCATGGCGTGCGTTGGTTCAATGGACACATCGTCGCCGAGGCTATGGCAGGCAGCGGCAATGTCCAGAACGTCAGCGTGGAAGTGGCCACCAGGAACATTGGGCGGATATTTGAGGAGCTTGGGTCGGGGCGCATCGATCGAGTCGTGGCCGGGGCCGGAGGCGTAGACACCGCCGAGGATGCACGGCGGCTGAGGGCGATGATCGAGGTGCATGCGCCAGGGGCCGCCATCCAGGTGGTGCACGATTCACGGCTCATTCTTGCAGCCGGCGAGACGGCCACTGGCATGGCAGTCATCCTGGGCACGGGCTCGGCATTCTGGGGGATCAACGCCGAGGCCCGGGAAGCGCGCGCCGGCGGGTGGGGCTATCTGCTGGGGGATGAGGCAAGTGGTTATTGGATGGGCCGCGAAGCGGTGCGGCACACCCTTCGAGAGTTCAACCGGAACCAGCAGCCAGGCATGTTGGCCCGCCTCGTGCTCCAGGCCAACGGTGTGGCATCGCCCGACGAGCTCATTGGGCTGTTCCATGGAGATACCGACAGGCGCTATTGGGCTCAGCAGTCCGACGTGGTCTTCAGGGCGCTCGAGTCGGGGGACCCTGCTGCCGCCCGGATCATCGACGATGCTGTCGCCTACGTGGCCGGGAACCTCGGGGATGTCTCGACCGTCCTCGGGATCCGGGGCCCGGTGATCATCGGCGGTGGACTGGGGATGCACCAGCCGGTTTACCAGCAACGCATTCGCACGGCACTCTCGGCCATGGGCCTGGAGGGCATTCGCTTCCTGGACGTGGATCCGGTCCTTGGGGCGCTCTTCATTGCCCAAGCGCCACGCTCCTAAATCGCAGGAATTTGCGGGAACTTGGCGAGAAAATTGCTGCCGCAGGCGGTGGCGAGTGCCCAAAGTGGGTGTGCCTGGTGGAGACTGGGGGAATCCATTCACGAAAGAAGGCAGCAAATGATCAATCTCAAGCAGGATTCGGACGGAAACGTCCGGATGAGCCGGCACTATCCGGAGAGCCTCACGATCTGCGTCACCTTCGCTGACGGGACGCAGGAAGAGGTCAGCGGGCGCCGGATGAACGAGATCTATGACGCGGCCCTGGCCGAATTCCGGTTGCAGAACAAGATGGATGCCAAGGGCTTCAAGCGCTCGCCGAAGGCCATCCACCGCAAGAACGCCGTCGGATTCGTTCCGGTCAAGCCCGGCCTGAACACCTAGCCGAGGGCTTCAACGGCCCTCGGTCCGTGTCATCACGGCAGGTCGAGGGACACCACGGCCATGAAGCCCCGACCGCTGATGCGCGGGGAGCCCTCCTCCCCGCCGATCACGGTGTCGCGCAGCTCGAGTGGATCCTCCGATTCCCCGCGCAGCACGGTTGCCTTTCCCTGCAACAGAACGCCGAACTGGGCACCGAAGAGATGCTGTTCGCGCTTCTTCGACAATTCCACGATGCGCACGTTGCCGCGCACCGCACCGGTGCGCGTGATCAGGTTCAGTGCCAGAACGTCTCCCGTGGGCAGTGCCGCGGCCGCGGTGCTGCCGCCGGCGAACTTCAAGGGGCGAAGAGCCTCCATCGCATGCGCTGTGCCGTCGATGGTCAATTCGAGCAGTTCACCGGCAATGACCGTCAGCGTCCGGTCGAATCCCCCATAGGGGGTGAAGTCCCCGGCGGCCTCGATGGAAGCCACACTCAGGCGCCAATCCCATTCCTTGCCCTCTGCCGGCAACAGGTTCGAGTCGGGTCCCAGTTTTCCGGCGGCGATTTCCCGGACTTCCCCCTGGGCCCATTTCCGCTTGGTGGAGTCGGCCAAATGCAGAATTGTGCCGGTTGCCAAGGACCGGTTCGTCGTCGTCATGACATGAAGTCTAGTGGGAACTAGCGGAATGCCCCGATGAACACCACCGCGCCCATGATGGCCAACGCCGCAGATGAAACGCCTTCCAGCCAGATGCCCACGGTGGGGCTCTTGAACCAGGCCATGGCCCGGGCCGCGATGGCGGTCAGCAACGACAGGTAGGCAAATCCCATGAGTGCGAATATCCCGCCGAGGAGCATCGCCGAACCCAGCATGTTGGATCCGACGGGAATGAACTGCGGCATCAGCGCAAGGAAAAGCAATCCCAGCTTCGGGTTCAAGGCCGCGGAAATCATCCCCGCCCGAACCGACTGGAAGAAGGTGTATTCGGTAGCGGAGGCGGTGGCCGACCGGGTGGTGGTGCGGGCGGTGGCTGCCGCCGCGCGGGCCAGGAACTGGGCCTTGATCAGCGAACCTATCCCGAGGTAGAGCAGGTATGCGCCGCCGACGAGGGCGATTCCCTGGTGGATGGCCGGGTAGGTCTGCAGCAGCGCCGCAACACCCAGACCGGCCAGGGCCGCCCAACCCATGATGGATGTCATCATGCCCAGCGCGGCGGCGATTCCATTGCGGGGGCGATTCAGGGCATAGCGCAGGGCCAGGAAGGTGTCTGGGCCCGGGGCCAACACCACGACAAGCGCGACCCCTGCGAAGCCAAGGAGAGAAGAAGACAGCATGGACACCATTATCTGGCTTGGCCTGCCCCGGCGTGAAACCGGATTCGCCGAATCCATGAGGGTTATTGGAATCCGGGTTGCTGGCGCCGTGGACCGGAAACCAAAACCGGCGAGCTTGAAAATGAACAGCATAAATGCCGAAAGGATGAAGGTCACAACCCATACTGAATCGTCTTGCGCACGGAAAAGCTGTAAATTTTCCATGGACTGCCTGCTGTTCGCAGGCAGGATTCTAGGAGGACAACTTGGCAAGGTATGCAGGCCGTGGACTGTGGCATTTTCTTGACTCACCGGCAATTCTGGCAACAACCTCAAAGATGGGTTTCGGTTGGCACGGGTTGGACATGCAGCATGGCCTGTGGAGTGAACCCCAAATAGTTTCCGCTCTTGCTGCCGCGCCACGTGGCAACATCGCCGTGCGGCTGCGAAGCGGAAGCTACGCAGATATTGGGTTCGCCCTCGATGCAGGTGCCACCCACATCATGGTTCCCATGGTCAATACGGCTGAAGAAGCCCAAGGGGTGGCCCACGCGGCAAGGTACGCTCCACCGGGCGGGAGAAGCTGGGGACCGATGAGTGCGCTGTTCGGGGCACCCGTGCTTAACCCGCAGGAAGCGAACTCTCGAATTCACCTGTCGGCGATGATTGAATCCGCCGAAGGACTGGAAAACCTGGACGCAATCCTTGGCACCCCGGGCATCAACTCCATATTCGTGGGCCCCGTCGACTTGGCAATGAGCCTCGAAACAGACGTCGATTCGTTGCTCGCCGCCAAGGAGTCCCCCCTTGGATACATCGCAAAAGCGTGCCATGACCGCCATATTGAAGTTGGGGCTTTCGCCGGCTCGTCAGTCAGGGCCAGCGCCTTCGAAGCACTCGGCTACGACTGGGTGGCCACCGATACGGACATGGGACTCCTGAAGGCCGGTGCCGCACAAGCCCTGGATGGCTGATTCTGCCGCCGAGGAGTCTGCCTGTGCACATAATCCACTGACCCGCTCAGTGTTCCTCAGATGGGACGGCCTAGGCGGAGTCCAGGCGGCAATCACTTGCCATGAAATCTGGAAGACTCGGCCCATGAATGACAACGGGCAAGCCCATGAACAGCTGGACCTCCTCAACGCGATCCGGGAAGCCTTGGAACGTCGAGAGGAGGTCTTCCAAATCATTGATGAGGCACCGGACGAATCAACGGCGCTAACTCGCCTCGCCGAGCTGCTTGATATCGGGGAGTCTGGCTGCCACGCAATACTTCACATGCAGGTCAGTCATTGGCTTGGAACGTGGCGCGACGGTCTCGAAGAAAAAGCCGAAAGTCTCCGTTTGCATCTTGAACGCAACGCGACTCAACCATAGCGCCGCACCACAGTTGATCGCCGACACCGCCATACGGGGGGTATCCTCAACAATTGGTCGTGGAGAGATCGATGTTGGGCAGCTCTGAGAAGTAATCACTACCCACGCCGGGGGAACCGTCCCGGTACAGGTTCCCTCGGCGGGCGCACCAGCTCAGTGCAGAGAACTTCGGACACCAGCGCAGTCGCCTTCGAAAAATGACAGTCGGGTCACCCCGCCGCCGTTGCGCCAAGGCGCCGGACGCAGTCTGGAGTAGGCCACGACGCTGCCGGGGAGCAATGCCCGGTTCCGTTCCTTTTCCATCAAATGATCCATTTGTTCGGCGGCGGGGGAGCTAGCTAGACCAGTGGGCTGCCGGCGGCCGAGTTCGCGGCGGCCAGCAACGAGCCGTCGGTGATCAGCTGGAATACGGACTCGATTTCCGGGGAGATGAAGCGGTCCGTGCCCGGGCCCTCGACCTTGGTGCGGATCGCCTCGCGCACCGCGGTGATGACGGGAGAGGACTTGGTGGTGGCCAGGCCTCCGTCACGCATGTCCAGGGCGCGGGAGCTGGTGAGCAATTCGATGGCCAGCACGCGTGCGAGCCCGTCGATGCCCTTGCGCAGCTTGAGCCCGGCGTGCCAGCCCATGGAGACATGGTCCTCCTGCATGGCGGAGGACGGGATGGAGTCCACCGAGGCGGGAACGGCCAGGCGCTTGAGCTCGGAGACGATGCCGGCCGCGGTGTACTGGGCGATCATGTGCCCGGAGTCGACCCCCGGGTCGTCGGCCAAGAAGGCGTTCAGGCCGTGGCTGCGGGCGGTGTCCAGGAAGCGGTCGGTGCGGCGCTCGGAGATCGAGGCCAGGTCCGCAACGGCGATGGCCAGGAAGTCCAGCACGTAGCCCATCGGTGCGCCGTGGAAGTTTCCGTTGGACTCGACGCGGCCGTCCATGGTGACCACCGGGTTGTCGATGGCCGAGGCCAACTCGATGGACGCGACGGATTCGGCGTGGGCCAGGGTGGCGCGCACCGCGCCGTGGACCTGCGGGGCGCAACGCAGCGAGTAGGCGTCCTGCACGCGGGTGAACTTGTGCGCCCCGGCCTTCTGTTCGGCCAGCAGCGCGGAGCCGGCGAGCACTGCGCGCATGTTGGCGGCGGAGTCGATCTGTCCCGGGTGCGGGCGCAGCGCATGCAGGTCGGCGGCGAAGACATCGTCGGTGCCCAACAGGCCCTCGACGCTCATGGCGGCGGAAAGGTCCGCGATGGTCACCAGGTCGCGCAGGTCGGCGGCGGCCATGAGCAGCATGCCGAGCATGCCGTCGGTGCCGTTGATCAGCGCCAGGCCTTCCTTCTCGGCCAGCACGACCGGCTCGATGCCGGCCGCTGCCAGGGCCGCGGAGGCATCGACGAGTTCGCCGGCGGCATTGCGGACCTTGCCCTCGCCCATGACGGCCAGGGCGCAGTGCGAGAGCGGGGCCAGGTCCCCGGAGCAGCCCAGCGAGCCGTATTCGCCAATGACCGGGGTGATCTGTGCGTTCAACAGCGCCGCGTAGGTCCGGGCGACGACCGGGCGCACGCCGGTGCGGCCGGTGGCCATGGTGGAGAGGCGGTTGAGCATGAGCCCGCGGATGACCTCGCGGGGCACCTCCGCGCCGGAGGAGGCGGCGTGCGAGCGGATGAGCGAGCGCTGCAGCTGGGCGCGCAGCTCGATCGGGATCTGCTTGGTGGCCAGTGCGCCGAACCCGGTGGAAACGCCGTAGTGCGGGACCGTGTCGGTGACCAGCGCGTCGATGACGGTGCGGGATTCAGCCATGGCGTCGAGCGACTCGGAGGAAAGCTCGACCGGGGCCAGATGGCGGGCGACCTTGACGACATCGTGCGGGAGCAATGCCCCGGTGGAGACGGTGACGGCGCCCGTGGAAATGGTGGCGTTGGGATTCATGGATTTTTCCTTCTGACAGGCGGGGCTTTTGAGATGCCGTGTGATCCGGCTCTCGCAAACACTTGCCAAGGGATGAAATTAGCGTTTCAATAAGTGAAACGCATCACGTGGTCCCGGGGCAAGCCCTGGGGACGGGAATTTTGCCCGGGAGCGCCCAACGGCACCCTCCTGAGAGCGGTTCCACACACCGAATCACCAACATGGAGGAAAACCGTGGCAGAACCGGCAACCCGAACAGTGGAACGAGCCCTGCAACTTCTGGGGGCGGTTTGCGATGCCGGGGCCGTATCGCTGGCCGAGGTCTCCCGCGGCACCGAACTCTCGGCCTCCACGGCCCTGCGCCTGCTGCGCACCCTGGAGAACAGCGGTTTCGTGCGCAAGGACGCGGACGGCGAATACCGGCCCGGCCTGCGCCTCGTGCAGCTTGGCGCCCAGGCGCTGAGCCACGAATCGCTGATCCACCTGGCAGCGCCGGCGCTGCAGCGACTGGTCGACGCGACCGGCGAATCCGCCTACCTTTCGGTGCGCGGACACCAGGGCACGGGAAGCGACCACGCCGTGTACCTGGCCATCGCCGAGGGCACCCACTCGGTGCGCCATGCTTCCTGGGTGGGCCGCAGCGTCCCGCTGGCCGGCTCAAGCCTGGGAGTCGTGTTCGCCGGAAACACCCCGGATGCCGGGTACGTGGTTTCCGACAAGGGTGTCGAGGCAGACGTCACGGCCATCGCCGCTCCGCTGCGGCAGCTCGGGGCACCGGGAGCGGCCGTGGACGGCGGACCCGTTGCCGCGATATCCGTGGTGGCACCCAGCTACCGGATGAACCCGGAGGAGATTCAACGCATCGGGCAGCTGGTTGCCGCCGAGGCCCATGCGCTGCTGGGCACCGCAGTCGGCAGTTAGCCGGAGCACCAACCCCACCCTGCCCTTCGAGCGACCCCGCGACAACCCACAGGGCACCACCAGATTTGGCACCACCGACAAGGAGAACCATTCCATGAGCTTCACCCAACACGATCCCTCGCGCGTGATTCGCGCCCCGCGCGGCACCATGCTGACCGCCAAGTCCTGGGCCACCGAGGCCCCGCTGCGCATGCTGATGAACAACCTGGACCCGGAGGTCGCCGAGCGCCCCGAGGACCTGGTCGTCTACGGCGGCACCGGACGCGCCGCCCGTTCCTGGGAAGCCTACGACGCGATCATCAAGACGCTGACGGACCTGGAAGAGGACGAAACACTGCTGATCCAGTCCGGCAAGCCGGTCGGGGTCTTCCGCACCAACAAGTGGGCGCCGCGGGTGCTGATCGCCAACTCCAACCTGGTCGGGGACTGGGCCACCTGGCCCGAATTCCGCAAGCTGGAGGCCGAGGGCCTGATGATGTACGGGCAGATGACCGCCGGGTCCTGGATCTACATCGGCACCCAGGGCATCCTGCAGGGAACCTATGAGACCTTTGCGGCCATCGGTGCCAAGCGCTTCGGCGGCACGCTGGCCAACACGCTGACCCTGACCGGAGGCTGCGGCGGCATGGGCGGGGCCCAGCCGCTGGCCGTCACGCTGAACGGCGGAGCAGTGCTGATCGTCGACGTGTCCGAGGAGCGCCTGCGCCGCCGTCTGGGCAAGCGCTACCTTGACGACGTCGAGCTGGACCTGGACGCGGCCATCGCCAAGGTCACCGCCGCGAAGAGCGAGGGCCGGGGCCTCTCGGTGGGCTACGTCGGCAACGCCGCGCAGGTCTTCCCGGAGCTGCTGCGCCGCCAGCAGGCCGGCGAGGTCTCCTTCGACATCGTCACCGACCAGACCAGCGCGCACGACCCGCTGTCCTACCTGCCGGTGGAATACACGCTTGAACAGTGGGACGCCGAGGCCACGGCCGATCCGGAGGGCTTCACCAAGAAGGCCCAGGCCTCCATGGCCCGCCACGTGGAGGCGATGGTCGGCTTCCAGGACCTCGGAGCCGAGGTCTTCGACTACGGCAACTCCATCCGCGACGAGGCTCGCCAAGGCGGCTACGACCGGGCGTTCGAGTTCCCGGGCTTCGTCCCGGCCTATATCCGTCCGCTCTTCTGCGAGGGCCTTGGCCCGTTCCGCTGGGTGGCGCTCTCCGGGGATCCGGAGGACATCCGCGTGACCGACGAGGCGCTCAAGGAGCTCTTCCCGGAAAACGAGCACCTGCACCGCTGGCTCAATGCGGCCCAGGAACATGTCGAATTCGAGGGCCTGCCGGCGCGCATCTGCTGGCTGGGCTACGGCGACCGCGCGAAGGCCGGGGTGCTGTTCAACAGGCTGGTCGCCGAGGGCAAGGTCTCCGCGCCGATCGTGATCGGCCGCGACCACCTCGACTCCGGTTCCGTGGCATCCCCGTACCGCGAAACCGAGAGCATGTTGGACGGCTCGGACGCCATCGCCGACTGGCCGCTGCTCAACGCCCTGACCGCCACGTCCTCCGGTGCCACCTGGGTCTCGATCCACCACGGCGGCGGGGTCGGCATCGGCCGCTCCATCCACGCCGGACAGGTCTCGCTCGCCGACGGCTCCGAGCTGGCCGCGGCCAAGCTGGAGGCGCTGCTGACCAACGACCCCGGCATGGGCGTGATCCGCCACGTGGATGCCGGCTACGAACGCGCCATCGAGGTCGCGCAGGAGCGCGGCGTACGCATCCCGATGGCCCAATAAGCCCCCCACTCCCACTCGAAAAGGACAACTCCCATGTCTGGAACGAACAACACCGAGCTCGATGTCCAACGCACCTCCGCGCAGCCGCGGGGCAAGTGGCGATTCTTCGTGTACAGCCTCATCGGCGTGTTCATGTTCTTCATCCCGATCACCATCGGCGGCAAGGAGACGATCCCGCTGGACCATCTGGTCGGCTGGATCATCGCGGGCCTCGGCGACGCGGTGCGCTTCGTGGCCCTGGCGCTCATCCTTGCCGGGACGATCTACCCCTTCGCCTCCGGGCGGTGGCGCGAGTCGGGCATCAAGAAGGTGTTCGCGTTCCTGAACATCATCGGCCTGGTGGTCGGCACCATGCTGGTGTTCAAGGCCGGCCCGGCGCTGCTTTTTGAACCGGACCTGGGACCCTTCCTCTTCGACAAGCTCGTGATCCCCGTGGGCATGATCGTTCCGGTGGGGGCCATCTTCCTGGCGCTGCTGGTGGGCTACGGGCTGATGGAATTCGTCGGCGTGCTGGTCCAGCGGGTCATGCGCCCGATCTGGCGCACCCCGGGCCGCTCGGCCGTCGACGCCGTCGCCTCCTTCGTGGGCAGCTACTCGCTGGGCCTGCTGATCACCGACCGGATGTACCAGTCCGGGCGCTACACCGCCCGGGAGTCGGCCATCATCGCCACCGGGTTCTCCACCGTCTCGGTCACCTTCATGGTGATCGTGGCCAAGACGCTGGACATCATGCACCTGTGGCTGCCCTACTTCTTCCTCTCCTTCGGCGTCACCTTCCTGGTCACCGCCATCTGCGTGCGGCTTCCCCCGCTCAGCCGCATCAAGGACGACTACTACCCGCAGGCCGTCGCCTCCCCGGAGGAGAAGGTCACCACCCGCCGCCTGGCCACCGCGTGGAACGAGGCCATGGGCACGCTCGCTGACGCTCCCTCGCTGGGGCGCAACATCTGGGTGAACTTCCGCGACGGGCTGCTCATGGCCATGGCGATCCTGCCCTCGATCCTCTCGGTGGGGCTGATCGGGTTGCTGCTGGCCCGCTTCACCCCGATCTTCGACTGGCTGGGCTACATCTTCGTGCCGATCACCTGGGCCGTGGGCCTGCCCGATCCGGTGCTGGCAGCCAAGGCCTCCGCCGTGGGCATCGCCGAGATGTTCCTGCCGGCCACCGTGGTGGCGGGCCACGAATCCGAGCACCTGCGCCTGGTCATCGGGGTAGTGTGTGTCTCTGCCATCATCTTCTTCTCGGCCGTGGTGCCGTGCATCCTCGCCACCCGGATCCCGCTGAAGGTCTGGCACCTGGTCGTCATCTGGGCCCAGCGCGTCGCCCTGACCCTGCTCATCGCCAGCCCCGTTGCCTTCCTCATGGTCGGCAGATAGGAATCATGAACGTGCAAACCCACACCGTCAACTCGCTGCTGGCGGCCATCAACGACATCGGTCGCGACAACACCCGCGGGGGCTACTCGCGCCCCGTGTATTCATCGGCGGAAACCACGCTGCGCGAATGGTTCATGGCCGAGGCCAAAGCTCGGTCCCTGGAGGTTTCCACCGACGCCAACGGCATCATCTGGGCCTGGTGGGATACGCCCGGCTCGCCCAAGGACGAGGCCTCTCGCCGCGGCGCCCTGGTCACCGGCTCCCACCTGGACTCGGTGCCCGGGGGCGGGGCGTTTGACGGCCCGCTCGGGGTGGCCAGCGCCTTGGCCGCCTTCGACGTGCTGGCGGCGCGCGAGTCCGAAGGCTCGCTGCAGCGGAACCGGGCCCTGGCCCTGACCGTCTTCCCGGAAGAGGAGGGCTCGCGCTTCGGCGTGGCCTGCCTGGGCTCGAGGCTGCTCACCGGGGCCATCGACCCCTCCAAGGCGTTGAACCTGCGCGACGCCGACGGGAACACCTTCGCCGACGTTGCCTCCTCCAACGGCCTTGACCCTGCACGCATGGGCAGGGACGAGGCGGCGCTGGCTAGCATCGGTGACTTCATCGAGCTGCACGTGGAGCAGGGGCGCGGGCTGAACACCGAGGAACACACCGACGCCGCCGGACGCGGACCGGCGGTGGCCATCGGCAGCTCCATCCTGGGGCACGGGCGCTGGCGGTTGAGCTTCTCCGGTCAGGGAAACCACGCCGGCACCACGCTGATGGTGGACCGCGCCGACCCCATGGTCGCCGCCGCGCAGCTGGTGGTGAAGGTCCGCGAGTTCGCGCGCGCCCAGGCCGATGCCCGGGCCACCGTGGGCCGGCTCGAACCTGTCCCCGGGGGCACCAACGTGATTGCCTCGCGGGTGGACCTCTGGCTCGATGTGCGCCACCCCGATGACGCGGTCACCGCGATGCTGGTGGAAAAGATCCACGGCCAGGCCCAGAAGATCGCCGCCTTCGAGGGCTGCTCGGTGGCGCTCACCGAGGAATCCCTCTCCGGGACAGTGAACTTCGACCCGGCGCTGACCCGTGCGCTGGAAAAATCCGTGCACCGGCTCATCCCCAACGCGCCCCTGCTGCCCACCGGGGCCGGACACGATGCCGGCGTTCTCGCCGCCGAGGTTCCCTCCGGAATGATCTACGTGCGCAACCCCTCGGGCATCAGCCACTCGCCGGAGGAATACGTGGAGCACGACGACGCGGCTGCCGGCGTCGCGGCGCTCGCCGACGTGCTGGAGGACCTGCTGTGAGCCTGCCATCGAACACCGTGCGCGTGCCGGCACCGGTGAACGCGCACTCCCACGCCTTCCACCGGATCCTGCGAGGCCGCACGCACGAGGGCGAACACGGGGGAGCGGGTACCTTCTGGACCTGGCGCGAGCACATGTACGCCTCCGCGCACTCGCTGACCCCGGCCGCCTACCAGCAGCTTGCCACCGCCGTCTTCGCGGAGATGGCATGCGCCGGGTACAGCGCCGTGGGGGAATTCCACTACCTGCACCACCGCAACGACGGGACACCCTACGGTGCGGCCGGCCCGGACTCCGAGCCGCACGCCATGGAACTCGCACTGGGGAGGGCAGCCCTGGCCGCGGGCATCCGCCTGGTGCTGCTCGACACCTGCTACCTGCAAGGGGGCCTGGGGCCCGACGGATCCGTACTGGAACTCGATGAGACCCAGCAGCGCTTCAGCGACGGGACCGCCGCCGGGTGGCTCGAACGCCACGGGCGCCTGGGCACCGCATTGAAGGACCTTGATGCGGGCACCGGGCTGCTCACCCTGGGTGCGGCGATCCACTCGGTGCGGGCAGTGGCACCGGATGACCTCGAATACATTCGCCACCATCTGGACCGCGAAGAACCACTGCACATCCACCTGTCCGAACAGCCCGCGGAGAACCAAGCCTGCCAGGCCGCCTACGGGCTCAGCCCCACCGGGTTGCTTGAAAAAACAGGGCTGATCAAGCCACGGCTCTCCGCAGTGCACGCAACCCACTTGGGCGAGGCGGACATCGAGGCGCTCGGTTGGGGAATGGCAAACATCGTCATGTGCCCCACCACCGAGGCGGATCTGGGGGACGGCATCGGCCCTGCCCGCGAGCTCGCCGATGCGGGCGCCCACATCGCCCTGGGCAGCGACCAGCACGCGGTGCTCGATCCCTACCTGGAACAGCGCGCCCTCGAACACGGGGAGCGGCTGCGCAGTGGAGAGCGCGGGAGGTTCTCTCCCGCGGAGATTGCCGCCGCCGCACGGGAAGGAGGATTGCGTTCGCTGGGCCTTCCGGAGAACGACGACCACCTGGTCGTGGCCACCGACTCGGTCCGCACCGCCGGATCGCGCACCGGCCAGCTTCCGCTCACCGCCACGGCCGCCGACGTCGCCGAGGTACACATCAACGGGGAACTGGTCGCCGGCAACGGCATCCACACCCGACTCGGCGACCCCGCCGAACTCTACGCCGCCTTCTTCGAGACCTACCCGGAGTTTTCATGAGCACCACGCTGATCACCAACCTGTCCGAGATCTTCACCGCGGACGCCACCCAGACCGTCATCAAGGACGCTGCAATCCTCATTGAAGACGAAAGGATCGCCTGGATCGGGGAAGCCGCCGAAGCACCCGAGGCCGACGAAACCATCGACGCCGGCCACCGAGCCGCGTTGCCGGGCTGGGTCGACTCGCACACGCACCTGGTCTTCGCGGGGGACCGCAGCCAGGAGTTCGTCGCCCGCATGGCCGGGCAGGACTACGCGGCCGGCGGCATCGCCGTGACCACCGCCGCCACCCGGGCCGCCAGCGACTATGACCTCACCCGGCTGCTGCTGGGCCGGGCGGCAGAGGCGCTGGCCGGGGGCACCACCTACCTGGAGACCAAGACCGGCTACGGACTCGGCGTCGAGGAGGAAGCCCGGCACGCCCGGATCGCCTCCACCGTGGTGGACCAGGTGACGTTCCTGGGCGCCCACCTGGTGCCCGCCGACATGGACGCGCAGGACTACACGGACCTGGTCTGCGGCGAGATGCTGGAGCGGGTGCGGCCCTACGTGCAGTTCGCCGATGTCTTTTGCGAGCGCGGGGCCTTCAACGAGGCCCAGTCACGCCAGGTCCTCACAGCGTCCCGGGATGCAGGCCTGGGGCTGCGCGTCCACGGCAACCAGCTGGGCCCCGGCCCCGGGGTGCAGCTGGCGGTGGAGTTCGGAGCCGCCAGCGTGGACCACGTGAACTACCTAGATGAAGCGGATGTGACGGCGCTCGCCGGATCCTGGAAAAATTGGGATGCCGGCTCCCGGAGCGGCACGGCCGGAACCGTGGCGACCTGCCTGCCGGCCTGCGACCTCTCGACCCGCCAGCCCCTGGCACCGGGCCGCGAACTGCTCGATGCCGGGGTGCAGATCGCCCTGGCGTCGAACTGCAACCCCGGGACCTCCTACACCTCGTCGATGGCGTTTTGCGTGGCCACCGCGGTATTGCAGATGCACCTGGGTATCGAAGAGGCCATTGTCGCGGCAACCTACGGGGGAGCACTGGCCCTGGGTGTACAGGATCTGGTGGGCTCCCTCGAGGTGGGCAAGCGGGCGGACATCCAGTTGCTCAACGCGCCCTCGGTGGCGCACCTGGCCTACCGCCCGGGCATGAACCTCACCGGTCCGGTGTTCCGTGCGGGCACGTTGGCGGCGGGACGCCTCTAGCGAAACGCTTCGTGATGGGAGGCACCTTCGTGATAAACAAGGAGCATGGCTATTACTGCACTCAAAGGTACCCCTGTCCAGACCGTTGGCGAACTGCCCGCCGTTGGCGAAACCGCTCCTGACTTCACGCTCACCGGTGCCGACCTCGGCAACGTGACCAGCTCCGAGCTGCGCGGCAAGCGCGTCGTGCTGAACATCTTCCCGTCCATCGACACCGGCGTCTGCGCTTCCTCGGTCCGCAAGTTCAACGAACTGGCCGCAGGACTCGAGAACACCGCCGTGGTTTGCGCCTCGGCCGACCTGCCGTTCGCGCTGGGCCGCTTCTGCGGTGCCGAGGGCATCGAAAACGTTGTTCCGACCTCGACCTTCCGCTCCGATTTCGGCGCCGAATTCGGCCTCACCCTGGGCGACGGCCCGATGCAGGGCCTGCTGGCCCGCGCGATCGTCGTCCTGGACGAGAAGGGCGCTGTCCTGCACACCGAGGTCGTTCCCGAGATCACCACCGAGCCGAACTACGACGCAGCCGTCGCGGCACTGTCCAACTAACGCGTAGGCCGGGGAGGCCGGGCGCGAACCCAGGAATTCCTGGGTTCGGAGCCCGGCCTCCTTTTTCGTGTCCGGACGCGCGACACGGTGGCAGGAACCGGAGGGCGGCACCGAGCTGGTTGCATCGGCCGTTGTCACACCGTGCAACACTTAAGTCATGGATCTGTTGGTGTCGCCCGCGCTCACGATTCCCGCAGCGGAATTGGGCTGGCGGTTCTCACGTTCCTCGGGGCCCGGCGGCCAACACGTCAACACCTCCGACAGCCGCGTCGAACTCTTCTGGAACGTCACCGATTCGTTGGTGCTCACCGAAACCCAGCGGATGTTGCTGGCCACCCGCCTGGAGCGTCGCCTCATTGACGGGGTGATCACCGTGTCGGCCTCGGAGCAGCGCTCCCAGCTTCGCAATCGTGATACCGCCCTGCGCAAACTCGCAGAACTGGTGGCCTCCGGCCTGGCCCCCGAACCGGCCCGCCGACGAGCGACCAAGCCCACCCGCGGTTCGAAGCAGCGGCGTCTGGCGGCGAAGGGCCAGCGCTCGGAAACGAAACGGCAGCGGCGACGGCCCACCGCCGAGTAGACCCCTGACCCGTTTCCCGTGGCCGCACGCCCACATGGACGGCATCCCTGATCGGGCCGCATTCCCGCGAATGGCCCCTGACTATGTCAGTGACCTGAGGCCGAACGCCGTCTAACCGTGGCCGGCTGCCGCTGCCGCTGCGACGAGGCGCGGCCCGATCTTGTCAATCAACGCACCGATGTCCCGGTTCGGATTCAGCGACGCATCGAAGACGCTCTCCAGAGCCATGGCTCCGAGCCACAGGCGGGCCCGCCATGCCTCTTCCTGGTTCGGGGCAATGGCATCAAGGACGTCCGCGCCGTGCCATGAGGCCAGATATGCGGCGTTCAATGTAGGGTCCCAGGCGGCGGCCAAGTCCCAGTCCAGGACGCCGAGAAGTTCGCCGTCGTGCCAGCGCATGTTGTGCCCGGCGAGGTCCCCGTGCACCAGGGACGCCGGAACCGTTTCAAAGGCAGGGATGGTGTCCAGCACCCGCCGCGCGGCATCGACGAGGTCCGGGGGCAAGGCCTTCAAGGTAGCGTCGATCTTCTGCGCGGTCCATGGCCCCCGATAGGAAAACGGCGGTGCCAGCAGGTTGGCCAACGGGCGCACATCGACGGCAGCGAGTTCCTCGAGAACCGAGCGCAGGCGCACGACATCACCCGTGTGTGGCGGGTACGCGGCACCCGGGACGTAGCGCTGGATGACGGCGGAGAAATCCTTTTCGTGCCACACCTGGCTTAAGGCGGTGGGCAACTGGAAACTGAACGTGCCCGACAGCGCCTGAACCAGGTCCATCCGTCGTTGCATGTCCGCGGCGGCCCCGGCGGTGCGACTCATACGCATGACCGCCTGGTCGCGGGCCACCAGCACGAGGTGGAATTGTCCGCCCTCATCGACTCGTGCTGCCTTCCAATCCGGGCCCGGGAAAAGGGCGTTGGCCAGTTCGTATTCGTGGGGCAGCGCTTCTCGGGTCACACCAACCATCCTTGCAGGTCAACAGGTGTGTGGGTACACAGGATCAACACGTAGGATCGAACGCATGGGTTTGGAAGCGTCGGGAAACACCCGGTTCGGCGAAGTGTTGGGGAGATCGATGACTGACGCCGTTACGCGCCGTGGACTGAAGATCGAGCTGCTTATTGTTCTGGGTTTGTCCCTCGGCCGATCGGGTATCTACGCCATCGTGAACCTCATCGACAAGATGACTCGGGCGCCCCTGGGCTCACAGACGACGTCGCTGAACAACTCATTGAACCAACGCCAGTACTTCGACCTGACTTACCAGCTGCTGGACATCTTTTTTGCCCTGGTGCCGGTGATGCTGGTGTTCTACCTGCTCTGGCGGATTCCCGGAGGAAATCCGTTTGGCAGGCTTGGCTTTGACCTGGTGCGGCCGGTACGCGACCTGGGGTGGGGAATCGGGTTGTTCCTGGTCATGGGCATCGGAACCCTTGGCGTCTATGCGGTGGGCCGTGCGCTCGGCTTGACCACGATCATCGTGCCGGCAGCATTGGACGATTATTGGTGGACTGTCCCGATTCTGGTCTTCTCCGCGATCCGCCACGGCATCCTGGAAGAAGTGATCGTCGTCGGGTACCTCTTTGAGCGCCTCGGGCGACTGGGCTGGGGCAAATGGCACATCATTTGCGTCAGTGCCGTGCTTCGGGGCAGCTACCACCTGTACCAAGGCGTTGGCCCGTTCATCGGGAACGTCGCCATGGGTGTGGTGTTCGGCTACGTGTATTCCAGGAAAGGCAGGGTCATGCCGCTGGTTATCGCCCACGCGTTCCTGGACGTTGCGGGATTCGTCGGTTATGCGCTGGTGGGTACAGCAATCGGGTTGGGATCCTAAAGCACGGTTTGATCACTTTTCGCCGATGACTGCCGGTTTCCGGCCGGATCGATAGTCTCGAGGAAATCGGGCCCACCGGCATCCCTCGCGCCTCGCTTGGCGTGGCGCCGTAACCGTCGGCGGAGCAGACAAGGAATTAATCAATGTGGGGGTGTCCGGATCACCTCCGGACACCCCCACGTTGCTAGTGCTTCCCATGACTGCTTTGTTACAGCGTGATGGGACCCGTGGGAGTTTCAAACGTTACCGAAAGGATTCCCGGCGTCCCGTTCGGCGCTTGCCAATCGACAACAACGTCGCCAACGGGCAACTGCTCGGGTTGTCCGAGCCAGTCGGCGACCCGTTCGCTGGAGCCGGCGATGCAGATTGAGGAAATTTTCCCCACAGGATCCAGTGCCTTCGAGGGGTGCAGATCCTCGGTGCCCTCATCCCAGCGAAGCATGTAGGGAACCTGCGGGTCCGCAATCAGGCCGTTGATGCCGATCTGGCGCCAGGTCAGTTCCCGTCCATCGGGGAATTTCCGGTTTCCCGGCACCGAGCCGCGGCCCAGGCGTGCCTCGGCAGGAGCCAAGTCGTCAACAGCGACGCACCACCCCATCCAGCCACCTCCGAGTTCGGAGCGGGCGCGAACGGCCTGGCCAAACGGTGCCTTGTCAGACGACGGGTGGTTGAGTACTTCGACAACTTCCAGGTACTGGTTGTTCTTCAGCGGGAAGATGACATTGCGCGTACCAAAACGTGGATGCACACCGCCCTTTACTGATTCGAGTCCAAGAACCGCGCCGATCCTAGCGGCAGTTGCCGCTAGACCGTCGGGTCCACAAGCGTAAGTTACATGGTCGAGCCTCATCATGTGCCCATCATGGCACTTTGTGATCTGGCTCTCGACTTAGGTTGACCTAACTTGCGTTTCAGTTGGTCGTTTTAAACGTCTGCGGCTAGTGCGATTGCCGCCAACTTGTCACAATTTGAGATGTGGTTGCGAACATGTGAAGCCCTGGGCCAGACTTATTGACAAGGTCATGAGTTTCAGCAGAAAGCCCCGGCTTGCTGAACGGCAACCCTCCGCCGCGGTGGGGTGCCCCGGGTGAAGACCAGGCCCCACGTCAAAACGACGTGGGACAAGCGCGGGAATGCCCCCAGCCAAGACACGGCCACCGCCGGAGTCGGCTTCGGGCATACCCCCTAGAATCCTTGAAGGGGAAGATATGTCTAACAACTGGTCCTTTGAAACCCGCCAGATCCACGTGGGACAGGAGCCCGACTCCGCAACCGGTGCACGAGCACTGCCCATCTACCAGACGTCGTCATTCGTGTTTCCGAGCGCCGAAAGCGCCGCTGCACGTTTTGCCCTGGCCGAGCTCGAGCCGATCTACACGCGTATCGGAAATCCCACGCAGGACGCCGTTGAGCAGCGGATTGCCAGCCTCGAAGGTGGAGTTGGCGCACTGCTGTTGGCCTCAGGACAAGCTGCCACCACCTATTCGATCCTGAACCTTGCCGAGGCCGGAGACCACATCGTGGCCAGCCCGAGCCTCTACGGCGGAACCCAAAACCTGTTCAAGCACTCGCTGCGCAAGCTGGGCATCGAAGTCACCTTTGTTTCGGACCCGGATGACCTGGAAGGCTGGCGATCAGCCGTCCAACCCAACACCAAGGCGTTCTTCGGCGAAGTGGTTTCCAACCCGCGCCAGGACGTGCTGGACATCGAAGCCGTTTCCGCCATTGCGCATGAGGCAGGTGTGCCGCTGATCGTTGACAACACCTTGGCCACGCCGTTCCTGATCCGCCCGATCGAGTGGGGAGCCGACATCGTGGTCCATTCCGCCACCAAGTACCTCGGTGGACACGGAACGGCAATCGCCGGTGTCATTGTTGACTCGGGCAATTTCGACTTTGCCGCCGACCCGCAGAAATTCCCCGGCTTCAACACCCCCGACGAGTCGTACAACGGCCTGGTCTTCGCCCGGGACCTCGGCGTCAACGGTGCACTAGGCGCCAACCTTGCCTACGTCCTCAAGGCACGCGTGCAACTGTTGCGCGACCTCGGGTCGGCAGTTTCCCCGTTCAATGCATTCCTGATTGCCCAGGGGCTGGAAACGCTGTCGCTGCGCATGGAGCGCCACGTCTCCAATGCCGTGGAAGTTGCACAATGGCTGGAGACACAACCACAGGTGCAGCGCGTCCACTACGCGGGGATCGAATCCAGCGCGTGGTTCGAGCGCGGGCGCAAGTATGGACCCAAGGGCATTGGCGCCATTGTTTCGTTCGAGATTTCCGGCGGGAGCGAAGCGGGCCAGGGCTTTGGCGATGCGCTGACGCTGCACTCCCATGTCGCCAACCTGGGCGACGTGCGTTCGCTGGTTATCCACCCGGCGTCGACGACCCACGCGCAACTCACCGAGGAGGAGCAGGTTGCCGCAGGCGTGTCCCCGGGACTTGTCCGCTTGAGCGTCGGCATTGAGAATATTGCCGACATCATCGGCGACCTGAAGGTTGGCTTCGAATCAGTGGCCACCTCTGCCGATGTTGAATTTCAGGGTACCCGGTGAGTGTGGAGACAAACGTGGTCCTTTATGACGCAGAAACGGCAGCGGCGTTGGACTACGCCCCCGACGGCATCCTGCAGCACCTGAAAACCGGTTCCTATACGTTCGAGACCGGTGCGACGCTGCCGGAAATCGTACTGGGATACGAGACCTGGGGCACGTTGAATGCAGATGCCTCCAACGCCGTCCTCATCGCCCATGCACTGACAGGCGATAGCCATGTCGCCCGTGGAGCCTCGACGGAACCCGGCTGGTGGGACGGATTTGTGGGACCGGGCAAGACGGTGGACACCGATAAATATTTCGTGGTTGCAGCCAACATGGTCGGCGGTTGCTCCGGCAGCACCGGCCCGGCCAGCCTTGACCCGGACGGGGTCCCCTGGGGATCACGGTTCCCCTTCACGACCATCAAGGATTCGGTGCGGCTGGAGGCACGCCTGGCCGACGAGCTGGGTATCGCTGCGTGGCACACGGTGCTGGGTGGATCCATGGGCGGTGCCCGTGCCCTGGAGTGGGCCGTCGAATTCCCCGAACGCGTCAGGAACTGCGTGGTGGTGGCGGCTTCGGCCGAGTCCTCGGCCGAGCAGATCGCCTTCGCACAGGCGCAGACCGCCGCCATCAAGTTGGACCCGGAGTTCGCCGGCGGCGATTACTACGCCAACGAGCTCATTCCGTCGGCCGGGTTGGGGATTGCCCGGCGGATTGCCCACATCACCTACCGGACAGCGACGGAACTCGACGTTCGGTTCGGGCGGATGCCGCAGGGCGACGAACTGCCTGTCTCAAGTCCCGGTCTTGACCGCGGTCGATACCAGGTGGAAAGCTACCTGGACCACCAGGCAAGCAAGTTGGTGGGCCGCTTCGACGCCAACAGCTATTTGGTGCTGACCGAGGCCCTCATGAGCCATGACATTGCCAGGGGCCACGAGTCCATCGAGGCCGCCCTTGCGCGACTGGCAGAGGTAAATGTCCTGGTGGCTGCCGTGGATTCGGACCGCCTGTATTGGCCCGAGCAGTCTGAGCGACTTGCCGCGTTGCTGCCGAATCCCTGCAAGGTCCAGTACATCACCTCGCCGATTGGCCACGATGGCTTCCTCACCGACATCGAGCAACTTGGCGATGCCCTGGGCGAGCGCGTTTTCGTCCGGGAACCCGACATTCAGGCCGACGCCGGGTAGCTCAAGGGGCATGGTCCGGTTGGGAGATGCAAGTCAGGCTGTGCGCGGATCCTGGTCGGTAAGGGACTTCAGGCGCGCCTGCGAATTTTCATCTCGCAGGGTATGGCCGTGGCAACACGCGGACCCTGTCGCCGAGGGGCTCAGATCGCGGGACCGTTGCCGAGGGACGAGTTGGGCGGCTGCTCGGTAAAGGGAGTGGCGAGCGGTCGTTTCGGCAGGACGCCGTCACCGGAGGACTGGTGGCGGAGGCGGCGCAGTACCCATGGCGCCAGGTGCGTGCGCGCCCAAATCAGGTCGTCGCGGCGGGCATCGCGCCAGTTCTTGATCTCGGCCTCGGACGGTTCGAGCTGTTTCAGTTGGTGCGGGACGTTCAGTGCATCCAAGGCCATTGCCGCGATGGTGTGGTGGCCCAGAGGCGAGAAATGCAATCGGTCATCCGCCCACATGCGCGGTTGGTGCAACTCGCGCAGCGACCACATGTCCGCCACCACCGCATCGTAGCGGGCCGCGATCGTGCGTACGTTTTCGTTGTAGATGGCGACCTTGCCCCGGATTCCGCCCAATACGGGGGTGTCTCGGATATCGGGTCCGGTGAAAAGCAGGATCGTGGCATTAGAGGTGGCCAATACGCGCATGAGCGCGTCGAGCTTGTCGGCGATGGCATCAGGGTCGCCGCCCGGGCGAATCACGTCGTTGCCGCCGGCGCACAGGCTGATGAGGTCCGGCTTCAGCTCCAGTGCGGGCCCCGCCTGCTCGTCAAAGATCTGGGTGATGAGTCGTCCCCGAATGGCCAGGTTGGCATAGGCAAAATCATTGACACCCTCGCTGAGCTGTTCGGCAACCCGGTCGGCCCAGCCGCGGTAGTTCCCGGGGCTGCGGGGGTCGTCATCTCCAACGCCTTCCGTGAAGGAATCCCCCAGGGCGACATAGCGACTCCACGGATGCCTTCCGGTGCTCGGTGGGGTCGAAGCTGCGGAAGGTGTTTCAATCACGTTGTTCACGAAGATCTTCTTATCAAAGAATACGTAAGTTACCTAAGCGTAGCTTTCTTGGTGGATCGCCGAATGCTGCTTTCTTCTGCTTGACTGGTCTGGTGAGCGAAACAAGTTGGAACCCCACTGTCATTTGGTCCCGTCCGGAATCCGAACGCGCCGGCACCCCGCTGCTGGTGCTTTTGCACGGCTACCTCTCCAATGAAGAGGACCTCATGGGGTTGGCCCCCATGTTGCCCGAGGAATTCACCATTGTCTCGGTTCGGGCCCCGCAGTCCTTGGGTCCTGGATACACCTGGTTCCCGCTGATGCAGGACCTGGATTATTCGTTTGATGCCGTCAAGAACTCCATTGCCGACCTGTGGTCCTGGCTTGATCCGGTCAGCAAGCAGCATTCATCGGTGAGCCTACTGGGATTCTCCATGGGCATGGCCGTGGCCACGTCCCTGCTACGGCACCAACCCGATGCGATCTCCACGGTCATCGGCCTTTCCGGTTTTGCGGTGCCGGAAGAGGGGTCGGGTTTCTTCCAGGACGAGAAGCTCAAGGAAATGCGGAAGCCGGTGTTCTGGGGAAGGGACCAGGCCGATCCAGTCATCACGCAGGACAAGATCGAATACACCCATGCCTGGGCGACTAGTGACGTCCACGTCACCAAGGTGCTTTATACCAACATGTTCCACTCGGTGAACGCGCAGGAAATGTCCCATGTGCACGAGTTCCTGAGCCATGTCGTGCTTAAGGGTGCAAAAATCTAGGTTTTTTGTACCTTCCCATTGACACAAGAAGCGGCCACCTGTTTGTATTAATTTATTGATACAAGCGGGTGGCTGTTTGGCTCCCGGTCCAACAACGGGAGCCACCATGGTCAACGGATTCGCCCTACTGCTGCTCCTTGGCTTCTCGGTCGGCATCGTCCTGCTGGTCAGACGAAACATCGTCACCCAGAAACGCTCCGACTTGCTGTCACTTGCTGCCTCCGGCACCTTCGTCGAACGGGCCAACGCAGGCAGGGTGCTGCGGAGCCTGCGGGCACGCACCGCCGCGGCACTGGCGGTGATGGCCTTGGGCGGCGCCGTGGCGTTGGTCCTTCACGCGGAATACCCTGGTGCGGCCGGGCTGCCCCTTGCCGCCGCCCCCGCATGCATGTGGATCCTGGCCTCCTTGGTCTTCGTGGCCTGGCGCCTCCCGCACGAGTTCTCGGACATCTCCCCGGAATCGTCGCTGCACACCAGCGCCGAACTGACGCCGCGCTCGACTGGAAATGTTCGGCCCGGCATGGGGGATCGTGATGCCGGCTGTGCTGCTCGGGGCATCGGCCGCGGGTCTCATCCTTGCAGGGATCCTGTCGGGACCGGACGAGCGGGGGCGCTTCCGCAACCTCCCGTATGTATCGGCCGGCGGCGTGGAACTTGACCAAAACATGGTCGAGACCCAAGTCCAGCTGGGAGCCGGATCGATTGGGCCCTTTCCGGGGTGGTACTACGGACTCCCGGTGCTGGCGCTGCTGCTGTTGGGAGCCGGGCTGGGCCTGTGGGCACTGAGTTCCAATGCCCGTCGCCCGCGGATGCGCGGGCTGCGACTGCGTGCCTTCGACGATGCGGTGTGGACCAATGTCGGCTACGTCATCAGCACGGGCTTCAGCGCGATGCTCTGCTTCCAGGTCGCGCCCTTGCTGCTGTTCGCGGCCTCGGCCCTGCACGGATCCGGAATGAACGCGCCCTACGTCGTGGGCCAGGTCCTCGACGAAGGCCGCGTGCCCGGCATGACTGCGGATCCATTGCTGAGCGCGCTGGCGCTGGCCATGGCTGTGGTCGCGTTGTTGCTGCTGATTGTTGGCGCCGTCCTGCTGGTGCGGTTGCTGGGGTGGGTGGGGGCTACTGTGCGCCCGCTGCGGTTCCCCGCGACGGCCGGGGCCATTGCATGATCACTCTGGACGCATCGCATCCCAGCGGACCCGCCGAACAGGTCCGTGCGCAAATAGCGGCGCTGATCCAGTCGGGGGAGCTGGATGCGGACGAACGGTTGCCGTCGGTGCGCCAGTTGGCCGGCGACCTGCGGGTTGCCGCCGGAACCGTGGCCAAGGCCTATAAGGAACTGGAGGCTGCAGGACTGGTGCGCACTGGACGCGCCAACGGTACTCGCGTGAATCCCGGCCAGCTGCTCGATGCACCGGCCTTGAGGGAAGTTCGGCGTCTTGTGGCAGCCGCGCGCAATGCGGGCATGAGTTTGGATGATGTGCTGGGAATCGTGGCGGTTACCTGGAACGCATGATTCCGGTGGACTATTGCTAGGCGGACTCCACGCGGACGGACTCGCCGTTGACGGTTACGGTGTCGCCATTGCGGATCTGGGCGCCGCGGCGCGTCTCGATTTCGCCGTTGACCTTCACCAAGCCATCCTCGATCAGCTGCTTGGCGTGTAATCCGTCGTCGGCCAACGATGCCAGTTTCAGCAGTTGACCCAGTCGAATCGACTCGTCGCGGATTTGGATGGGGAATGTTTCGGAATTTGCCATGTATCCATCATGGCGCATCGTTCGACCGCATATGCACGAGGAGAGGGTGGCAGGCGGGTTTTGTGGTGTTGGCGACATAATGGCGCTGTCTTGGGGGCTTCGCAGTAGGTTGCACTAGTAGGAAACCCGTCCCCAAGGAGATCAGTGGCACGCCCCGAATCGCAAGCACATGCAGTCCCCTTGGCGCTGGCCGCGTCGGCCGGGATGCTGATGCCCCTGCAGGCCTTGATCACTTCCGAGGGCGCAGGGTTCCTCGGCGGGTACCTTTCAGCGGCTCTTCTCAGCGCGCTCACATCCCTGGCCTGCCTCTTGGTGGCGAGCGTGGCGATTCCCGGGGCCCGTGCGGGGTGGAGGAAATTCGGTTCCGTGTGGCGCGACCGCACCATCCCGAGGTGGTTCCTGCTGGCCGGACTGGTCGGCTCGTATTACATGGTTGCCCAGGCCATGAGCGTGGGCAGCATCGGCTTGGCCCTCTTCGCCGTCGCGGTTGTCGGAGCCAGGACACTGTCGAGCATCGTCATCGACATGATCGGGTTCAGCCCGGCCGGGAAGCAGCCGGTGACCCGCATCCGACTCCTTGGCGCGGGGCTCTTGGTCATTGGCGCGGTGATTGCCGCCTGGGGTACGGGAGCGCAGGCGGCCGAATCGCCCCAGGCTCTTATTGCCCTGGCCGTAGCTGCGGGGGCAGGACTCTTGGTCAGCTTCCAGCAATCCATGAACGGCCGTGCCGGGAAGGCCTATGGCTCCACCACCACCGCGACGGCAGTCAACTACTTGGCAGCCGCTGCCGGGTTGCTGGTGGCCATGGCACTCGCGGCCGTGCTGCGGATTGAATCCTTCGGATTCTCCCACGCGCCGCTGTGGTGGATGTACTTTGCCGGGCCGCTGGGCATCCTCTTCGTTGTCACGGGTGTCACCCTGGTTCCCCGGCTCGGTGCCCTGCTTTTGGGCATGGGGCTGGTGACGGGGCAATTGGTCGGTTCCCTCGTCATGGACCTGGTCATATCGCCCGAATTGGTTGGCGCCAACGAAATCGTCGGAACCCTGGTCACGCTGCTGGCGGTCCTGGTGGCCTCGTGGCAACCCAACGGGCGACCACGCTGGAAGGCACGGAAGTCATCATGATTTCATCCCCGGCTCACGCACCGCGCAAGGAACGCTCCCTGGCGCCGCTCTATGTGGCGACCGCCGTGGTGGCCGGGTTGGCGATGCCAATCCAGAGCCGCATCAACGGCGCCCTGGGACTCCGGCTGGGGGATCCGGTGGCCGCCTCGCTGGTCAGCTTCACCACCGGACTCATCGTGCTGGCCATCGCCTCGCTGCTGTTGCCCGGTGCGCGCGCCGGGGCCATGGCGATCCCGCGCGCGCTGCGGGAGAAACGCTTCCCCCTCTGGTACCTGGCCGCCGGCTGTGTCGGCGCGTTCGTGGTGATCTCCCAGACGCTGACGGTGCCGCTGCTGGGCGTCGCCCTGTTCACCGTCTCCATCGTCACGGGCCAGACCCTGGGATCCCTGCTGGTTGACGGCATTGGCTTCGGGCCCGGCGGGCGGCGGCGCATCAGCACGCTCCGCGCGCTCGGTGCCGGATTGACCATTGCCGGAGTCATCTGGGCCGTGAGCCCCCGGATGGGGTCTGCCGCGTCCATCGCCGCCCTGCTGCTGCCGATGGCCATACCGCTGGTGGTCGGCTTCCTTATGGGGTTCCAGTCCGCGGCCAACGGCGTCCAGGCGCAGGCCTACGGCACACCGGTGGCGGCAACGCTGGTGAACTTCTTCGTCGGCGGGCTCATGCTGGCGCTCCTGCTGCTGGTGCGCCTGCCGCTGGTCGGGCTCCCGGAGTCCCTGCCCACCCAGTGGTGGTACTACCTCGGCGGCCCGCTGGGATGCGTGTTCATCGGGCTTTCCGCGTTCCTGGTCAAGCACCTGGGCGTGCTGCTGACCGGACTGGGCATGATCTGCGGTCAACTCGTGGGATCGCTGCTCATCGACGTTCTCGTTCCCGCGCCCGGAGCCGTGATCAACGGCGCGACGATCGCCGGGACGCTGTTGACGCTTGCAGCCGTCGCGCTGGCCTCGATCCCCTTTGGCAGAATGCTCCGGGCGCGGAAATAACCGCACCCGCCGTCACCCTGGCGGCGAGGGACCCGACAGGGGATGCCCGGAAACTTGGGGCATCGGCCCCATGTGCCTGCGGGCCGGACTGTTCTAGGATCGCGCCAACAGGGAAAACGGAACGGGCATGGAAGCGCGGCCGAATCCCCGTCGACGGGAACCGGGAGGCGCCACGCCATGAGTATTCTTCACACCGCCGGCGAGGACGAGGCGCAGGGCGCCGTCGCCGCTGCGTATGCCGCCGATCGCTCCGCCCTGGGGTACGTCCCCAGCCACACCAAGGTCCTGGCCATTAATCCCGAGGCCTTCGAGGCATGGAAAGCCCTGCAGGGGTCGATCGCGAAATCCATGGGCATGCGCCGCTACGAACTGGTGACCCTGGCCGCGGCGCTGGGCATCGGATCCCGGCATTGCCGGCTGGCCCACGGAAACAAGTCACTGAAGTACTTCGATGAGCAGGAACTGCTGCGCATCTCCAGGGACTACCGCACCGCCGGCCTGGAGGACGCCGAGGTCGCCATGATGGACTTCGCCGTGAAGCTGAGTACCGATTCGGCCGCCATGGGGGAAGCCGACAGCCGGCGACTGCGCGATCTCGGCTTCTCCGACCGGGAAATCGTTGACATCACGCTGGCGGCGGCGGCCCGGAACTACCTCAGCCGGATCCTGCAGGCCCTGGACGTGGACGTCGACGTGCCGCCGACACTCAGCAAGGAAATGCGCGGCGCCCTGCTGGACCCGCTGGATACCCGACTGCCTGTTGCCGACTGATTCTTCCCCCCGACGGGGACCTCGATGTCGGGGAAGCCGCGGCGGTGATTCGCTATGTGCACCCCGCGGCCGAAAGGGTCCCGGACCTCATCCGGTGCGGGAGTGCGGGGGTGGCCCGCATCATGGGCCGTCGGCCACCGGGACGCTCGAACTTCGCAACCCAAACACGTTAGGCTGGGCGAGTATGTTTTCGCCCAACGGACCGCAACCAGCGGCCTCGTGAACCATTGGAGTTGTTATGGCGCCTCAGTCCAAGCTCGATCAAGTCATCTCCCTCGCCAAACGGCGCGGCTTCGTCTTCCAGGCCGGTGAAATCTACGGCGGATCCCGCTCCGCATGGGACTACGGACCCCTGGGCACCGAACTGAAGGAAAACATCAAGCGCGAATGGTGGCAGACCTTTGTGCGCGGGCGCGAGGACATGGTGGGCCTGGATTCCTCCATCATCCTGCCCAAGGCCGTGTGGGAAGCCTCCGGCCACGTCGCCACCTTCACCGACCCGCTGGTCGAGTGCACCTCCTGCCACAAGCGCCACCGCGAGGACCACCTCATCGAGGCCTTCGTGGCCAAGAAGAAGCGCCAGCCGGTCGACGGCATGAGCGAAATCGCCTGCCCCGATTGCGGCACCAAGGGCCAGTTCACCGAACCCCAGCTCTTCTCCGGCCTGGTCAAGACGTTCCTGGGCCCGGTCGACTCGGCCGCCGGCATGCACTTTATGCGCCCGGAAACCGCGCAGGGCATCTTCGTGAACTTCAACAACGTGCTCACCGCCAGCCGCAAGAAGCCGCCGTTCGGCATCGGCCAGATCGGCAAGGCCTTCCGCAACGAGATCACGCCCGGAAACTTCATCTTCCGCACCCGCGAGTTCGAGCAGATGGAAATCGAGTTCTTCACCGCACCCGAGGACGCCCCGGCCTTCTTCGACAAGTGGGTCGAGGACTGCTGGGCCTGGTTCCTGGATTTGGGCATCAACGAGGAGAACCTGCGCCGCTTCGACGTTCCCGAGGACGAGCGCGCCCACTACTCGGCCGGCACCATCGACTTCGAGTACCGCTTCGGCTTCCAGGGTTCGGAATGGGGCGAGCTCATGGGTGTCGCCAACCGCACCGACTACGACCTGACCAGCCATTCCAAGGGCTCGGGCACCGAGCTGAGCTACTTCAACCAGGCCACCGGCGAACGCTACACCCCGTACGTGATCGAGCCGTCCTTCGGCCTGACCCGTTCGATGATGGCCTTCCTGGTCGACGCCTACGTCGAGGACGAGGCCCCGAACGCCAAGGGCGGGGTGGACAAGCGCACCGTGCTCAAGCTCGACCCGCGCCTGGCCCCGGTCAAGGCCGCCGTGCTGCCGCTCTCGCGCAACGAGGACCTGTCCCCGAAGGCCAAGGCGCTGGCCGCCGAGCTGCGCAAGACCTGGAACATCGACTTCGACGACGCGGGTGCCATTGGCCGCCGCTACCGCCGCCAGGATGAGATCGGCACCCCGTTCTGCATCACGGTGGACTTCGACACCCTCGAGGACCAGGCCGTGACCATCCGCGACCGCGACACCATGACCCAGGAACGCGTCGCCCTGGACAAGGTGCGCACCTACCTGTCCGAGCGCCTCAACGGAGCCTAGGACCATGTCGACACTCCAATTCCGGCCTTGGCGTGACGGGGACGACCTGGCGCTGCTGGAGATCTTCGGCGACCCGGCATCCCCGCATGCCCACCAGGACCGGACCATGTTCCGGGCCGATTCCGACGCGCCCTTCAGCCGGGCGCTGGTGGCCACCGACGAAGGGATCGCGGTCGCGGCGGGCGTGGTCTTCGCCTCGACGCTGCACCCGACGCGCCTGTGGCTCTACGTCGAGGTGGCGCGCGAACACCGGCGCACCGGGGTGGGCACCGAGCTGGTGGCGCGCTTGCGCGCCCTGCTGCCGCCGGGGCACCCGGCCGAGCTCAAAGCCCGCTACACCCGGACCGCCGGGACCGACGCCGTGGCTGCGGCCGGGTTCTGCGCGTCGCTGGGCATGAAGGAAATCCAGGTCGCCCGCGACGTGGTCGTCGAGCCCGGCGGGTTGAAGTTGCCGTTGTTCGAGGACGACGGGCTGACCCTGGACGACATCGCCACCGGCAGCGTCGAGCTGACCCAGCTCGTCGTCAAGTTCTACAACGCGACCCATCACTGGGACCCGGCAAACATGACGCTGGGCAGTGCGCAGAAGATGCTGCTGGACGACGCGACCGGCGCCCAGGGCGTGATCGTGTTCCGCGACAAGCCCAAGGCCAAGGGCGGGAAAATCCTCACCTTTGCCATCAGCTACACCCCGGCGCGCGCCGATGCGCCCGCGGACGTGTTGCTGGGCTGGAACCCGGAGCTGGGCCTGGACGAGTCCGCGGAGCCGATCCGCGGGATGCTCGCCATGCTGGCGCACCAGTACCCGGTGAAGCTGGAGGTCGACGGTTCGATGGTGGTGCTCTCCTCGCTGGTTGACGCGCTGGTCCGAGCCGACCATGCAACGGTCACCGCAACCACGCACATCGTGGCGACCGCGTAGCTCCACCGCAGCAACGTCGATGGCGTCGGATGCGTCCCCTTGAGGGGGGGAGCATCCGGCGCCATTGTCACGTTCGGGAGAAGTTTGGTTGCATCTTGTGTCAGGACCTTGACACAAGACGCAGCCCCCCTGTTGTATTGTCCCAGTGGTACAAGTGGACGGGGGGTTGCCCGTCCCGGATGCTTGGGGTGAAAGGTGGGGAACAGACATGGCGATTGCACATGAAGGCCGTGGTTCCCTCGAACCCGCGATTTCGCCGTCGGCTGGTCAACTGGGTATCGGCACAGTTGCCGTTGACCCGGCCAGCCCCACGGGGCCGGCCGAACAAGTCCGCAGCCAACTCACCGCGTTGATTCAAAGTGGTGTGCTGCCTGCCAACGCGAAGCTGCCCACCGTGCGCCAGCTCGCGGGGGACCTGCGTTTGGCCGCCGGCACGGTGGCCAAGGCCTACAAGGAATTGGAATCAGCGGGGTTGGTCCGCACCGGCCGGGCCGCCGGAACCCGGGTCAATCCGGGCCGGGGCCTGGCCGAACCGGCACTCGCCGAGGCACAGGTCTTTGCCCGGGCTGCCCGCACCGCGGGCCTGAGCCTCGAGCAGGCCCAGGGATTGCTGGCCGTGGGGTGGGATCGCACGGCCAATTGAGGATTTCGCATCATCTCCGCCACCACCTGCCGGCGTCCGCACGCCAGGTGTCGGGACATCGACACAGCGTCGAAGGCTGCGGATGACGGACCCCTGAGGGTCCCTGCGGAAGGTCGGATGAACGATGGAACTCTCAACGACGACGGTTCTTATTCTGGTTGCGGCAACAATCCTGTTGGTGGCCCTCCTCTGGGTCCTGATCTGCGCGGTGCCGCGCACCCGCGGGAAGCTGCGGGCGGAAACCTCTCGGCTCGATGTTCCTTCCCGGCGAGTGGCGGCAACGCTCCTGGCCGGATGGGGCACCGCCGCCGGCTGGGCGCTGGCGGCCGGCATTGCCGTCTATCTGGTGCTCCGCGTGGCGATGGAAGTGTGGGCCCGCGGGGTGGCAACGGCAGCGCATGCGCCGTATTTCGAGGAAACCGAAGAACACTTCCAGGGATTCATGGCATGTCAACGTTTGCCGGAGTCGAGTCCGGGGGCCACCGAGGCGGACGTGGAAAGATGCTACGACGCGTTGGGTGAAGCGCCCCTCGCTCCGCCGCAGGCCAATGACGCGTGGCCGCTCTTGCTGGGGTTGCTGGTGCCGTTGGTTGCGGTGATGGTGACCCTGGGATTGCTGGCCCTGCTGGCCGCCCGGAGGAAGAACCCCGAGGCTGCGGGCGCCACGGCGGCATCGGCGCACGTGCAGCCCCGTGGATTCCTGAGCTTCGGGCCGCGCTGGGCCATGGCAATTCCCGCGGCCGCCGCATTGTTGCTCTGCGGATGGCTGGTGGCCACGGGGCTGGCCTCGAGCAAGGATGCCTACGGTCGCTTCACCAGACTTGTCGTCCAGCGAAACACTGCCACAGACGACCCCGAGGTCGGTTATGCCCTGCCGCTGACTCCCGGGCCGCAATCGGTCGATATCCACGGCTGGTTTTTCGGGGTTCCCGTGATTGCCGCGGCGCTAATTCTGCTGGTGATTGCCGTGCTGTTGCTGCGTTCGTTGGCCCAGGCCCCGCGGCCCAGGGATCCGAGCCTGTTCGGGGTCGATGACCTGGCCCGGAAGCTGAAGGCAAAATTCGTTGCCGGTGTGGCAGGTGCGGGAATGCTCGCGGCGCTTGCCCCGGTGGCAGTCCACACCGGTGGTGCCATGCTCACCGTGGCCGGCGACGTGCGCGCGGTCGGGGAGAACGTCGAATTCTTTTACCACGACACCATGCTCAGCGGCGCCTACAGCTACGTCGCCGGACTGCTGTTCACTGCCCTGGCCATCCTGATGCTGGTGCTGGCTGTTGGGGCGGCCGTTGAGCTGGTCGCTGCGCGAAAACTGGCCGTGGCACTTGCCCTGGACGAGGAAAAACAGGGCTCGGGTCCGGAATTCCGATAGGCCTTCGAGCAGCAAGTGCGCTTGGCGTTCCGGTCCCCGGCTATTGGGGGGGCGGGACGCCAACGGCATGGGACAGGTCGACTACTTCTTCCAGCCCAGCTCGCGCGCGATGTTCGCGATCTCGGTCATCACGTGCGCGTTGTAGTCAACGCCGAGCTGGTTCGGCAGGGCGAAGAGCACGTAGTCGGCCTCGGTGATCGCGTCGTCGTCCAAGAACTGCTGCGCGACCTCCTCGGGGGAGCCGGCATAGGTGGGGCCCGAGCGGGCCACCGATCCGTCCAGCACGCCCACGGAATCCCCGCGCTCGCGGCGCCCGAAGTAGATCTCGTCCGTGTCGGTGGTGATGGGGAACGCGCTGCGGGTCACCGCGGTCAGCCCGCCGGTGCTGTGTCCGCTGGCTGCATAGGCGTCCTTGTATTGGCGCAGCTGGTCGGCCTGCAGCACGTGGAAGGGCCGCCCGTCGTCCTGAAGCAGCAGCGTGGAAGAGAGCAGGTTCATGCCGACTTCGCCGGTCCATAGCCCCGATTCGATGGTCGCGGCACCCCACCAGATCCGGTTTTCCAGGCCCGGGGAGACCGGGTTGATCGGGAGCAATTGGTCCTGGTCGTGGTGGCGTTCGGGCATCGGGTGGGCCATGCCTTCCCCGGCGATGGCTGCACGAAAGCGAGCCGCCCGTCGGCGCGTTTCATTCGCCCAGCTGTTCCCCGGTTCCAGGTCGTAGCCGAACTGGTGCTGCCCGTCACGGGCGGATTCGGGCGAACCACGGCTGATGCCCAGCTGCAGGCGCCCATTGCTGATTGCGTCGGTGGCCCCGGCCATTTCGGCCATGTAGAGCGGGTTCTCGTAGCGCATGTCGATCACCCCGGTGCCGACCTCGAGCGTGGTGGTCTTCGCCGCCATGGCCGCCAGCAGCGGGAACGGGGTGGAGAGCGAATTGCCGAAGTGGTGCACCCGCATCCAGGCCCCGTCGAACCCGGATTCCTCGGCCGCGACCGCCAAGTCGATCATCTGGCGCACGGCATCGGCCCCGGTGGGCACCGGGGAGTTGCTGGAACCTCCCGAGTGGCCGAAGGTCAGGAAACCAATCTTTTTCACGCCTCGTCCTTTGCATGCAAACGTATGTACTTTGGGTACAGCCTTGCGAGGCCACCCATTATTCCCGGTGTGATGCACAAGTTGGCGCCCGGCGCCCACGGATTTGGATCTATTTGAGAGAATGGGTTAGTGACTGCAATTTCCGACGTAACCCAGACCGGCGCGCCCCCGACGGCGAAACTTGAGCTGCCCCCGCTCCAGCTGGGAAAACACACCATTGACACTCCGGTGATCCTGGCCCCCATGGCCGGCATCACCAACAAGGCCTTCCGCCGGCTTTGCCGTGAATACGGTGGTGGCGTGTACGTCACCGAAATGGTCACCTCCCGCGCGCTGGTGGAACGCAATGCCGAGTCCATGCGCATCATCTCCCACGACCCGGACGAGGAACTGCGCTCGGTGCAGCTCTACGGCGTGGATCCCAAGACCGTCGGCGCCGCCGTGCGCCTGATCGTGGAGGAAGACCGCGCCGACCACATCGACCTGAACTTTGGCTGCCCGGTTCCCAAGGTCACCCGCAAGGGCGGGGGAGCGGCCCTTCCGTGGAAGAGCGACCTGTTCACCTCCATCATCAAGGCGGCCACCACCGAGGCCGCCCGCGGGGACGTGCCCTTGACCATCAAGATGCGCAAGGGCATCAACGAGGACCACCTCACCTACATCGAATCGGGCAAGATCGCCCGAGACCACGGCGTTGCCGCGGTCGCCCTGCACGGGCGCACCGCCAGCCAGTACTACTCCGGCAAGGCCGACTGGGACGCCATCGCGCGCCTGCGCGAATCCCTCCCGGACATGCCGGTGCTGGGCAACGGCGACATCTGGAGCGCCGAGGACGCGGTGGCCATGGTCAAGCAGACCGGCATCGACGGCATCGTCGTGGGCCGCGGCTGCATGGGCCGCCCCTGGCTCTTCGGGGACCTGCAGGCAGCCTTCGAGGGCACCGACAAGCGCTACACCCCGGGCCTGGCCAAGGTCGCCGAGACCGTCTACCGCCACGCGGAACTGCTCACCGAGTACTTCGAGGACGAGTTCAAGGGCCTGCGCGACATCCGCAAGCACATGGCCTGGTACTTCAAGGGCTACCCGGTCGGCGGGGACATCCGCTCCGCCCTGGCCCAGGTGCCCACCCTCGAGGTGCTGCGCGAACTGCTGGACCAGCTGGATCTGTCCATGCCGTACCCCGGCAAGGACGCCGAGGGCCAGCGCGGACGCGCCGGATCCCCGAAGAAGACCCACCTGCCCGACGGCTGGCTTGCCACGCGCGAGATGGACGAGAAGCACAAGGCCATGATTTCCGCGGCCGAACTAGACGTTTCCGGCGGCTAAGGAGCCCAATGTTGCAGATTCCCGGCTACACCGAGGCGGACGAGGATCGATGGGTACCCGAACCGCCCAAGAAGGCGTACCGGACGGCGTTTGAGCGCGACCGCGCCCGGGTGCTGCACTCCTCGGCGCTGCGCCGGCTGGGGGCCAAGACCCAGGTCGTGGCGCCTTCCTCCGACGACTTTGTCCGCACCCGGCTGACCCACTCCCTCGAAGTGGCCCAGGTGGGCCGCGAGCTCGGCGCCACCCTCGGCTGCGACCCGGACGTGGTGGACACCGCCTGTCTGGCCCACGACCTGGGCCACCCGCCCTTTGGCCACAACGGGGAAAAGGCGCTGAACGAGCTGGCCGGCGACATCGGCGGCTTTGAGGGCAACGCGCAGACCCTGCGACTGCTCACCCGGATCGAGACCAAGACCTTCAGGCACACCGGTGCCTCCGCCGGGCTGAACCTGACCCGCGCCTCGCTGGATGCCGCGTGCAAGTACCCGTGGCTGCGCGAAGACGCCCCGGAGAAGAACGGCAAGAAGACCTCCAAGTTCGGGGCGTACGTCGACGATGCCCCGGTCTTCGACTGGCTGCGCTCCGGCTCCGGCGCCCAACCTCGGCAAACCTGCATCGAGGCACAGGTCATGGACCTGGCCGATGACATCTCCTACTCGGTGCACGACGTCGAGGACGCCATCAACGCCGGACGCTTCCAGTTGCGCTGGATCAAGGACAAGGACCAGCGGGCCCGGGCGATCACCTTCACCCGGCAATGGTATTTGCCGCACGTTGAGGACGGCGTCATCGATGCCGCCTTCGCCCGGCTCGAGGCCACCAACGAATGGGTGCCGCACGCCGATGGCTCGCGCCGTTCCATGGCCGCACTGAAGGACATGACCAGCCAGTTCATCGGGCGCTTCTGCCAGTCGGCCATCGACGCCACCCGCGAGCAGTTCGGGCCGGGGGAGCTGACCCGCTTCAACGCCGCGCTCATCGTCCCCGAATCCACCGAACACGAGATCGCCGCGATGAAGGGCCTGGCCACCGCCTATGTGATGACCAGCGACGAACGCAAGCCCATCTATGCGCGGCAAAGCGAAATCCTCACCGAGCTGGTGGCCCTCCTGGCCGAGACCGGGGACAAGTACCTCGAGCCGCTCTTCGCGGCCGACTGGCGCGACGCCGCCGACGACGCGGGCCGGCTGCGCGTAGTCATCGACCAGGTGGCCTCGCTCACCGACGCCTCGGCCATCGAATGGCACGCCACCCTGGTGTTGGGCAAGAGCTTCAACGAACGGCTCTTCTAGGCCGGCAGGCCCGATCCACAGCCCGCAGCGGAACGGCGCATTCCATCCTCGAATCGTCACTAGACTGGGTGTATGGCAGGCCTGATTAAGCGTGAAGATATCGACGAAGTCCGCAACCGCACGGACATCAAGGAAGTCATCGACGGATATGTGACGCTGAAGTCCGCCGGTGTCGGCTCCTGGAAGGGCCTGTGCCCCTTCCACGACGAACGTTCCCCGTCTTTCCACGTGCGCCCGCAGGTCGGTTCCTTCCACTGCTTTGGCTGCGGCGAGTCCGGCGACGTGATCGCCTTCCTGCAGAAGATGAACCACGGCACCTTCTCCGAGACCGTGGAGCAGTTGGCCGGCCGCGTCGGCATCGAACTGCACTACGAGGACGGGGGCACCGGCCCGCGCCGCGAGGAAACCGGCCGCCGCCAGCGACTGCTCGACGCCCACAAGATCTCCGAGGAGTTCTTCCGCGAACAACTCACCACCCCCGGAGCCGCGGCCGGGCAGAAATTCCTGTCCGAACGCGACTTCGACGCGGAGGCCGCAGCGCACTTTGGCGTCGGCTACGCGCCCCAGGGCTGGGACGCGCTGCTCAAGCACCTGCGTGGGCGTGGCTTCCAGGACGAGGAACTCAAGCTCACCGGCATCTTTTCCGAGGGCAACCGTGGCATCTACGACAGGTTCCGCGGCCGCCTGATCTGGCCCATCCGCGATCTCACCGGAGCCACCATCGGCTTCGGAGCGCGCAAGCTCTACGAGGACGACCAGGGGCCCAAGTACCTCAACACCCCCGAAACCCAGCTCTACAAGAAGTCCCAGGTCCTCTACGGTGTCGACTTGGCCAAGAAGGAAATCACCAAGACCCGCCAATTGGTCGTGGTCGAGGGCTACACCGACGTGATGGCCTGCCATCTTTCGGGCATCGGCACCGCGGTTGCCACCTGCGGCACCGCCTTTGGCACCGACCACATCAAGATTGCCCGGCGGCTCTTGCGTGACGACGGATCCGGCGGCGAAGTGGTCTTCACCTTCGACGGCGACGCCGCCGGCCAGAAGGCCGCCCTGCGCGCCTTCGAGGAAGACCAGAAATTCATCGCCCAGACCTACGTCGCCGTCGAGCCGACCGGAGCGGACCCGTGCGACCTGCGGCAGAAGCGCGGCCCGGAGGCGGTGCGCGAACTCATCGATTCCAAGCGCCCGCTCTTCGAATTCGCCATCAAGGCGGGATTGAAGAACTACAACCTGAATACCGTCGAGGGCCGGGTGCAGGCGCTGCGCGTCAGTGCCCCGATTGTTGCCGAGATCCGTGATTCGGCCATTCGCCCGGCCTACGCACGTGAACTTGCCGGTTGGCTCGGCATGGACATGGAGGACGTCAACCGGGCCGTGGGGGCCTCGGTGCGACGCAACCGGATGCCCAAGGCGGAGGAACCGGTCCGCGGAGGCGCCGGCCATGCGGCACCGGAGCAACCTGCCGCCCCGGTCTACTCCCGACCCGATCCGCGCGATCCGGTATCCCGGATGGAACGCGAGGCACTGGAAGTCGTGCTGCAGCAGCCGGCGCAGCTGACACCGGAGCAATGGCAGGCGTTCTATGACGCCCGCTTCATGGCCCCTGCCCATGCCGCGGTGCACGATGCCGTGCGCGCTGCCGGAATGGCAGGTGCCACCCCGTCGCAATGGGTCGAGGCCATCCGGCAGGAAGTCCCGGAACCCTTGCGATCTTTTGTCTCCGAACTGGCAGTGACTCCGTTGCCCGCAAGCACCAGCGAGGCATTGCTGCGCTATTGCAATGACATCATCAATCGTCTCTTTGAGCTGCAAATCACACACTTGAAGGCGGAGAAGATGGGTGAGCTGCAACGCATGGATCCCGCGGGGGATCCGGAGGGCTTCCAGCGCATCAATCGCGAGCTGTTGGAGCTGGAATTGCGCCGCAGGGCACTGCGCCAGGACTAGTTGCAGCCGGGTGTGGGCGACGATTTTTGTTTTCCCGAAACCTTGTGTAGAGTATTTCTCGTTGCATTCCTCCGTAGCTCAATTGGCAGAGCATTCGACTGTTAATCGAAGGGTTACTGGTTCAAGTCCAGTCGGAGGAGCCAAAACAAAAGAATCCGCATTTTCTTCACAGAAAATGCGGATTCTTTTGCGTTAACCCACCATGGCCGGGAGGGTGCCATTGAGGAGCGCTCCAAGGCGGCGTTGGCGAGGATAACGACCCAGTGCGTTGCACCGGATTTGGCCCGGCTCAGTCTGGCAAGCAGACAGGCAGGCGCTTCTCGCCTATGGCCCCGTTGGCAGGGCATGGCCGCCGTGTCCCGATGAATCTAAGCTGATGCCATGGAATGGCTGGCGGCGTACGACTACGGCATGGCCCGCGAAATCCTGCAACGCGGGGTTGCGCTGATCTACCTGATTGCCTTCATTTCCACCCTGAACCAGTTCCGGGCCCTTGCCGGCGAACGCGGCCTGCTGCCCGCGCCCCGGCTACTTGGCGGACCCGGCGCCCGCCGTCCTACGATATTTAGCAGGATCGGGTACTCGGACCGGAAACTGGTGGCGGTGTGCGCCGCAGGGTGTGCCATTTCCGGGGTACTGGTCGTCGGGCTTCCCCAGGCTGGACCTCCGTGGCTGCCGCTCTTCGCCTTCCTTGCCCTCTGGGGCTTGTACATGTCGATCGTAAACGTGGGGCAGATTTTCTACGGTTTTGGCTGGGAAATGCTGCTGTTGGAGGCCGGGTTCACGGTGGGCCTGCTCGGTTCCCGGCAGGTCCCGCCACCGCTGACCATTCTGTTGCTGATCGCCTGGCTGGTGTTCCGGCTGGAGTTTGGAGCGGGCATGATCAAGTGGCGTGGGGACCCGGCCTGGAGAAACCTCACGGCCATGTACTACCACCACCAAACACAGCCGATGCCCGGGCCGTTCAGCCGCCGGGCCCACCTGGCCCCAAAATGGTGGCACCGCTGCGAGGCGGCGGGCAACCACGGCGCCCAACTGGCGATCCCGTTCCTGCTGTTTGCGCCCCAGCCACTGGCCTCCATCGCGGCGGGCATCATCATTGCCACCCAGCTGTGGCTGGTGGCCACCGGCAACTTCGCGTGGCTGAACTGGATCACCATCGTGCTGGCTTTCTGCCGGGTCAGCGACCCGGTGCTGCGACGGCTCATCCCCTGGCTGCCACCCGAAAGCAGCGCGCGAGCGGAGGCACCCGTCTGGTGGACCGTGACCGTGCTGATCGGCACGCTGTTGTTGGCCGTGCTCTCCGTTCCGGCGCTGCGCAACCTGTTCTCATCCGATCAGCGCATGAATGCGGCCTTCAACCGATGGCAATTGGGCAACGCCTACGGTGCCTTCGGCTCGGTCACCAGGGAGCGGATCGAAGTCGTCATCGAGGGCACCGAGGACGAATCACCTGTCGAGGCCACCTGGCTAGAGTACGGGTTCAAGGGGAAACCGGGGGACGTTTCCAAGAGGCCGCGCCAATTCGCGCCCTATCATCTGCGCTTGGACTGGATGATGTGGTTCCTGCCGCTGGGATCCTTGAACCAGCGCTGGTTCCATGCGCTCTTGGTCAGGTTGCTGGAGGCCGATGCCCGGACACTGGCACTGTTGGGCCATGACCCGTTTTCCGGCAGGAAGCCGCGCTTCATCCGAATACTGACCTATCGCTATCGTTTCGCCACCGATGCCCAGCGCAGGGACACCGGAGCCCATTGGGTGCGCGATAGGCGGCAGCTGGAGTTCGGTCCGCTCGAACTTCAATAACCGGCCGCAACCGGTTCGCGACTTCACTGACAACTCGCGCCACGGATCCGACAAAGTTCGGTGCGCGACACCGGGTACAAGTGGCCGGCATCCGCCCGGTGCACGACTACGGGGAACACGCTGGACTACACCGGGGGACTTTGCCGGGGTCTCGGGGTGACCCCGGTGGGGCTCCAGGCCGGGACATCAGTAGGATGGGAAGGTGGCTCATATCGACGTATCCGACATCCATTACTTCCTCTCCGACGGAACCCAACTCCTGGGCGGCGTGACCTTCAAGGTCACCTCGGGATCAAAGACCGCTCTGATCGGCCCCAACGGCGCGGGAAAGACGACGCTCTTCAAGATCATTGCCGGGGACCTGAAATCGGATGAGGGCGCTGTCAGTCGATCCGGGGGCATGGGCATCATGCGGCAGTTTGTTGGCCAGGTGCGCGACGAGTCCACCGTGCGCGACTTGCTGGTTTCCACGGCTTCGGCGGACCTGGCGGCAGCCGCGAAGGCCGTGGATGAAACCGAGCTGCTCATGATGGAATCCGACGACGAGAAAATCCAGATGCGCTATGCCCAGGCCATCATCGACTGGGGAGATGCCGGCGGCTACGAACTGGAAACCGCGTGGGACAAGGTCTGCATGGCGGCGCTCGGCGTGCCCTTCGACCGCGCCGCCCACCGCCTGGCATCAACACTTTCCGGCGGCGAGCAAAAGCGGCTGGTCCTTGAGGCCCTCTTCGAAGGCCCCGACGAGCTGTTGCTGCTTGACGAGCCCGACAACTACCTCGACGTCCCGGGCAAGCGCTGGCTCGAAGCCATGCTCAACGCCTCGCCGAAGACCGTCCTGTTCATCAGTCACGACCGCGAACTGTTGAACAACGCAGCCAACCGCATCGTCACCCTCGAACCCGGCCACTCCGGCGCCACGGCCTGGATCCACGGCGGCGCGTTCGGTTCCTACGTCGACGCACGGCGCGAACGCAACGAACGCTTCGAGGAACTGCGCAAGCGGTGGGACGAGGAGCACGCCAAGCTCAAGGAGCTGGTGAACATGTACAAGAACAAGGCCGCCTTCCGCTCGGACATGGCCAACCGGTACCACGCCGCCCAAACGCGCCTTGCCAAGTTTCTCGAGGCCGGTCCGCCCCAGGCCATCCCTCTTGAACAAAACGTCAACATGCGGCTCAAGGGCGGGCGAACGGCCAAGCGCGCCATTGTCGCTGAGAAGCTTGAGCTCACCGGGCTGATGAAACCCTTCAGCAACGAGATCTGGTTCGGGGACCGCGTGGCGATCCTGGGCTCGAACGGTTCGGGCAAGTCCCACTTCCTGCGGCTGTTGGCCTCGGGCGGAACCGACCCGGAACGCGAACACCTGCCGGTCTCGGAGGTCGAGATTGCCGAGGTCCCGCACAACGGAACGGTGAAGCTTGGGGCACGCATCCGTCCCGGGTTCTTTGCCCAGACCCACAGCCGACCCGACCTCCTGGGCAGGACGTTGCTGGACATCCTGCATCGAGGCGACGAACACCGCTCGGGCATGGCCAGGGAAGCGGCCTCCGGAGCGCTTGACGGTTACGGCCTGGCCGGCCAAGCGGAGCAGAAATACGATTCCCTCTCCGGCGGACAGCAGGCACGATTCCAGATCCTTCTGTTGCAGCTTTCCGGGGCAACCTTGCTGCTGCTTGACGAGCCGACCGACAACCTTGACCTGCATTCGGGGGAGGCGCTGGAGAGGGCCATCGAATCGTTCGTCGGTACCGTGCTGGCGGTGACCCACGACCGCTGGTTTGCCAGGTCATTCGACCGGTTCCTGGTCTTCGGTTCCGATGGAAAGGTCTACGAGTCAGCGGAACCGGTCTGGGACGAGAAGCGGGTACAGCGCCAGCGGTAGTGGGGACCTGCTCCGGGCGTGCGGGCTGATCAACCAGCTTTCGATTTGGGGTTCCAATCGGCGCTCTGGTAGTGTTTTACCTGCTTCATTCCTCCGTAGCTCAATTGGCAGAGCATTCGACTGTTAATCGAAGGGTTACTGGTTCAAGTCCAGTCGGAGGAGCGCACATAGGAAACCCCGTTCTCCATTGGAGGGCGGGGATTTCTTGTCTCAAGTCGATCTCATACCCTGGGTGTACCCCTGCAGGTTGAGCCGTTTAGGCACGTCCGGGTGATAGTTTTGGGTTGAGCGGCCCGGGCCTAGGCCGCATGAAACGGAGAGACCATGTCTGGATCGGAATCGACTGGAAACCAATACCAGTCAACGCCACTAACCATCAAGGGACAGGTAAGCGGACTTAGCCACCTGATCCCGAACCAGGTGGCTGACGAAGCACGCATCGCCGCCATCGTCCTGAAGTCAAAGGGCATTGGCGTTGGCATTGCTGCAGGTGCCGGTATCGTGGCCCTGGCCTTGCTGGCCTTCATGATAATTGCCTTGGTCGTGGCCCTGATCATGGGAATCGGAACGGTCATTGAACCTTGGCTGGCAGCACTGCTTGTCGCTGCCGGATTCCTCGTTCTGGCACTGATCCTTGCCGCATTCGCCTTCTTCAAGTTCAAGAAGACCATGCCGCTGCTGCCTGACGAAGCGATTCGCGGGATCCGGCACGACCTTGGCGTGGTCAAGGACGGCAGCGCCTTCGATGTTTCGACGCTTGACGAGCCGAAACCGTCCAAGAAGAAGGACGAGCAGGACGAGAAGGAAGCCAAGAAGGACGATCACGAGGCAAAAGCCGAGAAGCTTACGCACAACGAACTGATCATCCGCACCCGGGAACGTCGCGAAAAGATTGCCTTGCACCGCGACGGCCTGGGACAAAAACTCGAGGTGCCACTCCACCTTGGAGAAAAATTCTCCGGCGCGGGACAAGCCGCCGGCGACGCGGTGTCCAAGGCCGCCGGCCAGGCCAGGCACCTGGCGGACACCGCATCGGGGAAGTTTTCCGAAGGCATGGAGCGGGCAACCGAAAAGGTGGGATCCCTCAGCGGTTTTGAAGGCGAAAACACCAAGGAGGCCCTGCGCGAGCGGTGGCAACCCTTGGCGATCATGGCCGGCTCGGTGACGATGTTCTTTATCTTCCTGCGCAAGCTACTGAGCAAGTAATCAATAACCCGGTGCGGCCAGGCTGAAAACCCTGAACCGCCGCACCACCGGTCACGACTCCCGTCGATCAACCCGATCAGGGGACGGGGAAGCGCGAACCACATGCCACGTGAATAGTCCCACCAGTCCATGAGCACGGAACAGACCATGAAAGAGGAGGGCATGCGCATTTTTGGAGCGGGGACACGCGACAACTTTGAATACCGCGAGCTCGCCACCTTCTGGACGGTGCCGAACCTGATAACTGTTCTCAGGTTCCTTCTGGTGCCGGTGTTCGTCTGGCAGACGCTCACCATGCATTACGGCTGGGCTACGCTCACGTTGGCAATCCTGGGTTCCTCCGACTGGATCGATGGATTTGCGGCCCGCCGCCTCGATCAGATCTCAACCGTTGGCAAGTGGCTGGATCCCGTGGCTGACAGGCTGGCGCTGATTGTTGTCGCCACGACCTTTGTGTCGACAGGAATAGCCCCGGCATGGCTGGTTTTTTCCATCGTGGTTCCCGATGCCGTCTTGATCATCAACGCATGGGTGCTCTTTCGGGGCAATCCCAATCTGCCGGTGAGCAACCTCGGAAAGTTCCGTACCGCGTTGCTTTTGGTCGGGACTCCGTTGCTGCTGCTGGGAAACACGGATTGGGGCAAGGGAAGCATTCTGGGGGACATCGCGACTTGGGCACTGGCGCTGGCCTGCGTACTTCACGTGATTGCTGCGATGCAGTATTTTGTACAGGCGCGGAGCAAGGCCAGGGCACTGAGGTCGGGAACTGAATGGTCTGGCTAGCGGTCACGGCGGCGATTGCCGGGGCATTCTTTCTGGCCTTTGGCACGCAGCGACAATCCAGTGCGGTGCGCGCCAGCGCCGGCGGACTGGATGTGACCGGATGGGGGATGCTTCGTCTTTTTAGGACTCCCCGCTGGGTCCTGGGCTTGGTCCTGCTCGCCATGGGGATGAGCCTGAATGTCTATGCCTTGGCGAGCGCTCCATTGACCGTGGTCCAGCCCATCGGTGCAATTGCGCTGGTCATCACCACGGTGGTCAATGCCCGCGAGCACCACATCAAGATGAATCGGCCCACGATCCTGGCGATCATTGCCTGCATGGTGGGAAGTGCGGCCTTCGTCTTCCTGGCCATCGAGGTCAGTGCCGAGGAGCACAAGATCACGAGCGGGCAGGAACTGCTGACCATCCTGATCCTGGCGATCGCCGTTGCCGTTTTCGGCGGGGCCGTTGTGGTCTTCCCACATAGACTCGGCGCGTTCTTCTACATACTGGGTGCCGGGGTCCTCTTCGGGTTCGTGGCGGTGCTGGTGCGCACCATTTCCGTGTCGCTGCTCGATCCAAACGGGCGGTTCCTGGCCAACGTTTCGTGGTACTCGATCCTGGCGGTGGTGGTTGCCGGCCTGCTCGGTTCCTACTTCGTGCAAAACGCATATTCGAAGGGCCCGCCGGACCTGGTCATTGCCGGACTGACGGTGATCGACCCCATCGTCGGGATCTCCATCGGCATCGCGATCCTGGGTGAGCTGGATCCCAATGTCCAACCCGCCATCGCGCTAAGCATGGTCGGTGCCGGTTGCATTGCTATCGTAGGGGTGATCGCCTTGTCGCGACATCACCCGGACGTGCTTGAACGCAAGGCCGAAGCCAGACGGCGGACCAAGGTCACCGATGGCAAATAGAGCTTGCCGTAGTCCTGCAATTGCCCAACAAGACAATGAAACGACAACCGTGGCCTCGATAGCGGTCATGTCAAGGAGTGAACGCACCACGTGACGGGCGAGAAACCATTGAAAATCGTGATTGCGGCGGATACCTATCATCCGGACGTCAACGGCGCAGCAGTCTTTTGCTATCGACTGGCCACCGCCATGACAGAGCGCGGGCACGAGGTGCACGTCATGGCCACCCGGCCGGACAAGGGGCCCACTGTCACCGAGGTCCTGCCCGAAGCCACCGTTCACCGGCTGCGGTCGCATGCCGTGCCGACGCATGACTACTTCCGTATTTGCTTCCCCTGGGAAGTCAACCCGGAGATCAAGCAGCTGCTCGACGAGATCAAGCCGGACGTGGTCCACGCTCAATGCCACTACATGATCGGCCAAGGCGCCCTGGCCTTTGCCAATAAACGCGGTAGCCGAACCGTGGCAACGAACCACTTCATGCCGGAAAACCTGGACCCGTTCCTGCCTTTTCCCCAGTGGTTCAAGAAGATCGTGGCGCGGAACTCTTGGCGCGACATGGGCAAGATCATGGGCAAGGCGAATGTTGTCACCACGCCGACGCCGCTGGCTGCCCGTGCGATGACCCAGTATGCGCGCTTGGACAAGGTCTTGCCGCTGTCCAACGGGATCGACTCCAGCAACTATGAGCTTGGCGCAGCGGAGTCGATCGACCGGAATCCATATCCCACGATCCTATTCGTGGGCAGGCTGGCGGTTGAGAAGAACGTCAACGAACTCATTGAGGCGCTGACTTTGATGAAGACGGTCCCCGATGCCCACCTTGAGGTCATCGGCGGTGGCGAGCAGCGCGCGCCGTTGGAAAAGCTTGCCCGTGAAAAGGGGGTTGCGAGCCGCGTGCACTTCCTGGGCCATGTCGACGACGAAGAACTGCGCAGAGCGTACCTGCGCTGCGATGTGTTCTGCCAGCCCGGAACCGCTGAGCTCCAGTCCCTGGTGACCCTGGAGGCGCTCTCGGCGTCCAAGCCCGTGGTGTTGGCCAATGCGATGGCCTTGCCGCACCTTGTTGATGACGGAGTCAACGGTTACCTATTCGAGCCGGGGGACCTGGCTGGACTGGCTGGCAAGCTGGATTCGATCCTGGGCATGACAGCTGCGGAGCAGGCGGTGATGGGCAAAGCAGGCCATGCCAAGGCAGCCCTGCACAGCCACAGCAAGACCATGGACACCTTCGAGGCGATCTATCGCGGTGCCGTCGCGGAGGATTTTCTTCCCTGATACTGACGCCAGTCAGAGTTTCCCGGCAAGGGAAGATGAAAACCTGCGAAGGAATCCATTAGGATAGCTGGGGATGTTTGGCCAATTGCCGCAGTTGGCGGTGATTCGATCGAACATCCATGTTGGGGCGGTAGCTCAGTTGGTCAGAGCAGGGGACTCATAATCCCTTGGTCGTGGGTTCAAGCCCCACCCGCCCTACACGTCAACGGCCTAGTCAGAAAATCCTTGCAGGAATTCTGGCTAGGCCGTTTTTCGCATTCGGGGTGGTAGTTGCGGGAGAAGTCAGCATACAACCAGATTCCCGCGAGACGCCCCGCCACGTCTTTGGGCGATGGCCGTTCCTTCTCTATTAGGCTCGAATTACCTGATCGTCAGGGAACCTGGCGCCTCTCGCGTGGGCATGCTCTGCCTGCCGCACCTTCAGCTTCACGCCCGACTACAGAAAGGACGAGCCCGGTCAATGCATTGCGTTATGTTTGTCGACCAGCACCCCGACACCCTGGGTGGCATGCAGACCTCCGTCCGGCTGCAGCGGCGGTTTCTTGAGCTGGCAGGACACCGGGTGACGATCGTTTCACCCAAGTACCGCGGCAAGCACATCCCCGACCAGGCCGTCATCGAGCTGCCTTCCTTGCCCCTGGGACCGGGGGAGTACTCCATATCCATCCCCGGCAAGGTCAGCGACAAGTTGTTGGCCAAGGCAATGACCGAGCGCGGACCAGTCGACGTGGTGCACGTCCAGGCAGACTTCTGGCAGGCCATCATTGGCTATCGGTTCGCCAAGGACAACAACCTTCCCGTCGTCCACACCATGCATAACCGCCTCGATGTGGGGATTGCCGCGACTATGCCGCTGCCGGGTCTGGTCCAGCGCGGGTTCGGCCTTGCCCAGAAGGCATTCCTGGGCACGGGCAAGCCGGTGGCTGCCGATGCCTGGACATATCTGCAGCGGTTCACCGATCACGCCCAACGCGTGACCGCGCCCTCCAGCCATTTCGCCCGCCTGTTGGAGGACGAACGCGTTTTTGCGCGCGTCGAGGTCGTTCCCAACGGAATGGACGATGGCCTCGCGTCGGATTTGCTGGCCCAGCCATCCGCCAAACCCAACACGCGGCCGAGGCTGGCCTGGGTGGGGAGGTTTAGTGCGGAGAAGCGACTGCTTCCCTTCCTCGACGCCGTGGCACTCTCCAATATCGACGCGGAGATCCACGTTTTTGGCGACGGAGCGGACCGGGCCAAGGCCGAAGCCAAGGCCCAGGCCATGGATAGGCCAACCGTGGTTATCCGCGGCAAGGTCCCCTACGGGCAAATGCTCACGGAGCTCCGGCGGGCCGATGCACTGGTCCAGACGTCCCAGGGATTCGAGACCCAGGGCATGACGGTCTACGAGGCGGCCGCCCTGGGCACACCTTCGCTGCTCAGTGACCGGAATATTGCCGAGGACTTGCCCAAGGGCGTCTACTGGCTCACCGAGGACGATACGGTTGCCGCGCTCGCCACGGCCCTGGAAGATTGTGTCGACCAGATCAAGGCCGGCCACGGTCCGTTGACATCGTCCTTCGACCCTGCATCATTCCTGCAAAGCCGGCAGACCCAACTCATGATCAAGGTCTACGAGGACGCGGATCGCGAATTCAGGTCCCGAAGCCTGCCGAGCGGCTAGTCCAGCGGCAAGAGAATCGAGGGGCGGGTGTCGATGATGGTGAGCAGCGGGTCGATGTATTCACCGTCCAGCCGCAATCCCCAGTGCAGGCAGAGCGCGTCACAGTGCGCACCGGCCCCGACCATGCCGATCTCGTCGCCCTCCGAGACGATGGCGCCGACCTCCAAGGTGCTACGCACCGGCTCGAAGCTGGAGAGCAAACCGGAACCGTGGTTGATGACAATGACCGGCCGGTCCACGATGTGCCCCGCGAAGGAGACTATGCCTCCGGAAGGTGCGCGGACGGTGTCACCGGGGGCTGCCTGAAGGTCGGCGCCCCGGTGGCCGCTGAGCCAGCGTTGGGCCGGAGGGTCGAATCCGCGCACGAGTCGCGGCACCGGGGGCAATGGCCAACTCCATGCGCCGGCCGGGACCAGGCCTTGGCTTGCAGGGCGAGGGGCGGGCGGGGAAGCACTGGCCGGGGCCAACAGCACGGCGGTGCCAATCATTAAGCCTGCCAGGGACGAAACCATTTTCATGACCCCAAGCATGGGTCCGTGCGGATGGCCCCCGGCCCGATCTCCACCGCTTTGTGGAGGTTTCCGGCGTGTGATGCACGTCCCTTGTCCTTGTGCGGATGTGTCAATTTTGGCGCCACCTGCCTGTAGTACACTTGAGCATGCGGTTCCCTGTGCCCTCTTGAAGCATGCGCTGATTGAGGGACTACAAGAAACCGACTTCGCGTATGAGTCATCCACACCTGAAAATCCCACTTCCGTGGCGATCTGTTGCGTGTGCGACTGGCAGGCCCGCGGTCCGAATACATTCGGGAGGGGCCAGGCCAGGAACGGTTTGCCGTTCTGCTCATGCCAGGGGTCGCGTCCAATACCGGATGCGCACCATCAACCGATAACAATGGCAGTTACCGCGGCCCAGTGATGGGCCGGCCAGCTACTGCCGGAAGGAGTTGCGACATGCCAGTCGTAACCATGCGCCAGCTGCTCGACAGCGGCGTTCACTTTGGACACCAGACCCGTCGTTGGAACCCGAAGATGAAGCGTTTCATCTTCACGGAGCGCAACGGCATCTACATCATTGACTTGCAGCAGTCGCTGTCGTACATCGACCGCGCCTACGAGTTCGTCAAGCAGACCGTTGCCCACGGCGGCACCGTTCTGTTCGTTGGCACCAAGAAGCAGGCTCAGGAAGCAATTTCGGAGCAGGCTACCCGCGTTGGCCAGCCCTTCGTCAACCAGCGCTGGCTCGGTGGCATGCTCACCAACTTCCAGACCGTTTCCAAGCGCATCTCGCGCATGAAGGAACTGGAAGAGATCAACTTCGAGGATGTTGCCGGTTCGGGCCACACCAAGAAGGAGCTGCTGCTGCTCAAGCGCGAGCTGACCAAGCTTCAGACCAACCTTGGCGGTATCCGCAACCTGACGAAGACCCCTTCGGTCCTCTGGGTTGTCGACACCAAGAAGGAGCACCTGGCCATCGATGAGGCACGCAAGCTGGGCATCCCGGTTGTTGCCATCCTCGACACCAACTGCGACCCGGACGAAGTCCAGTACCCGATCCCGGGCAACGACGACGCCATCCGCTCCGTCAACCTGCTCACCCGCGTCGTTGCCGACGCCGTTGCCGCTGGCCTGATCGCCCGCAACAACAAGGCTGCAGGCAACACCGAAGCTCCGGCCGAGCCGTTGGCCGAGTGGGAGCGCGAACTGCTCGAGGCCGGCAAGGCCGAGGCACCCGCTGCTGAAGCACCCGCCGCCGAAGCTGCTCCGGCAGCCGAGGAAGCACCCGCCGCTGAAGCTGCTCCGGCAGCCGAGGAAGCACCGGCCGCTTCGGCCGAGTAGTCACAAAACCAAGGTCGCTTGTTGTCGGCGCTCCCCTTTTGCGGGGGAGCGCCGGCAACCGGAGACAAACCGCGGGACGGGCCACATTCGGCCCGTCCTTCGGCGAAAAAGCTCAAAACCACTTATGAATGGGGTTGCACGTGGCAAACTACACCGCTGCTGACATTAAGGCACTGCGCGAGCGCACCGGCGCTGGCATGATGGACGTCAAGAAGGCGCTCGACGAGGCCAACGGCGACGCCGAGAAGGCCATGGAGCTCATCCGCATCAAGGGCCTGAAGGGCGCGACCAAGCGCGAAGGCCGCTCGACCTCGGAAGGCCTCGTTGCCGCCAAGGTTGTCGAGGGCACCGTCGGCGTCATGATCGAGCTTTCCTGCGAGACCGACTTCGTCGCCAAGAACGACAAGTTCATCGCCCTGGCCGCCAAGGTCCTGGACATTGCCGTGTCCTCCGGCGCAGCCGACCTGGAGACTCTGCTGGCAGTCGACGTCGAGGGCAAGACCCTTGCCGACGTCGTCACCGAAGAGGGCGCAGTCTTGGGCGAGAAGGTCATCGTTCGCCGCCTGTCCCGTATCGAGGGTGCATCGGTTGATGCCTACCTGCACAAGACCTCCAAGGACCTCCCGGCCCAGGTTGGCGTTCTCGTTGCAGTGGACGGCGCCGGCGAAGCCGCAGCCACCGTTGCACACGACGTTGCAGTGCACACCGCTGCAATGGCACCGACCGTGCTTTCCCGCGATGACATCGACGCCGAGATCGTCGAGTCCGAGCGCCGCATTGCCCAGGAGACCGCTGTCGCCGAGGGCAAGCCGGAAGCCGCCATGACCAAGATCGTTGAAGGCCGCCTGACCGGCTTCTTCAAGGAGCAGGTGCTGGTCGACCAGGCATTCGCCAAGGACGCCAAGAAGACCGTGGGCAAGGTGCTGGAAGAAGCCGGCGTCAACGCCACCGCCTTCGCACGTTTCCGCGTCGGAGCCTAATTAGCTTCAACAGCAGGTAAATTGGTTCTCGGCGCCCCGGCACCGGTAACCATTTGCTTCACACCAAGGTAGAGGGGGTGGCCACTTCAACGTGGCCGCCCCTTTTTCCTGCCAGCTCCCGGGCCATCGAGGACCGAGGGCCGGCCACACCCCCAACAGCTACAACGTGGGCCCGCACCGACCCGCACGCAGGAGGAATGACACCCATGGACGCAACCCCCGAATCGCATGAACACACCCAGGCCCCGCGTCGCCGCAGGGTCTTGCTGAAGCTTTCCGGAGAGGTCTTCGGCGGCGGCAAGCTGGGCGTCGACCCGGTCACCGTGCGTGGCATTGCCGAGCAGATCGCCGCAACCGTGGGCAAGGTGGAGGTCGCCATCGTGGTTGGCGGCGGCAACTTCTTCCGCGGCGCCGAACTTTCGGCCTCGGGCATGGACCGCTCGCGCGCCGACTACATGGGCATGCTCGGCACCGTCATGAACTGCCTGGCCCTGCAGGATTTCCTGGAACAGGCCGGCGTTGACACCCGCGTCCAGTCCGCGATCTCCATGGCCCAGGTCGCCGAGACCTATATTCCGCGCCGCGCCATCCGCCATATGGAAAAGGACCGCGTCGTAATCTTCGGCGCCGGGGCAGGCCTGCCGTACTTCTCCACCGACACCGTGGCAGCCCAGCGCGCCCTCGAGGTCGACGCCGACGTGGTCTTGATGGCCAAGAGCGGTGTCGACGGCGTGTACACCGCGGACCCGAAGAAGGACCCGACCGCCACCAAGCTTGAGCACCTCACCTACGAAGAGGCCCTCATCAAGGACATCCGCGTCATGGACCAGACCGCCATGACCATGTGCAAGGACAACAAGCTGGAGATGATGGTCTTCGGCATGGAAGGCGACGGAAACGTCACCCGCGCCATCCTCGGCGAAAAGATCGGCACCCGCGTCACCATCTAGGTGCCCCGCGCCATGCCCTCCCGTGGCATAGGATTGTTCACAAGCCCAAAATTACCCGGCCACCCATCGATTGGGAGCCGATTCAAAGGAGTAGACCGTGATTGAGGAAATCCTCTTCGAGGTATCCGACAAGATGGACAGCACCATCGAGAACGCGAAGGAAGACTTCTCCGCGATCCGCACCGGCCGTGCGCACCCGGGAATGTACGCCAAGGTCATGGTGGACTACTACGGTTCCCCGACCCCGCTGCAGCAGCTGGCATCCTTTGCCACCCCGGATGCCCGCACCATCCTGATCAGCCCCTACGACGTGACCGCCCTGCGTGAAATCGAAAAAGCGCTCGGCGACTCCGAGGTTGGCGCGAACCCGTCCAACGACGGCAAGACCATCCGCGTGATCATGCCGGTGTTGACCCAGGAACGCCGCAAGGAATACGTCAAGGTCGTTCGCGGCAAGGGCGAAGACGCCAAGGTGGCCCTGCGCAACCTGCGCCGGAAGGCCAAGGACGGCATTGACAAGCTGGTCAAGGACGGCGAAGTCGGCGAGGACGAAGGCGCCCGCGCCGAAAAGGAACTTGACGCACTGACCAAGTCGCACGCCGAAAGCATCGACGACTTGCTCAAGCGCAAGGAAGCCGAGCTGCTGGAAGTCTAATGGCCAATCCCACCGAGCCGAGCGAAGGAGCCGCAGGTTCCCCTCCGGAGCCGACGCCGGATCCCGGAGGGCTTGATGCCATGACCCGGCGAAGCCGCAAGTCGACGCGCACCCAGCCCTCGCGGGCAGGACGCGACCTCCCCGCGGCAATCGTCGTGGGGCTGGTGCTGTTGGCCGTGGTGCTGACCGGACTGTTTTGGTTGCCGCTGGCGTTCGTCGCCACGGTGGCGATCTTCGGAGTCGTGGGCAGCTGGGAAGTTTCACGGGCACTGATTGGCGGGGGAATCGACACCCCGCTGGTTCCCCTGGCCGTGGCCGGGGTGGCTCTGCCGTTCTCCGCCTACTACGGCGGTCTCGAGGCCTTGGGCATGGCGTTTACCGCCAGCGCCCTGCTGGTCTTCCTGTGGCGCATCATCGAGGGGCCGGCCAAATCCGTGCCCTCGATCGTTGCAAGCATCTTCGTCTTGACGTGGGTGCCGCTGCTGCTGAGCTTTGCCGTGCTGCTGCTGAACGAACCGGACGGGCACTTGCTGGTGACAACGATGTTGTTGCTGGTGGTCTCCAACGATACGTTCGGGTATCTGGTGGGCGTGCTGTTCGGAAAGCGCCCGATGGCTCCGAAGATCAGCCCCAAAAAGTCCTGGGAGGGCTTTGCCGGGTCGGTTGCCGGGGCCACGGTGGTGGGCATCGCTGCGGCGGTGTTCCTGCTGGATGCCCCTTGGTGGGTGGGCATCCCGCTGGCGGTTGCGACGGTTGTCGCCGCAACGGCCGGGGATCTGGCCGAGTCGATGGTCAAGCGGGAACTGGGCATCAAGGACATGAGCAACATCCTGCCGGGCCACGGCGGGGTCATGGACCGGCTCGATTCGGTGCTCTTCGCCATCCCGGTGACGTATATCCTCACCATTTTGCTGATGCCCGGCGCGCTGTAGGCCGCGGGTGCCAAAGCATCCCTAAGATGGACATGCGGGTTGGTGCCGCCGCGCCCCGGTTGAACCCGGGCAATCGCACCACCCGCAGCAACAAGGTGCCGGTCTTCCGGTACGCAATACCAACACCAAGGAAAGAATTGTGAGTCAGGACAAGGCACAGCCGGCACCCAGCCCCTTTGAGCGCGTGGGGGAAAAGGAATTCGGCTACAACACCAAACAGGTGGATGTGTTCCTCGCCCGCGCCCGAGCCACGTTCAATGGCGACGGCGACGATGATTCGATTGTCACCAGCCACATGGTCCGCCGCACGGTTTTCCCTGCCCAGCGCGGCGGCTACAGCGCCCGCGAGGTCGACGGTGCGCTGGACAGGCTCGAGGATGTCTTTGCCCAGCGGGAACGCGATGCACTGATTCACGCCGATGGCGAGGACGCCTGGCTGCAGCAGGTCGGCCGGCTCTCGGCGATCCTGCGTGGACGCCTGCACCGGTCCCCGGGCGAGCGCTTCCGCAGGCCTTCGCGCTCCAGCGCGTCGAGCTACAACGTCCAGGACGTGGACAAGCTCTGCTCCCAGCTCATTGACTACTTCGAGAAGGACGTCCCGATGAGCGTTGACGCCGTGCGACGGGCCGAGTTCCGCCGTGCCGAGGGCGAGCACGGCTACGAGGAGTCGCAGGTCGACGCGTTCCTGGATCGCGTCGTGGAGCTCATGGCCTCGATCGACTAGCCTTTCGGCTCCGTCGAGGTTTTCAATGCGGTTGGTCTGGTGTCTGTCACCAGGCCAACCGCATTCTTTATGCCCGAATCAGGGGCCGTGACGGTCCCAAGCGTCAGGGCAGCGTTCCGGCCTGCGCCTCGGGAACATGCAGTCGGGCCATGACCTCGTCGATGCGTCCGGGCGGACGGCGCCTGGTTGCCAGGGACACGAAGATCATCACGAGGAATGCCAGCGGCACGCACCAGGCGGCCGGCTGGGCCAGCAGGGCATGGAACGACTGCGGCTCGTTGGGCACCGCTGCCGCCAGCACCAGGGACGCGCCGCAGCACACGGCGCCGGTGACCATGCCGGAAATCGCCCCGGCAACGGTGAGCCCGCGCCACCAGATCCCCAGCAACAGCAGCGGGCAGATGGTTGCCGCGGTGAAGGCAAAGACCGAGCCGATGGCCCCGGCCAGCGCCAGGCTGGAGGTTCCCATGGCCAGCAGCAGCGGGACGGCGGTGGCGATGAGCGTGGAGATCCTGAATCCGCGCACCGTGCCGCGGAACAGGTCCTGCGAGATGGTCCCGGCCAGGGACACCACCAGGCCCGAGGAGGTGGAGAGGAACGCGGCGAAGGCACCGCCGATGATGATCGCCGTCAGCGCATCCCCGGCGGTTCCCCCCACGATGCGCCCTGGCAGCAGCAACACCGTGGCATCGGCGTTCCCGCTGGTGGCAAGTTCCGGGGTGAAGGCCCTGCCCAGGATGCCCAGCACCGTGGGGAAGAGGTAGAACAACGCCAGCAATCCCAGCACGATCGCGGTGGTCTTTCGGGCCGAGGGACCATCCGGGTTGGTGTAGAAACGCACCAGCACGTGGGGCAGTCCCAGCGTGCCAAAGAGCAGCGCCACCAGCAGCGAGATGTTGTAGTACAGGCCCTGGTCCGCCGCCGGGTCGCTGGCGTGATCGAAGACGGCACCGTCCAGGGTCGCCGATTCCCCGGCCAGGCCCAGATGCAGCAGCAGGAAGACGGCGGGGATCGCCAGGGCCGCGAGCTTGAGCCAGTACTGAAACGCCTGGACGAAGGTGATCGAGCGCATGCCGCCGGCCAGCACGGTGAGGCACACGATCCCCATGACCAGCACCGAGCCCATCCAACCCGGCAGCCCGGTGCTGATGCCCAGCGTCAGCGAGGCTCCGTGCAGTTGCGGGACGATGTACAGCCAACAGATGACCACCACCAGGAAGCTGGTGAGCCTGCGCAGCCTCATCGAGCCCAGCCGGATTTGCGCAAAGTCGGGGATGGTGTACGCGCGGGAGCGGCGCAGCGGCGCCGCCACAAAGAGCAGCAGCATCAAGTAGCCGGCGGTGTACCCGATGGGGAACCACAACCCGTCCTGCCCGGAGACCACGATGAGCCCGGCAATGCCCAGAAACGATGCGGCCGAAAGGTATTCCCCGCCGATGGCGCTGGCGTTCCACCAGGGCTTGACGGTACGCGATGCCACGTAGAAGTCCCCGGTGGTGCGCGAGAGCCGCAGCCCGTTGACGGCAATGAGCACCGTCGCCAGGGAAACCAGCAACACCGAGAGCAGGGCAACGGCCGGATTGATCATTTGGCGATGCTCCGGTACTTGGCCTCGTTGCGCGCCGCCGCCCGGTTGAAGAGGAAGGCACAGAGCATGATCAGCGGGTAGACGCCCACGCCCAGCAACCACCACGGCAAGGGGATGGTCGCCAGGCGGATGTCGTTGATCTGCGGCCAGGTGAACACCATGACGGCGAGGCCCACCAGCACCAACAGGAAGCCCAGGGCCACCGACGCGGCCAGGCGCAGCTGCGAGCGGATCAGCGAGTGGACGTAGAAGGTGTCGGCGGCATCCGGGGCGGAACGGCGGACGATGTTCAGCATGGTGCCGGCGGGTGCGCTGACCCGCACGCGGGCTCCGGTGGGTGCCGGGAGCCCGTCATCGGGAGCCTGGACCGGGTGCGGACCGGGGGATTCGCGCGGCGGCTCGGCGGCGGCGCCGGATTCGCTCACAGCGGCCGGACTCGATTCGCGGCCAGCTTCTCGCGCAGGTAGGGCAGGGCGCGGCGCGAGACGGGGAGCTCGGTGCCGCCGATGAGAACCACGGCCTTGCCGGTGGCCAGCTTGACGGTGTCGATCTTGTCCATGGACACCAGGTAGGAGCGGTGGATGCGGACGTAGCCTGCCGCCCCCCACTGCTGCTCCAGGTCGTTGAGCGGGACCCGGATCAGGTAGCTGGCATCCTTGGTGTGCAGCCGCGCGTAGTCGCCCTGCGCCTGCACGTAGAGGATCTCGTCGCGGCGGATCATCTTGGTGATGCCGCCCTTTTCCACCGTGACCATGTCCGGCTTCACGGTGTCCTCCTCGGCCAGCTCGCAGATGCGGCGGACCGACTCGGCCAGGCGCTCGGGGCGCACCGGCTTGAGCACGTAGTCCACCGCGGCCAGCTCAAAGGCCTCCAGCGCCTGGTCCTCGTCGGCGGTCACGAAGACCACAGCCGGGGGACGGGTGAAGCGGGAGATGACCCGGGCGATGTCCAGCCCGGAGAGCGCCGGCATGTGGATGTCCAAGAAGAGGGCGTCGACCTCGAACTCCTCCAGGGCCTTCAAGGCCTCGGCCCCGGAATTGGCCCGGTGGATGGTGCCCACCCGTGAATCGAGCGACAACAAATACGCCAGTTCCGCAACGGCAGGCAGTTCATCGTCGGCAACGACCACGTTAATCATGCACGTCATTTTACCCGCACCCCGCGGGGGAAGGCGGACCCGGCGCGCTATCGGGCGGCGATGCCCGGCGCGGTGGGCTCGACCCCGGGGCGGAACTTGGGGATGCGCATGGTGATCAGCGTGCCGGCACCCGGGGCGGTGTCGATGACCAGCCCGTGGGCGTCCCCGTAGACCTGGCGCAGTCGCACATCGACATTGCGCAGGCCCACATGGATGGACTCGGTGGTCCCCGCCAGCACCGCCGCCAGGGCCACCGGGTCGATGCCCACCCCGTCGTCCTCCACGGTGATCAACGCGTATTCGCCCGAATCCGAGGCGCTGATGGTGATCAGTCCGCCGCCGGGCTTGGATTCCAGGCCGTGGCGCACGGCGTTTTCCACCAGCGGCTGCAGGCTCAGGAACGGGATGGCGGTGGCCAGCACCTCGGGGGCTATGGCCAGGGAGACCTTGATGCGGTCGCCGAAGCGCGCCTTTTCCAGCAGCAGGTACCTGTCGATGGCGGTGAGTTCCTCGGCGAGCGTGGTGAAGTCCCCGTGGCGGCGGAAGGAATAGCGGGTGAAGTCGGCGAACTCCACCACCAGTTCGCGTGCCCGGGCCGGGTCGGTGATGATGAACGAGGCGATCGCGTTCAGCGAGTTGTAGATGAAGTGCGGGCTGATCTGGGCGCGCAGCGCGCGGACCTCCGCCTCCATGAGCAATGCACGGGAGGCATCAAGCTCGGCCAGCCCCACCTGCGCCGCGACCCAGGCGGCGACCTCGGCCACCGCGCGCACGAACCCGGCACCGGCGCGCGGGATGTACGCGCAGACGGTGCCCACCGGGACGTCCCCGACCATGATCGGGGCGCAGACCATGTCCCCGGTATCCGAGCGCTTGACCTGGGTGCGGGTGGCGGAGAGCGCAGCGGCCGCAAGTTCCAGCGCCGCGGCGGTGCCCCGGTCCCCGGTGTCCGGGATCGTGCCGTCCACCGCGAGCACCGCCGAGGTGTCGGTGATGACCAATCCCTGGGCAGCCAGCAGCGCGCGCAGGTGCTTCCCTGCCGTGGCGGCACCTTCCGGGGTGAGGCCCTGGGCCAGGTGCGGGGCCGCCACCGAGACCCGGTGAAGGGTCTCAAAGGTCGCCTTCTCGGCGTCGGTCCCCAGGTCCCGGCTGGAGCGCGCGATCTTGAACGCCAGATAGCCCACCAGGGTGCCGCCGACCACGACGGTGGCGACAATCAGGGTCATCTGCAGCGCGGTGGAGAGCATGTTCCCAAGCCTACGCGGCGCCCGGACGGGCATGCCGTTCGTCGTCGTCAGGTGCCGCTTGGCGCATCCGGGGGACCGTTTGCCGGATGCCGCACCCGGCCCCCTTCCCGCGTGGAGGGTCCATGGCGCAGGGTGATCTTAGTCACCCTGCCAGGTGGCGTACCCCACAAGGCCGGCCTGATCGGACGGCTCGGGCAAGGTACCGCTCCTGGCGCCTTGAGCCCCTTGTGAAGGAGGAGTCATGAGCACCACCGAAGAGTCGGACCTTGGAACCGGCATTGATTTTGAGAAAGAGCAGGACTCGGAAGAGTTCCGCGAGCTGCGCAAGACGCACCGCAGCTTTGTTTTCCCCATGGCAGTCATTTTCCTGCTGTGGTACTTCGCCTACGTCCTGTTGGCCGACTACGCGCACGAATTCATGTCCATCAAGGTATGGGGCAACTTCAACGTAGGCCTCCTGCTGGGCCTGCTGCAATTTGTTTCCACCTTCGGCATCACCGCCGCCTACGTCTCCTACAGCAACAAGAAGCTTGATCCGAAGGCCACCGCGATCCGCAAGCGCCTCGAAGCACAGGAAGGGGAGTAGGCCATGAACGTCCTTACTTCATCGGTCCTCGCCGCGGCCGCCGAATCGACCAAGGTCGGCAACCCGTGGGTCAACATCGGGATCTTCGGCATCTTCGTGGGCATCACCCTGATCGTGGTGCTCAAGGCCTCGAGCAACAACAAGACCGCCGCCGACTACTACGCCGGCGGGCGTTCCTTCACCGGGACGCAGAACGGCACCGCGATCGCCGGGGACTACCTCTCGGCCGCATCGTTCCTGGGCATCGTCGGGGCCATCGCCATCAACGGCTATGACGGCTTCCTCTACTCCATCGGATTCCTGGTCGCCTGGCTGGTGGCCCTGCTGCTGGTCGCCGAGCTGCTGCGCAACACCGGCAAGTTCACCATGGCGGACGTGCTCTCCTTCCGCCTCAAGCAGCGCCCGGTGCGCATCGCCGCGGCCATCTCCACCCTCGCGGTCTGCGTGTTCTACCTGCTGGCCCAGATGGCCGGCGCCGGCGCGCTGGTCTCCCTGCTGCTGGGCATCGATGACAAGATGGGCCAGTCACTGGTCATCGTCGTCGTCGGCGCGCTGATGATCGTGTACGTGCTGATCGGCGGCATGAAGGGCACCACCTGGGTGCAGATCATCAAGGCCTGCCTGCTGATTGCCGGCGCGTTTATCATGACCATCATGGTCCTGGCCAACTATGGCTTCAACTTCTCAGCCCTGCTGGGGGCAGCGGTGGAAAGCGCCGGAACCCCGGAGATCCTGAACCCGGGCCTGCAATACGGCAAGTCGGAGACCTCCAAGCTGGACTTCATCTCCCTGGCCCTGGCCCTGGTGCTCGGCACCGCCGGCCTGCCGCACGTGCTCATGCGCTTCTACACGGTTCCCACCGCCAAGGAGGCCCGCAAGTCGGTGGTCTGGGCCATCTGGCTCATCGGCGGCTTCTACCTCTTCACCCTGGTGCTGGGCTACGGTGCCGGCGCCATGATCGGTGCCGACAAGATCAAGGCCGCCCCGGGCGGCGTGAACTCCGCGGCCCCGCTGCTGGCCTTCGAACTCGGCGGCCCGCTGCTGCTGGGCCTGATCTCCGCTGTCGCCTTCGCCACCATCCTTGCGGTGGTGGCGGGCCTGACCATCACCGCGGCGGCATCCTTCGCCCACGACGTCTACGCCTCGGTCATCGCCAAGGGCAAGAGCACCCCGGAGAAGGAAATGAAGGTGGCACGCCGCACCGTCATCGTCATCGGTGTCTTCGCGATCCTCGGCGGCATCGGCGCCCAGGGGCAGAACGTCGCCTTCCTGGTGGCCCTGGCCTTCGCGGTGGCGGCCTCGGCCAACCTGCCCACCATCCTGTACTCGCTGTTCTGGAAGAAGTTCACCACCCAGGGCGCGGTCTGGTCCATGGTCGGCGGCCTCGGCTCCGCGATCCTGCTGATCGTCTTCTCCCCGGTGATGTCGGGTCTGCCGACCTCCATGATCCCGGGTGCCGACTTTGCGATCTTCCCGCTGGCCAACCCCGGCATCGTCTCGATCCCGCTGGCCTTCTTCCTGGGTTGGTTGGGCTCGGTGCTGGATAAGAATTCCGAGGATGTCGTCAAGTCTGCGGAAATGGAAGTACGCTCGCTGACCGGTGTCGGTGCCGAAAAGGCCGTCGACCACTAGCAGCCGGGCAAGATCCGCGGTGGAGCCGGGCTGCGGCCCGGCTCCACCGAGGCACATGGGCGGCGTCGTTTCCTTCCCCCATAGGGAGACGGCGCCGCCTTTGTCGTGCCCCGAAGTTCGCTGGCAACTATCACGCGCCACCGGGGGCGGGCGCATGTACTGGTTTGGGAAGTCGCCGATCAGTCGTCGGCGTCCGGGCCGTTCCCCGCGGACTTGGTCCCAGGGCCGGAGGCCAGGCGCATCTGGATCAGGGCGGTGGTGCGGTGCGGAATCAACTCGGCCATCGACAGCGAGGTGTCGGCACGTTCCACTCCCTCGATGGCCAGGATCTGGCCGTTGACGCGGAAGAGCTCCTCCGCGCTGTCCGCCACCACGCGCGCCAGGATGTCGGCGGATCCGGTCACCCCGTGCGCCTCGATAATTTCCGGGATCGCGCGCAGCCGTTCCACGATGTTGCCCAGCAAGCGCTGGCGCACGTGGATGTGCACGAAGCTGACCAGCGGGAAGCCAAGGGCAGCCGGGTTCACGCGCTGTTCGAAGGGCAGCAGTGCGCCGTTGGATTCCAGTCGCACCAAGCGGGCCTGGACGGTGTTGCGGCTGAGTCCCAGTTCGCTGGCCAGCGCCACGGCGCTGGCCTTGGGGCGGTGGCACAGGGCCGAAAGGATCCGCAGGTCGGTGGCATCAAGTTGCTGCATAATGCGCAAGATTAGCACCGCGTGACCTCTGCGAATAGTGCAAGCTGCGCAATTGGTCGTCCAAGGATTGTGCGCTCTGCATAACGTGAGTAGCATCACAGATAGGTGGCGGCGATGAGGCCGCACCCGCAGGAACGGCACGTCCCACCGGAATGCCAATCCTGATTCGCCATCGACGCAAAGGATGCCGACCGTGTCCCCCACGTTTGACCCGAAGGCCCCCGAGGGCCCCGATACCTACCTCCAGGTGATTTCCCCCGACGGCACCCGCCACCCATGCCCCGAGCTCGATGAATGGGTCGGTGACATCGATGTTCCCGCGCTGGAAAAGCTGTACATCGACATGGCCTGCATCCGCCGCCTGGATGCCGAAGGCACCGCCCTGCAACGCCAGGGCGAGCTGGGGCTCTGGGCACCGCTGCTGGGCCAGGAAGCCGCGCAGATCGGATCCGGCCGCGCGCTGGAAACCGACGATTTCATCTTCCCCTCCTACCGCGAACACGGGGTCGCCTATTGCCGCGGGGTGAACCCGCACGACCTGCTGCGCATGTGGCGCGGGGCGGCTCCCAGCGGGTGGAACCCCTACGAGGTCAACATGGCCAACCAACAGATCGTCATCGGGGCGCAGACCCTGCACGCTGCCGGCTATGCCATGGGGCTGAAGTTCGACGGCTCGGCCGCCGCAGCCATCACGTACTTCGGGGACGGGGCCACCAGCCAGGGCGATGTCAGCGAGGCCATGGTCTTCGCCGCCAGCTACCAGGCGCCGCTGGTGTTCTTCTGCCAGAACAACCACTGGGCCATCTCCGAACCCGTCGCCAGGCAGACCACCGGGCACATCGCCGACCGGGCAGCAGGTTTCGGCCTGGCCACCTGGCGGGTCGACGGCAACGACGTCCTTGCGGTCATGGCGGCCACCCGCGCGGCCCTTGCCCACGTGCGCACCGGCAGCGGCCCGGCATTCATCGAGGCGGTCACCTACCGGATGGGCGCCCACACCACGGCGGACGATCCCACGCGCTACCGCGATGCGCTGGAGCTGGAGGAATGGGCTGCGAAGGACCCCCTGGACAGGGTCGCCGCGCACCTGGACAGCTTGGGCGCGGACCTGGGGGAGCTGAAGAAACGCTCCGAGTCCGCGGCCGACGAGCTGGCCGCCGGACTGCGCGAGGCCATCACCACCATGCCGGACCCCACCGTGGACGACCTCTTCGCCCACGTCTACAGCCATCCCCATCAGGGGCTGGAGGAACAACGCGAAAACTACTCCAACTACCTCGCCGGCTTTGCCGTCCAAGGGCAGGGAACCAAATGAAAACCCTCACCTTCTCACAGGCCCTGAACACCTCCTTGCGTTCGGCCATGGAACACGATTCCAAGGTCGTGCTCATGGGCGAGGACATCGGCAAGCTCGGCGGCGTCTTCCGCATCACCGACGGACTGCAAAAAGACTTCGGCCAGCACCGTGTCATCGACACACCGCTGGCCGAATCCGGCATCGTCGGCACCGCCATCGGCCTGGCATTCCGCGGCTACCGCCCGGTGGTGGAAATCCAATTCGACGGCTTCGTCTACCCGGCCTTCGACCAGATCGTCTCCCAGCTGGCCAAGATGCATTTCCGTTCCCGCGGCAACGTCAAGCTGCCGGTGACCATCCGCATCCCCTTCGGCGGTGGCATCGGCTCCCCGGAGCACCACTCCGAATCGCCCGAGGCCTACTTCGCCCACACCGCGGGTCTGCGGGTGGTCTCGCCGTCGAACCCGCAGGACGCCTACACCATGCTGCAGCAGGCGATCGCCGACGACGATCCGGTGATCTTCCTCGAGCCCAAGCGGCGTTACCACGTGCGGGGGGAGGTTGACACGGACCTGGTCCCGGAGTCCGGATCGCTCTACAACGCGCAGGTGGTGCGGGAGGGCGCGGACCTGACGCTGATTGCCTATGGTCCGCTGGTGAAAACCGCCATGGATGCCGCTGCAGCGGCACAAGACGAGGGAATCGACATCGAGGTCATCGACCTGCGCAGCATCGAACCGGTGGACTTCGCCACGCTTTCCGCATCCGTCCGCAAGACCGGCAGGGTGGTCATCGCCCATGAGGCCTCCAAGTTCGGCGGCATCGGCGCGGAGCTTGCCGCAAGCCTCACCGAGCGCTGCTTCGACCACCTGGACCACGCCCCGGTGCGGGTCACCGGATTCGACATCCCCTACCCGCCCTCGAAGCTGGAACACCACCATCTTCCGGATCTTGACCGGATCCTTGATGGGGTCGACAGGGCCATGCGACGCACCGGCGACCTGCTGGGAGAGGAAGGATGAACACCACCATGGAGAAACTCTTCAAGCTGCCCGATCTCGGTGAGGGCCTGACCGAATCCGAGATCCTCTCCTGGCGCGTTGCCGAGGGCGACACCGTGGAACTGAACCAGGTCATCGCCGAGGTCGAGACCGCCAAGGCGATCGTGGAACTTCCCTCTCCGTTCAGCGGGGTCGTGAAAAAGGTCTATGAGCAGGTCGGCGCCGTCGTGGAGGTCGGCAACCCGCTCATTTCCTTCGACGTGCCCGACCATTCCGGAACTTCCGGGCGGGAACCCCGGGACGGGGGAGATGAGCCGGCCAAGCGGCAGCCGACCCTGGTGGGATACGGCGCTGCCGTCGAAAACAGCGGGCATCCGACGCGCCGGGCCCGCAAGGCCCAGGCACCGCGGCAGGAACCGGCGCACACAGCTCCGGCTTCCGTCGGCCGGGGTGCCGGCGGGTCATCCGAGGCGAAACCCGCCTCGCCGAAACCCGGGCTCCGGATGGTTGATGCCGGTGACGAGGTGCCGCGGGGGATCGGCCACCTGCGGGCCACCCCGCCGGTGCGCAAATACGCCCGGGACCACAACATTGACCTGGGCTCGCTCAAGGGCACCGGCACCAACGGGCTAATCACGCGCGACGATGTCGTGCGTGCCTCCGAGGGCGTCGGCGTTGAGGCGGAACCGCAGCGCGAAACCGCCGGCACCCGGGGCGAAACACGCACCCCCATCAAGGGCGTGCGCAAGGCCACCGCCGCCGCCATGGTGGCCAGCGCCTTCACCGCCCCCCACGTGACCGAATTCCTGAGCGTGGATGTCACCGAGACCATGGCGCTGCTGGAGCGGTTGCGCACCTCGCCGCGGCTTTCCGGCGTGAAGATCACGGTGACCACCCTGGTGGCCAAGGTGGTCGTCCTCGCGCTGGCCCGGCACCGCACGCTGAACTCGCACTGGGACGGGGAAAACAACGAAATTGTCGAGTTCGGCCACGTGAATCTCGGGATCGCCGCGGCGACCGATCGCGGGCTGATGGTTCCTGTCGTCCACGGCGCCCAGGGCATGGACCTTGCGGAACTGGCACGCGAAATCGGGGAACTGACTTCAGCGGCGCGGGACGGACGGATCACCCCGGCCCAGCTCGGTGGAGGAACCTTCAGCATCAGCAATGTGGGTGTCTTCGGCGTGGATGGAGGCACCCCGATCCTGCCGCCGGGCCAGGCAGGAATCCTCGCCATGGGCCAGATACGCAAGATGCCGTGGGAACACCGGGACGAGATTGCCCTGCGACACATCATGGTGCTCTCGCTGTCATTCGACCATCGCGTGGTCGACGGGGAGCAAGGCGCTCGGTTCCTGGCGGAAATCGGACGGGTCCTTGAAGACCCGTCGATGCTGATCGGTTTGTTGTAGGAAGGGCTGGTCGATGTCAGGGTCCCGACAATGAATGAGGTGAAATGTCATCCAGTCATAAGTTGCAGAATCATTAAGATTCTGTTTCAGTGCAGTCGTTCATTAGTTGTTTCAGAGATTTATGAGTAGTCTCACATGTGAGTGATGAGACTCACCCTGGTTTGGCGGTGCATAAACAGGCACCCACGCCAACCAACAAACTCGTTGAGGAGAAAGAATGCGTTACAACCGCACCTCGAAGGCCCTTGTGCTTTCCGCAGCCCTGGCCCTGACCCTGACCGCCTGTGGTGGCGGCGGCGGAGGAAACGAAGCCGACGAAACCACAGGCGGAGACCCGGCGAAGGTCATCACGGCAAACTCGACCGAACCGCAAAACGGTCTTCTGCCGGCCAACACCAATGAAGTCGGCGGCGGACGCGTGATGGATCTGCTCTTCACCGGGTTGGTCAGCTACGACATCGACGGCAAGCCGGTCAATGAGTTGGCGGAGTCCATCGAGACCACCGACGCCATGAACTACACCATCAAGATCAAGTCCGGGCAGAAGTTCACCAACGGCGAGGCCGTTACGGCCAAGTCCTTCGTGGATGCCTGGAACTTCGGTGCAGCCGCCAAGAATGCCCAGCTGAACTCGTACTTCTTCGAGTCCATCAAGGGCTATGACGAGGTCAGTGCCGAGGGTGCCACCGCGGAGACCATGGAGGGCCTGAAGGTCGTCGACGACACCACCTTCACCGTTGAACTCAAGCGCGCCGAGTCCGACTTCCCGCTGCGCCTGGGCTACACCGCCTTCTACCCGCTGCCGGCCGCCGCATTCGAGGATCCCAAGGCTTTCGGCGAAAAGCCCGCAGGCAACGGCCCGTACAAGCTGGCCGAGGACGGCTGGAAGCACAACGTCCAGATCGACCTGGTTCCCAATGCCGACTACTCCGGTCCACGCACCGCGGCCAACGGCGGCGTGTCGTTCAAGATCTACAGCACCTTTGATGCTGCTTACCAGGACCTGTTGGCCAACAACCTGGACGTGCTCGACCAGATCCCGCCGAGCGCCCTGCAGAACTACCAGGACGACCTCGGCGACCGCTGGGTCAACCAGGCCTACGCGGGCAACGCGACCATGACGATCGCCAGCTACCTGCCAGAGTTCAAGGGCGAGGCCGGCCAGCTTCGCCGCCAGGCCATCTCCATGTCCATCAACCGCCAGGAGATCATCGACAACATCTTCTTCGGTGGCAAGCAGGTCGCGAAGGACTTCACCTCCCCGGTGCTCGACGGCTACTCCGATGCCCTCCCTGGCAACGAAGTGCTGACGTTCAACGCCGAGAAGGCCAAGGAACTGTGGGCCGAGGCCGAGAAGATCGATCCGTGGCCGGCCGACAAAACCTTCACCATCACCTCGAACATCGATGGTGCGGGCAACAAGGAATACATCGAGGCCATGGCCAACCAGATTTCCAACACCCTGGGAATCAAGGCCGAGCTGAACCCGATCCCGACGTTCAAGGAAATGCGTGAACTGGTGGTCTCCAAGGATCTCAAGGGCGCCTCGCGCGCCGGCTGGCAGGCTGACTACCCGTCGCTCTACAACTTCCTTGGCCCGCTGTACGGCACCGGTGCCGGTTCCAACGACGGCGACTACTCAAGCAAGGAATTCGACCAGAAGCTGGCCGAGGGCCTTGCCGCCACCTCCGTCGAGGAAGGCAACAAGATCTTCAACGAGTCCCAGGAGATCCTGCTCAAGGATCTGCCTGTCATCCCGCTGTGGTACCAGGCGGTCCAGGGCGGTTGGAGCGAAAGCGTCTCCGATGTGAAGTTCGGATGGAACGGTGTCCCGGTCTACAACGCCATTGTCGGCAAGTAGCCCGTCCCGCTGCTGATCCACCACGTGAGAAAGGGGGACCCGCCCTAGGGTCCCCCTTCTTGCGTCAACCGGCAAAGCATCCCCGCCAGCCAACCTGAACTTCCTTACAAGGAGTAGTCCCTTGATCGATTCGATCACCCCCACAACACCCACGGTGGCAGTTCCATGATCATGTTTACATTCAAGAGATTCCTGCAGTTGATCCCGGTATTCTTCGGGGCCACCCTGCTGGTGTATTTCTTGGTCTTTGCCACCCCCGGCGATCCCATCGCCGCACTGTCCGGCGGCAAGCCGATGAGCCCCGCGGTTGAATCCGCGCTGCGTGCCCAGTACAACCTGGACCAGCCGTTCTGGGTCCAGTATTTCCTGTACCTCAAGAACCTGGTGACCTTCGACCTGGGCCAGACCTTCTCCGGCCAGCCAGTGGCGGACGTCATTGCCCGGGCCATGCCCGTGACCGCGCGCCTGGCCGTGATGGCCCTGGCCATCGAGGCCTTCTTCGGCATCATCTTCGGCGTCATCGCCGGCCTGAAAAAAGGCAAGCTCTTCGACTCCACGGTGCTGGTTGCCTCGCTGATCGTCATCGCCGTACCCACCTTCGTCCTGGGTTTCGTGCTGCAGTTTATCGTCGGAGTGAAGCTCGACTGGGCCAAACCGACCGTCGGTTCCACGGCTCCATGGGGTGACCTGATACTGCCGGCTACCGTCCTCGGGCTGGTTTCGCTGGCCTACGTGCTGCGACTGACCCGCACCTCGATCATCGAGAACAAGCAGGCAGACTATGTGCGCACCGCAACCGCGAAGGGCCTGAGCCGCCGCCGCGTGATCATGGTCCACATTCTGCGCAACTCGCTGATTCCGGTGGTCACCTTCCTCGGTGCCGACCTCGGAACCCTCATGGGCGGCGCCATCGTCACCGAAGGCATCTTCAACGTCCCCGGGATCGGCAATCTGGTGTACCAGGCCGTACTCAAGGGTGAAACCCCAACCGTCGTGGCAGTCGTCAGCGTCCTCGTAGTTGTTTTTGTTATCGCTAACCTCGTCGTTGATTTGCTCTACGCGTGGCTTGACCCAAGGATCCGCCTTGTCTGAGAATCCAACTCCCGAAATCATCGAACCGACCACGCAGGCTCCCCGCGTCCGCGCCGGAAAGATCTCCAGTCGCCACATCGAGCACTATGTGGCACCGCTGGAGGAAACCCCGCTGCAGTCCGTGGACAAGGTGGACGAAACCGCGCAGCCGTTGAGCATGTGGGCCCAGGCCTGGCGCTCGTTGCGCACGCAGCCGCTGTTCATCATTTCCGCTCTGCTCATCCTCCTGGTGATTGCCGTGGCTGCCTTTCCCGGGCTGTTCACCAGCACCAGTCCAACAGCCTGCAGCCTCTCCTTTGCCCGTCAGGGCCCCTCAGCCGGGCACCCGCTGGGCTTCACGTTCCAAGGCTGCGACATCTATGCGCGCATCATGTACGGCGCCCAAGCCTCGGTTCTGGTCGGGTTGTTCACCACCATCGCGGTGGTCGTCTTTGGCGGCATCCTCGGCGCCCTGGCCGGCTACTATGGCGGCTGGCTCGACGCGGTACTGGCCCGACTGGCCGACATCTTCTTTGCCTTGCCGCTGATCCTTGGCGCCATCATCATCATGCAGCTGCCGGCATTCAGGGAGAACCGCAGCATCTGGACCGTCATCATCACCTTGGCGATCTTCGGCTGGCCGCAAATGGCCCGCATCACCCGCGGGGCTGTCATTGAGGCCAAGAGCTCGGACTACGTCATGGCCTCGCGCTCGTTGGGCCTGTCCAAGTTCAAGACCCTGGTCAAGCACGTGGTGCCTAACTCCCTGGCACCGGTCATCGTGGTTTCGACCATCTCGCTGGGCATCTACATCGTCGCCGAGGCGACGCTGTCGTTCCTGGGCCTGGGGCTGCCGCCGAGCATCATGAGCTGGGGCAATGACATTGCCTCGGCGCAGATCTCCGTGCGCAACAACCCGGAGATCCTCATGTGGCCGGCACTGGCCCTGTCCATCACGGTGTTGAGCTTCATCATGCTCGGTGACGCCGTGCGCGACGCACTCGATCCAAAGTCACGTAAGGGCTAGCACCATGAGCGAATTATTGAAGAAACCCACTATGTTCGACTCGGTCCGGGACGACCTTCCGCTGCTTGAAATCAGGGACCTGGCCATCACCTTCACCACCCCCGAGGGGCCGGTCAACGCCGTGCGCAAGGCCCACTTGACGGTGATGCCGGGCGAGACCGTGGCCATCGTGGGGGAGTCCGGTTCCGGAAAGTCCACCACCGCGCTGTCGGCCATCGGCCTGCTGCCCGGCAACGGCAAGGTCACCGGCGGCCAGATCATTTTTGACGGCGAGGACATCACCCACGCCAACGAGAAGCGCATCATTGAGCTGCGCGGCAGTTCGATCGGCATGGTTCCCCAGGACCCCATGTCCAACCTGAACCCGGTGTGGAAGATCGGCTTCCAAGTCCAGGAAACCCTCAAGGCCAACGGCCTGGCGGGAAACAACTCCAAGGAACGAGTCGCCCAGGTGCTCTCGGACGCAGGGCTGCCCGATGCGGCAAAGCGAGCCGGGCAGTACCCGCACGAGTTCTCCGGCGGCATGCGCCAGCGCGCGCTGATTGCCATCGGCCTGGCCTGCCGCCCGCGGCTGCTGATTGCCGACGAACCAACCAGCGCCCTCGACGTGACGGTGCAGCAGCAGATCCTGGACCACTTGGAGACCATGACCAGCGAGCTGGGCACGGCCGTGCTGCTGATCACCCACGACCTGGGTCTGGCGGCGGAGCGCGCCGAAAAGATCGTGGTGATGTACAAGGGGCAGGTCGTTGAATCAGGGCCGGCCCTGGAAATCCTGCGCAACCCGGTCCACCCCTACACCCAGCGCCTCGTTGCCGCGGCTCCGTCGCTGGCCTCCAAGCGGCTGCAATCACAGCCGGCGGAGGTGGCCGAGGAAGTCAATGCGGTGGTCAAGGCCGAGCATGAGATGACAGACGACGACGTCCTGCAGATCAAGGACCTGACCAAGGTCTTCAAGATCCGCAAGGGACTGGGCCGCAGCGAGGACTTCACCGCTGTGGACAATGTGTCCTTCTCCGTCAAGCGCGGCACCACCACGGCGATCGTGGGGGAGTCCGGCTCGGGCAAGTCCACGGTGGCCCAGATGGTGCTGAGCCTGTTGAAGCCCACCGCCGGATCCATCAGCTTTGACGGCCAGGACATGACCGACCGGTCCGAACGCGACCTCTTCAAGTTCCGTCGACGGGTGCAGCCGATCTTCCAGGACCCCTATGGTTCCCTGGATCCGATGTACAGCATCTATCGAACCATTGAGGAGCCGCTGAGGATCCACGGAATCGGTGACGCCAAGTCCCGGCAGAAACGGGTCAAGGAGCTGCTGGAACACGTATCGATGCCCTCGTCCACGATGCACCGGTTCCCCAACGAGCTTTCCGGCGGGCAGCGACAGCGCATTGCCATCGCGCGCGCCCTGGCGTTGAACCCGGAAGTGATCATCTGCGACGAGGCCGTCTCGGCACTGGATGTGTTGGTGCAGGCGCAGATCCTGAACCTGTTGAACAAGCTGCAGGAGGAGCTGAACCTCACCTACTTGTTCATTACCCACGACCTGGCCGTGGTGCGGCAGATCGCCGACGATGTCTGCGTGATGCAGTACGGCAAGATCGTGGAGCACTCCACCACGGACGAGGTGTTCAACAACCCCCGGAGCGAGTACACCAGCAACCTGCTCCGCTCGATCCCGGGGTCCACCTTGAGCTTGTAGTCGAGTGAGGAATTGCTGACAATTCGGCAGTAGGAGATGCGACGTGGAGGGGTGAACCGGAAGGTTCGCCCCTCCATTGACTTAACCCTGTCTGCCCCTGAAACAAGCCGCTCCGGATGGCGCGGAGCGCCATTCGCGGCCGTGTTTCCAAACTGTTATAAATCCGGGCGGACCACCGCCACCTACTTGCGGGTAGTAATTGGCAAACCTCAATGTGAAGTGAATCCTTGATTTTTCGCGGTTGTAGCGCCCGTCACATCGGAGTTCGGCGCTAAGCGCGGCACGAGCGGCCAAGTGGCGGCACGGATGGCAGGTAAATATGAAGGGGTGTTTTTATATCCATACGTTGAAATCGGGGCTATGGTTCTAAATTGTGGGGCATCGCACACTGCATGGACCGCATCCGGATTAAACCCCGGCTTCATTTAGATCAAGCTAATTAGGAGGAGAAATGCGTTTCCAACGTATTTCCAAGGCTGTCGCGGTGGGTGCTGCGCTCGCACTCGCGCTAAGTGCATGTGCCCCCGGCGGCCCCAGTGAAACAGCTTCGTCCGCACCGGCGGCAGGGGCCAGCGGCAAGTTCAGCGTTGAACCGGCAGACACCGGCCTTGCCGACCTCGGCGATATCACGACCAAGGACGACTCGGTCAGCTACTCGGTCGGCGCCGAAGACTTCATCAGCTACAACGGCCTGACTCCGCAGTCCTACAGCACCTACAACTCCGCCGTCACCGACAGGCTCTTCGCCAGCTTCACGTACTTCGGCACCGACGGAAAGGTCTACCCGAACGAGGACCTCGGCTCATACGAGGTCATCAGCGAAGACCCGATGACCGTCAAGTACACCATCAACCCCGAGGCCAAGTGGTCCGACGGCACCGACATCACCGTCGCCGACTCGGTGCTTGCCTGGGCCGTACAGAACACGAATCTCGCCGATGGCGACAAGCCGCTTTTCGACTCGGTGTCGCAGGACCTGGGCCAGACCATCCCCAAGGGTCCCGAGGGGGATCCGGCCGGCAAGGAATTCACCGTCACCTACGCGAACCCCGATCCGGACTTCGCCATCCAGACGATGATCTACAGCCCCGCACATATCGTGGCCAAGGAAGCCGGCATGAGCACCACCGAAATGGTCGATGCCATTCGCGCGGGCGACTCCGATGCGCTGAAGGAGGCCGCAAAATTCTGGAACACGGGGTGGAACACCTCCCCGGGCACGCTTCCGGCCGCCGACCTCATTCCCGTTTCCGGCCCGTACAAGCTCGGCAGCTGGGAAGCCGGACAGTCCATCACCTTGGTGGCCAACGAGAACTACTACGGCACCCCGGCGGCAACCAAGGAACTGGTCATTCGCTTTGCCGCACCGGACACCATGGTCCAGGCCCTGCAGAACGGCGACATCGACGTCATCGAACCGCAGCCCACAGTCGACACGCTCGCACAGCTCACCGCCCTCGGTGACACGGTGCAGGTCCACCAGGGTGACACGCTCACCTGGGAGCACCTCGACTTCAACTTCACCAAGGGTGCGCTCTTCGCCGACAACCTGGAGCTTCGCAAGGCTTTCGCCATGTGCGTCCCGCGCCAGCAGATCGTCGAGAACCTGATCAAGCCGCTGAACCCGGAGGCCCAGGTCATGAACACCCGCGAGGTCTTCCCGTTCCAGGAAAGCTACGGCGACGTCGTGTCCGCGGCCTACGCCGGACAGTACGACAACGTCGACATCGAAGGCGCCAAGAAGATCCTCGAGACCGAAGGGGTCGACAAGCCGGAGGTCCGGATCGGATACTCGGCGCCGAACCCGCGCCGCACCGAGGAAGTGGCCATGATCAAGTCCTCCTGCGACCAGGCTGGCTTCAACATCGTCGATGCAGGCGACCCGAAGTTCTTCGCACCGGGCGGCACCCAGGAGCGCGGCGACTACGAGGTGGCACTGTTCGCCTGGGCCGGATCCGGCCAGATCACCTCCGGCGAGAACATCTACGCCACGGGCAAGCCGCAGAACTACGGCAAGTACTCCAACACCGAGGTCGACGCGGCCTGGGAGCGCCTTACCACCACCCTGGACACCAACGTCCACGCGGAGGAAACCAAGAAGATCGAGAAGCTGCTCTGGGATGACCTCTTCGGCATCCCGCTCTTCGCCCACCCGGGACTGGGGGCATCCGCCGAGGACGTGCTGAACGTCCGCAAGACGGCCACCCAGAACGGTCTGGTCTGGAACGCGGAACAGTGGGTCCGCGCCGAATAGCCGACTGACGGAAAACGGCAACAACGTGGGGCCTGGCGCAACCAGCGTCGGGCCCCACGTGTCCGTCGGCCCACGAGCCGCGGACACATCGGCTAGAAAGGTAGCTACTTGCAGTGTTGAGATTTATTCTCCGCAGGCTGGGCGCGTCGATAGGGATCCTGTTTGCGGCCTCGCTCCTGCTCTACGTCCTCGTGATCAACTCCGGCGACCCGCTGGCGGAGCTCCGGGAAAGCAACGCGGAAAACCGCGAAACCCTGATGCAGCAACGCATCACCTTCATGAACCTGGACATGCCCTGGTACCAGCGCTACTGGACCTGGCTGGTGGGTGTGGGCAAGTGCTTCGCCCTCCAATGCGACCTGGGCACCAGCCGCCAGGGCGTGGACGTCGGGGCCCTGCTGAGCCTGGCCGCCAGCTCCACGCTGCGCCTGGTGCTGCTGGCCACGGTACTGGCAGCGATCCTCGGCATCGCCATCGGCGTGCTGACAGCGGTCCGCCAATACTCGGGCCTGGACTACGGCGTCACCTTCATCACCTTCCTCTTCTTCTCTCTTCCGGTCTTCTGGGCAGCCGTGCTGCTGAAGGAATACCTGGCCATTGGCTACAACGACTGGATGCGCGACCCGGCCTTCTCGCCGCTGCAGATAGCGGCGATCGCGCTACTTGTCGGCTTCCTGATGCAGATCTTCCTGGCCGGCCCGCTCAAGCGGCGCATCATCACCTTCGCCGTGGCAGCCGGATTCGTTGCCGTCGTCATCCCTTACCTCACCTGGCTGAACTTCTTCCGCTTCCCGCAACTGGGATTCGGCGGAGTGCTGGTGCTGGGGCTTGGCGTGGCACTGAGCGGGACCGCCATGACGGTGGGCCTGCGGAACACCAAGGTGCTCTACCCGGCGCTGGCCACGGTGGCGCTGGGCGCGGTCGTCTACTACCTGGCCTTCGGCGTGCTGGAGAACCCGAACTGGTTCGTCCTCGTCGGCGGCGGCATCCTGGCAGTGCTCATCCCTGCCCTCCTGGGCAAGTACATGGGGGCGCACCTTCGCGGTCCCGCCATGGGCGTCTCGGTGGCCACCGGACTGGTCATGGCCGGACTGACCACCCTTGACCACATTTTCCGCGCCTGGCCCGGCTTCCTGCTCCTCAAGCCCCGGCCGATCGCCACCATCGGTTCGCAGACCCCGAACTTCGCCGGGACCTTCTGGGAGGACTTCCTGGACAAGGGGACCCAGTTGCTGCTGCCCACCATCCTGCTGGCCATCATCTCGCTGGCGAGCTACAGCCGCTACACCCGCTCCTCGATGCTGGAAGTCGGACAGCAGGACTACATCCGCACCGCCCGGTCCAAGGGACTGAGCGAACGCACGGTGATTTTCCGCCACGCCTTCCGCAACGCCATGATCCCCATCGCCACCATCGCCGCCTTCGACTTCGCCGGGTTGATCGGCGGAGCGGTGATCACCGAATCGGTCTTCGGCTGGAAAGGCATGGGCGAATTGTTCCGGACCGGCCTGCTGCAAGTGGACCCGGCCCCGGTCATGGCCTTCTTCCTGGTGACGGGAACCGCCGCGGTCGTGTTCAACATGCTGGCCGACATCTTCTACGCAATTCTGGATCCGAGGATCAGGGTATGAACCAGCACACGAACCACCACAACGCACGGGAGGGCCGGCGATGACCATCGAGAAAGAACCGACCGAAACCCCGGCCGTCCTGCTGGCCGAGGCCGAGGACGCGGCGCTGGCGCGCAAGGACAGCGTCTCGCTCAGCCAGGGCCAACTGGTCCGCCGCCGCTTCTTCGCCCACCGGGCCGCCATGATATCGACGCTGATGCTGGCCTTCATTGCCGTCATGGCCTTCACCTCCATCGGCTATGCGGGCATCCCGGGCTGGTGGGACAAGGACTACACGCTGGCCGGATCCGTCGTCGACGGGGGACGTCCCACGCTTTCGCTGATCCCGGGCTGGCTCGGCGGGGAGGGGCTGCGCTGGGGCGAGAACCCGTTCGGCCAGGACTCCACGGGCAAGGACTACTTCGCGCTGGTGATGCGCGGAACGCAGCAGTCGATCATCATCGCCGTCATCGTCGGGTTCGTGGCCACCGTGATCGGTGCCGTTGTCGGCGCCGTGGCCGGATACTACCGCGGCTGGGTCGATGCGGTGCTGATGCGCATGACCGACCTGTTCATCGTGATTCCGCTGCTGGTCCTCGCCGCCGTGCTGGGCCAGATCGCCTCGCGCTCGGGCAACACCACCGTGGCCCTGGCCCTGGTGCTGGGGCTGGTGACCTGGACCGGCCTGGCCAGGCTGGTGCGCGGCGAGGTGCTCTCGCTGCGTGAACGCGAATACGTCGCGGCCGCCCAGTCCATGGGGGCCAAGACCAGCCGGGTGATCTTCAAGCACCTGCTGCCCAATACCATCGGCGTCATCGTGGTGAACGCGACGTTCGCCATCGCCGGGGCCATCCTGCTGGAGACTTCGCTGTCCTACCTCGGCTTCGGGGTGAAGGCCCCGGACTCCTCCCTGGGCCTGCTCATCAGCCAGTACCAGAACGCCTTCACCAACCGCCCGTGGCTGTTCTGGTGGCCGGGCATGATCATCCTGGCGATCGCGCTGAGCGTGAACTTCCTGGGCGATGGGCTGCGCGATGCCTTTGACCCGCGCCAGACCCGCAAGGCCAGGCGCCGCAAGCAGAAAGACGAGGTTTCCGAATGAGCATCTCCGCACCATCGGCAGGCGATCGGTCCACCGCGCTGAGCTTTGAGAACCTGTCCGTCTCCTTCGAGACGGAGTTCTCCGACGTGCACGCCGTCAAGGGAATTTCCCTGGAGGTGTACCCCGGCGAGGTCGTGGCCCTGGTGGGTGAATCCGGCTCCGGCAAGTCGGTGACCTCCACCGCCGCCATCGGCCTGCTGCCCTCCAACGCCTACATCACCGGCAGGGCCCTGGTGGGCGGGGTCAACGTGGTGGGCCTGGCGGAGAACAAGATGCGCAAGATGCGCGCCACGGACATCGCCATGGTCTTCCAGGAACCGATGACCGCGCTGAACCCGGTGCTCACCATCGAGCGCCAGCTCACCGAATCCCTGGAACTGCACGGACTGGCCTATGGCAAGGATGCCACCCGTCGCGCCATCGAACTGCTGGAAATGGTCGGCATCCCCGATCCGGCCAAGCGCATCAAGCAGTACCCGCACCAGTTCTCCGGTGGCCAGCGCCAACGCATCGTGATCGCCATGGCGATCTCCTGCGACCCGAAGGTCATCATCGCCGACGAACCGACCACCGCCCTGGACGTGACGGTGCAGGCGGAGATCCTTGACCTGCTGCGCGAGCTCAAGGACAAGCTGAACACCGGCATCCTGCTGATCACCCACAACATGGGCGTGGTCGCGGACCTAGCCGACCGGGTCGCGGTGATGTTCCACGGCTCGCTGGTGGAAACCGGCACCGTGGACCAGGTGCTCAACCACCCGGAACACCCCTACACGCAGAAGCTGCTGGCCTCGGTGCCCAGGCTGGAGGCGGTGGACGTGACGGCGGAGTGGGTGCCCGAGCCGGAGGCACCCCTGGGCGCGGACCGCGAGCTGGTCCTCGAGGCCAGGAACCTGGTGCTCGAATACGACATGCGCGGCACCAAGTTCCGGGCCGTGGACGACCTGTCCTTCGAGTTGGGGCGCGGACAGATCCTGGGCATCGTGGGGGAATCGGGCTCCGGAAAGTCGACGGTGGCCAAGGCCGTGCTGGGGTTGCTGCCCGTGGCCTCGGGGGTGCTGGCCGTCCAGGGAACCAACCTCGCGACGCTGCCGCCCAAGGCAGCGCGGGCCATCCGCGCGAAGATCGGGGTCATCTTCCAGGACCCCGCGGCATCGCTGAACCCGCGTTTCCCGATCGGCGACTGCATCACCGAACCCATGGTGGTGCACAAGGTCGGCAACCGCGCCGAGCGCATCCGCCGCGCCTCCGAGCTGCTCGAGGCCGTGCACCTGCCACGCACGGTGATCAACCGCTACCCGCACGAGCTCTCCGGCGGCCAGCGCCAGCGCGTGTGCATCGCCCGGGCGCTGACCCTTGACCCGGAGCTGCTGATCGCCGACGAGCCGACCAGTGCACTGGATGTCTCGGTGCAGGCGGCGGTGCTGGAGATGATCCAGGAACTGCAGGCCCGCTACGAGTTTGCCTGCCTCTTCGTCAGCCACGACCTGGCCGTGGTGGACCTGCTGGCGCACCGCGTGGTGGTCATGAAGGACGGCAAATCGGTGGAACAGGGCAGGGTGGCAGACGTGTTGCATGCACCGCAGCACGACTACACCCGCCGGCTGCTGGCCGCGGCCCCGGTTCCGGAGCCCGGCGAACAAGCCATCCGCCGCGAGGCGCGCCGCCTGCTGCTCGAAGTGGAGACCCCGGGGAACTAGGGGGGCATCCGCACATGCCAACGGCCGGGTCCCCCCGAAGAAGGGGAGAATCCCGGCCGTTGCCGTGCCCCCGGCGGGGGCGAAGACTGCGGGGAGGAGCTAGCTGAGCTCCATGATGAATTCCTTTACGACCGCGGCGCGGGCGTTGGAGAAATCGGCAGACTCCTCGATGACCTTGAAACCACGTCGTTCCAGGACCTTGATGGAGCCGATGTTGTCCTGCGGCACGCGGGCGCGCAGCGGACGTGCCGTGTATTCGGCCAGGAACGCGTCCACGGCCGAGGTGGTGATGCCCTGGCCCCAGTAACGGCTGGCGGTCCAGAAGCTGATCTCCGGGATGGTGTCGTTTTCGAAGACCAGGATCGAACCGGCGACTTCTCCGTTGTGTTCGATGGTGCGCACAATGACCTTGGGATCGTTGATGATCGAACCCCAGTGGTGGTCGAAGACCCCGCGGTCCGCCGGGTTGCGGGCCGTGAAGGCAGCCATGAGATTGGCTTCGGGGTCCTGCTGGTGTTCGAAGAACTGGTCCAGGTCTTCGGGCTGCAAAGGCCGTAGCTGCACGGTCACTGCCTCTCTAGTTGTGATGATCGTCTAGGTCCTAGCCTACCGGTGTGAACAGGGCGGATGCCGCCATCTGGTTCAGCAGCCTGCGCAATCCCGCCTTGGAGGTGCGCGGGGAGTGCGCGGAATGCGCTGTTGAGTTGAGCAATCCGAAGGCGGCGTGGGCCCGGAAGCGGATGACGGCGTTGGTCTCCTGCGGGTGGATCCGGTGCAGTTGCTCGGTCCACAGGGCGATGTATTCGCGCTGCAGTTTGCGCACCAATTGCAGTTCGGGGGCCGGCAGGGTTTCCAGGTTCCGGTCCTGGACCTGGATGATGTCCGGACGGGCCAACGCGAAATCCGTGTGGAAGGCAATCAGCCGCTTCAACGTCTCGGCGGCGGTGTCGCCGGTGGCGGCAACCTCCCGGCCGCCGTCCAGAAGGTCCTGGCTGACCCCCACCAACAAGGCAATGAGGACCGCCGGCTTTCCCGAAAAGTGGCGGTATACGGCGGGGCCGCTGATGCCGCAGGCGGCCCCGAGGTCCTCGAGCGAGACCCCAGCGTAGCCGTGGATGGCAAAGAGCCGGGTTGCCTCGGACAGTAGGTCTTCGCGTCGCTGCGCCTTGGCGCGTTCGCGGTCGGTCGCCGTGACGTCCTTGGGATGTGAACTCACGCTCCACCGCTCCTTCATGCTTCTGCCAGGCCCGCCAAAGGCCGCTGATACTACTTGTCCGGGAGGCTGGACAAGTGTGCCGTACGCCACTAGCCTCGGACTCAGTTAATGATCACTAACAATACGTGGTCAATGGACAAAGCCCAAGCGGCGCGCAACCGCGCACCGTTCGGCGGTGCGGCCCACCCGGCCGCCGGCCACCGGGCATCCACGCCTACCAGCGAAAGGGGCACCGGGGAACATGATCAACCTGGAACTCAACGAGGACTACGCGGAACTCGCCAAGACGGTGCGCGAGTTCGCCAACGAGGTCGTGGCGCCGGTATCGGCCAAGCACGATGCTGCGCATTCCTTCCCCTATGGGGTGATCGCCCAGATGGCGCAGATGGGCCTGTTCGGGCTGCCCTTCGGCGAGGACGTGGGCGGCATGGGCGGGGACTACTTCGCGCTCTCGCTGGCCATCGAGGAACTGGCGCGGGTCGACCAGTCGGTCGCCATCACCCTAGAGGCGGGAGTCAGCCTGGGCGCCATGCCCATCCACCGCTTCGGCACCCAGGAGCAGAAGGAACGCTGGCTTCCGGCGCTGTGCTCGGGCCAGGAACTGGCCGGGTTCGGGCTGACCGAAGCCGGTGCGGGCTCCGATGCAGGGGGCACGGCCACCACCGCCGCCCTGGCGGACGGGTCATGGGTCATCAACGGATCCAAGGAATTCATCACCAACTCCGGCACCGACATCTCCACCCTGGTGACGGTCACCGCCGTCACCGGCACCATGAAAAAAGCCGACGGCTCCATCGCCAAGGAGATCTCCACGATCCTGGTGCCGCGCGACACCGCGGGGTACACCGTGGACCCCGCCTATGACAAGGTCGGGTGGCGCGCCTCCGACACCCACCCGCTGAGGTTTGAGAACGCCACGGTGCCCGAGGAAAACCTGCTGGGGGAGCGCGGGCGCGGCTACGCAAACTTCCTGTCCATCCTCGACGAGGGACGCATCGCCATCGCGGCGCTGGGCACCGGGGCGGCCCAGGGCTGCCTGGACGAGGCCACCGCCTACGCCAAGACCAGGACGACCTTCGGGCGCTCCATCGGTTCCAACCAGGGGATCTCCTTCAAGATCGCGCGGATGGCCGCCCGGGTGCACACCTCGCGCCTGGCCTATTATGCGGCGGCGGCCAAGATGCTGGCGGGCCAGGATTTCAAGACCGATGCGGCGATAGCCAAGCTGGTTGCCGGGGAGGCCGCCATGGACAACGCGCGCGATGCCACGCAGATCTTCGGCGGCTACGGGTTCATGAACGAGTCCCTGGTGGCCAGGCACTACCGGGATTCGAAGATCCTGGAAATCGGCGAGGGAACCACCGAGGTCCAGTTGCTGCTCATCGCCCGCTCGCTGGGATTGTAGGGATCGCGGCCGGAGGGCCGGGAAGTTTGTAGGATGGCAAGACAAGGGGATTGACCGGCACCCGCGGGGCCGGTCAACCGCACACAAGCACGAGGGGTGCGTGAGGTACATGTCGGAGCAGGACGAAGTGCGCGAAATCCATGAGCGGGGCCTCTACTTCGAGGAACTGGATGCCGGGGCCGTCTACGTGCACTCGCCCGGACGCACCATGACGGAGGCGGACAACGTCCTGTTCACCACCTTGAGCATGAACACCCAGGCGCTGCACCTGGATGCCGCCTTCGCCGCGACCCAGCCCTTCGGGCGGCGGGTCATGAATTCGATGTTCACCCTGGCCACCATGGTCGGCCAGTCGGTGTCGCAGCTGACCCAGGGGACGCTGATGGGCCAGCTGGGACTGACAGACGTGCGGTTCCCGCACCCGCTCTTCCCGGGGGACACGCTCTACACCCAGACGCACATCGTTGACCTGCGTCCCTCCAACTCCCGGCCGGGGCTCGGGGTGGCAACCTTCTCCCACGTGGGCAAGAACCAGGACGGAATCACGGTGGCCGAGGCCACGCGCGTGTGCCTGATGTTCACGCGCGAGGCGCACCAGAAGCTGCAGAACGGGTCCTTCGGCGAGGACGACTGGCTGTAGCGGGGCCGCGGCTCAGGCCCCGCGCCGGCTGTACCTGCGCTCGGGACGCCCGCCGCCGTAGCGCAGGTGCACCTGCGCCTGGCCGACCTCGTTGAGGTACTCCAGGTAGCGCCGCGCGCTGACCCGGGACAGGCCCAGCATCTCGCCGACCTCCAGCGCGGAGAGATCCGCCTCCGCATCGCGCAGGATGCCCTGCACCCGTTCCATGGTCTCCGCCGCGCAGCCCTTGGGCAGCGGCTTGTCGGTCCCGGCCATGCCGAAGACAGCATCGACGTCGGACTGCTCGGCGGTGGCTGCCGAACCCAGCGAACGATAGGTGCGCCGGTAGTGCTCCAGGCGCTGGTGCAGGTCCTCCTGGGTGAACGGCTTCATCAGATAGTGCACGATGCCCCCGCGCAGCGCCCGGCGCACCGTCTCGGCCTCGCGGGCGGCGCTGATCACCAGCACGTCAAGCTCCGGGACCTCCGCGCGCAACTGGCCCAGCAGCTCCAGCCCGTAAATGTCGGGCAGGTGGATGTCCAGCAGCACCAAATCGGGCCGCAGGCGGCGGGCCTCGGCCAGGGCCTGGGCCCCGGTGCGGGCGACCCCTGCAACCTCGAAGCCGGGCATCTGCGCCACGAACCCCGAATGGATTCGCGCGACCATGAAATCGTCGTCGACGATGAGCACCTTGATCATGGCTGAACCCTTTTTCCCAGGCGGGCGGTGAAGACCGCCCCCTCGTCGTTGGCGACCGTGACGTCGCCGCCGCGGCGCAGGCACACCAGGCGGGTCAGCGCCAGGCCGAAGCCGCGCCCCGCCTCGGAGGCGGAGGCCTTGGTGCTGTAGCCCTGCACGAAGATCTTAGCAACGTTCGACTCGTCGACCCCCTCGCCCGAGTCCTGCACCGTGACCACCACCGTCCCGTCTTCCTCGGCCAGCCGGACCTTGACCTGCGCGTCGGGGCGCCCCGCCACCGCGTCGATGGCGTTGTCCACCAGGTTGCCGACCACCGTGGTCAGGTCCCGCGACAGCGCCTCGTCCACCCGCCCCAGCTGCGAGCCCGGATCCAGGTCTATGCCCACGCCCCGTTCCGAGGCCAGCGCGGACTTGGCAATGAGCAGCGCGGCCACCGTGGGGTCTGCCACGCGGTGGGTGACGTCGTCCAGCAGCCGGGTGCGGCTGAAGCTCACCCCGTTGACGTAGGAGAGCACCTCGTCGTATTCCTCCAGCTGGATCAGCCCGGAGATGGTGTGCAGCTGGTTGGCGAACTCGTGGGTCTGCGCGCGTAGCGTCTCGGTGGTCATGCGCGTGGCCCCCAGTTCCTTTTCAAGGGTCGTCAGTTCGGTGCGGTCGCGCAGCGTGGTCACCGAGCCGACCAGCCGGCCGCGGGCCTCCATGGGGCGGCGGTTGAACACCACCATGCGCTCGCCGACCAGCACCAGCCGGTCGGCCTCGGCCTGTTTCATGGTCAGCACCTCGCGCAGGGCCGCGTCGATGGAAAGGTCCGCCAGGGTCCGGCCCTCGCAGTCATCGGGCCAGCCCAGCAGCCGGCGTGCCGCGTCATTGGCCAGGGTGATGCGCTCGCGCAGGTCGATGGCCACCACGCCCTCCTTGACCCCGTGCAGGATGGCCTCGCGGTGTTCGACCAGCCCGGTGATTTCCGCCGGCTCCAGGCCCAGGGTCTGGCGCTTGACGCGGCGGGAGAGCAGGAGCGATCCGAGGGTGCCCAGCGCCACCGAGACCCCCAGGTAGACCAGCAGGTTGGGGGTGGCCTCCAGCAGGCGCTCCAGCAGCGAGGGATAGCTGCGCCCCATGGCGGCGAATCCCACGAGCCGTCCGCCGTCGTCGAGCACCGGGACGTGTGCCTCGAGCATCTTGATGCCGCCGCGCTGCGTGGACCCGGTCCACGCGCGGCCCTCCATGACCTCGGATTCGCCCAGCGGGAACTTCTCACCGAGCAGGGCGGGATTCGAGGCTGTCACCACGGTCCCCTCGGCGTTGACCAGCACCGCCTCGCTGCTGCCGGAGACCGAGCGCACCGACTCGGTGATCGAGGGCAGGGCCGAGCCGAAGCGGGGCCTGGCCTCGGGCAGCAGGGCGCGCACCAGCGGGGTCGCGGCGAGGTTTTCGGCAGCGGCCAGCGAGCGCCGGGACTCGACGCGTTCAAAGGTCTGGGTGGCCTGGGCCAGGGACATGGCCAGGACCCCGGCCATGACGGCGAGCAGGATCAGCAATTGCAGTCCCAGGAACTGGCCCGCGAGGCTCAGTCGGGCGGTGCGGCCCCAACGCGGGGCGGGGGAGTGGCCGGACACCGGCGGTCCTTTCCGTGCCATGACGCACCCGGCGCCAATCGCCCGGTCCGGCATGCGCCTTCGGCGTGAACTCTACCGACATCGCGCACCCGCACCGAATGTGACCGTGAACACTATGTACACAACTTTCTTTGCGACCACAAGAATTGCCCGGCCTTGGCGGCGGCCTAGTGTGGTGCACATCATTCACTCGCATCTGAGATGGGAATCACCATGGGACGAACCAATATCCTGAAGCTGGCAGCGGTTGCCGCCGGTATCATGCTCGCCGCCACCGGCTGCGGGGTCACCGGCAATGACGCCGGCGCCTCCGGCAGCGCGGCCGAATCCGGCCCGGTGACGGGCCTGCGGATCATGGTCCCCAACAGCCCCGGCGGCGGCTACGACACCACGGCCCGCGTCGGTGCCAAGGTCATGGAGGAAGCTGAGATTGCCAAGTCGGTGGAGGTCTTCAACCTCGCCGGCGCCGGCGGCACCGTGGGCCTTTCGCGCATCGTCAACGAAAAGGGCAACAACGACCTCGGCATGCTCATGGGCCTGGGCGTGGTGGGCGCGAGCTACACCAACGACACCGACGCCCGGCTGACCGACACCACCCCGATCGCCCGGCTGATCCAGGAGCCGGGGGCCATCATGGTCTCGAAGGACTCCCCGTACAAGACCATCGAGGACCTCGTCGCGGCCTGGAAGAAGGACCCGTCCAAGCTGGCCGTGGGCGGCGGCTCCTCGCCGGGCGGCCCCGACCACCTGCTGCCGATGCAGCTGGCCCAGGCCGTGGGGATCGACGCCAAAAAGGTCAACTACGTCTCCTACGACGGCGGCGGAGACCTGCTGCCGGCGATCCTGGGCAACAAGCTGGGCTTCGCGGCCTCCGGTGCAGGGGAATTCCTCAAGCAGATCCAGTCCGGCGACGTCCGCGTGCTGGCAACCTCCGGCGCCGAGCGCCTCGAGGGCGTCGACGCCCCGACCCTGAAGGAATCGGACATCGACCTGGAGTTCAGCAACTGGCGCGGCCTGGTGGCCCCTCCGGGCATCAGCGACGAGGCCAAGGCCCGCTGGATCGCCACGATGGAGAAGATGCACGCCTCCGAGGAATGGAAGGCGGCACTGAAGACCAACGGCTGGACCGACGCCTTCATCACCGGCGATGAGTTCTCCACCTTCCTCACGGATCAGGACAAGCGGGTTTCCGACGTGCTGGCCGCCCTGGGATTGGCATGAAACCAGTAGCCGTTTGGCTCAAGGACCGCCCCGAGCTGGGCTTTGCGGCCCTGCTCGGGGCGGTCGGGGCCATGGTGGTGATCGATGCCATTGGCTTGAATGTGCCATTCCAGCAGTCCGACGGGCTGGGTCCCAAGACCGTTCCCTACATCGTGGGGACCCTGCTTTTGGGCTGCGCCATCCTGCTCGCCGTGAACATCCTGCGCGGGGGAGCGGCGGAGCCTGAGGACGGCGAGGACATCGAGCTCGGAACGCCCATCGACTGGAAGGTCGTCGTTCCCCTGATGCTGGTCTTTATCCTCAATATCGTCTTCATCGACCTGGTGGGCTGGCCCATCTCCGGAACCATCCTCTTTTGGGGCAGCGTCCTGGCCCTGGGCGGGCGCAACTACATCCGTGATGGACTGATTTCCGTGGCCCTGGCCGTGGGCACCTTCTACGGCTTCTATCTGGGGCTGGGCATCCACCTGCCGGCCGGCCTGCTCGAGGGAGTGCTCTAAGTGGATACATTCAACCTGCTGATGCAGGGGTTCGCCACCGCAGTGACCCCCGTCAACCTGCTCTTCGCCGTGATCGGCGTGCTGCTGGGCACCGCCATCGGCGTGCTGCCGGGCATCGGCCCGGCCATGGCGATCGCGCTGCTGCTGCCGGTGACCTACGGGCTGGAACCCACCAGCGCCATGATCATGTTCGCCGGCATCTACTACGGCGGCATGTTCGGCGGCTCGACCACCTCCATCCTGCTGAACACCCCCGGCGAGTCCGCCACGGTCATCACCGCCATTGAGGGCCACAAGATGGCCAAGGCGGGGCGCGCCGCCCAGGCACTGGCCACCGCGGCCATCGGCTCGTTCGTCGCCGGCACCATCGGCACCGCGCTGCTGGCCACCATCGCCCCCTGGGTGGTGAAGTTCGCCGTGTCTTTGGGCAACCCGAGCTACCTGGCCATCATGCTGCTGGCGCTCATCGCCGTAACCGCCGTGCTGGGTACCTCCAAGCTGCGCGGTTTTGCCGCCCTGGGGCTGGGCCTGGCCATCGGCCTGGTCGGCCTGGACCCGGTCAGCGGACAGGGCCGGCTGGTCTTCGGCCAGCCGCTGCTCGCCGACGGGCTGGACATCGTAGTGGTGGCCGTGGCGATCTTCGCCATCGGCGAGGCACTGTGGATCGCCGCGCACCTGCGCAAGACCCGGAGCCAGACGATTCCCGTGGGACGCCCCTGGATGGGCAAGTCCGACTGGAAGCGCTCCTGGAAGCCCTGGCTGCGCGGCACCGCGTACGGCTTCCCCTTCGGCGCCCTGCCCGCCGGCGGCGCGGAGATCCCGACGTTCCTGTCCTACATCACCGAGAAGAAGCTCTCGAAGCACCCGGAGGAATTCGGCCACGGCGCCATCGAAGGCGTCGCGGGTCCCGAGGCGGCCAACAACGCCTCGGCCGCCGGAACGCTGACCCCGATGCTGGCCCTGGGCCTGCCGACCAACGCGACCGCCGCGGTCATGCTCCTGGCGCTCATGCAGCTGGGGGTCCAGCCCGGCCCGCTGCTCTTCGAGGAGGAACCGAAGCTGGTGTGGGCGTTGATCGCCAGCCTGTTCATCGGCAACGCGTTGCTGCTGCTGGTCAACCTGCCCATGGCGCCATTGTGGGCCAAGCTGCTGCAGCTGCCGCGCCAGTACCTCTACGCCGGCATCCTGTTCTTCGCCACGCTGGGCGCGTACGCGGTGAACCTGCAGGCCTTTGACCTGGTCATCCTGCTGGTGCTGGGCACGCTGGGCTTCGCGATGCGCCGCTTCGGCATCCCGGTGCTGCCGCTGATCATCGGCGTGATCCTTGGCCCCCGGGCCGAGGAGGAACTGCGCAAGTCCCTGCAGCTCAGCGGCGGGGACCCGGCCGGCCTGTTCAGCGAGCCGATCGCCGTGGTCGTCTACGTAATCATCGCCCTGGTGCTGCTCTGGCCGCTGCTGGCCAAGGCGCTGCGCCGCCTGTTCCCGAAGGCCGCGGCCGAGGTCGGGGAACTGGTGGAGCCGGTGGAGGTGGTACCCGAGGCCGGGACCGCCAACGGCGAGAACGAAGAGCCCGCCGACGTTCAGGTCATGGACATCCACGGTCCGCGCCACAGCGGCAAGACGCGCCGCTAGTCGCGGCACGTGCCATCCGGAAGTGGCCCCCGATTCCCCCTTCACGGAGGGAAACGGGGGCCATTCCCGGTTAAGGGCGGCAGCGCGTACCGCGACGTTGCGCCCGCCGCCCATTGGGTAGGCACAGGAAGAGCGGACATAATGGGTCAGGTGAACATTGCGCAGTTTTCCGCCCCCCGCCCGGCCACGGCTTTCACGCCTCCGCTTCCCGGCACGATCCGCCGCATCACACTGATCGGCTCCACCGGATCCATCGGCACCCAGGGCCTGGAGGTCATCGCCGCGGCGCCCGACAGATTTGCCGTCGCAGCCCTTTCGGGCGGCAGCAACCTGCCCCTGCTGGCAGCCCAGGCCGTGGCCACGCGGGCCGCCGCGGTGGGTTGCGCCCACCCGGATATCGACGCGCTCTCCGCCGCGATCGCCGCGGCCAAGGACGCCGCCGGGCTCCAGGGCTACGACCCGCAGCTCTTCGCCGGGCCCGACGCGGCAACGCAAATCGCCTCCTTCCCTGACGCGGACGTGGTGCTCAACGGCATCACCGGCTCCATCGGCCTGGCCCCCACGCTCGCTGCGCTGAATGCGGGCCACCTGCTGGCCCTGGCCAACAAGGAATCGCTGATCGTCGGAGGCGCGCTGGTCAAGGACGCCGCCGCACCCGGACAGCTGGTTCCGGTGGACTCCGAGCATTCCGCCCTGGCCCAGGCGCTGCGCGCCGGCACCCCGGATGAAGTGCACAAGCTCATCGTCACAGCTTCCGGCGGACCCTTCCGGGGCTGGGACCGCGGGCAGCTGCGCGAGGTCACCCCGGAACAGGCCTTGGCCCACCCGACCTGGGACATGGGCAAGGTGGTGACCACCAACTCGGCCACCATGGTCAACAAGGCCCTGGAGGTCATCGAAGCGCACCTGCTCTTCGACGTGCCGCTGGACCGCATTGAGGCGGTGGTGCACCCCCAATCCATCGTGCACTCCATGGTCGAATTCATCGACGGCTCCACCATCGCCCAGGCCTCCCCGCCTGACATGGCCCTGCCCATCGCCCTGGGGATCGGCTGGCCGGCGCGGGTGCCGGGGGCCACCGCCCCGTGCGACTGGTCCACGGCCTCCTCCTGGACCTTCGAGCCGCTGGATGCCGCTGCCTTCCCGGCCATCGAGCTGGCCAAGGCCGCCGCGGCCGCCTCGCCCACGCACATGGCCGTGTACAACGCCGTGAACGAAGAAGCCGTCGAGGCATTCCACGCCGGGGCCATCCGCTTCACCGACATCGTCGAAACGGTCGACGCCATCCTGCAGGGCTACGACCCCGAGCCCGGCACCCTGGACCTGGATTCCGTGCTGGCCGCAGAGTCCTGGGCACGATCAGAAGCCGCCAAGCGTTTGGAATCATTGTGAGCACCCTCCTTTTCATCCTCGGCGTCCTGGTCATGGTCGTCGCCATCGCCTTCTCCATCGGCCTGCACGAGGTCGGGCACTTGGTCCCGGCCAAGCGCTTTGGCGTGCGCGTGCCCCAGTACATGATCGGCTTCGGCAAGACACTGTGGTCCTTCAAGCGCGGTGAGACCGAATACGGATTCAAGGCCATCCCGCTGGGTGGCTACATCGCCATGATCGGGATGTACCCGCCGGCCAAGAACAAGGGGGTCGTGGGCGCCACCGACGCTCCGATCCTGCGCAAGTCCTCCACCGGCATGTTCCAGCAGATGGCCGACGAGGCCAGGCACGCCGCCGCCGAGCAGCTGCAGCCGGGGGACGAGAACCGGCTGTTCTACAAGTTGCCGGTTTACAAGCGCATCATCATCATGCTCGGCGGCCCGGTGATGAACCTGCTCATCGGCGTGGTCATGATCGGCATCGTCACCGTCGGGTTCGGCATGCCCTCCCAGACCAGCACCGTCGAGGAGGTCTACCAGTGCGTAGTGCCCCTGGGCGAGGAATCCTCCCGCGACTCCTCGGTCAACAACGGCTGCCTGCCCTCCGACGCCCCGGGCCCTGCCTATGCGGCGGGCCTGCGTCCCGGGGACACCATCACCTCCTTTGACGGCGCGCCGGTGGGCACCACCGACTGGGTGGAGCTGACCCAGGCCATCCGCGGCCACGCCGGCGAGTCCGTCCCGCTGACCTACGAGCGCGAGGGCGTGGAACACTCCACCACCATCACCCCCTACAAGACCGAACGTCCGGTGATCAACGACCAGGGGCAGCTCGTCACCGACGCCGCGGGGAACCCACAGACCGTCGAGGTCGGGTTCATTGGCATGGGCTCGGACGTGCGAAACATCCAGCAGCCGGTCTCGGCCGTCCTCCCTGCGGTGGGACAGCAGGTGTCGGGTGTCGCGGCGGTGGTGCTCGACCTGCCCGCCCGCGTTGCCGCGGTGGGCAAGGCGGCGTTCTCCGACACCCCGCGCGATCCCAATGGACCGATCTCCGTGGTGGGCGTGGGCCGGATCGCCGGCGAAATCAGCGCCATGGAGCAGATCGGGGTGGCCGACAAGGCAGCCAGCCTGATCTCGCTGATCGGCGGGCTGAACATCGCCCTGTTCGTCTTCAACCTGATCCCGCTGCTGCCGCTGGATGGCGGGCACATCCTTGGCGCACTCTTCGAATCGGTGCGCCGGTTCTTCTCCAAGGTCTTTAGGCGACCCGATCCGGGGCCGGTGGACATCGCCAAGATGCTTCCGCTGACCTACGTCGTTGCGGTGGGCATGCTGGTGATGGGCGCGGTGCTGATTTACGCAGACATCGTCAAGCCGGTGTCGATCTTCGGCTGACCTTGTCAGGAAGGCCTGACCCCGGTGCAAAGCAGCCTTCCGACGTCGGCGAATCCTTCGATGTCCTGGAACTGGGCAGGCTGCACTGCCAGCCCGGCCAGAGCGCTTCAACGTCCTGGTGATCCGGCGCGCCGTCGCCCCGGCCCACCGGGACCAGTGCCCTCGACCCGTCTACGGTCAACTTACCGTTTTCCGCCCGCATCCAGGCCACCATGGCCCGCCCCGGGGCCGAGGTTAATGGCACCCGGCAGAAGGTGGCGTCCGGAGTGAAATGCGGGCGCTTCCGCGGTTTCCGGGTGGTGGACACTGCCCGGTGAGACCTGCAGACTGAAGGTCAAGATATGTGCAGGAACGATCTCGGGAGAGGACCCGATGGAGCACCTCGGCCGATTCGCCCGCGAATTCCTGAAGGCGCTGCGGAACCTGCTGCCCATCGTGGCCGTCGTGGTCTTGTTCCAGTGGCTGGTGTTCCGCTCCATGCCCGATGACCCCCTGACCCTGCTGGCGGGATTGTTGATCGTGGCGGTGGGCATTGCCTTGTTCCTGTTTGGCCTTGACCTCAGCATCTTCCCGGTCGGGAAGAACCTGGCCAACCAGTTCGTCCGGCGCGGGGCACTGGGACTGTTGCTGCCCTTCGGATTTGCCATCGGATTCGCAGCCTCCGTCGCGGAGCCTGCCGTCATCGCCATCGCCGAGCAGGCGCAGCTGGTCAGCGACGGGCGGATCAACGGGTTGGCCCTGCGCTTTGTCATTGCCGGCTCGGTGGGACTGGTCCTGGTGGTGGGGATCCTGCGCGTGCTGCGCGGCTGGACGGTGCATTGGCTGCTGATCGCCGGATACGCCGTGGTGCTGTCGCTGACCTATGTGGCCCCGGCGGAGATCATCGGCTTGGCGTACGATTCCGGCGGGGTGACCACCAACATTGTGAGCGTCCCGCTGATCGCTGCCATCGGACTGGGACTGGCCAACTCGATCAGGGGGCGCAGCCTGCTGTCGGACGGGTTCGGCCTGGTGGCGCTGAGCGTGATGGTGCCCATGATCGGCGTGCAGCTGTACGGGATCTGGGTCTTCCGCTTCGGCGATATCGGGGCGGGGCCGGTCGCGGAGCCCGCGGCGAATCCGACGGGCTGGGTAGTGGGCATGATCCTTGGGCTGGCCTCCATGATCCGGGAGGTGCTGCCCATCGTGGCCGTGGTCCTATTTTTCCAGTGGGTTGCGCTTCGTCGCAGACTGGCCCACCCGTTACGGGTCGTCACCGGCTTCGCCATGGTCTTGGTGGGTCTGTACGCCTTCGTCGTGGGGCTGCGGATCGGGCTCTTTCCCCTGGGGACGCTCATGGCGGAGCAACTCATCGCCCAGGGGGTGCCGGCCATGATCCTGCTCTTTGCGCTCCTGATTGGTTTTGCCACCACCATGGCCGAGCCCGCGCTGGTGGCGATCGGCGAGCAGGCACAGGCCGCATCCCCAGGGAAAGTCGGCGCGGTCACCTTGCGGGTTATTGTCGCCGTCGGGGTAGGGCTGGGGATCGGCTTCGGCGTATACCGCATCTTGACCGGGGGACCCTTCCACTACTTCATCATGGCCGCCTACGCGGTCGCGGTTGTTCTGGTCTTTTTCGCCCCGAGACATATCATCGGCTTGGCATTTGACCTGGGAGGAGTGACGACCTCGGAAGTCACGGTGCCGCTGGTCACCGCTCTGGGCATCGGCCTTGCCGCGGCTGTCGAAGGACGCGACGTACTCATTGACGGGTTCGGATTGATCGCATTTGCCTCGATCTTCCCTGTCATTGCCGTCATGGTGTATGCCATGGTGATGGAGAGATTTCCCCGGCTGAGGAAGGAACCGACATGAAATTCACCGCCATCATCGTCATCGCCCCGGAGGAACTGGAAGACAAGGTCATCAGGCATGCCCAGCAAGTCGGGGCCACGGGCGTGACGATCCTGTCGGGCAAAGGCATCGGGGGCGAATCCAGAAAAACCTTCTTCGGGTTGACCTTTGAAGGTACACAGTCGGTGTTGCTGATGGTTGTGGGAAAACACCTGACAGCACCCATCCTGAAAGAACTGCACGGCATATTGGTGCGGGGGACCGACTCCCGTGGTCTGGCCTTCGCTGTGCCCATCGAGCACCTGACGGGGATCGACCCGCACCAGGTGCAAAGTTTTGAAGAACATCTGCGCCGCGGAGAAGACTGACGCCGTGCCCATCCGGGCCCGACAAACGAGGAGGAAGAACATGCTCACCGTCAAGGACGTCATGGTCCCCAATGTCGTCACGATTTCCCCGTACAACACGCTGCGGGAAGCACTGTCAATGATGAAGGATCGCCAGGTGAAGAGCTTGGTGGTGGAGCGGCAGCATGCCCATGACGCTTATGGGATGCTCAGCTACCGGGAACTCCTACAGACCGTCGTCGCCGAAGAAGGGGACGTGGATCTTCTCAACGTTTATGACACCGCCACGATACCGGCCATCGCCGTGAACGAGGACCTCTCCGTGCGTCAGGCGGCGGCCCTGATGAGCCGTTACCAACTCAGCCGGCTCATCGTGGTTGAAGGCAGCCAGCTGGTCGGTCTGCTCGCCATGAACGACATCCTCGCCCGGCTGATGGACGACCTGGTCTAGGGGCACGGGCCGTTGGATGGCCGCAGTGATTTCCCCGATCTTACGCGGACCTACCGAGCGGTTCCCGCTCACATCAAGGCCTGAGTAGTCCACATGACATGAATGATGGTCCGGGGCATACGATGCTGAGCGGTTTTCCACTAGGATGAAGCCATGGAGAACGTTGTTCTCGCTGGTGTAGATGGTTCGCCGGAAAGCCGAGGCGCAGCCCTTTGGGCCGTGCGTGAGGCGGGGTTCCGACAATGGCCCGTATGGTTCGCCAACGTCTTTCCGAGTCCCACGATTGCAGATCCGTCGATTGACTCAGCGTACTTGCAAACCGCCCATCGTGATGCGGAACGACTCTTTCAAGGCTTGGAAACCGAGGCCCGCCGCCTAGGCGTCTCGTCGCAGGGCATCGCGCTCCCGGGACGCGCCAACGAAGTCTTGGTGAAGCTTTCGAACGACGCGGGCCTAACTGTGGTTGGACGAAGACACCACTCGGCAATCGGCGCCCGGCTGGGCAGTGTCTCCTCTGCACTGGCCGCACACGCGCATAGTCCCACGGCCGTCATTCCCCATGGCTGGGAGTCCCGCCCGTCCAGCCAAGGTACGGAGAACGGGCATGCTCTATCCGTGGGACGCGTCGTCGTTGCGGTCGAACCCGGGCCCGGGGCGATGAGCCTGCTCCACACCGCAGCGGGTTTTGCGCAGCGCGATGGTCTTTCCCTGAGCGTGGTGACCGTTGCTGCCACCAAACATGAGGAAACCTATGGTTCTTCCCTGACCGAGCTTCTGACCCACACCAAGGAGCGGTTTATCGGGCTGGAAATCAGCGTCCACTACGTGGCAGGCAAGCCGGTCCCCGAGATCGCTCACGCCGCCGGGGACGCGGTCCTCCTCGTTGTCGGGACCCGGGGTTTCGGCGGCCTGTCCGGGTGGATGCACGGGTCGGTCAGTCAAGCGTTGTTGCAGCATATTTCTTTGCCAATGCTCGTGGTGCCCAACAGAGCCCCTGAATAGTTCGCAACATGACCCCGGCCACCCAGAGGAGTTCCGCTGCTCAAGACCGCCTGGGTTGTGATGTCCTCGAAGGCGGGTCCTTCGTCCCCCGGACAGAGCAACCTCGAGGACAGATGGCCGGTGCCGACTGCCGGCGCTTACCGTGGCGTTGCCTCCCCTCCTGCAGATTGAACAGTGAGCTTCCGAGTAGCCTTCGCTGCACGGTGTCCAGGGGTGGGAGAACCTGGTGAGCGCTTGGATACTACTGGGGGTTTTTGTTCTTCTCATTCTGACCAATGCGTTGTTTGTGGCCGTCGAGTTCGCTTTTCTCACCGTCAACCGAAACACCGTGCGTGCGGCCGGGGAATCCGGTAACAGACGCGCCCTTGTGCTGGAACGGTCCCTCAAGAAGACTTCCACCAATCTCTCCGGTGCGCAGTTGGGCATTACCCTCACCAGCTTGGTTGCCGGGTTCCTCATGGCACCGTCCCTCGGCGTCCTGCTCACCGAGGCGTTTGCCCTGGCCCACATCCCACGGGCCACCGCGACGGGCACGGCACTCACCGCGGCCTTCATCATCGCCACGTTCACGCAAATGGTGTTCGGTGAACTCGTGCCCAAGAACTGGGCCATAGCCGAACCGATGCGAGTGGCCGAACTAGTGGTGCACCCGCAGAGGATCTTCATGTTCCTGTTCGGTTGGTTGGTGAAGATCCTGAACTCCTCGGCGAACGGGATCCTGCGGCTCCTGGGATTCACCCCCGCGGAAGAACTTGCCAGCGCCCGCACCCCCCAGGAACTTGCCGCAGTGGTCTCTCGTTCCGGGCAGCAAGGTACCCTGGATCCGGGCACGGCCGAACTGGTGGCCCGTTCCATCGAATTCGGTGATCGCACCGCCTCGGATGTCATGCGCCCTCGCCCACAGGTGATGTTCCTGAGTCGGCACAACGTGCAGGAACTCATCGACCTCTCGGCCTCCAGCGGATACTCGCGCTTCCCTGTCCACGGCGACACCGTGGACGAGATCCTTGGGGCGGTCCATTTCAAACACGCCCTGGCCGTCCCTTTCCAGCAGCGCGCAACCCGCCTGGTCCGGGAGATCACCGTCCCGATACCGGTGGTCTCCGAATCCATGACCCTCGACCCGTTGCTGCGCGAGCTGCGCCAGCCGGGGCTCCAGATGGCGGTGGTCATCGACGAATATGGCGGGACCGCAGGCATCGTGACCCTTGAGGACCTGATCGAGGAAATCGTCGGGGAAATCGATGACGAGCAGGACGCCAAGGTCCAACGCTACCGCCGCTACCGAGACGGTGCCCTCGGGATCTCCGGATTGCTGCGTCCGGACGAACTCGGTGACATCATGGCCCTGGAAATACCCGAGGGCGAGGAATCCGACACCCTCGGCGGGCTCATGGCCGAAGAGCTCGACCACCTGCCCGGCACAAGAGACAAGGTCACCCTCCACGCGGTCGACCGGGTGAACCTTGACGAAAACGGCCTGCCCACACCCATCGAGGTTTCCCTGGTGGTGCTGAAGATGGACGGGCACCGGGTGGACCGGATCATTGCCCGCCGATCCCCGGGCCGCACCCCTGATGGTGTTGGCGGGCACGGGGACAAAGGTGAGCGCCGGTGATCGAGGGAACCGCGTTCTTGCTCCTGGCCCTGCTGCTGGCTGGCAATGCCTTCTTCGTGGGTGCCGAGTTCGCCATGGTCTCGGCCCGCCGCGACCAGATCGAACCGAAGGCCGCCACCGGCGCCTGGACCGCCCGCTGGGCGCTCAAGGGAATGGAAGACGTCTCCACCTCGCTGGCCGCCACCCAACTGGGCATCACCGCGTGTTCCCTGTTGATCGGCGCCGTCGGTGAACCCGCGATAGCCCCAGCCATCGAAGGTCCGCTGACCTCTGTAGGTGTGCCGGTGGAGCTCATACACCCGGTCGCATTGCTGTTGGCCCTGCTGATAGTGACCTTCCTGCACATGGTGCTGGGGGAAATGGTGCCCAAAAACATGGCAATCGTCCGTCCGGTCCCCTCGGCGCTCATCCTTGGCCCGGCGCTGAGGGTGTTCGTTATGGTCTTCCGTCCGGTGATCTGGACCATGAACCACAGCGCCAACCTGGTGGTGCGCTGGGCTTTCAAGGCCCAACCCCGCGACGAAGTAGCCTCTGCGTTCACCTCCGAGGATGTCCGTGGGTTCATCGCCGAATCCGGCAGGGAAGGATTGTTGGATGAGGACGAAATTGCGCTGCTTACCGGCGCCCTGGATTTCGAGAGCTTGACCGCGGCCGATGTAGCCATTCCCGCGGATCAGCTACGAACCGTTTCCTGTTCCGCCACCGTCACCGAGCTGGAAAAGCTGTGCGTGGAAACCGGCTTCTCGCGCTTTCCGGTACAAGGCGATGACGGATTGCTGGTGGGGTACGTACATGTCAAGGACATCCTCTCCATGTCCGCAGAGCATCGCCACGAAACGCTTCCCCCGGGTTCGATCCGCCCCTTGGTTTCGGTTCCACGAGATGCGAAGCTGCGCCCGGTGATGCAGGAAATGCAGAAACTCAACGCCCATCTGGCACTCATTGAGGGAACTTCGAATCCGGTCAGTGGCATTTGTGTCGTGGCGCTCGAGGATGTCTTGGAGGAACTCGTTGGTGAGGTCCGGGATGCTACGTCCAGTCGGGGATAGGCGCCTAACCAATGTCTCGCCTATGCTTTCACCGGTGGTGCTGGATTCAAGGCAGCCAGTCCGTTGATTCATTCCGTCTGGGATTGCCGACGCCGGCGACAGCTCGTTGCTGCCGCGACGAGCGGGGGTGCTCAGAAGCCTCGCACCTAATTCGTATATAGTTTGTTCCACTATGGATGACCCCCCTTCCCACATGCCCTGGCCCTTCTCCACGTCTGCCGGATTGATTCCGACACCCACCGGAGAGGGGCGCCCCAATGTATGAATGGATCATGATCGGCATTGGCCTGGTCCTCACCGTGGGCACCGGCTTGTTCGTTGCCTCCGAATTCGCGCTGGTCAACCTGGACCGCAACGACCTTGAAGCCCGCGCCGCGCGCGGTGAAAAACGCCTGGGCCCCACCATCAAGGCCCTGAAGATCACCTCCACCCACCTCTCCAGCGCCCAACTGGGCATCACCTTGACCACGCTGCTCACCGGTTACACCTTCGAACCGGCTATCAGCTCCCTGCTGCGTGGGCCACTGCTGGGCGCCGGGGTTCCTGAAGCGATCGTGCCGGGCATCGGAGCGGTGATCGGCATCTTCCTCGCCACCGTCTTCTCCATGATCATCGGCGAACTGGTCCCCAAGAACTTCGCCCTCGCCCTGCCGCTGGCCACCGCCAAGATCGTTGTGCCCTTCCAGGCCTTGTTCACCACCGTCTTCAAGCCGGTGATCCTGCTGTTCAACAACACTGCCAACGGGATCATCCGCTCCTTCGGCATCGAGCCCAAGGAAGAACTCTCCGGGGCGCGCAGTGCCGAGGAGCTCAGTTCGCTGGTGCGCCGATCGGCACTGGAGGGGGTCCTTGACCAGGACCACGCCACGCTGCTGCACCGCACGCTGCGTTTCTCCGAACACAGTGCCGCCGATGTCATGACCCCGCGGGTGCGCATGGTCGCGGTGGATGCGGAGCACCACGCCGAGGACATCATCGCCCTGGCCATCGCGACCGGGTTCTCCCGATTCCCGGTGATTGGCCGGGACCGCGACGAGATCCTGGGCGTGCTGCACGTCAAACAGGCCTTTGCCCTTCCCATGGAGCAACGCGCGACACTGCTCGCCACCGACCTGATGCATGCACCGTTGCGCATCCCCGAGTCCATGGGCGTTGAATCGCTCCTGGGACTGCTCCGCCAGCAGGGCCTGCAGGTTGCCATCGTCTCCGACGAACACGGCGGCACTGCCGGAATCGTCACCCTCGAAGACCTCGTCGAGGAGATCGTAGGGGAACTCGAGGACGAACACGACAAGGTCCGTGTCGGCGTCGTGAAAACCGGACGATCCGTGACCTTCGATGCCTCATTGCGGCCCGACGAATTGCTGGACCGCACCGGGATCAACGTCCCGGACGGCGAGGAGTATGACACCCTCGCAGGCTTCGTCACCGACCAACTGGACCGGATCCCCGAACTCGGCGACGAAGTGACCCTCCCCGAGGGCACCTTGCGCGTCGAACGCGTGCTGGGCACCCACATCGAACGCCTGAAATTCACCCCGGGCGACCCCTCCCAGAGCGAACACGACCAAATCATCGAGAACATGACCCAGGACCTGACCCATGAGTGAATATCTTCCCGGAATCATCTGGCTCGTCGTGCTGCTGGTCATCAACGCGTTCTTTGTCGGCGCCGAATTCGCCGTCATCTCCGCCCGGCGTTCGCAGATCGAGCCGAAGGCCGAGGCCGGCTCCAAGGCGGCCAAGACCACGCTGTGGGCCATGGAGCACGCGACGCTGATGCTGGCCACCAGCCAGCTGGGCATCACCGTATGCTCGCTGGTGATCCTGAACGTCTCAGAGCCGGCGATCCACCACCTGCTCGAAATCCCGCTCGGCTTCACCTCACTGAGCGCGGAGGCCATCGGCATCATCGCCTTCGTCGCGGCCTTGCTGCTGGTCACGTTCCTGCACGTGGTGATCGGCGAGATGGTTCCGAAGAACATCTCCTTCTCGGTGCCCACGCGCGCCGCCCTGATCCTGGCGCCGCCGCTGGTCATGGTGGCCCGCATCGTCAAACCGGTGATCTGGACCCTGAACGGCATCGCCAACTCCATCCTGCGTCTCTTCCGGGTGGAGCCCAAGGACGGGGCCACCAGCGCCTACACCCTGGACGAGGTGGCGGCCATTGTGGAGCAATCCACCCGCGACGGAATGCTGTCCGATGCCAGCGGCACCCTGGGCAAGGCGTTCGAATTCACCACGAAGAAGGTCTCCGACGTGGAGGTGCCGCTCGATGCGATGGTCCTTTTGCCGGAAGGTTCCTCCCCGGCCGCCATCCAGGCCGCGGTGGCCCAGCACGGCTATTCCCGCTACATCCTGGTGAACGACGACAGGGAACTCGTTGGCTACCTGCACCTGAAGGACGTTATGGACCTGACCACGACCCAGAAGCTCCACGAGCCGGTTCCGACCAAGCGGATCCGCTCCCTGGCCTCCACCTTCTGCGGCGGCGAGCTGGAGGACGCGCTGGCCGCCATGCGCCGCACCGGCGCCCACGTAGCTCGCGTGTTCGATGCGGCGGGGAACACCACCGGTGTATTGTTCCTGGAGGACATCATCGAGGAACTGGTCGGAGAGGTGCAGGACAGTACCAGCGCCTCGTCGTAGCCGGCTAAATCCATCCATGCCCTCATAACTACGTACACAAGGGTGCGCTTCGTGAAGGAGCGCACCCTTTCTCTAGGACGGCAGGAGTGCCCGACGGCGCTCCGGCGCCGTGTATCCGCCGGCCCCTTGTGGGCCCACAGCGCAAACATACACGGACTACACCCGGCGCCCTTTGGGCTTGGCCATGCTTGGCACCACCAGAACCGGCCGGTGCTGGTGCGCGGCGAGATGTGAAGCCGTGGCACCGTTGAGCAGTTGGGAAACATGCGCCCCAAACGTGGGCTTCCTGGTCCCCACAATGATCATTGAAGCGTCGGTTTCCGAGGCCAGGCGCGCCAATGCCTTCCAGATCTCGCCCGCCAGGATACGCAAGGTCCAGACGGTAGAACTTCCCTCCATCCTCGCTTCAACAACGGCAAGGATTTCCAGGGCATCCGCGGTCATGTCCTCATCGAGGTCGCGTGGATGCAACGAAAGATCCCTGATGTCTTCCTGGAGGTTCCACTCCGTCAGGTAACTGTTGGTCTCCACGTAAGCGAAGATCATGGCACGATCAAGCTGCTCGGCAAGCACCAACCCGTGTGAGATGACCTCGGGGTGCTGCCGGGGAATGACCCCCACGATCAAGGGGCCCCATGTCCCCCCGCCTTTCGGTGACATGACCACCCCTGAATCCTTCGCGAGACTCCGTGTCGTTCCGATTTCAGGATGACGGAAAGTCGCCCTCGACGGAAGTGCCCGCGTCTCCCGTGGATTTGGGTCCAGTCCAGGTGACCGGTACCCCGCTCCGCGCCTTAGGATTGCCGAGACGAGTGTTCACTGTCCGTCAAGTCCCACGAGGCCGACTCGGTGCACCCCGACGCTTATCACCACAGCCAGTCGTAGTGCTACAACGCAGCGGCAGCCGGCAACGATGACTGCACTTGGCAGCGGATAAGATTGGAGCATGACCGGACCCGCAGGTGCCTTGGGCCCCATGTTGGAAATGATGACGTGGGTGGGATTTGTCCCTGGGATTCCGCTGCTCATCGCGGGCTGGATCGTGGCAAGGCGCCGGTGCCAGTGGACCACGACCACTGCCGAGGTCTTCGAAGCCGGTGGATTTCAAGGCTTCCGCTGGTCAGATAGTGAAAACACGCCGCGCCTCGCCCTGCACGACCCCGCAGAAGTCCAAATCCTGGATGTGGGAACGCAAGTCGAACTCCATTACGATAAGTGCCATCCCGCCCGGTGGGGACTGGGGCCGCCCCCGCGTGACAACCACGCCTTGCTCATCGGCTGGATACTCACGGGGACCGGGATCCTGTGTACCGTGGCGGGATTCATGCTGATGATGTTCTGACCCCTGGAAGCTTTTCCCTGAGCCTGGGATCGATCACATTCATTACGGCCGTCACCGCAAGGCCGCACATCTCGCTCCTTGGCTGACCGGATGATTCCCTAAACGGCGCCTCTGAGGTCCCTCCCGGGACATGGCAGGGGCCCTCCGCGCGGCTTGACTGTGCCACGCAACCCATTTGGCTTTCGCAAGCATTAGGCTGTAGCTCATGAGTGTTTTTGCAGTCGAATATGTATACGCGGCCGGTTCCGATGCCATCCGTGATGAGCACCGCCCCGGGCACCGCGAGTTCCTGTCCGGATTGGCCGGCGAAATTGCGCTGGTCGCCTCCGGCCCCTACGTGGACGGATCCGGCGCCCTGTTGCTGTTGTCGGCGCCGAGCCAGGCGGCACTGGCCGAGACCCTGAAGGACGACCCGTTCGCGGTCAGCGGCTCCATTGCCGCCCTGCGGATCACCGAATGGAGCCCGGTCACGGGTGAGCTCAGTCACCACGCCTAGGTAGCAAACCCGCGTGATCACGGCACTTTGATGTCGCGGACGCGCGTCCGGCTTCGCCCTGCGAGATTACGGCCCCGCGGGCCGGGTTGCGGGGGGATAATGGAAAAAGCTTCCATTCTCTACACCTCGGAGGAAATCTTGACCTCGATCCCGGTCAGTCTCGGCATGCCATCGACGCCACCCCCGGTCCTCACGCCGCGGCGCAAGACCCGACAGATCAAGGTCGGTTCCGTCGGTGTGGGTTCCGACAGCCCCGTCAGCATCCAGTCGATGACGACGACGCCGACCACCGACATCAACGCCACGCTGCAGCAGATTGCCGAACTCACGGCCACCGGCTGCGACATCGTGCGTGTTGCGTGCCCGTCGGCCGACGACGCGCTGGCGCTGCCGATCATCGCAAAGAAGTCGCAGATCCCCGTGATCGCCGACATCCACTTCCAGCCGAAGTACGTCTTTGCCGCCATCGACGCCGGCTGCGCCGCCGTCCGCGTGAACCCGGGCAACATCCGCAAGTTCGACGACCAGGTCAAGCAGATTGCCGAGGCCGCCAAGGCCGCCGGCACCTCCATCCGCATCGGAGTCAACGCCGGTTCGCTGGACCCGCGCCTGATGGAGAAGTACGGCAAGGCGACCCCCGAGGCGCTGGTCGAATCCGCCGTCTGGGAAGCCTCGCTCTTCGAGGAACACGACTTCCACGACTTCAAGATCTCGGTCAAGCACAACGACCCGGTCGTCATGGTCCGTGCCTACGAGCTGTTGGCCGAACGCGGCGACTGGCCGTTGCACCTGGGCGTCACTGAGGCGGGACCCGCCTTCCAGGGCACCATCAAGTCAGCCACCGCCTTCGGCGCGCTGCTCTCCAAGGGCATCGGCGACACCATCCGCGTCTCGCTCTCGGCCCCGCCGGTCGAGGAGGTCAAGGTTGGAGCGCAGATCCTGCAATCCCTGAACCTGCGCCCGCGCAAGCTGGAAATCGTCTCCTGCCCGTCCTGTGGACGCGCCCAGGTCGACGTCTACACGCTGGCCGACCAGGTCACCGCCGGGCTGGAGGGACTTGAGGTCCCGCTGCGCGTGGCAGTCATGGGCTGTGTCGTCAACGGCCCGGGCGAGGCGCGCGAAGCCGACCTCGGTGTTGCCTCGGGCAACGGCAAGGGGCAGATCTTTGTGAAGGGCGAAGTCATCAAGACGGTGCCCGAAGACCAAATTGTTGAGACACTGATTGAAGAGGCGATGCGCATCGCCGAGGAAATGGGGAACGTGGATGGAGAAAATCCTGTCCAAGGTGGCCCCGTGGTTACCGTCAGCTAGACGCAACCCGGGCGCCGGAGAGTCGCTCTCCGCAAGTATCCGTGTCCTCGATGACGCCGATACCGCGGCTCTCCGCGCCCTCGTTTCCATCGATCCGGTCGCCAACATCTTCATGGATGCGCAGCTGGCCGTCACCGGATCCGCCAGGCCGGGTCTGGGCGGATCGCTCATCGTGGGCCGGTTCGACGGGGCGCTGCTGGTCTCGGCCTGCTGGATCGGTGCAAATATCGTGCCGATCAATGTCACCGCCGAGGACGCCGGGGAATTTGGGCACGTGGTGAAATCGCTGAACCGGAGTTTTGCTTCCTGCTTCGGCCCGGCCGATGCCGTCATGGGGATGTGGAAGGTCCTCGCCGAGGGTCCGCAGCAGGCCTTCAGCGTGCGGCCCAACCAGCCCTTCATGACGCTCTCCAAGGCCCCCGCCATCGAGCCGGAGCCCTCCCTGCGGGCCAGCCACGCGGGGGAGTACGACCTGGTGCTGCCGGCCTGCGCGCTGATGTTCGAGGAAGAGCTGGGTTACTCCCCGCTGGTCAATGGGGGGTCGTTCTACCGTTCGAGGGTCCGCTCGCTGATCCATTCGGGACATTCGCTGATCGCCCTGGACACTGAAGGCGCGATCCGGTTCAAGGCCGAACTGGGAACCGTCACCACCCGGGCCACACAGATCCAGGGGGTCTGGATGAACCCCGAGCACCGCGGCGGCGGGAAGGCTGCCGGCTACATGGCCGCAGTCGCCGACTACGCCCTGCGACTTGCCCCCACCACCAGCCTCTATGTCAACGACTACAACGCACCGGCCCTTGCGACCTATCGCAAAGTCGGTTTCGAAGAGGTCGGCGAGTTCGCCACCATCCTCTTCTGACCTTCCGGCGGGTGCCGGAACCATCCACCACGGCCATAGCGTGCCCCTTGAGGACCGCCGACCTGAAAGCTAGACGTGACGTCCCATATGCCAAGGACCAACGAAACCATTCGCAGGACCTCCACCGCACTGGCGGCAGCAGGCCTGTTGCTGGCCCTTGCCGGTTGCACCGATGCGCCGGTGCCGGGCCCCAGCGCATCATCGCCGACCGCCGTCGAGGTGCCCGTCACCGAGTCGGGCTCCGCCAGCCCGACCGCTGGTCCGTCGGGCAGGGCCGAACTGGGTTACCTGGATGCCGCTGCACTGAAAAGCGCTGTGCAGCAATGGGCGGCAGCGACCCCCGGAACAGTCGTCAATGACCAGGAAGCGCTGCGCAAGCAACTGCCGGAGGCGCAAAAGTGGCTTGAGGGTGTCACAGTGGTTCCTGCCGAGTGCGGACTCTACGGGGTGGGCAGCCTGACCGACCAGCTGGACCAGGCGGCCATGGCGGCAGCCGTCCTGCCGCAGAACGCCGGCGGCGACCTGACAATTGCCTCCTACCGCGACCGTGCCGGCCTGGTGGCCAACGTGGCGGCGCAGCAGCACCTGGACCAGTCCTGCAGCACCTACGCGGTCACCGCGGGCGGCCAAACGATCACCTCCAAGCTGACCCCGCTTGAGGTCACGAGTTCCGCTCCCTTCACCACTGCCACCATGTTGGAAAGCGTGAACGGGGATGCGAAGAACAAACAGGTGTCGGTCCGACTCATTGACGGCAGCCTGATGCTGACGGCTACCCGCGCCGTGAAGAGTACCCCCGAAGCAGCCACCGCGCAGGCGCTAAAGGATGCCGAGGGCCTGCTGGCGATCCTGCGCGCGGCACCGCCCGCGGCGACTCCCGCCCCGTAACCCGGCCGGGCGGCCCCAAGCCACGCACGGAGCCCCGGGCCGCAGCGGAAATGCCCGTGGGGTTTCGCTAGGCTTTCGCCGCGGCCTCCGCGGTCCGTTCCGTGGAGGAGGCCAGCGCTTCGGGCAGCGGCCCGTTGCCCAGCGGGATGACATGGGGGCGTCCGGCGACCGGGTCGGTGACGACGCGGGCGTTCAGCCCGAAGATTTCCCTCAACCCGCGCTCGGTGACGACCTCGGAGGGGGAACCCGCCGAATGGATCCGGCCCTGGCGCATCGCGACCATGTGGTCCGAGTAGCGGGCGGCCAGTGAGATGTCGTGCAGCACCATGACGATCGTGCGCCCGTGCTCGGCGTTCAGCCGCTGCACCAGTTCCAGGAGCTCGACCTGGTGGGCCAGGTCCAGGAAGCTGGTGGGCTCGTCGAGCAGCACGATGTCTGTTTCCTGGGCCAGCACCATCGAGATCCAGGCGCGCTGGCGCTGTCCGCCTGAGAGCTCGTCCATCGGCACGTCGGCCAGCGCGGCGATGCCGGTGGCTTCCAGCGCCTCGGCGACCACGCGCTCGTCGCCGACGGAGAACTGCTGATACCAGCGTTGGCGCGGATTGCGCCCGCGCGAGACCAGGTCCGCCACGGTCAGTCCGGCCGGGGCCGTGGGGTTCTGCGGCAGCATGCCCAGCCGGGTGGCCACCGAGCGGGTCGGCTGGCGGTGCAGCGGCTCCCCGTCCAGCAGCACGCGCCCGGAGCGCGGCACCATCAGCCGGGCCATGGCGCGCAACAGGGTGGACTTGCCGCAGCCGTTGGGGCCGATGATCGAGGTCACCGCGCCGTCGGGCACGGCCAGGCTGAGCTGGTGCACGATGTCGTCCCCGTCGTAGCCCAGGGTGACCTCTTCCACGCAGAGGCGGGATGCGGCCGGGATCATGAGGTTCTCCGTTGGTGTTTGAGGATCAGGTACATCAGGAACGGCGCGCCGAGCACCGCTGTGGCCACGCCCACCGGCAGCGGGATGGCCAGCAGGTTCGCCGCCGCCACGTCGGAGAGCAGCACGAAGAGCGCCCCGACCAGGGCGCTGGCGCCCACCGGGGGCAGCGCCGCGCCGCAGAGCAGCCGCGCGATTTGCGGGGCGGCGAGGGCCACGAAGGCGATCGGCCCGCCCACCACGGTGGCGACCGCGGCCAGCAGCACCGCCAGCAGCAGTGCCACGGTGCGCACCGTCCCGATCCGCGAGCCCAGGGCGAGCGCGACGTCGTCGCCCAGGCTGGACAGGGCCAGCCAGCGGCCCATGCCCAGCGCCGCGAGCAGCAGCACCGCCGCGGCCACGGCCAGCGGTGCCACCAGCGTCCATTCCTTGCCGTTGAGCGAGCCCATCATCCAGGTCAGGGCCAGCCCCGCGCTGGTGACATCGCCCAGGGTCAGCATCCAGGTGGTCAGGCTGGCGGCCAGGCCGGAGACGCCCAGCCCGACCAGGATGAGGCGCTGGCTGTCGATGCCGCGGCGGTAGGCCAGCAGGTACACCGCGCCTCCGGCCAGCAGCCCGGCCGCGAAGGCCGCCGCGGGCATGCCCAGCATCGCTGCGGCGCCGCTGAGCCCGGCATGCCCGCCGCCGGCCAGCACCAGCACGCCCACCGCTCCCACCGCGGCGCCGGAGGTCACCCCGAGCACGTCGGGGCTGGCCAGCGGGTTGCGGGCCACGGTCTGGGTCAGCGCCCCGGCCGCGGCCAGGGCGGCGCCCACCAGCACGGCCGCTGCCATGCGCGGGGCGCGGAACTCGGTGGCGGCCAGGTGCACCAGGGGATTGGAGTCATCGCCCAGCAGGGCGCGCACCACCTCGCCGAAGGCCAGCGGGGTGCCGCCGAAGGCGATGTGCAGGGCCGCGCCGGCCAGCACCAGCGGCAGCAGCAACGCCGTCACGGCCAGCGTGCGCGGGTCGGTGCGCAGCGACACCGGCCCCAGGCGCAGCGCCCGCACCGAGGCAAAGCGCGTGCCGGTCCCCGACGTCCCGGCGCTCACAGGGCCACCAGCCTCTTGCGCCGGGCCAGGCGCACGAAGAGCGGCGCGCCGATCACGGCCAGTACGACGCCGACGGACAGCTCGCCGGGCCGCGCCACGACCCGTCCGGCGGTGTCGGCCAGCAGCACCAGGGTGGCGCCGGCCAGCAGCGAGAAGGGCATCAGCCAGCGGTGGTCCCCGCCCATGGCGGCGCGCGCCAGGTGCGGGATGACCAGGCCGGCAAAGGCGATCGGTCCGGCCAGGGTCACCGCCGAGCCGGAGAGCAGCGCGATCGCGGCAATCCCGACGATGCGCGAGCGCAACACGCCGGTGCCCAGCGCGGTGGCCGTGTCCTCGCCCAGGGCCAGGGTGTTCAGCGCGCCGAGGTTTGCCAGCGCCAGCAGCAGGCCGGCGAGGATGAAGGGGGCCACCAGGTCCAGGCCGCCGTCCCGCCCGGCCAGCGAGCCGATCTGCCAGAAGCGCAGCGTGTCCAGCGCCTCCTCGTTGAGCAGCACCAGCCCGGACACCAGGCCGTGGCACAGGGCCGTCACCGCCGCCCCGGCCAGCACCAGGGTGATGGGGGTGGCCCCGTGCCGACTGGCGGACCCGAGCAGGAAGACCAGGATGCTGGCCGCCAGGGCGCCGGTGAAGGCGAGAGTGGCCTCGACCCCGGCGGTCTGCTGGCCCCAGAAGGTGGTGGCCGCAACGATCGCCAGCGCCGCGCCCTGGTTGATGCCCAGCAGCCCCGGATCGGCGATCGGGTTGCGCGTGTGTCCCTGGACCAGCGTGCCGGCCAGCCCGAGGCAGGCGCCCACCACGATCCCGGTCAGCGTGCGCGGCCAGCGCAGTTCGCGAATTGTTACGTCCATGACGGTGCCGGACGGGGTGGCCACGGCGTGCCAGGCCTCGGCCAGCGAGGAGGGCTGGCCGCCGATGCAGATGCTGGCGAGCACAGCCAGCAGCAGCGCCGCCGCGGCCAGCCCCAGGCGGCGCAGGCGGCGGGCCCGCCCGACGGGACGGCCGCCGGTGCGCGGATCCGCAGCGGGCGCCTGCGCGGCGGTGGCGAGGACGGGCACGAGGACTCCCTTTTTGATTACGAAACAATTTCGTGCCCTATGTATCGGCACTGTGCTAGTGTACTGCCTTGGCAAGGCAACCCTAACTTTTTGTGCCGCTGCCGCGTAACTTCCCACTCGCTGAAAGTACCCGCCCATGAAAAAGTCGACCGTTCGCCGCGTGGCCGCCGCCCTTGCCGGCATTGCCCTGCTCGCCACCTCCGCCTGCGCCGCCCCCGCGACCGAAGCCCCCGCGGCGTCCCCGGCCGCCAACGCCGCCGGCTACCCCCTGACCATGGACCACATCATGGGGTCGACCACCCTGGAGACGCAGCCCAAGCGCGTCGTCGCCCTGGACCCGAGCTACATCGACGCGGCCCTGCTGCTCGACGCCGACCTGGTCGGCTATGTCCAGTACCGCCAGGACCCGAAGGACCCCTTCGCCCCCTACCTGGGCGACGTGAAGGAGGCGACCGCCGAGTCCGTCAACGTGGGCACGCTCGCCGAGCCGAACCTCGAGAAGATCCTTGAACTGCAGCCGGACCTGATCGTCTCGGCCAAGGTGCGCCACGAGGCGCTGTACCCGCAGCTCTCCAAGATCGCGCCGACCATCTTCTCCGACAGCACCGGCCCGACCTGGAAGGAAAACGTCGTCTTCCTCGGCGAGGCCCTGGGGGAGAAGACCAAGGCCGAGACCCTGGTGAAGGAATACGAGGACCGCGCCGCCTCCGTCGGCAAGTCCATTCTGGCCAAGGACCCGAAGCTGACCTACTCGCTGATCCGCTTCTCCGGCGGCGACACCGCCCGGCTCTACGCGACCGACTCGTTCATCGGCGAAATCATGGCCGACATGGCGATCCCGCGCCCCGCAGGCGGACTTGACTCCACGGACTCGATCTTTGCCCCGCTGGGTGCGGAGCAGATCCTGGAGGGTGACGCCCGCCTGATCATGGTCAGCGCCTGGACCCCGCCGGGCGCCGAAGGCGACGCCTCGCGCGCCCAGAAGGCCGAATACGAGTCCAACCCGCTCTGGAACCGCCTCGAGGGCGACAAGCTTCCGGTCGACGACTCCACCTTCCTGGCCTCGGTCAGCATCCAGGGCGCCCACGCGGTGATCACCGAACTGGCGAACCACTACGGCGTGGACCCGCAGCTGCCCAAGCAGTAACACCCCGCATGCTCCACCGGCACGGCCGGGCCTCCCGTCACGGGCGGCCCGGCCGTGCCGTGTTTCGGGGCCGCCGGATTCCGTGCGGATTCTTCCTCCCGCGGCTGACTTCAAGGGGTGGGCCATGTTGCCCATGGCCTACCGGCGCCGAGTGCGCTGCAAGTAACTGGCCGACGGAGGTGTCGCCACCGCTCCGTGCAGGCAGTATTCATGAAGTGGGGCCAGAAACGCCGGGCCGGGTCCAACAGCGGCAATTTATCCCGCGTCATACGATCAGTTCGCAAGGGGCCTCGGGCACGCCTTGGTCATTGCCGTTCGGCCACAGCCATGTTGCCCTCGATGCCAAGGGGCACCGGGTCGGCAAAGTAGGATGGGACAAGTGCCTTGCGGCGCCGTGCCCCGACGCGGAACCCCGTGCACGGAAGCGGTTGCCCGCCCGGGGCGAAAGCCGCGGCACCAAAGATTTGCACCCCACCACTATGTTGTGGCCTGGAATATGGCCGCGGAAATGGAAAGTTAGCGTGGTCCTAAAGCTCTCCACCCTGTTCCTGCGCACGCTGCGCGAAGATCCGGTCGATGCCGAGGTCGCCAGCCACAAGCTGCTGGTTCGCGCCGGGTACATCCGCCGCGCGGCACCGGGGATCTACACCTGGCTGCCGCTGGGCCTGCGCGTCCTGGGCAAGGTGGAAGCCATCATCCGTGAGGAGATGAACGCCATTGGCGCCCAGGAAGTCCACTTCCCGGCGCTGCTGCCGCGCGAACCCTATGAGACGACTGGCCGCTGGACCGAGTACGGCGACGGACTCTTCCGCCTCAAGGACCGCAAGGGCGCCGACTACCTGCTGGCCCCCACCCATGAGGAGATGTTCACCCTCCTGGTCAAGGACCTGTACAACTCCTACAAGGACCTGCCGGCCTACCTCTACCAGATCCAGAACAAGTACCGCGACGAGGCACGTCCCCGCGCGGGCCTGCTGCGCGGGCGCGAATTCATCATGAAGGACTCCTACTCCTTCAACATCGACGACGAGGGCCTGGAAGAGGCCTACCAGGCCCACCGCGCCGCGTACCTGAAGATCTTCGGCCGCCTGGGCCTGGAGATCCTTCCGGTCTTCGCCACGGCCGGCGCCATGGGCGGATCGAAGTCCGAGGAATTCCTGCACCCGACTCCTGTCGGCGAGGACACCTTCGTCCGCTCTCCCGGAGGCTACTACGCCAACGTCGAGGCGGTGACCACCGTGGTGCCCGAGGACATCGACTTCACCGATGCCCCGGCCTTCGAGGTCCTGGACACCCCGAACACCCCGACCATCGATACCCTGGTGGCCTGCGCCAACGAGATCGCCCCGCGCGCCGGCGCCTGGAGCGCCATTGACACCCTGAAGAACGTCGTGCTGGCCGCCACGCTGCCCACCGGCGAACGCCAACTGGTGGCCATCGGCCTGCCCGGGGACCGCAACGTGGACCTTAAGCGCGTCGAGGCAAACATCTCCGCGCACCTGGAAACCGGCGGCGAGGTCGGCCTCGAGGCCGCGACCGAGGATGACCTGAAGAAGCACCCGACGCTCATCAAGGGCTACATCGGCCCGGCGCTGGGCACTGATGCGGCGGTCCTGGGCCTGGAAGGCGCTTCCAAGATCCTGTACCTGGTTGACCCGCGCGTGGTTGCCGGCACCAGCTGGGTCACCGGCGCCAACGAGGCCGGCAAGCACGTCTTCGGCCTGGTCGCCGGACGCGACTTCACCTGGGACGGCACCATCGAGTGCGTCGAGGTGCTCGCCGGGGACCCGGCCCCGGACGGATCCGGCCCGCTGGAAACCGCCCGCGGCATCGAAATGGGACACATCTTCCAGCTCGGCCGCAAGTACGCCGAGGCCCTGGACCTGAAGGTGCTGGACCAGAACGGCAAGCTCAAGGTCGTCACCATGGGCTCCTACGGCGTGGGTGTCACCCGTGCCGTCGCCGCCCTGGCCGAGTCCAACCACGATGAGAACGGCTTGGTCTGGCCCCGCAACGTGGCCCCGGCCGACGTGCACCTGGTGGTCACCGGCAAGCAGGCAGAACTCTTCGAGGCGGCACAGAAGATCGCCGACGAGCTGCACGCAGCCGGTGTCGAGGTCATCTACGATGACCGTCCCAAGGTCTCGGCAGGCGTGAAGTTCTCCGACGCGGAGCTCATCGGCGTGCCCACGATCGTGGTCATCGGCCGCGGCCTGGCCGACGGAGTGGTCGAGGTCAAGGACCGCGCCACCGGGGAACGCACCGACGTCTCCGTCGACGAGGTTGTCGCGCAGCTGATCGCCCTCGCCAAGGGCTAGGGATGATCGAGGCGGCGACCCTGCTTGATGGTTCCGGGCTGCAGGGAATGGAGCCCGGAACCATCGCCTTGATCGTGCTCGCAGGATTCGCCGCGGGCTGGGTCGATGCGGTGGTCGGCGGCGGGGGACTGCTCCAGCTCCCCGCCCTGCTGTTGGTCCCGGGGATCTCCCCGGTGCAGGCGCTTGCCACCAACAAGCTGGGATCCGTCTTCGGCACCACCACCAGTGCGGTGACCTATTACCGCCGTGCCCATCCGGATCTGAAGACCGCGATCCCAATGGCCACGGTGGCGCTGGCGGGCTCCTTCGGCGGGGCGATCCTGGCCACGCTGCTGCCCGAAGAAGTCATCAAACCCGTCATCATTGCCGCACTCATCGCGGTTGGCCTGTTCACGCTCTTCAAACCAACGGCAGGGGAACTGACCAACCTGCGCCACACCGGGTCCCGCCACCACGCGGTGGCGGCGGTGATCGGGCTGGTCATCGGCGGCTACGACGGGCTGATCGGCCCGGGCACCGGCTCGTTCCTGATCATCGCGATGGTCGCCTTCATGGGCTACAACTTCCTTGCAGCCAGTGCCAAGGCCAAGATCGTGAACATGGCGACCAATCTGGGCGCACTGGCGTTCTTCCTGCCTTCCGGGCACCTGTTGTGGGGGATCGGCCTGGTGCTGGGGGCGGCGAACATGGTTGGCGGCTACCTCGGCGCGCGCATGGCTGTGTCCAAGGGCAGCAAGTTCATCCGCATTGTCTTCCTTGCCGTGGTGGGCGCGCTGATCCTCAAGCTGGGCTACGACGTGTTGTTTCCAGCCGTTTAGAAGGGTCCCCGTTTTGCCCCGGACAGCCACTTTCGCGGGCGATGGTGTCTGTAATGCGCTGTGCGCCTTACAGACACCACGTCTTTCCGGGGCTCAGACCAGGCATCGGCGAGCTCCACATGTGCGCCATGCTCCGGGCCGCCGCGGTGGGTCAATCCCTCTCTTCAGGTTGCCCTCGGGTCAGAGCGCTAAAGGCCAGTTTTGCTGACCCCGTGCGCCGTCCATTTCCGTGAGTAGCCCTCGAAAATCAGCTGATCAATCAGCCCTCGGAGGGAGACCTGTGTCGGTAATGTCCTGGATTTCCAACGGGTGCGGCGCCCATAGAGGCAGAGCCTGCCCATGGCGATGGGCCTCCGATCGCGCCTGGTCATCGACGGCGCCATTGCCTGACGGGTTTTCCGATTCCGCTCCCAACCGGGAGCAACGATACGCACATCGCCAATATTTACGCGCGGAAGATTCGTCTGCTGCGATGTTCCCTTTCTTGCGGAGATTTCTTTCGCGCGACTTGCCATTGCCTTGCATCTCCCCGTACGCGGTGTAAGACTGACCCAATGATGCGACTCCATATGGAGAAGTCGCGGTCGGTTCCGGGGGGACTACCGGCCAGTGATACCGTATTCGCTTGAATTGAATGAATCGTCTCATTCGGCTGGGGAGCCGAATCACGGCCATGACTTGTCATTTGCAAGAATCTTGGGGCCGGGAAAAACTAGTAATTCTAGTGACAGGAAATTCCCATGCAATCGGACACTTGGCCTGCTTGGAGGCTTCGTGAAAGCCTGATCATCCAAAAATACAGTAGTTCCTCTGTAGCAGACCACAGAGGAATTCAGCGGGTTGCGCGAAGGATCGTGGATACGCAACGCGCGGGATTTTCGGTGGTGGTGGTGCTACCCGAGATGGAAAGTGCCACGAATGAATTAGCGACCCATCCAGCTGGACTCGCCCCGTCGGGTGAATCAGGTGGGTTGGACCTTGCGGTGGGTCGGCGTAAGCAGATCTTCGAGCCTTCGCTGGAAATGGCCATTTCCAAGCTTGGTGCAGCCTCCCATGTGTTTACGGGCGGAGAAGCAGGGCTGATCACGGATGGCATCCACGGCAAAGCACACATAGTTGGCGTGGATCCACTGGCCGTGGCGGCTTCCCTTGCTCGCAGGGAGATCCCCATCGTGGCCGGCTTCCAGGGAACAAACCGTGAGGCCAATATGGTCACGACCATGGGACGAGATGGATCGGACCTGATGGCGGTTGCTCTCGCCGCCTCCTTGAATGCATTGGTTTGTGAAATCTATTCCGACTTTGACGGCCTGTACACGGCAGATCCACGCATCGTTCCGGCAGCTCGCAAGGTCCAAACGATTACAAGCGTGCAAATGATGGAACTGGCCGCTGCAGGAGCCAAGGTTCTGCCGCGGCGGTGCATTGAATATGCGCGCCGCCTTGGAGTAACGATCCATGTGCGTTCACCGTTTAATCCGGATGAGGGGACGATGGTCGTTTCCGGGCTCGAAGACGAGCCCGGCGCCGAGCATTCGGCGACCTTGGAAGAACCGCTGATCATGGGCGTCATCCAAGACCGGACCCAGATCCAAGTCACCGTGGCCGGTGTCCCCATGGGGCCAGGCCCGGCGCAGCTGTTCGGTGTCACCGCGGCTTTAGGTGTTTGCCCAGAAATGATCACCCATAAAAATGACGTGGCGGACGGGTCTACGGACATTTCATTCATCTTGCCTGCCGACCAAATCCCCCCTGTGGTGGCTGATGTCTCGAAGGCTCAGGAGACCATTGGCTTCCAGTGGTTGAAATGCGAAGAAGTGGGCAAACTTTCGCTGTCGGGTTTCGGCATGCGTCTGGAGCCCGATGTGCTCTGCCGGTTCTTGGGTGTGCTTTCCGATGCCGGCATCAAGATTCGGCTATTTTCCGACTCTTCGGTTTGCCTATCCGCCGTAACGGACCTAGAGATGCTGGGGCTTGGGGTCCGGGCAATGCGCGAAACGTTCAACTTATCCGACGACTTGGGGAAAGGGTATAAGGAAAAACATATGAATCAATCCGTTAATCACAAAGGCTAGGAATCTTGATTACGATCAAGAAATAGCCGATTAATTCCAGCTTGGGCAGACAGTCTATGTGAAGTAGCGATGGAATCAGGGGACTTGGGACTTGGGGCATTTTGATCGGCCGAGGGTACATCTGTGCAATTTACGAGCCCACCGGAGACGTCGGCCTGCAGGGGCATCCGTGCTAATGCCGTCGATTGCTTGGGAAAGTGCCGGATTTTGGCCAACATCGGCGATATTTTTCGGTTCCGAATCTCCTCTAAACAATTTCCTCGATTCCAGATTGCCTGCCTCTATTTCTTTGCTGAATGGAGATTTCAATGACAAATAAAACAGAACTCGCGGACTGGACGGGTCCGCTCGTGTCGGGCCCGATACCGGGGCCACAGTCCGCCGCCTTCTTGGCGCGACAAGAAGCCCGGGAATCCAACGCCCGGACTTACCCACGCCATTTGCCGATTGCGATCGCCGAAGCCGCAGGGAGTTTCGTTCGGGATGTTGACGGAAATGTGTTCATAGACTTCCTCAACGGGGCAGGGGTGCTCCCGTTCGGGCACAACCATCCGGAATTGGTACGTGTTGCCGCCGACCAAATGCTGGTTGAAACCCACGGCCTGGATTTCCCGACGCCGGTAAAGGACGCCTTCATCGATACCCAGCTCTCGATGCTTCCCGTGGATATGCAGGACCGGATGAAGATCCACTTCTGCGGACCCACCGGCGCCAATGCCGTAGAGGCTGCGATAAAGCTGTGCAAGACGGCTACCGGTCGCGGAGAGATCATCAGCTTTCAGGGAGGATTCCATGGGAGCACTGCCGCGGCAATGGCCCTCACCGGACTGGTCGCACCAAAAAGTCACGTGCAAAATGGCATGCCAGGGGTCCACTTCTTTCCCTATTCATACTGTTCGCAATGCCCTCTCGGCATGAGCCCCGCCACCTGTTCCACGAACTGCGCGACTTTCCTGGAGCATTCGCTGAAGGACGATCTCAGCGGAATTCCGCTGCCCGCCGCCGTAATTCTTGAGCTCGTTCAAGGCGAGGGCGGATCAATTCCCGCCACAATCGAGTTCGCCCAGCGAGTGCGTGCAGTGACCCGAGAACTGGGGATCCCGCTGATCGTCGACGAAGTGCAAACGGGCTGCGGACGTACCGGTACCTGGTTCTCGTTTGAGCAGTACGGAATCGAACCAGATGTCATCGTTGCCTCGAAGGCACTCAGCGGCATGGGTCTGCCCATCGCGCTGATCATGTACGACAAGGCGATGGATGTCTGGGAGCCCGGCGCACACATCGGTACCTTCCGTGGCAACCAGCTCGCCTTCGCCACCGGTGTCGAAGCAGTGAAAATATTCCAACGCGACGACATCCTGGGCAACGTCCGGCGCCGCAGCGAACAATGCTTTGGCCTGCTGGAGCCGCTGAAGCGGCATCCGTGGGTTCGGGAAATCCGCGGGAAGGGATTGCTTGTGGGCGTCGAGCTCATGGATCCACGAACCGGAATGCCAGCGGGAGATCTAGCCGCCGAAGTGCAGAGCGAGGCCTTGAACCGGGGGCTGATCCTGGAACTCGGCGGCCGCGACAGCAGCGTCGTGCGCCTGCTGCCTCTGCTCAATATCACCGCGGAAGTCATGGAGACCGCTTGTTACATCCTGGTCGATTGCATCGATCGGTTGGCATCGATGCTCGATGTGCCCGCACCGTAATCACCCGGCTCGATTGGTTGGAACACACATGACCAGGGAGGTCGCTTTGAGCAAGCAAGTTGATACGCGGGAAAACCTTGCCTATCCGGGAAGACACAGGGCACTTAGCCTTATGCACGGGCCTGTATTGCACTCCGTGGAGGTGGACCAGTCAGCCGGATGGGTCCCGGGGGAACGCCTGGATCACCTCTTTGAGGGACAGTGCGACCTGTTGCGCAAGACCGGGAAAGGGTTGCATCTGGCTGTGGACACGGGTGCGGTCAGGCTCACCTATGATCAGTTGGACGCCAAGGCCAACCAACTGGCCCGGTACTTGATCGCCCACGGGTGCAATCCCGGGGACAGGATAGCGTTGCTTTTCGACGAACCGGTTCGTTCCCTGGTGGGGATGCTCGCGGTGTTGAAGATCCACGCTGCGTATGTGCCCCTGGATGCCGGTTATCCCGCCGACCGGATCGCTTACATCATCGCCGATGCCGATGTCGCCCAGGTCTTGACGCTGTCGCATTTGAGGGATCGGCTCGTGGATGTCATGGCTTCGGTCCGCTGCCTGGATGAGGAGGACCCAAGGATCGAGTCGATGGATTCCACGCGACTTGCAGCGGAGGAAAAGGGATCCCCAAGTGACCAGTTGGCCTACATCATTTACACGTCCGGAACGACCGGTCGGCCCAAGGGTGTGGCCATTGAGCATGCCAGCATCTGCAATTTCGTGAGGGTGGCTGCGCTCTCCTATGGGTACGAGCAGCAGGACAGGGTTTATCAGGGCATGACCATAGCCTTTGACTTCTCGGTTGAAGAGATTTGGGTTCCGTGGATGTCCGGGGCCACCCTGGTTCCCAAACCCAGCGGCACCGCGCTGCTTGGACTGGAGCTGGCAGAGTTTCTGGTTGCCCACAAGGTCACGGCCATTTGTTGTGTTCCAACGTTGTTGGCGACACTCGATGAGGATATTCCATCCCTCCGCTTTCTTTTGGTCTCCGGGGAAGCGTGTCCACGTGACCTGATGGTGCGGTGGCATCGGCCGGGTCGTCGCTTCTTGAATGTGTACGGCCCCACCGAGGCCACTGTCACGGCAACCTACGCGATTGCCGATCCCACACGTCCTGTCACCCTGGGAGTGCCATTGCCCAGCTATGCCGTGGTCATCCTCGATCCCGACGAACCCAAGGCGCTGCCGGCCGGCACCCAGGGCGAGATCGGCTTGGCAGGCATTGGGTTGGCCAAGGGTTACGTCAAGCGTGACGACCTCACAGGGAAGGCCTTTATCCCGGACTTTCTGGGGATAGACAACAACCCTTCGGGCAGGATCTACCGCACCGGCGACCTGGGGCGGATCAATGATATGGGTGAGATCGAATATTTTGGCCGTATCGACACCCAAGTGAAAATCCGCGGTTACCGGATCGAACTCACGGAGATCGAATCGGTGCTGTTGCAGGTGCCCGGAGTTGCCCAAGCGGTCGTTGACACCTACGAACAGGAACCCGGTTTTACCGAGCTGGTGGCGTACTACAGCCTGAGGAAAGACACCCCTGGAATCGATGCCGTGGATCTCAGGAAACGGCTGCAATCCCAGCTCCCCAGCTATATGGTGCCGGCGTACTTTGAGTGCCTGAAAGCCATTCCGATGCTACCCAGCGACAAGGCCGATCGAAAAAACCTGCCCCCTCCTTCCACACCCAGCCCCAATGCCGGCGGCCAGGAATATGTGGCTCCGGCAAATGAGACCGAGGAACAGCTGTCGCTGGCCTTGGCACAGGTGCTCCACGTTGAGAAGGTATCGACGCGGGCGAATTTTTTTACGGATCTCGGGGCCAATTCCCTTTTACTTGCGCACTTCTGTTCCCTGACCAGAAAGAACACCGACCTGCCCCCGCTGGCCATGAGGGATGCCTACCAAAACCCGACCATTGAAAAGCTGGCCGGGGTGCTCGAAAACAGCAGCGCCGCCACGCCGTCGACCGCGTATCCCGAGACAATGGAAGTCAGACTGGCCAGCACCCGCCAGTTCGTGACGACAGGCGTTCTGCAAGCCCTGATCTTCCTTGCGTACACCTACGGGTTGACGGTCCTGGCGGTCGCCGGATATCACTGGGCAGCTGCGGCAACGGACGCAATAAAAGTTTGGGAACGATCCCTCATTTTCACCGTCGCGATGTTTGTCGCGTTGTCAGTGATACCTATTGCCCTGAAATGGGTAATTGTCGGGCGGTGGAAGGAAATGGAAATTCCCGTTTGGTCATTGGCATATGTCCGCTTCTGGTTTGTGCGGGTGCTCATCAGCAGCAATCCACTTCGAATGTTTGCCGGGACACCGTTGTTTAACGTCTATTTGCGGGCGCTGGGGGCCAAGATCGGGCACGACGTTGCGATCTTCTCCACTTCAGTGCCGCTGTGCAGCGATTTGCTCACCATTGGTGATGGCACCGTGATCCGAAAGGACTGCGTGTTCAAGGGCTATCGCGCCCAACGGGGAATCATTCAAGTGGGGCCGGTGACCCTGGGCAAAAACGTCTTGGTGGGTGAGCAAACGGTCATCGACATCTATACGGAGATGGGAGACAACTCCCAGCTAGGTCATTCATCGTCGCTGCATCGTGGGCAGACGGTGCCGCCCAATGAAACGTGGCATGGCTCGCCCGGGCGGCGCTGCGATTCCAATTACAAGTCTGTCGACCCGGCGCGTGTCACCATGAGAAGGAAGATCACCTATAGTTTCTGGGTCGTGTGCCTCAGCATTGCCGGGTTCGGGTCCCTCGTTACCTTCCTGATCGCGTTGTTCCTGCCGGACTACCTCGCATCGGGTTTGCTTTGGAACGAGACCGGTGGGTTCTATGCCGACTTGGTTGTCATTTCCTTCGGCCTGACAGTCGGCGGTATTTTTACCGGCCTGGTGGCAGTGGGCGTCGTACCGCGGCTGCTATATCTTTTCCTGACACCCGGCAAGGTCTATCCCCTTTACGGATTCCACTATGCCCTTCACCGGACGGTCACGCGCCTCACGAATATCCCGTTCTTCGCAAACCTCACGGGCGACAGCTCGCTGATTCTCTACTACCTGAGCTATCTCGGGTATCACCAGCCGAACCCGGTGCAAACGGGGTCCAACTTCGGACCCGCAGTCAAACACGACACACCCTATGCTGTTACCGTCGGCTCCGGAACGATGGTGTCGGATGGTCTGTCAATGATTACCGCAGAGGTATCGAACACCTCATTCCGCATCGCACCCAGCACCATCGGTGCCAAGAACTTTTTGGGCAACGCCATCACCTATCCACCTGCGGGAAAGACCGGCGAGAACTGTTTGTTCGGGACCATGACCATGGTCCCGATCGACGGGCCCATCCGTGAAGGAGTCGGACTCCTGGGGTCCCCGCCTTTCGAGATCCCGCGCTCGGTCCAGCGGGACAGCGCCTTCGATGAGATGAAAACGGCAGAGCAACTCAAATTGAGGCTTCCAGCAAAGAACCGCCACAACGGTCTCACCATTGCGCTGTTCCTTTTGCTCCGTTGGTTCGAGGTCTTTGTCTCCCTATGGTTCGCATCGGTCGTCCTGACCCATTTTGAAGAGGTCGGTGCACTGGCCGTCATGATCGGAACGCTGGCCCTGGGCGTGGCCTTGGAAGCCCTCACCATTGCGATCGAACGCATCACCCAGATCCGCCACAAGCTTGTCCCGACCTTCTGCTCCATCTACGAGGTCTACTTTTGGGAGCACGAGCGTTTTTGGAAGTTCATCGGCGGTGCAGCACTTGGCCTGTTCAGCGGCACGCCCTTCAAATCGATCATTTTGCGACTGTTGGGTGTGCGCGTGGGCAAGAGGCTTTTCGATGACGGATGCGCAATCCCGGAGAAGACAATCGTCTCCATAGGCGATGATGTGACCCTGAATTCGGGGAGCATCTTCCAATGCCACTCGATGGAAGACGGGGCCTTCAAGCTCGAGCCCATCTCGATCGGCTCCAGGGTCACGATAGGTGTCGGCGCGTTTGTGCACTACGGCGTGACCATGCAGGACGGGGCGGAGCTCAAAGCCGATTCGTTCCTGATGAAAGGTTCCGACGTACCCGAGGACAGCCTATTCGGCGGCAACCCGGCACAGGAATTGTCGACCCGTGGCCTGCGGAACGCGGTCGCCGGCTGAACGCTGCCAGGGGGTGCCGTGCTGTTCCCATGCGTTATGGGCCTCGCTGTTGCCCCCTGCCTTGGCCGGTGGAATGGCGCTGCTCCGCCGAATGCCGGACCTGGAAATCCAGTGTCGGTTTTCGACGGAGCAGCGCACCGTGGGGTTGGGCCCTGCCCGCGTGGCTAACGCGCCGGCTTGAGCACCATGGCCGAGCCGCCACCGCGACGCGTCGGTTCTGCCGCAGCCGTCATCGATCCATCAGGGCCGAACTCGATTGCCTCGAGCGCGCCGATCTCCGCCTGCGGTGTAAACGAATCGCCCGAGGCGACGAACTCATGGCCGAAGGCTTCCAACCCGGCCCCCTGGGATTCGATGAACTCCGGTTCGGCAGTGACCTTGGCCGAATTGCGCTGCGAGGCACGCGGTGCGGCAATCGCCTCGGGCAGGCTCATGCCAAGGTCCACGCGGTTGACCAAGGTCTGCAACACCGTGGTGATGATGGTCGAACCGCCCGGCGAGCCCAAGGCCAACAGGGGCTTGCCGTCGGAGAGGACGATGGTCGGGGCCATCGACGAGCGCGGACGCTTGCCCGGTTCGATCCGGTTGGGGTCGGCCGGGTTGTAGACCGTGGAGAAATCGGTCAACTCGTTGTTCAGGAGGAAGCCGCGGTCCGGAACGACGATGCCCGATCCGCCGGTCTGCTCGATGGTCAGCGTGTAGGACACCACATTGCCCTGGGCATCGGCCACGGACAGATGGGTCGTGGAGATGTTCTCGGTGTCGGTTTCCTCCGCCGGTGCGGCGGCGGCAGCCGGGCAGAGACCGTCATAGTCGGCGACATCGCCGGGGGCCACGGGCTTGGTGGCAGCCTGCTCTGGGTCCAGCGCGCAGGCGCGCTCGGCGCCGAAGAGCGCATCGGTCAAGGTGCTGGTGGGAACGTCCACGAACGCCGGGTCCCCGAGGTACTTTCCGCGGTCGGCATAGGCCAGCGCGCTGGCCTCGAGGTAGTGGTGGATGGCGGCCGGGTCTTCCATGGCGGAGAGGTCGTAGTTTTCCAGGATGTTCAGGGCTTCCCCGATGGTGGTTCCGCCGCTGCTGGAGGGAGCCATGCCGAAGACCTCCAGCCCGCGGTAGTCCACCTTGGTGGGAGCCTGGTCGATCACGGTGTAGTCGGCAAGGTCCTGTGTGCTCAGGTGGCCAACGGGCACGGGAAGCTCGGTGTCATCGGAGATCGGCGGCGCCTGGACGGCCTCCGCGATGTCCTCCGCCAGCGCCCCGTTGTAGAAGGCCTCGATACCGTCGCGGGCCAACAGCCGGTAGGTGCGGGCCAAGTCCGGGTTCTTGATCGTGCTGCCGACCTCAGGGGCATTGCCCCCGGGCAGGTAGAGCTCGCTGGTGGAATCAAACGCGGCGAAGCGCTCCTTGTTGTCCAGCGTTTGTTCGCGGAATGTCTCATCCACGACGAAGCCGCGGGTGGCTGCCTTGATGGCAGGCTGCAAGGCCTGCCCGAGGCTGAGCGACCCCCACTTTTCCAGTGCCCGCTGCCAGGTGGCTGCCGTGCCGGGAACACCCACGGATACGCCGCTGGTCACCAGTTCGGGGGTAAACGGGTAGGGTTCGCCGGTCTCGGGATCGATGAACGCGTCCGTCGGCATGGTCGCCGGAGCGGTTTCGCGTCCGTCAATGGTGCTGACTTTTCCCGATGCGGCGTCGTAGTAGAGGAAATACCCGCCTCCGCCAATGCCGGCGCTGTAGGGTTCGGTGACACCGAGGGTGGCCGCCGCGGCGACGGCGGCGTCCACCGCGTTGCCGCCCTTGCGCAGCACGGCGATGGCGGCCGCCGAAGCCTCGGCATCGACGGTGCTCACCGCCCCTCCGGTGCCGGTGGCAGTGGCCTGTTTTTCGGTTTGCCGCGGTTCCGCGACGGCGGGGGCGGCAGTGATCGCTCCGGCGACCAGCGTGAGTGCCGCGGCGCAGGCCGAGGCATGAATGAATCTGCGTGACACAGGGTTTCTCCTTGATGGCTGTGCGAGTGGGACACTGCCAACGTATGGGCGCGGCAGCCGTCAGACCTGCCGTGACACGCCTCACATGGGGGTTTGGTTTGGGAAGTGCCCTCCTGCCCGTGGCATGGGCAGCGGAATCGGAAAGGCGCCAAAAGTCCCGCGGGCTTGGGGCGATTCCAAGTGTCGTCAGGCTGCTCATCGGCCACGGCCAGGAATTGCTGTTCCCGGCCGTCTATCCAACGCCGATAGCGATCGACGGTCCGAACCGGGCGGCTAGGCGAAGCCTGTCATGCCGGTTCCGGCATGACAGGCTTCAGGCAATTGCCGATTGGGACGGCGCAACCATGAGGAGTCCCGAGACAGCGGACTGCGACATTTGGCGTAGGAACCTACTGTCGGTCAGAGAGCTAGAGACCGGTCTTGCCCACGCCGTACTCTGCCTGCTTCTTCGTGTAACCCTCGTAAACGAGCTGTTCAATCAATCCTTTGCGCGAGAAGGCGGTGAATTCAAGGTATTGTTCGGCGGACTTGGCAGCCTGTTCATTCCAGTCAACCGTCACACGGTCGACCGCCCACGTTGCATCTTTGGTTGAGTAATCCTCGAACTCCAATTGCGAAATCAGTCCGGTGCGCGAGAATGCCGAGAATCCGAGGTAGTTCTCCGCGGACCGAAGCGCGTTCTGCTGACTGAGCGTTCCAGCCGCGGCTTCTGCCTTCGCTTCTGCCTTCGCTTCGGCCTCCGCCTCGGCCTTGGCACTGGCTTCCGCCTCAGCGTCTGCTTCTGCCATGGCGCTGGCTTCGGCCGCAGCCGCGGCTTTTGCCTTGGCATCTGCTTCGGCCTTGGCGCTGGCTGAGGCGTCAGCGGAGGACACTACGGGTGCCGCTGCGGCTGTCTCGCTGGGAGACGAGACTGCCGACTCCGTGGCTGTCGGAGCGGAGGACGGTTGCTCGTCGCTGCCACCACAGGAGCCAATGATGATCGAGAGCACGACAAGACCGGAGACGCCGATCCCAATTTTCTTGCCCCGGCTCATTGGCTTCTTCGGTTCTTGGTTTCCGGGGACCGAAAATCCTGCGACTGGTGGACGGCCGCCTGCGGATCCGGTGGAAGGTGAGGCATGCGCTCCAGTTGCGATGAATGCGGGATCACCGGGCATCACTGACATGTACAGATACGGGTTGGCGGAGAACTCTTCCGGAGGCAAGGCCGGGTGGCCATTCTCCGAGTGAACCCACATGGGCCAGCCGGCTGGCGGGGCGCCCCACGAGGTTTCCGGCACCCACGACGGTGTGGGTTGGAAACCGGCAGGAAGGTGTTGCAGCCAAAGCGGTGGTGTATTGAAACGGACAGACATGATTCCCCCTAGTGACGATTGCGAATCGGAACTCCCAAACTTCCCCCGGCAGCCCCTACGCAGATCGTAGCCAGAGGCACAGACGATTTGGGATCTGTAGTGACAAAGCACTTCTTCGATGCTGTGGCGGACTCTTCCGCCCCGTCCTGCCGGTGCCACGGATGGCCACGAACGTCATTGGGCAGCCCCGAGTCGCTTCCGGCATCGCCGTTTCAGGCCCGATGAGATACAGATCCACACGAGGCAGCCGGAGTCCGGTGCGGACCCCCTTTGGGGGTAAAACGGTGTGCCCCTGGACGCTACCCGGCCGAAGGTGCGGGGGATGGGGACGTAGTGCCGTCGACCTGGGTGAAGTCCGGCGCGACGCCGGTGACCTGGCGGGCGTGTAGCGCTTGGGCCCAGGCGGCCTTCAACAGGTATGCCCGGGAATCCCCGGTCTGGGTTGCCGCGGCGTCCCGCAACAGCAAGGCCAATTGCGCCTCGCCGCTGCGTGCCGCATCCATGGGGTTCTGCGCTGCGTCGGCCGGCAGCTGGTAGGCGGGCTGCCGCAGGGGTTCGCAGTCGAGCTCTTCGGCGAACTGGCCTTCCACCGCCTGCGCGAAGTCCACCAGCAACCCGGACCTGTCCCAGGCGGCGGTGCGCAGACCGGCGCTGGTCCGCGCCCCGGCAACGTCGTAGGCGTAGCCCATCCGATAGGCGGCGTCGGCTACCTTGCCCAGCAGCTGGCCGGAGTCAGGTGCCTCGGGATTCGACGGTGCGGGGGAGGGGCAGGCGGAGGCGGAGAATTCGGGCATCGTCGCCAAGGCGGCGCGGCTGGTGGTGGCGCCGTCGGCGGCCGGCGCGGATTCGGTGGAAGAATCCTTCGTTGCCGTCGCAGCCGCTGCGGACTCTTCGGCGATGCCGGGAGCGGGGAGGGCATCGAGGGCCGCCTGCGTTGCCCCGGAGGCGGAGAGCACGGTGCGGGCCTGGACCAGCAGCTCAATCCCGGCCCCGGAAAGCCTGCGGGCTTGCTGTTCGGGGGCCCCCAGCGACTGGGTCAGCAGGGCGTTGCCGGTCTGCGCCAGGCGCCGGGAAAAATCGACGGCATCCAGCGGGACCGCAGCCGGATCGGCGGCCGAGGCTTCCGTTCCGTCACCCTCGGCGGCGGCCTGCGAGGCCGCCGGGATCCCGGGTGTGAGTAATTCGACATGCTCCGCCAGCATGGTGCGTGTGCCCTGCAGCGCAGTGGCCAACCTGGCGGTTCCGGAGGCCTCCGGGGTGGCCGCCATGTTCTCCAGCGCATCAAGCAGGACGGGCAGGTCCGCGGCCGGATCGGGGGCCGCCTCGATGACCGGTTCGGTGCCCAGGATCGCCTGCCATGTAGGGGAATCACGGTTCAGGTAGACCGCCGTGCCGAGCGTTCCGGCGGCCACGGCAAGCATCGCCGCCAAGGCCACCAGGAGCCGCCGGGCGGCACCGCGGCGGGGTCGGCGGGAAACGCGATCACTGGGGTCAATTGGGTGCTGATCCATCACCTTGATCATCCCATGGACCCGGCCGTGGGCATGCCCGTGATGAATCGGGCAGACGGATGACCCCAAAAGTCGCTACCCTAGGATTCACAACATCGAATAATGTGGGAGGACTTTCATGACCGGCAAGCCGGCAGACATCCAGCTCGAGGCGGCCCGCCTCACCGAACTACTGGAGCCCACCGTTGCCTCCCACCAATTGGTGCTTGAAGAAGTCGAGGTCCGCCGTGCCGGGGACCAGCGCATCGTGCACGTGGTGGTCGACGTTACCGAAGGCACCGAGGGCATCCTGCTCGACCAGGTGGCCGAGGTCTCCCGCTCCATTTCCGAGGCCCTGGACAAGGACCCGCACGACACCGCCGACCCCTACGAGCTCGAGGTTTCCTCTCCGGGCACGTCCCGCCCGCTGACCCTGCCGCGCCACTGGCGCCGCAATGTCGGGCGCATGGTGAAGGTCAACGTGATTGGCGAGGACAACCTGCTCGGACGCCTCATGGAGGTCACCGAAACGGGAATCACCATCGTCCCGGAGATCACCGTGAAGAAGGGCATGAAGCCCAAGGTCGGCGAACCACGCACCATTGAATTTGGATCGATCCGCCGCGGCAACGTCGAGGTGGAGTTTGCCCGTGCCGAGAGCGCGGACCTGACTGAATTAGAACTTGACGACGAAGACGACGAAAACGTGGAGGCCTGAGTTGGACATTGATATGAGCGCGCTGCGCATGCTCGAAAAAGAACGCGAAATCCCGCTCGAGGTGCTGATCCCCACCATTGAGCAGGCACTGCTCATTGCCTACCAGAAGTCCCCGGGCGCGATGCCTCAGGCACGCGCCGAGGTCGACCGCCGCAACGGCCACGTGACGATCTTCGCCACCGAGACCGAGGAAGACGGCACGGTCATTGGCGAGTTCGACGACACCCCCACCGGGTTCGGCCGCATCGCGGCCTCGACCGCACGCCAGATCATCCTGCAGCGCCTGCGCGACGCCGAGGACGACAACGTCGTGGGCGAGTTCAAGAACAAGATCGGCGAGATCGTCTCCGGACAGATCCAGCAGGGCAACAACCCGATCATGATCCAGGTGAACCTGGGCACCGTCGAGGCCTTGCTGCCGCCGCCGGAGCAGGTACCGGGGGAGAAGTACACCCACGGCAACCGCATCCGCTGCTACGTGGTGGACGTCAACCGCGGCCCCAAGGGCCCGGCCGTCACGCTGTCGCGTTCGCACCCGAACCTGGTGCGCCGCCTCTTCGAGCTTGAGGTACCGGAGATCGCCGACGGAGCCGTGGAAATCATCGCCCTGGCCCGCGAGGCCGGACACCGCACCAAGATCGCCGTGCAGGGCAACATCCCGGGCGTCAACGCCAAGGGTGCCTGCATCGGCGAGATGGGTTCGCGCGTGCGGGCAGTCATGAACGAGTTGGGCGAGGAGAAGATCGACATCGTCGACTTCAACGAGGACCCGGCGAAGTTCATCGCCTCGGCGCTCTCCCCGTCGAAGGTCGTCTCGGTGACCATCACCGACGAGGCAACCCGTTCGGCGCGCGTCGTGGTTCCCGACTACCAACTTTCGCTGGCCATCGGCAAGGAAGGGCAGAACGCCCGACTGGCTGCCAAGCTCACCGGCTGGCGCATCGACATCATCTCGGACGCGGTCGACGCCAAGTAGTCGCACCCCCCGCAACAGGGCCGTCGCGCCCCGTGGACTTTCGGCACCGCCTGGGTGCCAAAAGGCCGCGGGCCGACGGCCTTTTGCTTCCCGGTTCCCGGCCCCGCAGGCCCGACCCGGGAGCCGGCCCCTAGTGTTCCACGGCACGCTCCACGGATTGACGAAACGCGCTAGACTTGTCTGTGGTCCACTATGCATCGTGGTAAATCAATGTCGGAAGAAGAACCAACGTGTCATTGCAGCAACAGCCGCAGCGCACGTGCATTGGTTGCCGCGTGGTGGCGGACCAGAACCAGCTGGAGCGCTGGGTGTTGAGGGCAAGGGACGGAAAATTCGTTCCGGTTCCCGATCCCACCCGGAGCTTCCCCGGTCGGGGTGCTTGGCTGCACCCCCATCCGGAATGTGCCCAACGCGCCGTGCAACGCGGGGCATTCGCACGGTCCTTTCGGACCAACGTGGATGTTTCCGCACTTGTGGCGGAGCAGCGGGCCAAGGCAAGGGCCCAACCTGGGAAACCTGCCTGTATAAACGTCCAACCTGAAAGCGGGTCAGAAATCTGATGGAAACCCGATGAGTTCCAAGCGATGAGCGCCTAACGATGATGAATCGGTTATGCGTCGCAGCGCCTGTGGCATCCGTTTTGGATGCTGGGCTAGACAGCAAACGTTGGTTCGTGCCAGAAACTTTTTAGAAGTGGTGCGGACCTTCAGACAGGAGAAATGTGGCTAAGGTCCGCGTACACGAGCTCGCCAAAGAGCTCGGAATCACTTCAAAGGATGCAGTTGCCAAACTGCAGGAAATGGGCGAATTCGTCCGTTCCGCATCCTCAACCATCGAGGCACCGGTAGTGCGCAAGCTGCGCTCCGCGTTCCCCGACGCTGCCCCGGCAGCTCCAAAGGCAGCACCCAAGGCAGCACCGGCAGCGAAGGCTCCGGCCGCAGCGCCTGCAGCCCCTGCCGTTTCCGCACCCAAGCCGGCCGGCACCACGCCGAGCCCGGCCCCTGCCGCTCCCGAGGCACCTGCTGCTTCGGCCCCGGCGGCCCCGGCCGCTCCGGCAGCCTCGGCTCCGGCCGCACCGCGTCCGGGTGCCAAGCCCGGCGCACCGCGTCCGGGCAACAACCCGTTCTCCTCCCAGCAGGGCATGCGCCCGGCCGGTGAGAACGCACGTCCCGAGCGCACCGAGCGTACGGACCGCCCCGAGCGTTCCGATCGTTCAGCAGCCCCGCGTCCGGGTGCCAAGCCCGGCGGACCGCGTCCGGGCAACAACCCGTTCGCATCCCAGCAGGGCATGCGCGCTGCCGGTCCCGGCGCCGGAGGCCCCCGTCCGGGCGGTCCCCGTCCCGGTGGCCCGCGTCCCGCGGCAGGTGCCGGTGGACCCCGTCCCGCAGCAGGTGCCGGCGGTCCCCGCCCGGCAGGTGCCGGTGGACCACGTCCGGGCGCACCGCGTCCGGCCGGTGCCCCCGGTGCAGGCCCGCGCACCCCGGGAGGCGCTCGCGCTACTCCCGGCATGATGCCCAACCGCACCGAACGTCCGGCTCCGGCCGGAGGACGTCCGGCAGCGGGCGGCCGCGGCGGTCCGGCACGTCCGGGCGGCGCCCCGGGCGCAGCTCCCGGTGCAGCCGGTGGCGGCGGCGGTTACAAGGGCGGCGGCGGTCCCAACCGCGGTCGCGGTGGAACCCAGGGTGCCTTCGGCAAGGGCGGCGCAGGCCGCGGCAAGCAGCGCAAGTCCAAGCGCGCCAAGCGCCAGGAATTGGAGCAGATGAGTGCTCCGAGCCTCGGCGGCGTGAGCGTGCCCCGCGGCAACGGAACCACCGAGATCCGTCTGCGTCGTGGTGCCTCGATCACCGACTTCGCCGACAAGATCAACGCCAACCCGGCAGCATTGGTCACCGTGCTCTTCCACTTGGGCGAAATGGCCACCGCCACCCAGTCCCTGGATGAGGCGACCTTTGACGTCTTGGGTGCCGAGCTCGGCTACGTTGTCACCGTCGTGTCCCCCGAGGACGAAGAGCGCGAATTGCTCGCCTCGTTCTCGATCGACTTTGACGCCGAGCTTGATGCCGAGACCGAAGACATGCTTGAGGCACGTCCGCCGGTGGTCACCATCATGGGTCACGTCGACCATGGTAAGACCCGCCTGCTCGATGCGATCCGCAAGTCCAACGTCATCGAGGGCGAAGCCGGCGGCATCACCCAGCACATCGGTGCGTACCAGATCCACCACATCCACGAAGACATCGATCGCGCGATCACCTTCATTGACACCCCGGGCCACGAGGCGTTCACCGCCATGCGTGCCCGTGGTGCCAAGGTCACCGACATCGCCGTGCTCGTGGTTGCAGCGGATGACGGCGTCATGCCGCAGACGGTTGAGGCGTTGAACCACGCCAAGGCCGCCGGTGTTCCGATCGTCGTCGCAGTGAACAAGGTCGACAAGGACGCGGCGAACCCTGACAAGGTCAAGGGCCAACTGGCCGAATACGGCCTGGTTCCGGAGGAATACGGTGGCGACACCATGTTCATCCACGTCTCCGCCCTGCAGAAGATGGGCATCGACGAACTGCTCGACGCAGTGCTGCTGACCGCCGACGCCGCGTTGGACATGCGTGCCAACCCGGACAAGGATGCTCGCGGCATCGCCATCGAGGCGAACCTCGACAAGGGCCGCGGTGCGGTTGCAACCGTGCTGGTCCAGTCCGGTACCCTGGCCGTCGGCGACACCATCGTTGCCGGCACCGCACACGGCCGTGTGCGTGCCATGTTCGACGAGAACGGCGAGAACCTCGACGTCGCACTGCCCTCGCGCCCGGTCCAGGTCCTCGGCCTGTCCTCGGTGCCGCGTGCAGGCGACACCTTCCTGGTGACCGACGACGAGCGCACCGCCCGCCAGATCGCCGAGAAGCGCGAAGCAGCGGACCGCAACGCGGCCCTGGCCAAGCGTCGCAAGCGCATCACCCTGGAAGACTTCGACCAGGCTGTTGCCGACGGCAAGATCGACACCCTCAACCTCATCCTCAAGGGTGACGTTTCCGGTGCCGTGGAAGCCCTGGAAGACTCGCTGCTCAAGATCGACGTGGGAGAAGGCGTGCAGCTGCGCGTCATCCACCGCGGCGTGGGTGCGATCACCCAGAACGACGTCAACCTGGCGACCGTTGACAATGCCATCATCATTGGCTTCAACGTCAAGCCTGCCGAGCGCGTTGCAGACATGGCCGACAAGGAAGGCGTCGACATGCGCTTCTACTCGGTCATCTACGGCGCCATCGATGACATCGAGCTGGCTCTCAAGGGCATGCTCAAGCCGGAATACGAGGAGGCCCAGCTGGGCACCGCGGAGGTCCGCGAGGTCTTCCGTTCCTCGAAGTTCGGCAACATTGCCGGCTCCATCGTCCGTTCGGGCACCATCCGCCGAAACACCAAGGCACGCGTCCTGCGCGATGGCAAGGTCATCGGCGAGGGTCTGACCGTGGATTCGCTGAAGCGGTTCAAGGACGACGCCACCGAGGTCCGCGAGGGCTTCGAATGTGGTATCGGCCTGGGCTCGTTCAACGACGTCAAGGACGGCGACACGATCGAGACCTACGAGATGCGCGAAAAGCCGCGCGCTTAGTCATTATCAAGCGCTGCTCATCGACGGTGGGGGCCGCAACCGCACAGGGGTTGCGGCTCCCCGCCGTCGAAGCGCATTAAGCGGCACCCTTGGCGGGTGCCGGGAAAAGGAGTGAACGTGGCTGACTCAGCTCGCGCCGCAAAACTGGCCCAACGCATCAAGGTGGTCGTTGCCCAGGCCCTGGGCAAGGCCGTCAAGGATCCACGCGTGGAGGCCATCACGGTCACCGATGCGCGCGTGACCAACGACCTGCAGCACGCAACCATCTACTACACGGTCTTCGGCGACGACGAAGCCAAATCCGACGCGGCAGCCGCCCTGGAGAAGTCCAAGGGCGTCCTGCGCAAGGAGGTCGGCAAGAACGTGACCGTTCGCCTCACCCCGACCCTGGAATTCGTTGCCGACGAGATCCCTGTCAACGCCTCGAACCTCGAGGCGCTGCTGCGGGTGGCCAAGGCCAAGGACGCAGAGGTTGCAGCACTGGCCGCAGGCAAGAACTTCGCCGGCGACGCAGATCCGTACAAGCATGACGAGGAAGACGAAGACGCCTAGGTCCTCCGTATCTTCCGCCCGGAGTCCCGGGCACAAGGAAACCCCGTTGCGGTGCCCTGTTTCGACAGGGTTCCCGCTGCGGGGTTTCCTTGTTGTGGCTACTTGATCCGGGTGATCACCAGCTTTCCGGAGGGCATCAGTGCCTCGAAGCGCGATCTCACCTGTGGTGGTGTCCCGGAAGGGGCCCGTCCGGCACCACACGGTCATGACAGGCGGCAGTGGCCTCGGGCGGAACGGGTGGGGCGCCGGCGGGCCTGGCATTGCTGATGCCCAGGGCCGAGACAATGCCGGAACCGATCATGAGCAACGCGGCCACCCATACGACACGGTGGAAGGCCGTGTAGTCCAGCACCGGGCCCGCGATCAGGCCCACGGCGGCAATGGCCAGCAGCCCCGCCACCCGGGACACCGCATTGTTGATGGCCGAACCGATGCCGCTCTGCGCCGGATCGACCGCACCGAGGATGGCGGCGGTCAGCGGGGCAACGGTCACCGCGAGGCCAAGCCCGAACACCACGACACCGGGCAGGATCTGCCGCCAGTAGTCCACCGGGTCCTCGGCGGCGAGCATCAGCAGGAAGCCGATTCCTCCGATCACCGGTCCCACGGACATGAACAGCCTTGGCCCGTACTTGCCGGACAACGTCCCAAAGAATGCGGACAGGGCCAGCGACATGAGTGTCAGCGGGATGGTTGCCATCCCCGCGGCAAACGCGGTGAAGCCCGCAGCCTCCTGCAGGAAGACCGGAATGATGAACGTCCCCAGCGTGATGCCGGCATAAAACGCCGCGGTGGCCAGGTTCCCGATGCCGAAGTTCCGCTCCCGGAACAGATGCAACGGCATCATCGGATGCGGGATCCTGGCCTCGCGCCGGATGAAAGCGGCAAGGCACGCCAGGCCCGCAGCGAACGGCACATAGACGATCGGATCTCCCCAGCCCCGCTCGTGCTGGAAGATCAAGGCAAACACGATTCCGCCAAGCCCGAAGGCCGCCAACAGGGCGCCGGGGATGTCGATTGACCTCCGGGTGCCATTCCCGGCCGGGTCGTGAAGCCTGGCCAACAGGAGCATGGTGAGGGTGATCGGCAGGACGTTGATGGCGAACACCAGGCGCCAGGAGACGGTGTCCACCAGCAGCCCGCCAAGGAGCGGACCGGCAACAAACGCGGTGCCCGTCCACCCGGTCCAGTTGCCGATGGCCCGCGCCCGGGGTCCCTCCTGAAAGGTGGAGGTGATCAAGGCCAGCGAGCTGGGGACCAGCAACGCTGCGGCGGCTCCCTGCAACAGGCGCGCGACAATCAACACGGCCCCGGTCGGCGCCGCGGCACACAGGAGCGAAGCGATTCCGAAAAGGACCAGCCCGATCCGCAGGATCCGCACCCGCCCGAAAATGTCTGACAGGCTTCCGGCGACCATGATCAGCGAACCGAGGGTGAGCAGGTATCCGTCAAGTACCCATTGCTGGGTGGTGATGCCTCCGCCCAGCTCCCTGGCGATGGCCGGCAGGGCCACATTGACGATTGAGCCGTCCAGGAAGGCGACAAAGGATGCAAGGACGGCGACCCACAGCACGGTGCGCTCGTGCCCACTCATGATCTCCATCCCCCTTGTGATTCCCCGGCATCCCTTGCCCCGACGGTAGGGGCCGGGCCCAAGGCAAGTCAATGCCCCGCTGGATCGACTACGGGGCCACGCAGTGCGACATTGCGGGCGGGCCTTCATGCGAGGATGGTTTCATGAGCGAAAACAGCAAAGAACTTCGACAGATCAGCCTCGAACGGCTCTCCTCCATGCACTACCGCGCGACGAACCCCGAAGGAGCCTCCGTCGAGTTCGGGCAGGGCGAGGGGCTGATGACCCCGGTGGAGCTGCTGTTGGCGGCCATTGCCGGCTGTTCCTCGATCGACGTTGACGCTGCCACGACGCGCCGCACCGAACCGGAGCGCTTCGTGGTGACTGCCCAGGGGGACAAGATCGTCGAGGACGGCGCCGGCCGGATGGATGATATCCGCATGTCCTTCGATTTGGCGTTCCCGGATTCGGAGGAAGGCCGCAAGGCCGCCGGCATGGTCGAGCGGATCGTGAAGCTATCCCACGACAAGTACTGCACCGTCTCACGCACCGTCGAATTGGGTGCGGCTGTCACCAGCACCGTCGTGCAGCAGGACTGAGTCCAGGCGCGACACCGGCGATGGGCCGTGGCGTGGAACTCGGCAAGGCAAAAGCGCCCAGGGAACCGGCCTATACTGGAGGGCGTGAAAACAGCCGCGCAGAACCCCACGGAACCCATTGGCTCAGGCCTGGTCATTGTCGACAAACCGCAGGGTTGGACGAGCCACGATGTGGTGGGCCGTACGCGCCGCCTGGCCGGCACCCGCAAGGTCGGTCACGCGGGCACGCTGGACCCGATGGCCACCGGCGTGTTGGTGCTGGGCATCAACAAGGCCACCCGTCTGCTGACCTACATCGTTGGCGCCAACAAGACCTACACCGCCACCATCCGCCTGGGCGAGTCGACAGTCACCGACGACGCCGAGGGCGAGATCGTGCAGGTGCGGATCGCCGCTGCCGTCACCGAGGACGCGATCCGCGACTCCATTGCCAAGCTCACCGGCCCCATTGAGCAGGTGCCCTCCTCGGTCAGTGCCATCAAGGTCAATGGCGAGCGCGCCTATGCCCGGGTGCGCGCCGGGGAAGATGTGAAGCTGGCCTCCCGCCCGGTCACCATCCACCGCTTCGAGGTGCACGACATCCGCCGCGAACGCGGCGGCAAGGTGCTGGACATCGACGTGACCGTCGAATGCTCCTCGGGCACCTACATCCGGGCGCTGGCCCGCGACCTGGGCGAGGACTTGGCGGTGGGCGGACACCTGACCGCGCTGCGACGCACCGAGGTCGGGCCCTACACGCTGGAACGGGCGCGCACGCTGGAACAGCTGGCCAAGGACTTCGAGTACCTGCCCATGGAAAAGGCCGCCGATGCGCTCTTCACCCGGCGCGACCTCACCGAGCATGAGCGCACCGAGCTCTCCTTCGGCCGGAGGATCGGCCTGAACGAGACCGAGGACGTGACCGCGGCGTTTGCCCCGGACGGGACCCTGGTGGCGCTGCTGAAGAACAAGGGCGAGAACGCCAAACCCGAACTGGTGTTTGCCACCGCATCCTAGGTGCCCACGCACCGGAAGGCACCGGTGGCCGGGGTATTGGATGAACGAAAATCTTCTAAGGAGCAACTTCCGCCGTGATCGTTGACGGATTCTTTATTGCCGGGACCATCCTGTGTGCCGTGGCCGTGCTGCTGGGCGTGGTCGCAACCATCATCCGCACCTACCCGGACGACTTTGCCCTGGTGTCGGTGGCGCTGCTGGAGGTGTTCCTGGTGGTCTACGGGATCGCCGCGGCCATCCGACAGGCCGGGGGACAGCCGATCAGCGGGGAACCGTGGGAGTTCTGGGGCTACCTGCTTACGGCGCTGCTGATACCGGCGCTCGCGTTCATCTGGGCGGTGACCGACAAATCCCGGTACTCCAACACGGTGTTGGCGGTCTCCGGGGCGATCGTCTTTGTCATGCTGTACAGGATGGAACAAATTTGGGACGGAGCACTGCCGGCATGAGCGAGCAGGGAAAGAACACGGTGAAGCGTTCGCGCATCGCCGACGCCGCAACACGCGGCGGAAAAAAGGCCGGCCGGTCCAACGGCGGGCGCAGCTCGGGGCTGGGCCGGATCATCATTGCCGTGTACGGGGTGCTGGCGCTTTCGGCCACGGTCCGGGCCGTTTACCAGATCATGCAGGACTTCTCCGCTGCTCCTCTGGCCTACCTGCTCAGCGCCCTGGCCGGGCTGGTCTACATCGTGGCGACCCTCGCAATGGCCTCGAAGAAGCCGGGCAGCTGGAGGCTGTCGTGGTACGCGGTGCTCTTTGAGCTCATCGGCGTGCTGGTGGTCGGGACGCTGAGCTTCGTCCTGCCGAGCCTCTTTGCCCACCCCGCCGTATGGTCACACTTCGGTTCCGGCTACGGCTACGTGCCGCTGGTGCTGCCGCTGATCGGCCTGTGGTGGCTGGCGCGCCACCGCATGAACCGCGGACAGGCGCAACCCGCGGCCTAGTTCCCCACTGATGCAAGGAGCCGGAGTTCCCGCGCCCCGCCCATGGGGGCAGCGCGCGGGAACTCCGGCTCCCGTGTTTGTGGAGACCGGGCTACTTTTTGCCGAAGAGCCCGCCGAGGATTCCACCGAGGTCCAGGCCTCCGGCAGCCTGGCCCTGCTGGGGCTGCTGTTGCTGGGTGTTTCCGCCGCCGATCAGTCCGCCCAGGATCCCGCCGAGGTCAAGTCCGCCGGGCTGTTGTCCTGCGGCCCCGCCCTGGCCGCCCAGTAGCCCGCCGAGCATGCCGCCCAGCCCGCCCTGCGAGGAGGACAGCTTCTTGGCAAGATAGGACATGACGATCGGGGCCAGGATCGGCAACGCCTTTTGCACCAGCGATCCCAGGTCGACTCCGCCCGGTGCTGCGCCGTTGAGCTGTGAGGCAAGCGCCGGCTGGTTCTCTCCCAGGGCGTGCTGCACGATCTTTTGGCCGTCCGCGGTGTCAACGGCGTCGATGTCGACTCCGCCGTCCAGGAATGTCGCGTCGTGCTGCTTGATGGCGGAAGCCAAGGCGTCCTCGCCCTCGGGCGTGGCGGCATTGTTTTGCAGCCCGGCCAGCAGCGAGGGAAGCGCCGTGGCTGCCGTGGCGCGGGCGGTGTCGCGATCGACGCCCAGCTTCGCGCCGAGCTGGTCAAGGGGGATCATGTCAAGCAGTTCATTCAAGTCGGCCATCAGGGCTCCTTTGCCAAACGGGCCGGTCGGAATTGCGGCCACGCGCCCATCCTATGTCTCACGCCACGTCAATGGGCGCAAGGGGGACACAGGAATCGGCACTTGGCGTATTTGTCGTTCATAATGGTTATGGCCGGTCTCAACGCGGCCGCCCGGATGACCAGCGAAGGAGCAACGTGCACTATTGGAAAGGCCTCGAAGCCGTACCGCCCGGCATCGGCCCCTCGGTAGTGACCATCGGCAACTTCGACGGCGTCCACCGCGGGCACCGCGAAGTACTCGCCGCCGTGGTGGCCACCGCCCGGGATCGCAAGGCCAAGGCCGTTGCCATCAGTTTTGACCCGCACCCGTCCCAGGTGCACCGCCCCGACGACGCCCCCGAACTCATCATGGGACTCGAAGACCGCATCGAGACCCTCGCCGAGGAGGGCCTCGACGGACTGCTCATGATCCGCTACACCCTGGACTTTGCCCGCGCCACCGCCGAGGAATTCGTCGCCAAGGTCATTGTCGGCGCGCTGAACGCCTGCACCGTGGTGGTTGGCCACGACGTGCGCTTCGGGCGCGACAATTCCGGGGACTTCGACGCGATGGTCGAACTCGGCAAGCAGTACGCCTTTGACGTCATTGGCGTCGAAGACGTGGGAGAGCACCGCCGCTGGTCCTCCACCTGGGTGCGCGAGGCGCTGAACCGCGGGGAAGTTGCCACCGCCGCCCAGATCCTCGGCCGCCCGCACCGGATGCGCGGCGAGGTAGTGCACGGGGCCGCGCGCGGCCGCGAACTCGGATTCCCCACCGCAAACCTTGACCCTTCGGCCTCGGGCATCATCCCCGCCGACGGCGTGTACGCCGGGTGGCTGGTCGATGAGGCCCAGGTGCGCTGGCCCGCCGCCATCTCCGTGGGATCGAACCCGACCTTCGAGGGCGTCAGCCGCCAGGTGGAGGCCCACGTGATCGACCGCCCGGCCGAGGGCGTGGAGGACTTCGACCTGTACGGGCAGCAGGTAGCGGTGGAGTTCGTCGAGCACCTGCGACCGATGGTGGCCTACCGCGGCATAGAGGCACTGATCGAACAGATGCGTGAGGACGTGGCACGCACCCGTACCGTCCTTCTTGATGCCTGATTCGGGCCCCGGGCCAACCGGGGCAACCCCGCGGCCGGTCCCCGGGTTGCCGGCCCGCGCCTTCACCATGGATGCCAAGCGCCGCCGGGAACTGGCCAGGGCGTTCAAGGCCGGGGGAGCGCACTACGATGCCGTGCGCCCGTCCTATCCGGATGCCGCCCTGGACTTCATGGTGCCGCCGGCCGCGCGCGATGCCGTGGACGTGGGGGCCGGCACCGGGATCTTCACCGCGCAGCTGCTGGGCCGCGGCCTGAAGGTCGGCGCCGTTGAACCCTCCGAGGACATGCTCGCCGTGCTGCGCGAACGGCTGCCCGAGGTTGACGCTGTTCCCGGCACCGGGGAAGAGACGGGGCTGGATGCTTCGAGTGCGGATGTCATCACCTATGCCCAGGCGTGGCATTGGGTGGATCCGAAGGCCGCCAGCGCCGAGGCCTCACGGTTGCTGCGCCCCAACGGCCAGCTCGCCTTGGTCTGGAACCAACTTGATGTCTCGGTGCCCTGGGTCCACCGATTGGCACGGATCATGCATGCCGGGGATGTGCACCGCCCCGACTTCGTACCTCCTCTGGGTCCCGAGTTCCACGCGCCCGAATCCGGGGCCTGGACCTGGGAACAGGCATTGACCCCTGAGCAGGTCATTGCGTTGGCCAAGTCCCGCAGCTACTACCTGCGCGCCGGGGCGGCGACGCGGGCCCGCGTGGAACACAACCTGACGTGGTATCTCTTCGACCACCTCGGGCATGTCCCCGGCGTCCCATTTGGCTTGCCGTACCTGACCCATGCATGGCGGGCCCGCCTGCGCGCCTAAGTGTCAAGCACGAAGACGGACACCCGGATTCATGTGGCTTGGGTCGCAAGGGTGCCGAGGGCAGGCATCCGTTTGCTAGACTTATCTGCGGTGCCCGCTGCAGTCCGCGGTTGCGAGTGCACCTGCCGGTGACGGTGTTTTGAAACGCGGTACAACTCTAGGAGTTATTGTGGCATTAGACGCCGCTATCAAGCAGGAAATCATGAAGGCCTACGCCACCAGCGAAGGCGACACCGGTTCCCCCGAGGTCCAGATCGCCGTGATGTCGCGCCGCATCCTGGATCTGACGGAGCACCTGAAGATGCACAAGCATGACCACCACACCCGCCGCGGCCTGATGGCCCTGGTTGGTCGTCGTCGTCGTATGCTCGCGTACCTCAAGGGTGCCGACATCGAGCGTTACCGTGCGCTGATCGAGCGCCTCGGCCTGCGTCGCTAGGTTTGATTGAAATTCCCCGGTTCCCGTCAAAGGGAACCGGGGAATTTTTTTTGCCCGAAATCAGAACTCCAAGGGGTTCTGGTTATCGACGCGCAACGGGTAGTGACTCTCGCAGCATCGCTCAAGACAGCCGGTGTTCCGCTGTGAGCACTGCTCACGCTACGAGATCGGATACACAGAGAGATCGATGACCGAGGCATTATTCACGCCCCATAGGTCGGTGGGATGACCGCTCGCTGCACGCAGGGAACCATTGCAGCCGTGCTTCTGCATCTTCCCTGTGTGTGGTCTGTGCGTTTTGAGTGAAGATGGCGGGGAAGCGCCCAACTCGGGAAGAGGTCCTGCAAGCGATGGAATACTTTTAGAGTCAAGTAAAGTTCGCCGCCGGACGGCGCGATCGATCAGGAGATCTCATGACCGACCAGCAAGCGCCATCCCGCCCCAAGAACAAGCGACTCTTATGGATCATCGCCATTGCGGTGGTGGTGGTCATCGCCGGTGCCTTCATTGGCAGCCGCATCTATGCCTCCAACGTCTCGGCACAGGCCGAAGCTGTGCCAACGCTGACGGGGGCGCCGAGCGCTGCGGCGGCAAGTGGTTCGCTGGACGCGGGAGAGGCAGCGGCTTCCGCTGACCACGAAGGAACCTGGACCGTTGGTTCCGGGTCCTACGCAGGATACCGACTCGACGAAGTCCTCAATGGCGCAGACGTGACAGTCACCGGCCGCACCGAGGTTGTCAGTGGCTCCTTGACTGTCGCCGACGACCAGCTCACGGCCGCGGATCTCACGCTTCAGGTGGACACCATCACCACCGACTCGAACCGACGCGACCAGTACTTCCGCACCTCGGCCGTTGATACGTCGCAATTCCCCGAGGCGAGCTTCACGCTCACGGAGCCCGTTGACGTGTCCGCGACACTCGAGGGTGGTAACCAGGCCTTCCCCATCACGGGTGACTTGACGCTCAACGGCCAGACGGTGTCCGTCAAGGCCAACGTGCAGGGTGCATTCAGCGATGGTGAAGCACAACTGGTTGGCCAGATCCCCAGCACCTGGGAGGAATTCGGTGTCGAAGCACCGAACCTGGGGTTCGTTGCCGTGGAGGACACCGGCTTCATCGAATTCTCGCTGAACGTCACGCAAGACTAAGAACCGCATGCAGGGTGGGGCCATGAATCGGCATTAGTGGATTGGCCAATAGCAGTTCTCGGACCCGCGCATGGTCGGGGGTACCGATCCCCGGTTCCCGATTCGTTGGGAGCCGGGGACTCTACTTGTGCAGAGTCGGTCTACAGGGTCGGAACCGTGCGGGCAGATGCCGCGGGCCCGGGAACCGAGGTTCCCGGGCCCGCGAAGGAACAGACTACTTCGAGACGCTCTTCGTGGTCGTCGACGCTGCCCAGGTGGCGGTCGGGACGTGCAAACGGTAGGTCTTCTTCTTCGACTGCTTGACGGTGACGGTGGCCTTGCCCTTGGACAGGTTGACCGTCTTGATGGTCTTCCACGTCTTGCCGGACTTCACCTGAAGCTTGGCACCCTTGGCGTTGTACTGCGCGTAGCGGTACTTCTCCGGCGAGTAGACGTCGGCCTTGGCGGTCAGGGTGACCTTGGAACCCGACCGCTTTGCGGTCAGCGTGCTCTTGGTCTTTCCGCGGACGTAGAAGGTCTTGCTGGTGTTGTCCGTGTAGTCGCTGTAATCGCTCCAGTATTCCCCGAAGTACGAGTCGTAGTAGTCGAACTCCGCGAAGATTTCGGCAGGACCAACTTTGTATGTGCCCAGTCCGCTGAAGGAGGGACAAATCATGGCGCGATCGATGATCTTGCGTCCTTCAAACCCGAGCATGCTGACCAATCCACCGTTTCGGGTGACGTCAATTGACCCGAAGGAATCGACAAAGTCCGACTTCACCTTGGTGGAAGCTGTGACGGTGAGGTTCCGGCAGTTTGAATCCGAAACGGTGATGTCCGAGACCTTGTAGCCGGTGATGTCGATGGGCCGTTCGCTGGCCTGGGCCGGTGTCGCCGTAGCGAGCAGGCCGACGGCCAACGCGACGGCGAAGCCGAGGCCGGTGCCACGGCTCAGTAATGACTTGAACATGCTGGTTCCCCCTGGAAAGTGCGAGTGACATGCAGCGGACGACATGCCTGACACACAAAGCGTACCTAGTGGCCGCGACGATTTGGACGTGATGGGCACCGCCTCGTCACGAATCCCCTTTTCCTGAGGCGCTGGGAGGTTCCGGGGCGATGACCGCGACTTGGCACGCGGTGACTGCGCGCCGTGAATCGGGCTGTCCCGGATGCCTTTACAACCTTTTCCCAAGGTCCAACGGTGAAGCTGAAGCACGCGACATAGCTTTTTTGGGGGAGTCTATGTATCAAGATGGTGATAGGGCGGCGGAACGGGGATTGAGCCGGCGCCAGTTTGGCCTGTTACTCGGTTGGGGTGCCGTCCTGGTGGCCGCGCCGGGCGTTTACGGCATCGTGGCAAAGAGCTCCGCGAGCCTGGCAACACGAGTCTCCACGACCTTCGGCTCAATAACCGTGGTGCGCTCGGGACGACTGGCCCGTTTGGACGGACTGGGAAAACCGGCATTCAGCGGACTGGCAGCCGCCGTTTCCATCATCGAACACGGCGGCGGCGTGCTGCCGATGAAGATGGCCCAGACCGCCGGGGGTGGCCACGGCCATGGCGGGGGAGCACCGGTTCCCTCACTACCGGGATCGACCGAACCGATGAACCTGACGTGGCCGGATGTGGTCGTGCTGGAAATCAGCATCCGAAACGACGGGAAGGAACCCTTGTTGTTCAGCCCCGGGCAGCTGCGCCTGAGATTGGCCGGAACCGAAACCACGATCACGCCGCAGGATTCCGACCACACGACGGGAACAGTCGCGGTTGGAGCCTCCGAGAGCATATATGTCAGCTACCTCGCTCCGCGCACGGGTGCCGGCCTGCAACTCGAATTCAACGACGTGCAACGTGATGAGCGATTGGCGCTGGATCTGCCGGTCATGATGATCGGAGGCGCAACATGAGTACCCTGGATGTCCACATCAACGAGGGCTTTCTGCCGATGGTGGATGGATCACTGGTCTACCACAGGGGCTTCGGCGACCGGCGGAGTGCTCGGGGGGATGCACGGCCCGCGCTGGCCATCAGCCCCCGTGTCTTCACGGCCCAAGGCACCCTCGTCGCGAGCAGGACCTACCCCGTGGACGCGGCCAAGCCACCGCGCGGCAGGCCCGCCCCGCTGCGCCTCGATCCTGTGAACCCGCGGCAGTATCTGGTGAGGCGGGCTCACTGGGCGAGCTTCTTCCCGGACAGGACCCTGATCGCGGAGACCGGAAGCACGATTTCGGTGCGGGTCCGCAACAATCTTCCGCAGTCGCACGAGCTTCGTTTCCACAATGCCGGTGCCGCCGGTGCCCCCGGGACCGCAAGGCCGCACGTCGGGACCGGTCCAATCGCGCCAGGAGCCTCAAGACTCCTGCAGTTCCCAGCTCCCGCGCCGGGGACGTACCTCTATTCGGACCCGGGCAACGCTTCGGTGGAGCGGACCCTGGGACTCTACGGAGTACTGTTGGTCATCGACCCCCGGGACGCTTGGCGGCTCAGTGCGCGCGGTCCCGAGTTCGAGCGCCAGTGGCTCTGGATCTGCCACGACGTGGATGCCAACTGGGCCCGGATCGCGTCGCAGGGGCAGATCGTGGATCCGGCCCGGGTGCAGGCCCAGCCGCGGTATTTCACCCTCAACGGCTACTCGGGATTCCAGGGGCTTGGGATCACGATTGACGAGGAATTCAACAAACGCCGGGAGGAGGAATCCCTGCCCTCGGGGCTGCCACGTGAAACCGACGTGCGCAACTTCAGCGCCTCCCCGTCCGCCGGCGCCGTCCGCACCGGCCACCTGATGAGAATGGTCAACGCGGGGATCGTGGATCACCAGCTGCACTACCACGGGAACCACGTCTGGACCGTCCGTTCCAATGGCGAGGACTTTCCTCGCAGCGGAGGCCATGTGACGGCCGCCGGCCGGGTGGTCCTGCAGCACTGGGAGGACACCATCCATCTGAGTCCGTTGGAACGTACCGAGGCCATGCTCCCGGTACGCCGTCCGCCCGACTCGGTGGATGAAGTGTGGAATGCGAGGAGCGGGGATTGGAAGTACCCCATGCACTGTCACGCGGAACCGTCACAGACGGCGGCGGGAGGCCTCTACCCGGGTGGCCTGATGAGCGACTGGACGCTCGGCGCGCAAACCACGCCGGAGTCCGGCTTGCCGGCAACCGTCGAAGACGATGCCCACCATGAGTTCCGCAGCCAGGTGGATTTCTCCTCGGACCAGCCCCACGAAGGCAGCCCGGAAACGGAATTCAAGCTCCGGCCAGATGTGAAGATGGAATTCGATTTCTTCAGCCGCGAACTCGATTTCCCCGATGGGTCCGAGCATGACGTCTGGAGCTTCGAAAACGGCAAGTCCGGCCGCGCGCTACCCGGCCCGCTGGTGCGGCTCACTGAGGGCCAACTGTTCCACGGGACGATCAAGCCCAGTAAGAAGGTGCACACCATCCATTGGCACGGCATCGAACCGGACCCGCGCAACGATGGGGTCGGCCATACCTCCTACGAGGTCACTGGCGACTACACCTACCAGTGGCGGCCGGATGTCGCAGAGCGGGGAAATCCCAACCGCGGGTCCTCCGGAACCTATTTCTACCACTGCCACGTCAACACGCCGCTGCACGTCCAGATGGGCATGTTCGGGCCCATCATCGTTGACCCGCGCCTCGATCCAGCCTCGCCGGCACCGGCGGGGACGCGCCGCTACTCGGCCGAGGGACCGTACTACGACATCGCAACCGAGACGCTGCTCGCCCCCTACTCCCTCGATCCGCGCTGGCATGAAATGAACCATGCCGCAGGGCTCTCCGGTGAGGACGCGGGCCTCAACCGATACCTTCCCAAGCACTTCTACCTGCTTGGCGGAGCGGTCGCGTCCCGTCCAAGGGGCGACAGGGTCTGGTCCATCAAGTCAATGCGGGCCAATGTTGCGGGAGGGACGAAGCGGCCCACCTTGGTGCGGATGATCAATGTCGACTACTTTCCCACACGCACAAGAGTAATGGACGCGGCCGGCCGGCTTGTGCCCATCGTCGAATTGCTCGGACACGACGGGCGGCCATTCTGGAATACACCGACGGCCAACGGGCCGGCTGTGCACCCGAGCACGGCTGGACAACCCCTGCTAACGAGCACCATCCTCTCCGGGGCGGCCGAGAAATTCGACTTTCTACTGCATCCGCCAGCCGCGGGGAAGTACACGATCACTGTCGATTTCCTGCATTGGGTCACCGGCGCGGTGCAGGCCACCCGCACAGTGGCCGTCACCGCAGCCTAAGAAACGTGCCTCCACACACCGGTGCCGGGTGCATCTCCAGCTAATTGGCTCGGGTGTTCAGTGGTCTTGAAGTTCTTAGAAACCTGCCCACCAGCTCACACGGGCAGTTAATCGATCCGCCCGCTGGTGCCGTTGGCAGTCGTGGGATCGCTGCCTCGCGGTTGGAGTTACTCCAACCGCACATTTTCTCAGTTCGCTAGGTACGGAACCTTCGCCCGACGTGCGGGGGAAACAGTTTTCAGAGTCGTTGATCATGCCCGTCGCCATTGCGCCGACATAGTGTGAAATCGGCTTCTCATGTCAGGCTGGTTTACCCCCAACCTGACATGACTGTCGCACTTGGTCGGTGAAGCTGCCACTGGCGGCCGCCCCGTTGTCCGGGGCGGCCGCCAGTCTCAGTGCGCTGTTGGCGTCAGTGCTCCGTGTGTGCGTCGGCTGCTTTCTTGGCTGCCTTTTCTGCGTCCTTCTCAGCACGCAGCGCATCGGCCTCGTCATGCTCGGCGGCCTTCTCCTGATGGATGACCTCGGCCAGAAGCTTCTCCATTTCCTTGGCCACGCCGGCAGCGGAGGCCGGGTTCTGGCCGGTCACCAGGCGTTCGTCCACCACTACGTTTTCCGCCCAGACGCCCGCGGACACGTGGGTGGCACCCTGTTCCTCCAGCCGGTCTGCCAGGAAGAATGGGATGACCTTGTCCTTCTCCGCGGCAACCTCTTCGTCGTTGGTAAAGGCGGCTACCCTTCGGCCTTCGACGAGGCGAAGCCCGTTCTGCAGTTCCACGTTCACCAAGCCTGCTGGTCCGTGGCAGACCGCGCCGACCACTCCGCCCGTGTTGTAGACGCTGGCCACCAGGTTCTGGAGGCCCTCGCTGTCCGGGAAGTCCCACATGGTGCCGTGGCCTCCCACAAGGTACACCGCGTCGTACTGGTCGGGATCAACGACGTCGACCCGGGCCGTGTTGTAGAGGCCGGCGCGGGTGGTCTCGTCTTCCGTGAAGGCAACCTGGATGGGATCTTCGGAGTCCACCGTGTCGCGCGGAGGCTGTCCGCCCTGGATGGACGCGAAGTCGACGAAATGCCCGGAGTCCTTGAAGACCTTCCAGGGATGTGCAGCCTCGGCCACGTTGTAGCCGGTCTTCTCTCCTGTATCGCCGATCTCGGAAACGCTGGTAAGTACCATGAGGATTTTCTTCATGAAGTGCTCCTTTCGTCCACTTCCCACCCTAAGCGAGTGCCTGACAACGTGGCTAGCCGAATGCAGGGCCCCCATGGGATCTGCGCCGCCGCGAACTTTGAATACTGCACATATACAAGTGTCGGATGCTGGATGGAGCGGCCATGATTTTTGCAGCTTCTTGCCCACGCACGACGGCGCCGGACTCGGATGCGCCGATCTCGAAGCTCTGCGATGTTTGCATTATCAAGTGCGTTGGCGCGCCAATACATATCGGCCACCCTCCTGGCCGCGTCGAAGTTGTCACCAGGTCCCTTGGCACGGGTCCAGACGTCACCACACATTGGCAGAGTCGTTAGCGAAGAGTGGAGCAGGCTGCTCAACGTCGACCTGATATCGATCCCGGATCGTTCGGAGGTGACAGTCCTCCGATTCGGAAACGCATTGGTGCTCGCTAAAACCGCGAGAACCAGGCATCGATGACACCTGCAGACTTCAGGTCTCTGCGCCAGTAACCTCCGCGGCATTCCGGGGATGACTGGGATAGGATCGCTTCGGTCTGGAGCAAGCATTGACTCCAACGGCAACGGGCGGGGAAGTCATTGGATCCACTGGGCAGCATGAGCCGCGATCAGTTCCACATCTATTCGTGGGGTATCGCCGCCGTTTACTTGCTTGTGTTCGGAATCCTGCGCTGGCGCAGTCTCCATTGGACCGCGCTCGGTTCCGTCGTGCTTTTCGCGGCACTCAATGCTGGTGCCGGGATCTACGTCCTAGGCCATATTGGTGATTCGCGCTGGTCTGCCGGGGGAGAGCCGTCGCTGAGCGCTCCGTCGTTTTCCGGGACGCCCGTCGTGGGGGAGTATTTGGCCCCCTTGGATTCGGCTCTGCAGTCAGTGATTGGCGGGGTGAACGAATTCCTAGCGTTCAAGCACGCACTTCCCGTAGCGCTTGAATTCTTTGCCACGTCCGGCTGGGCCCTGCTGGTGTCAGTCCCGTTGGCGGTCGTCGCAGCCATCATCAGTTTCAACCGCGCCCGGCGCCGGAAAGCGGACTTCGAAAAGTACCGTGCCACCGTTGACCAGCTCAAAATTGAGCTTGAGCAGGTCAAGTTACAGATCGCTGCCGGCAATTTCCCTGTCCCTGCCTTCCGGGCCCAGGACGACGTCACCGATGTGTTGCCTAGACTGACACACAGAGGATGATTCAGGTGCCTGCCGGTGGTAGGTGTTGGTTCAATGAGTTCAAGTTGATGGGCACCCCCCCGATGGCATCCTCGGCTGCGGAGACCCTTCAATATCTGCAGGACTCCGAACCGGGCTCTCTCACTTATCAAATCTGATAGAGAATGGCCCAAGGAATTTCACTTCCCGCCCATTTAGCTCGGGCCAAGATGTCCCCAGCCACCGTGGACGGGGACAACCCACAGCCAGCTCATCGGCTTGTGGGCGCAGCGTCGGCACATGGCACCAACCTGGCGATCCCACCAGGGCTGCATCTTGTCGTTCAGGTAGTGCCAGGCTTCTTCGGAGCACGTGGTCGCAGCGGGGATGGGTCTGCAAAATATTGCTCCGTGGCGGCCTAGGTATCCCCGTGGGGCAGGACCACGCGTTCGTCGTGCCGCGGGCTGTTCGGGTTCATGAGGGAGTGCTTGCGGCCGTAGAAGAAGTAGATGGCCAGGCCGACCACGAGCCAGACGCCGAACCTCAGCCAGGTTTCCCAGTGCAGCTGCAGCATCAGGAATCCGGAGGCCAGCACGCCGAAGGCCGGGACCACCGGCATGAAGGGGAGTCGGAAGGTGCGGGGGGCGTCGGGCTTCTTGTAGCGGAAGATGATGACGGCGAGACAGACCACCACGAAGGCGGCAAGGATGCCGATGTTGGTCAGGTCCGCGACGGCCTTGATCGGGAAGACGCCGGCCAGGAAGGCGGAGGCGATGCCGGCGATCCAGGTGACGCGTTGCGGTGTGCCGTGGCGGTCGGTCTTGGAGAACCAGCCGGGCAGGAGACCGTCGCGGCTCATGGAGAACCAGACGCGGGTGACGCCGAGAAGGAAGGTCAGCATCACGGTGAGGATGGACAGGACAGCAAAGACTGAGATGATCGTCGCGATGACCGGGAGCCCCACGCCGTTGAAGGCGGAAGCGAATCCGGCGGTCGGGTCGATGTCCTGGTAGTTCTGCATGCCGGTGAGCACCAGCGTGGCCGCGACGTAGAGGAGCATGGCGATGATGAGGGAGAAGATGATGGCCTTGGGCATGTGTTTCTTGCCGTCGGTGGACTCCTCTGCCGCCGTGCTCATGGCGTCGTAGCCGAAGACTGCGAAGAACACGGTCGCGGCGCCGGCGACGACTGGTCCGAATCCGCTGGGCATGAAGGGGTCGTAGTTCTGGGTGTTGATGTAGAAGATGCCTAGGCCGATGATGAACAGGATCAACACGACCTTGATCGCGACGGCGACCAGTTCGAAGCGCCCGAAAGTCCGGGTGCCGCGGGAGAGGATCCAGGTCACCAGGACGCAGACGACGATGGCGGGGATGTTCACGATGCCGCCGCGGCCCTCGTCGGCTGTGGATGCCGCCCAGTCGGGCAGGTCGATGCCGATGCCGGCGAGGAAGGCATCGAAGTAGCCGGAGATGCCGATGGCCACCACCGCCACGATGGCGATGTATTCGAGCAACAGGTCCCAGCCGATGAACCAGCCGATGATTTCCCCGAGGGCCACATACCCATAGGTGTAGGCCGAGCCGGCGCGGGGGATCATGCCGGCGAACTCCGCATAGGACAGGGCCGCAGCCGCGGATGCCAGTCCGGCGATCAGGAAGGAGATCAGCACGGCGGGGCCGACGCCGGGCTCGGTGCCGCTGCCGTGGGCCACCAGGCCCGCCAGGGAGAAGATGCCGACGCCGATGATGCCGCCGACACCGATTGCGGTCAACTGCCACAGTCCGAGGGACTTGTGCAGGCCGCTGTGTTTGTTCTCTTCCTCGATCTCGTCGATGGGCTTGCGCCGCATGATTGACTGCGATCTGTCTTTGGAATTCATGAGGGACTCCTGCTCTGACGTGTCCAGCATTTCGGCCGCCCCGCATCGGGGACGGTCCCGTCAAATCAGTATGTGAGCCTCATGGCCATTTATGAAGACTTCGCCGGAACTCTTCGAGAGCACTCGCACATTCGATCGGTGCCTCATGTAGCAGATGCTCGCCAAACCCTACCCGGCTGTTGGACACGCTGGTGTTCTTGGGCGAGGGGATACCAATGGACGATGGATGCTCGCACCGAGATCACGACGGACGGGGTCCGGGCACAAACCAAGGTTCGGCCAATGACTGCTCGGCGACTACTCCTGCGGCAACTCCTGCGCTGAAGGGCGATCCCCCTCGGGTTTCCCCTGGGACAAATCGAGACGATAGGTCTTCGCTGTTTCTCCGTCCTTGGTTGTATGTGCATGCACGGGTGCCCATCCGAGCCGTTCGTAGAAGCGCCCGGCTCCGCCCGGACCTGCCTTGGTCACCAGTTCGGCCAACGGCGCCCCAGCATCCGAAGCCTGGGAGAGGAAATGTTTCACCAGCCGTTCGCCCACGCCGTGGCCCCGGGATTCCGGATGCACCACAAGAGCGGTGATGACAGCGACACGAGGCACGGGCACAGGCCCATGGACGGCCGCAGGAGCCACCACGGTGACCGGTCGCTTGAGCAGTCGTCTGAGGTAGGACCTGCCGCGGGTGCGCAAGAATCCCAGGAACAGCTTGGGCCGAATCACCAGGGCGAGGCCACCCTGGACGGCCAGCCGCGTCCGGTGCACTCGGAGCACGTCATCGACGTGGCGGAGCTGGTCGCTGGAGCCGAAGAGGAAGCCCAACGGTACCTGGCCGTCCGGGCCCTGGGCTTCGGCGATGAATGCGAACCCGCGCGGTGCGTCGAGGAAGGTCGCATGCCAGTGCCGGACGAACCTGGGACCCAGCCGGGGAAACAGCCCGTCGCGGAGGTATCGGCATTGCCAGTGGCCCGTCAGGGAAAGATCGGAGGATGAGGCGCGGCGAATCGTGACGCCTGCAGGAAGGGGCATTGGCTTGGTGTTCTTCCGGGTTTTGGGGCCGTTACCGAACGGATTCACTTGGTCTCCGTGCTGAAGGTTTCTCCGCCGTCGACGGAATGCTCGATGCCGGTGGGCGTGGCAACCCAGATTTGCGGGCGCTCATCCGGGCCAGCGGCGGCCAGTGCCGAGGGGTGGCCGGGGACGGTCCCGGTTGCCCGCCAGGTCCGGCCAGCGTCCGAGCTGACATGCACTGCCCCGTCCGGTGCCACGCCGATGACCGTTGAAGCGGTGGCAAAGGCCGTCAGCAGCAGGACCGGCCCGGTCGAGGGTGCCGCCCAGGTCTTGCCGCCGTCGGTGGAACGGTGCACGCCAGCAGCCGTGGTGGCCAGGACGACATCGCCGGTCGGTGTCCCAGACAGGTGATAGGGGTCGAACCCGACCTCGCGGGTGGTCCAGGTTTCCAGGTCCGCGGTGGTCTTCAGGGTTCCGTCAAAACCGATGATTCCGCTGCGGGTGACCGCCAGGGCGTGGAAATCGGAGACGCCGCCCAAGGAGACCTGTTGCCAGGTTTCCCCGCCATCCTGGGAGCGGAGCAGTCCTGCCGGTTCGGGCAGACCGGTGTCCGGTGCCGGGTGTCCGGAGGCGTAGTAGTGGTCATTGCCGGCGGGTGCGAAGCCCATCAGGTCGATGGCGGGGCCAATCTTTTCCGGGGTTCCGGAGCCGAGGCCGAAGAGCCCGTCGTGGGTGGCCAGGACGATTTTTCCGGTCTCGGAATCGACAGCCATGCCATGGATGTGGGCGTAGGGTTGGGCAGGCTCTTCGGGTTGCGGGCCTTGGGGGGACGCCGGGGTGCAGGAGGTTAGCAGGAGGAGAAGGGCGGCGGCGGCAGCAGCCGCACGGCACCTAGTGCGGGCAGGGGAAAGGGCAGGGCGGATCATGAATGGAGTCTCCAGAACAGAAAAAAGAAATGACGAGGGTGTTGCGGGGCGCATCGCGCCCCGCAACCAAACGGCATGCTGCCTTAGAGGCCGGCCAGCAGTTCCTTCATCTTGTCGATTTCCCCGCTCTGGTCCTTGGCCATCTTTTCCGCCTGGGCGACGGCGTCCGGGTTGGACCCGTTGGCGGTTTCTTCCTGGGCCATCTTGACGGCGCCCTCGTGGTGCTTGACCATCTGCGTCAGGAAGATCCTGGCTGCCTCGGTTCCCTGAGCTGCTTCAAGGGCGGCCATGTCGTCTTCGGTCATCATGCCCTCCATCCCGTGGTCCCCGGACATGGCGACCGGTTCACCCCAGGCGCTGAGCCAGCCGGTCATGGTCTTGATTTCCGGGCCTTGGGCTGACTTGATATCTTCGGCCAGCTCGGTGACAGCCGGGTCGATGCCGTCCTTGGCCAGCACCATGTCGCTCATTTCCACGGCCTGCTCGTGGTGCGGGATCATCATTTGGGCGAACATCACATCGGCGCTGTTGTGCTCTGCGGCTGCGGCTGCGGATGATTCGGCGGACGGGGATGCGGAAGCGGTGCCGTGGTCCATGCCCGGCATGGGGGATTCCGATCCGGTCTCCGAGGCACACCCGGCAAGTGCCAAGGTGGCTGCAACGGCCGTCGCTGAAATAAGGGTAAGGCGTTTCATGGGAGAGTTTTCCTTCAAAAATCGATTGGATTCTGTCTATCGGCCCGCGGCGGTGCGGGCGTGCGCAAGCTGGCCCGTCCGCTGTGGCGGGGGACCGGTGTCTTACGTACGGCTGATGGACAGTTCGATCAGTGAAGGAGGAGGTGGGACGTGATTTGTGGCTCCGGTGACCATTGGTGGGCCACGCAATCCCAGGCCGCCGGGCATGACCATGAGTACCGGGAGCAAAAGCCACGACAGGCCACTGGCCACCGGCACCAGGTCGCACGCCGAGGCCTGCGACATGTCGCCGCAGCAGCTTAGGCAAGGCGAATCCGCCCATGCTGACGCGGGGGAAGACGCGGACGGAACGTGGGTGTGGTCCGCGGGGCCGGAATGGTGATGGCCCTCGCCAACCGTGGAAGCCGACACCGAAGAGGTGGGTTTGGATGTTTCGGCGTGGCTGCCGGAGATGGTGTGCATCCCCATGAGACCGAGGATGAGCAGGACCATTCCCAGAAGGGCAGGTAAAGGGAGGAAAGCCGCAATGGGATGGCGGCGCGGTGCTCTGCCGGTGCCCATGTGTACCGCCTTTCCATCGTTGGTCTGCCCTCCCAGCCTACCGGGATGTTTTGGGCGGTGGTCGCAGGGGTCGTCGGCCGGTGGTCGGGACAACTCCGATCCGACACAGCAGTTAAGCGTTCAGGACGGATCCAAGGGTGGCCACGGGTATCCGGATACGGCAGACGCGGCCCGGATTAGACGGCGTCGGTTGGGGCGGCATGGTGATCGATCTCGGCCGTGAGTGTGTCGATCCGCTCGATGGCGTCGTTGAGATCGCCGACCATCGCCCACAGGACGGGATGTTCCTCGCGGATCTGCTCCATGGTGCTGCCGCCGGAGGTGAGCGAAGCGAGGTCGAAACTGACGTTGGTGCGCGCGCCGGCCACCGTTGCCCTGAGGGCGCCGAACGCGACAACGACGTCGGCAACTAGTGCCGGGTTGCCGTTGGCGGCGAGCCACGCCAAATCGTTGATGGCGTCCATGGCTCGTTTGCCGAGCACGGCGGATGCCTGGGCAGCATCGACGGATGCCCGGGATATGGCCGCTTCCCGTTCCGGTCCGGGTTCCAGCCGAAATGCGGCTCCAAAGGCGCGGGACGCGGACGCATCCTGATCGGCCAATTCGAGAGCGTCATTCCGGAGGGACCGGGCCCGTGCCCGAATGCTGTCTAGCTCCCCGCGCTCATGTTCTTCGGCTTCGGTGTAGCCGGCCACCATGGAAGTCAGCGAAGCGGCGATGGCGAGCATCAGTCCCGTCCCGGCGCCCCCGCCGGGGGAGCCGGTGGATTGCGCCAAGGCCCGCGTCCAGTCCTCGACCGTTGATCCTTGGGTGGTAACTTCGTCGCTGATGTCCATGACACCAATTTTGCCCAGAAGCTTGGGCTGCCGCATCATTTTGCGCCGTGGATGGATGATCCGGAGGCTGATTCACCCCGACGATTGGCTGCTGCTAGACGGTCGGGGCCTGTCCTTGGTCCCCGAACTGCTGCTGGGCACGCCGTTCGCGGAGTCGGTCCAGCGAGGTCATGACCGGTCCGGCGGAAACCCCGTGCAGGACAATGGACAGTGTCACAACCAAACCGACGATAGCCCACAGCCTCTCGGCCTGGCCCTCGAAGTTCCCTTCCCCCAGCGCGTAGCCCAAGTAGTACAACGAACCGATGCCACGAACGCCGAAAAACGAAAGCGCGATGCGGTCCCTCGGACCGGTCCTGCCTCCGGCAAGACCAATCCAGCCCGCCACCGGCCGGATAAGAAGAAGAAAAGCGAGGGCCACCAGCACTTCCGCCCACCCGATGCCGTGCAACAGCCCCCGCGCGATGGCACCACCGAGCAGGACCAGGATGGGGACAGTCATCAGTCGTTCCAACTGCTCGACGTAGCTATGCAACACCCGGTGGTAGCCGTGGGTGTGCTCGGCGGCCCGGATGGTGACCGCGCAGATGAAGACGGCGACGAAGCCATAACCTTCGATCATCTCGGTCACGCCATAGGCCAGGAACGTTGCCGCCAAGGCCACGAACCCCTCGGAATGCTCAGCCAGACGGATACTGCCATGCCTTGCCGTAAAGAAAATCCGCCCCAGCAGCTTTCCGGTTCCGAGGCCCGCCAGGATTCCGATGCCGATCCGCCACAGCACATCCACGGCGAACCACTGCGGAAACCATTCCGCCGGGGAGGCCCCGGCCATGCTGAGCGCAATTGCCAGATACACGAAAGGGAAGGCCAGTCCGTCATTCATTCCGGCCTCGGACGTGAGCCCGAAACGGACTTCGTCCTCCTGATCGGCTTCTGAATCTTCATCCGCTGGTTCCCCGACCTGGACCTCTGACGCCAGTACCGGGTCCGTGGGCGCAAGAGCGGCGGCGACCAGCACGGCAGCCGCCAGCCCGAGTCCCAGTACCCACAACCCCAGCAGTGCCAAGCCCGCGATGCACAACGGCATCGCCACACCCAGCATCCGCCAGGTGGTGGACCACCGCCGCCAGCCCACGGGACGGTCAAGGGCCAGGCCGGCACCCATCAGCGAGACAATGACGCAGATTTCGGTCAAGTGGGTGGTGAATTCCCCGTACTTGACCGGATCGGGGTCCGGCAGGGTTCCGATCGCGGTAAAGGCCAGTAGCCCGGCCCCCAGGAAGACCATCGGCATGGATACCGGGACTTTTCTCAGTATCCGCGGCAGCACAGCGGCGGCGAAGACGGCGACCCCCGCCGCGGCGAAGACAATGCTGGGAGGTTCGAACACCGGCGGCTCCTTGCTTGGTCACGCACTTCCTGGACTGAAAGAGCAATGCATCATCTACTTCCCGCCCGGGTGGCGGGGATCTGACAAGGTTCCCTCCGGCGAATCGCGGAACGGGCATCGGAGCCATCCCTTTTTCGCTGCTGTCCTTTCGGAGTATACGTACCGGGGCCTGTCACACAAGGGCGGGGTGCGTCTTCGACAGCGGACACTGTCCGGGCACCAATTCCGTGGACGTGAAGGTGGTTGCCGGAATGTTCCAGACATCGTCCCTTCGGATTCGACCGGACCCCCCCATGGAGGATCGGCGGGCAGGTTTCGTCGCGTTGCCCATGAACACCCACCGGCGAGCGCAGCGACCCTGGAACCCGGGAAACAAGGAGCTTTCCGCGGCGCACTCCGCACTGCCAGCGCCGGGTCGGGGCCAACCGGGCCCATGCACAAAGGGGTTGTCCGCCCCGGAGCGCTGGGATAGGTTCGGGACAAGCACGTTTGGCATTCGGCGCGAGTCCGAATGGCCGAAAAATCCGCTCGGACCAACGGAGTTGCTCATCCATGGACGTTCAGATCACCCTGACAGTAGACGGTGCCGAGCGGTCATTGACCGTTGACACCCGCACGACCCTCTTGGACGCCCTCCGGGACAGATTGGCGGTCACGTCTCCCAAGAAGGGCTGCGACCACGGCCAGTGCGGCTCCTGCACGGTGCTGCTCGAGGGACGGCGCGTGACCTCCTGCCTGGTGCTCGCCGTGGCCCAGGACGGCGCGGACGTGACCACGGCCCAGGGGCTGGGCGAGGGAGAGCAGCTGCATCCCATGCAAGAGGCATTCCTGGACAGGGACGGTTTCCAGTGCGGGTTCTGCACCCCCGGCCAGGTGTGTTCCGCCGTGGGAATGCTGAGGGAAGCAGCCCAGGGCCACCCAAGCCACGTCACCGCAGATGCCGGCGCCCCGGTGGAACTCACCGATGAAGAGATCCGTGAACGCATGAGCGGGAACCTTTGCCGTTGCGGCGCCTACGTGAACATCGTTGCTGCCATCAGGGACGTGGCGGCGAAGGAAGCGGCGTCCACAACCGGTGTCGCAGCCCCGGCACCGAAGGGAAGTACAGGATCATGAAGCCGTTCGAGTACCGGCGTGCCGAGGACCCGGCCGATGCGGTGGCCGCGGTGGCCGGAGAACCCGGCGCCATGTTCCTGGCAGGCGGCACCAACCTCGTGGACCACCTGAAGCTCGGAATTGCCAACCCGGACCTGCTGGTCGATATCAGCAGGCTTCCGCTGGACGTCGTGGAAGAGCTGCCCGATGGCCGCGTACGGATCGGCGCGACGGTGCGCAACAGCGACCTTGCCGCCCATCCACTCATTCGGGAACGCTACCGGGTGCTTTCCCAGGCACTGCTGGCCGGGGCCTCCGGCCAACTGCGCAACATGGCCACCACCGGAGGGAACCTGCTCCAGCGCACCCGATGCCTCTACTTCCAGGACGTCAGCACCCCGTGCAACAAGCGCGAGCCCGGTACCGGCTGCTCGGCCATTGGGGGCTACACCCGCAACCACGCCATCCTCGGCGCCTCGGAAGCCTGCGTGGCCGTCCACCCCTCGGACATGGCGGTCGCGATGGCGGCACTGGATGCCGAAGTCGTGGTCCGGGGACCAAGCGGGGAACGCAACATTCCGCTGGCGCAGTTCCACCGGCTTCCCGGCGACGAACCGGAACGCGACACCGTCCTGGAACATGGGGAGCTGGTCACCGCGGTGCTGCTGCCGCCGGCCACGCAGAGCCACTCGGCATACCGGAAGGTGCGGGACCGCGCCTCATACGCCTTCGCCCTGGTGTCCGTGGCTGCAGTGATTTCCATGAACGGGGACGGAACCATCCGCGAGGTCCGCATGGCGCTGGGGGGAGTGGCACACAAGCCCTGGCGGGCAGAACGCGCCGAGGAGATCCTGCGCGGGGCGCAGGCCTCGGAGGAGAATTTTCGCCGGGCAGCCGAGGCCGAACTTGAATCGGCCTCGGCGCTCGGGGACAACGCCTTCAAGATACCCATGGCCCGCAACACCATGGTGGCCGTGCTGCGTGAGGTCACCGGAGGGACGAGCAATGTCTGAATTGATCGATTCCAAGGCCATCGGCACCGACCTGCGTCGCCTTGACGGCCTTGCCAAGGTGCGCGGCACCGCGCCCTACGCCTTTGACCAAGAGGTGGAGAACCCTGCCTACCTCTACCCGGTTCAGGCGACCATCGCGCGGGGCAAGGTCAGCCGGATCGACACGGGTGATGCCGAGGCACTTGACGGCGTGATCGCCGTCATCACCCATCTTAACGCCCCGAAGCTGGCCCAGACCGATGATGCCGAATACACCGTGCTGCAGGGCCCCGAGGTGGGTTTCCGCGGCCAATTCGTGGGCGCGGTGATTGCCGAGAGCTTCGAAACCGCGCGTCACGCGGCCGGGTTGGTGACCGTCGAATACGAGGCGGACGAGCACGACGCCCTGCTGACCTCCGACCATCCGGGCCTCTATGCACCCGAAGAGGTCAACGGGGGGTTTGACACCGATACCGCCGAAGGCGACGTCGAGGCAGCGCTCGCCGATGCCGCCGTCGTTATTGACCACGTCTACACGACCCCGGCCGAGCACAACAATCCCATGGAGCCGCACGCCACCGTGGCGGTGTGGGAGGGCGATGCGCTGACGCTGTACGACTCGACCCAGGGTGTGCATCCGGTGCGGAAGACCATTGCGCCGATCTTCGGATTGGAACCCGAAAACGTCCGTGTCATTGCACCCCATGTGGGCGGCGGCTTCGGATCCAAGGGACTGCCGCACGCACACGTGATTCTGGCAGCCTTGGCCGCCCAATGCAGCAATGGCCGGCCGGTGAAGTTCGCCCTGACCCGCCAGCAGATGTTTTCCCTCGCGGGCTACCGGACCCCCACCATCCAGCATGTGCGCCTGGGCGCCACCGAGGACGGCCGCCTCACCGCGGTCTGCCAGGACGTGGTGGAGCCGACGTCCCGGATCAAGGAGTTCGCCGAGCAAACGGGCGTGCCGGCACGGATGATGTACGCGTCGCCGAACCGCAAGACCACCCACCGCCTGGCCAAGTTGGATATCCCCGTCCCGTCGTGGATGCGCGGGCCAGGGGAATGTCCTGGCATGTTCGGTCCGGAAGTTGCCATGGATGAATTGGCCGAGGCCTGCGGGCTGGACCCCATCGAGCTGCGGGTCCGCAACGAACCGCAGATCGATCCGGATTCCGGGAAGCCGTTCTCCAGCCGCCATCTGCTGGAGTGCCTGGCCAAGGGGGCCGAGCGCTTCGGTTGGGACCGGCGCAATGCCCGGCCGGGCAGCCGGGAAGAAGACGGTTGGCTCGTGGGGTTGGGCGTGGCCAGTTCGACCTACCCGTTCTCCCGCGTTCCCGAGAACACCGCGCGGATTCGCTTCAATGCCGACGGCAACTATGCGGTGCAAATCGGTGCTGCGGATCTGGGCACCGGGACCTGGACCACGTTGACCCAGATCGCGGCTGACGCACTGGAATGCCCGGTGGAGCGAATACAACTTGAAATCGGCGACACCTCCCTGCCCGTTGCCTCGGTGGCCGGCGGGTCCTCGGGCACCGCGAGCTGGGGAGGAGCGATCATCGCCGCAGCCGCGGCCTTCCGCAACCAGCATGGCGACCATCCGGAGGCCGGGGCGCAGGCGCAGGCCCAGGGCATGAAGGACCCGGACACCGAGCGCTACGCGATGCACTCCTTTGGCGCACAATTCGCCGAAACCCGCGTGCACGCGGACACCGGGGAGGTGCGGGTCTCCAGGATGCTCGGGGTGTTCTCCGCCGGCCGGATCATCAACCCCCGCACGGCGCGCTCCCAGTTCATTGGCGGCATGACCATGGGAATCGGCATGGCGCTGCACGAGGACGGCGTCATGGATGCCCGGTTCGGGAAAGTGATGAACCACGACCTGGCCGAGTACCACATACCCGCCAATGCCGACATTGAGGACGTGGATGCCATCTGGCTCGAGGAAACCGACCACCGTGCCGGTCCACTCGGGGCGCGGGGGATTGGTGAAATCGGCATTGTGGGTGCGGCGGCGGCCATAGCCAACGCCACCTACAACGCCACCGGAATCCGGATTCGCGAGTTGCCGCTGACCCCGGACAAGTTCCTTTCCTGACCGGTGGGCCCGGTGGTGAACGGGCTGAATGCCCGGCATCTTCGGGAACCGGGTGCGGCAGGACGAGGCGAGCCGGGGGGGCTCGTCCGCATCGGGGGCGGTGTCAGGTGTTTAGTTCCAGCATCAGCGCGGGGAGTTCATCGGCCAGTTCGCGCGCCAGGAATCCAAGAGGCCCGAGTTTGCTGGCCAAGCGGTCGGCTGCGGCCGCGTGAAGGTGGGTTCCCCAGCAGGCGGCTTGGGGACCGCTGGTTCCGCGTGCCCGGACGCCGGCGATGGCACCCGCCAAAACGTCTCCGCTTCCTGATGTCCCCAGCCCCCCGTATCCCGTCGTGATCCTCCACAGTTCGGCGTTCCCGGACCCGTCTCCGGGGGACCCTGCGATCACGCCTTGACAGCTCACCACCGCGTCGAAACGGCGGGCTATGGACATCACATCGGATTCCAGGTCCTTCAGACCCCGGCCCAACAGGATTTCCGCCTCATGCATATTGGGGGTCAGGATGAGCCGGCCCCGCCACGGCTCCAGTCTCTCTTCGAGTTTGGGCAGCCCGGCCAACGCGTAGGCGTCGACGACCAAGGCGGGCCGGTGTGCGCCTTCCGACATATCGGCCGAATCTTCCCGCTCGAGCAGCCTGCGCAACAACTCCTCGGCCAGGTCCAGATCGTCCAAACCGGGACCGACCAGGATGGTGTCGGCCCGATCCAGGGCCGAGGAAATCCGGTCCAGCCCTTCTCCAGTGACGGACCCGTTGGCGTTTTCCGGCAAGCCCATGGCCCCGCATTCCGGCAGCGCGACTCCCACCTGCACTGCCACGGACTCGGCGACTGCCAGCGTGAGCTTTCCGGCACCTGCACGAAGTGCGGCGGTTCCGGCAAGCACCGCGGCCCCGGGCGTCGTACGTCCACCGCCGATGACCAGGACCGTGCCGCGGGAGTACTTGTCTTCCCCTGGTGCCGGCAGCGGCCAGTCGCGCAGCAGCGACGGTGTCACGGGCGTGGGATCCCCGCCTTTGCGATCAATGCGGGTGGACATTGGTGTCTCCTGCGTGCTCGGTAACCGTCACGCCCTGCTCGATGAGATGGTCGGCTACGTTGAAGCTCTCCAATGTCCACGGCCCCGAGCCGGAGGGACGCACGTAGCGTGTGATCGAGGCATTGAGGATGGACGTACTTGCGGCAAGGTCCAGAAGCTCTTCCTCCGACATGCCCTCCAGGATGTATCGGAATAGCATGATCACCGCGTCATGGCATACCAGCATCACCCTTCGTCCGCTTCCGAGCCTGTTCAGCTCCTCCAGGACGGATCTCAGCCGGAGCGCCACATCGGCCCACGACTCCCCGCTTGGAGGCCGGTAGTACAGCTTGCCCAACCAGAGCCGCCGCTCGGCTTCCTCCGGGAAACGCCTGTCCACGCCCAGCCTCGTCAGCCGGTCCAGGATGCCCAGCTCGCGGTCCCGCAGCCGTTCATCGGTGCGCACCGCCAGCGGCCAATTGGCTGTCTGCACAGCGATTTCCGCTGTTTGCTTGGCTCGTGTGTAGGGCGAGGACACCACCGTATCGGGCCGGACATCATCATCGACCCGGGCCAGGGCGGCTCCCAACGCCGTGGCCTGTTCCTGCCCGGTGCCGGACAAATACACGTCGGCATCCCGCGCGGGGACCTCGATGACCTCCGCGCCGGCCAGGCGCGCGGCGGTGGCAGCAACGTTGCCTTCGCTCTCTCCGTGCCGGATCAAGAGCAACTCCACCGCTCCCGCTTCCTGCACAGCGTCAGTCAGCCCACCTTCATTCAAGGAAACCACCCCTCATTCTGCGGTCTTTGCGATTGCTGGAAGACTACCAACTCAGCACTTACGGGAGAAGCGAAACGTACGCGACCTGGCACCAAGATGGAGGTCTTTGTCCCGTAAATCCACGGCGGCTCGCTGCGCGCCGCGGCGGGCATTGCGCAGCGCGTCGGCGCGGACCGATTTGGATCCTCGGGCTTGGCCTTCGACGGGATACATGTGGGGATCGAACCCACCCCCCTCGACGTTGTGCCGCTTTCTCGTGCAGGTATCGTGCGTGCTTCGCCTGCGCAGACAGAAACGGCACACGCCGAGGGGGAGGGAAAAGCGATCCGCTGTTTAGGAGGCGAGGGCTGCAGCTTGCGCAGCCGATGATTTTCGCCAAGGGCTCCCGGTGAAGCGGATGTACTTCAATACCGCCCGATCGGGCTCGTCCTGCTCGCCATTGATCGCACCGTCGACCCGTTCGTGCCACTCCTCCGGCACCAACGCGGGATTGACCGGGTTCTGGCACATGAACACCCGAAAGGCGGGACAGAATGGAACCACCTCGATACGGCTGCGCCTGGCATCCTCCAGGATGAAACCCATCGCCCTATTTGCCCGAGCAGCGCTCTTGAACTTGCGCCGCATTTCGGTGAAGAGCACCCACATCTGCTTCTCATGCATTTCGTACTGCACAAATCCAATACGACTTCCGGCCTCAAAAAATTCGTACCTCTGAGCCTCGGTATTGTTCTGGATCACAAACACACCACTACACCTCCATTGCCATCCCGGGCCCCAAGGCGAACGTTTCATCGCCTTGGTCCAGGTAAGGCGTTGTAAATGAAAATGAACAGGACAGTCATCTGCAAGTGTGGCGCCGGAGCGCTTATCCATATTTTTACCGTGACCAGACCTTATGGGTTTTGAATTTTCGCTGTCCGCCGAAAACCCGACACGCACTGACCAGTACCTTTGCAACCATCAGTTGATGCCCTATTGGTGAAGTTCACCTGACAAGCCAATCCGCGGGCTGGAAGTCTCTGTCCCTTCGTCCGGGGGAGGGGTAGGGCGCCTGTGGGGCCGCCAGACATCGGGCAATGGCGACACTCATGGGACGGTTCTGGACGTTCAGGCGCACGAGACCTTGGGCCGCACTGGAAACAACTGGAAACTCACATTGCGGCACCCAATTTCCGCCGTGTATCTCCTGGCCGGGAGCTACCGTGCGAAGCCGGCGCGCGACACAGCGCTGCAACCTCGGCTGCGGAACGGTACATCATGACGTGGCTCTCGTCGTCGATCTGCGCCATCGAGCCCTGCGGCGCCAGGTGCGCGAGGGCGGAGGTCCATGCTGCCGGGACGATTGGATCCTTCATCCCGCGGATGACCACCACGGGCACCTGCACATTGGCGATTCCGTTTTCGATGTGATTCGAAAGCATCGCTGGAACTGTCCTGAAGTACCAGGGCGGGCGGCAACGGAAAATGTAGTCGCTCAGTACGACGGCGTTGATTCGCCATGGCTCTCGGAGGGTGTCCTGCCCCAGCCGGAGGGCCTGGAGCCAGAATCCGCGCTCGGGTGGGTAATTGGTGGGCCCCAGCAGCACGAGGCGGGGAGCCGCTGCCGCGCGCATGTTCGCCATCTCCACTGCTATCTGGCACCCCATGGAGTGCCCGACCAGGATGGGCCGATCTGCCCCCAATTCGTCAAGGGCGTCCCACACGGCGCGTGCGTAATCCGGCACGCTCAAGGTTCGACGTGGTTTCGGCGTGCTTCCGTGGCCTGGCAATTCGATGTTGTGGACCGTGGCGGTGCGTGCCAATTCCTTGGCGAGTGGGCGAAAATAGCGCGACGAGACGCCGATGCCGTGAATCAGGACATAGGTGTCCGGGCCGGTTCCCTCGCTATGCACGTGCACCTGGGTGCCGGGCCGTCCCGCCACATGGAACCTCGGACCACGGCCGCGGTCAGTCCCTCGGGATGCCCCCGAGTCGGTCCGTCGGTGCAACAAGATTCCGCCGACGACCAAGCCAAGACCCACGCCCAGGAGGACACCGGGAACGATGTCGGGCCCAATGAATGTCTTGGACGCAGTTTCCCGGTTGCCGGCGTTCGTTGCAGCAATTGTGGACATGCCAGCCCCTCGTTTCTTGCCCATGACCGGTCCTCTTCGGGAAAACAGTAGCCGTGCCTGCTCCTGTAGTCCATGCTCTGTGCTGGGGTTGGGCCGCGATGTTGGGGGGGAGGGGTCAGCCCGTGTCCCATGGCATCGATGCCTGGATAACGGCCGTTGGCCTTTTGGATGAGTGGTGGTGGGTGAGGCTGGCCCTAGGGTTGTGCTGCAGGTTCCGCGTCGTCGGGACCGTCGCTGTACCGTGAGAGTTCCTGACGCAAGGCCGTGTTTTCCGCCTCGAGGGCCAGTGCCAAACGGATGCCGGAGAGGTTGAGGCCGAGGGCAAGGAGTTCGGCAATCCTTCGCAGGATCACTATGTCGTTGTCGCTATAGCGGCGGGTTCCTCCTTCGGTGCGTCCCGGCTCCAACAGTCCCGCCCGTTCGTACAGTCGCAGGTTTTGCTGCCCCATCCCCACCAGCTCGGCCGCGACCGAGATGGCATAGACCCCGCGCGCCCCTGGATCCCCGATGACCATGGTCGATCCCCTTCCAGACTTAATTCCAAGAAATCCTCTTGCACCAGACTGTCACGCATGCTATAAAAAATCTATCTCCACCGATATAGGTTTTGGTGGAGATCCACCATCCAAAACGGCATCAAATGACACCACAAAGGAGAGAAAGCCATGTTGATGCGAACAGATCCTTTCCGTGAAATCGACCGGCTCGCCCAGCAGGTTTTGGGGACTTCAGCCCGACCGACCACCATGACCATGGACGCTTGGCGTGACGGAGATACCTTCGAGGTTCAGTTTGACTTGCCCGGGGTCAGCCCGGACTCGATCAACCTGGACGTGGAACGCAATGTGGTGACCATCAGGGCCGAACGCCCGGATGTGGACGAGAACGTGGAGATGCTTGCCGCCGAGCGGCCTCGGGGCGTGTTCAGCCGCCAGCTGGTCCTGGGAGAAAACCTGGATACGGAGAACATCCAAGCCAGTTACGACTCCGGCGTGCTGAGCTTGCGCATCCCGGTGGCCGAGCAGGCCAAGCCGCGCAAGATTGCCATCACCAGCAAGGACGGGGAGCGTCAGGCCATTAGAAGCTAGACCGCGATACCCAAGGTTCCACGTTCCGCAGTTGGAAGGCACGCCGACGGCCTGCCGTGCCTGGGCATAGGCGGTTGCCATGGGACACGTTACGGCGCAGCAAGGGCCACGGTTGTCCGTTGGAATTGCCTTCCGCTCCTTGGTCCCCGGCCCCCGGCCGGGGACCAACTCACATTCAAACACAGCCCAAAGGGGAGGACATCTTCGAGGGGAACCGAAGCGTTCCCGTCGAACACGATGTCCCTTCCGTTCCGCGGGCCGCCTGGCTCGCGCGGGCGCAGGGCCAGTCAGTCACCATCGGTCCCGTTGTCGGACCGCCGCCAGGAGGTGTTTTTAGATGAGCGCATGGCGTCGCTACGATTCGCCGTTACTGCCGGCCTTCCATGAACGGTTCGAGAAACGTTGGGGCGAGGGCACCGCCCCTTTCTTGGACCCGGAAGTCCATGAACAGCCCATGCCGCGGGCCCAGTGGATCAACATTGACACGGGTGCCGCGCTGGCGGTCGTCCCCGTATGGACAGACGACGAGCATCGCAGGTCTTTCGCCATGTTTTACCTGCCACCGGCCGGCGACATTTGGCTGCTGCGCCCGGGTATCCCTGATTACATCGAATCGGAGAACCTGCGAAGTATTAGCTTGCGCAACGACGCCTTCAAGAAGGCAGTCGACCACGCCAAGGCCTTCATCGAGGGATCCGGAAACCTCTGACGTCGATCCGGGGAGCACCCGGCACCGCGCCGAGACCCGGTGTGCCATCCGGGTCTCGGCGTTCGGGGAGAGCTATGCGCCTGATCACGGGGCAGCGCTGCGGCTGGCCATGAGACCAATGTAGACGCCGCGGCGGACCGGACGGATGCGCTCCAAGGGTGTCGGATTCCGATGAACCGAGGCAGGATCCGGGGCAAGGCGTGCTTCGGGCACCTGGGCGGTGTCGTCCATCGCCCCCGAGGCCAAGGCCTCCATGGCCTCGACCAATGTCCTGTGCACCCCGGCGAAGCTTCCTGTCCGGGTCGTGGCCTCGAAGCGGTGGTCGTCGCAGAGGCGGACTGCACCCAGCTCCCTTCCGCTGCGGACAACGCGGACGGAATACTGGAAACGCCCGGTTGGGATTGCCTCGAGTCCGTCGATGCGCAGTGGCTCGAGTTCTTCGTGTCTGCTCATTGTGGCACCTCCATTCACAGGTTCTTGTGGGGATCTCCGTGTCCGGGCCTGCGGGTGCCCGCATCCGCGGTGCGGGTCAGCAACAGGGCGAGGGCAACCATGCCCAGACCCAAGACCAGATGCAGCCAGTTGTCCGCATCGTTCACCGGCACGAAATTGGCCTCGGTGTCGTGGTCGATGAGCAGCCCGTAGATCCACAACACGAGATAAACCACCCCGCCCCACAGCAAGTAGTTCTTGGCCGTGCCGGGGGTTCGGGCCATTGCAATGCCTCCGATGCCGAAGAGCAGGTGAACGACGTTGTGCAGGATGGAAACCTGGAACACGCCCATCAGCATTGCGTCGGAGTCGTGGCCGGCGAAGGAAAGCTGGTCGTAGTTGGAGGTGATCCCCGGAACAAATCCCAGGATCCCGACGAGTAGAAAGACTGCGCCGACGGCCAATGCCGCCTTCTGGACATTGGTGCGCTCTGTGCCTGTACGTGCAGTGTGGCTGGTCATGGTGTGGCCCTTTCCGAGGATCGTGGCTGCAGCGACCTGCTGCGTTCTCACATGTTGCATCATCGGACCCGATGAGGGAACTCTTTTGCAATGCGGTTCCGCGAATTGGGTTCACCAACCTGGCACCGGCACCCGTGCATGGGCGAACCGACGGCCATGTGAAAGATCGGTGCCGTGGGCGTTGCCTGGTGACGTCGTCCCCCACCGACAGCACCACCTCGACGGTATCCTTGGAAGATGAGCGTCGAAGCACAAGCCGCCGTCACCTTTGACGGCCAATTTGCCCGTGAACTTCCCGAACTAGCCATTCCCTGGCAGGCGGAGCAGGCCCCGGATCCGCAGCTGCTGGTGCTCAACGAGCCGCTGGCCGCCCAGCTTGGCTTCGACCCCGAGTCCCTGCGCAACGCAGGGGGCCTGGGGCTGCTGATCGGCAACGCGCTACCCCAAGGTGCCACTCCGGTTGCGCAGGGATATGCCGGCCACCAGTTCGGCTCCTACTCGCCGCGTCTGGGCGATGGCCGGGCGCTGCTGCTCGGCGAGATTCTTGATGCCGACGGCCGACTTCGGGACATCCACCTCAAGGGTTCCGGACGTACCCCGTTTGCCCGCGGCGGTGACGGGCTTGCCGCAGTCGGTCCGATGCTGCGCGAATACGTGATCAGCGAGGCGATGCACGCCTTGGGCATTCCCACCACACGCTCCCTGGCCGTGGTGGCGACAGGACAGCAGGTGCGCCGCGAAACCATGCTTCCCGGGGCCGTGCTGACCCGGGTGGCAAGCAGCCATCTGAGGGTCGGCATCTTCCAGTATGCCCGGGCCATGGACAATCAGGACCTGCTGCGTCGTCTCGCAGACCATGCCATCGCGCGCCACCATCCCGGAGCGGCCCAGGCACAGAACCCGTACCTCGCGCTCTTCGAAGCCGTGGTCGAGGCCCAGGCATCGTTGCTGGCCCGGTGGATGCTGGTGGGTTTCATCCACGGCGTCATGAATACGGACAACATGACCATCTCGGGGGAGAGCATCGACTTCGGGCCGTGCGCCTTCATGGACGTATTCAATCCGGCCACGGTCTACAGCTCGATCGACGAAGGCGGCCGCTATGCCTACGCCAACCAGCCCATCGTGGCGCAGTGGAACCTCGCCCGTCTCGCGGAGTCCCTCCTGCCCCTCTTCCACGAGGACCAGGAACAGGCCGTTGCCTTGGCACAGGAATCGCTCGGCGCCTTCCACGGCAAGTACAGCGCCGAGTGGTTGGCCGGCATGAAAACCAAGCTCGGCCTGGCCCACAACCTCGACGATGAAGCAGCCACCTCACTCACCGGGGAACTCTTCGACCTCCTGCAGGAGGACCGCGTCGACTACACGTCCTTCTTCCGGAGCCTGGGCACGGCCGCGCGCGGGGATGCCGAACCCGCGCGTTCCATGTTCTCGAACCCGGCCGCATTCGCTGCCTGGGCGCAGCGCTGGCGGGCACTGGATCCGGATGCGGAGCTGATGGACCGGACCAACCCCGTCTACATCCCACGGAACCACCTCGTCGAGGAGGCGCTCGCTGCCGCCGTCGAGGGTGACCTGGAGCCGTTCTCGAAGCTCCTGGCTGCGGTCGCCGCACCCTTCGAGGAGCGTCCGGGCTTCGAGCGGTTCGCCGCCGCGGCCCCGGAAGACTTCGGCCCCTACCGGACCTTCTGCGGAACCTGAGCCGTTGCCGCAGTGCCATGCCAGACTGAATAGGAACGTTGGTACAGGGCGGAAGGATGCCCACACGGTACGGAATCCACAGGCCCACGTGAGGGAGGTTCGACGATGGAGAATCGGGCAGCCGGCCACGGCAAGCCGCGCGTCTTCACGATTGGCCATTCCACACGCGGCTTTGACGAGGTGCTGGAGATGTTGCGAACCAACGGGGTGAGCGAATTGGTGGACGTCCGTTCCTTTCCGGCGTCACGGAAGTTTCCGCAGTGGAACCAGGACGCGATCAAGGAAGCGTTGCCCGAGGATATCGGGTACCGATGGATCCGGAATCTGGGCGGTCGCAGGCACACACCGGCCGGCGTGGCCAGTCCGAACACGGGGTGGAGGGTCAAGGCCTTCCGTGACTACGCCGATTACATGGCGAGTGCCGAGTTTGGGTCCGGGCTCGCCGAGCTGTTGGATCTCGCGGACGAATCCGTGCCGGCCATTATGTGCAGCGAGGCGGTGCCGTGGCGCTGCCACCGGAGGTTGGTCACCGACGGGCTCCTTGTCGCCGGGGTGGAGGTCTCCGACATCATGTCACCCTCCTTGACCCGGCCGGCGAGCATGACAGCGTTCGCCAAGGTGCACGGCGGGAAAATCACCTATCCCGCATCCGGGGAAGGTTGAGCATGGACGTGGGCGAGGAGGTCAGGGCAGTGGTGGTGTCGATCCCTGCCGGTTGCGTCGCGACCTATGGCGAGATCGGGAGGGCGGTGGGAATCGGCCCCCGCCAGGCGGGTCGCGCGGTGTCGGCCCTGGATGACGACGTACCGTGGTGGCGGATCGTCTATGCCGACGGCACGCCGGCGACATGCCACGGCGGAAAATCCCGGGCGTTGCTTGAGGCCGAAGGCGTTCCGTTCCTCAACGGCCACGTGGACATGGCCAGGATCCGCCGTACCGGCAACCGCTAACGGCCTCCGTGCGCTGGGGGAAAGTCCGGCCGGATCAGCCTTTCCCGTACCGCCGACTCCCGTTTCCCTCGTCGCCGGTTTGTTCGCCAACATATACTCGGAGCATGCCAATGATGCGCCTTGACAGAGGCTCCCATGCTCAGCCGTCCGCCCTCGAGCAACAGCGGGGCGCCCTGTGAGCGGCGGTCTCGTCGCCCTGCTGGACGATGTTGCGGCCCTGGCCCGCATCGCGGCCGCCTCGGTGGACGACGTCGCCGCCGGAGCCGCGAAGGCGGGGGCCAAGGCCGCCGGCGTGGTCATCGACGACGCCGCCGTCACCCCGCAGTACGTCTCCGGGGCCGACCCGTCCCGCGAACTGCCGATGATCAAGAAGATCTTTTGGGGCTCGTTGCGCAACAAGCTGTTGATCATCCTGCCGGCGCTGCTGCTGGTCAGCGCGTTCCTTCCGGGGGCCATTCCGTTCATCCTCATGCTGGGCGGCACCTATCTCTGCTACGAGGGTGCCGAGAAGGTCTGGCACAAGCTCCGCGGCCACCACGAGGCCGAGAAGTCCCCGGCGGTCGAACGCGGTCCGGCGGCGGAGGCCAAGGTCATCAAGGGCGCCATCACCACCGACTTCATCCTGTCCTGCGAAATCATGGTCATCTCCATGAACGAGGTGGCCACCGAGTCCCTGCTGTCGCGGGCCATCATCCTTGTCGTCGTGGCCCTCGCGATCACGGTGCTCGTGTACGGCGCCGTCGGACTCATTGTGAAGATGGACGACATCGGCCTGCACCTGGCCACCAAGGACTCCGCAGGGACAAAGCGCTTCGGCGAGATGCTGGTCAAGGGCATGCCCGCCGTGCTGGCAGCGATCACCTTTGTCGGGACGATCGCCATGCTCTGGGTCGGCGGCCACATCATGTTGCAGGGGGCCCACGATCTGGGGTGGCACGCTCCCTATGACTTGGTCCATGCCCTCGAGACACCTTTCGCCGGGATCCCCGTAGTGGGCGGCTTCCTGGCCTGGCTCGTGAACACGCTGTGCTCGGCCATCCTCGGAATCATCTGGGGCAGTGTCGTCATGGCCATCCTCCACCCGCTGCTCAAGGTGCTGCCGTTCGGCAAGAAGACGGGCGGGCACCACGAGGAGGGCGACGTCCGTGCAGCAATCGCCGGGTTCCGGCCGGGGAAAGACAACGTCGATCCCGCGCCGTAGCCGGTAACAGCTGCTGCCGGGGGAGCGGCACCGCGCGTTGCCTTAACGGCGCATCACGGTGCCTCTCTTTCGGTGACTCAGGGGTTCTTTGACGAGCTGCAAGGGCCTGCCTCCTGCTGGCTGCCATGATCCGGATCCCAGCTCTGGGGCCCGGCGCACTGAAGAACGCCACCGACTGGGGCTCCCGGCCCTGGGGAGCCAACTCCTTTGCCCGCAAGCCCAGCGCGCGGCGTTCGTGGAGCGCGTCCTAGACACCAATGCCGAAGGCCACATCGGCGATGCGGATCCTGTCGAAGCACCGTAGCGATAAATTCCATCGAAAAGTGCCGGGATCGGGCTTCTGGCCTGTCCCGGTACATGAACGACGCCGCACGCGAACCAATGCCCGGTGCCTGTCAGAACCTGAATTTTTGCCCTGCCCCCCCGAACCTGTGAGCCCAGAGCCAGCTGGCGGCGCAAACGACTGTGCACGTCATTGGATACATGATGAGGCCGTATCGGACGTGCCTGAACAATCCAATGGTTCTTTCTGGCATTGCCGAGGGTTTGCCCACTGTCTGACCTGATTCGGTAGGCCCGCGCCTACTGTTGCCGGGGGTTTGAAAATTCTTGGGGGAATTCCACATCAACGACCCAGAATGTGGCCGCAAGGTGTGAAACGACAACGGGTGCAGGACCCATTGCCGTCCGTTGCCATCCCGCGGCACCCGTGGCGTGGCTACGGGTGCCGCGGAATTGGGATTGGAGAGGCTAGGCGTCGGCCGGGGCCAGTACGATATCGAAGCGGGTGCGGGCCCAACCTACGGAGTCGAGGTCGCGTCCGTCGGGGGTCGGGGTGCCGGGTGCCTGAGGTTCGAACCGCTTGATGAGCGAGTCCTTGACGCCGAAGACGGAGTCGCCGATCGCCAGCTGCGGATCGCCCTCGACAAAGATGTGCGTGACCAGGGTCCTCAGGCTCGGGGCAGTGACCATGAAGTGCAGGTGCGAGGCCCTCACCGGTGAGCGGCCCACGGAGGCGAGCAGTTGGCCCACGGGGCCGTCGTGCGGGATCGGGTACGGGGTCGGGGTCAGGCCCCAGAAAGCGTACTTCCCCTCAGCGTCGGAGTAGAGGTAGGCACGTCCGGCGACGCGCGCATCGGTGTATTGGACGTCGTAGAACCCGTCCTCGTCGGCTTCCCAGACCTCGATCCTCGCGTTCGGCACGGGGTGGCCAGCGAGGTCGGTGACGGTGCCCTCGATCCAGCAGGGCTGGCCCGTGGCGCCGCCGGCAATGTCACCGCCGATCGGGATCCGGGGTGCGTCCTCGACGAAGAACGGGCCGAACACGGTAGCTTCGGTCGCGTTGCCCTGGGCTTCGTTGTTCACCGCTATGGTTTGCATCGAGGCACCGAACACGTCCGAGAGCAGGACGAATTCCTGGCGCTTGTCGTCGGTGATGTGCCCGGCGGCGGTAAGGAACCCGATTCCAGCCTCCCACTCCTTTTCGGTCAGCCTCACGTCGCGGATGAAAGCGTGTAGGTGGCGGGTCAGGGATTGCATGACCTGCTTGAGCCGGGGGTCCGTGCAACCGTCAAAGGACGCCATCACCCGTTCGGTGAGTTCCTCTTCGACGTGGCGCTGCTGGTCGGTGATCGGGGCGTGGTCACTGATCTGTGTGATGCCGCCATTGTGGCTCTGGCGAGCCGTTGTTTCGCTCATGTCGATCTCCTTGGGAATCGGTCAGGAAAGGTCGGAAAGGGACTTGGGGTTTTCGCCGTTCAGTGCCGCGGTGAGCAGGGCTGTCAGGTTCGCGGCGGTCACCTTGCGGGGGTTGTTCGCCGGGATGGAAGGCAGGGCCACCGCCACGGCCTCGGCGATGTTCGCGGCGGTGAAACCATAGTCTTTCAGCGCCTTCGGTGCGTCCAAGGTCTCGCGCAGCCGCGCCAGCCCGTCGGTGGCGGTGTCGGCACCGAATGCCGCCGCGATGCGTGCCTCGGCATCGGGGGCCTCGGTGGCGTTGAAGGCCAGGACGTAGGGCAGTACGGTGGCGTGGGTCTGTGCGTGGGGGAGGTTGAAGGTTCCGCCGAGCACGTGGCAGATCTTGTGGTGCATGCCGGATCCTGCGGAGGCGAACGCGACCGCGGAGAGGTAGGCCCCGTAGAGGGCTTGTTCCCGGCCGGGGAGACCACTCGGGTCGTTCTTGATTTTGGGCAGGCCCTGCGCCAGGGCGCGGATGCCCTCGGCGGCCAGTGCCGCGTTGATCGGGTCGGCACGCGGGCCCCAGAGCGAGTCGATGCAGTGGGCCATTCCATTCAATCCGGAGGCCACGGACATGTCCACCGGAAGGGAAAGCGTGAGTTCGGCGTCGTAAATGACCGCGGTCGGCAGCACTCGGTCGTCGACCCCGGTGGTTTTCCGCGCGGCTTCGGTCAGGCCCCAGACGTTGGTGGCTTCCGATCCGGCATAGGTGGTGGGGACCGCAACGACCGGGATCCCGGTGGTCAGGGCGACCGCCTTGGCCAGACCGGTGGTGGATCCGCCGCCGACGCAGACGACCAGGTCGATGCCTGCATCGCCGGCGGCCGTGCGGGCGGCCTGCGCCGTTTCGATCGGCACGTGCATCACCACGTCGGTGTGCCAGAGCGCGACGTCGATTCCGGCGGCGACCGATCGCGCCATCTTCAGCTCGAAGTCGGAGGCGATCACCATGATGTTGGTGGCCCCGAGACGGGCCACCTCAGCGGCCAGGTGTTCGGCGGCCTTGCCAGAACCGAAGAGGACGCGCTGGCCCAGGGTGGTGTGTTCGAACGTCAGGCTCATGATGCGTCTCCGTTGCCCAGGATGGTTGAAATGGCTCCGCGCAGTGCGGCTTCGGGATCCGCCGGGAGGCCTTGGGATCGCCAGCCTACGTGCTTGTCGGGGCGGACCAGGACTGCGCCGTCCTCGGCTACGCCGCGCAGGCGCTCCCAGTCGAAGTATAGGTCGGTGACCTGTTGCCCGGGACCGATGACGACCGCGTTGACCGTGACGCCGAGCTGGTCAGAGACCTTCTGGGCCGCGGTGTCCCAGTCCTCGCCGGTGATGCCGGTGAAGAGCGTGAACTGCCCGTACGGGGCAAGGTCGTGGGTCGAGAGTTTCTGCTTCCAGTCGCCGACCCACGCATGGGGCAGGCGGACGCCCGGGTGGGTGGAGGGCTCGTAGTAGAGTTCGGCGTCCCGTGTCGGCGCGGGCCGTTGCGTGCCGTCGGGGGCGATGGCTGCCGAATGGTAGTACTGGCCCATTTCCACGCCGTGTGCGTTGAACTCGTAGTTCTTGATTTCCATCGCTTCGCGGATCGCGGTGCGCTTGGCTGCACCCTCCGGCGTGTTGTCCTTCCGGGATTCGATGGCCGCGTGCATCTGGGCCTCGTTCTCCGCCTCGGTGAGCCCGAGGGCCTCGAAGAGTTTCACGAATTCGCGTCCGGACTGGTTGGCGCGGGTGACAATCTGCTGGGCGACCGGCGCCCGTTCGGCGGTGTAGGTGTCGAGCAGGGAATCGGGGGCCTGGCCGTTGAGCACCGCGGCGAGCTTCCACGCCAGGTTGTAGGAGTCCTGGATGGAGGTGTTGGAGCCCAGCCCGTTGCTTGGCGGGTGCTTGTGGACGGCGTCCCCGGCACAGAAGACCCGGCCGGATTGAAGTGTGGTGGCGTACTGCTCGTTGTTGCCCCAGAGCGAGATGCCGGTGATCTCGGCGTCCAGGTCCGGGACCCCGATCAGGTTGCGGACCACCTGTAGGGCGTCCTCCTCGGTGACCTCGGGGGTGCCTTGGGAGATGTCGAAGCCCCAGACGATCAGCCATTCGTTCCACGGACGGATCATGCGGACCAGGCCGGCGCCGATCCCGCCGATGTTGGAGCCGGGCTGGACCACCCAGTACAGAACCGAGGGCCGGTGGCCCACCAGCTTGGCGAGGTCGGCCTTGAAGGTGATGTTCATCGAACCTGCGATGTCCATCTGCCCTTCCAGGGGCAGATCAATGTCGGCGGCGACCTTCGAACGCGCGCCGTCGGCGCCGATGAGGTACTTGGCGCGGATGGTGTATTCGTGGCCGGTGAGCCGGTTGAGCACGCGGACCGATACGCCGTCCTGGTCTTGGACGTGGGAGAGGTACTCGGTGGAGAACTGGGCTTGCGTGCCGCGCATGGTCGCGTTCTTGACCAGGATCGGTTCCAGGTAGGTCTGCGGGATGTCGCAGTTCAACGACGGGGAGGCGAGCTCGTAGTCCGCGTGGCGTGCCGGGTGGTTGCCCCAGGTGAGGATGCGTCCGATCTCATCCCCGGCGATCGAGGTGCAAAAGACGGTGTCGCCGATCATCTCGTGCGGGGTGGCCTCGGCCAGGACCTGGTCCTCGATGCCCAGGTCGCGGAAGATCTCCATGGTGCGCTGGTTGGTGATGTGCGCCCGGGGCGTGTTGGCCGTCCAGCGGTACTTGGTGATCATGATGTTCGGGACGCCCAGCGAGGACAGGAAGAGAGCCGCAGACGAGCCGGCGGGCCCGGATCCGACGATCAGGACGTCAGTCTCGACGACTGAGGTCTCAGGGGTTTGCGTCTCGGCTACGCCGTCATGGAAGACAACCATGGGAACTCCTTGGATTCGGCCGGCGATCGTGCCGGCGGGGGGTTGTCTCAAGCATGGCCGTGATTTGCCTCTCACGGTGAAGTGGCGGCGATCACGGCGGAAAAACGCAAAAATGTGATTGGCCGCAACCGGCCGCTATCGGCCCGCGAGGAGCTCGCGCCGGTGCCGCAACGGGGGCGTGCCGAAGAAGTCCCGGTAGTTGCGGGAGAACTGCGCCTGCGAGGCGAATCCGCACCGGGTGGCGAGGTCGGACATGGGAATGTGGGCCAACGCCTCGGTGGCGAGCAGCCGCTGCGCCCCCTGAAGGCGCGCGGCGAGGATCGCTTGGGGAACGCTTTGCCCGGAGGCGGCGAAGACGCGGGAGAGCTGGCGCTCGGACAGGCCGATCCCTGTGGCGATGCCGGAAGCGGACAGCTCCTGCCGGCGGTAGTGGTCGGCGATGAAGGCCTCGGCCGCCTCGAGGTGTCCGGCGGCCGGTCCGTCCGTCAACAGTTCGGCGACCAGCCCGATGAGGTTTTCCTCGAGGCTCTCCCAGGCAGCGGGGCGACCTGACAGGGCGTTCGCGGCGGCCGCCGCGAGCCGGGCACCCGGAGACCCGGCCGTGCCCCCGAAGTCGAACAGGCGCGGGCCGGCCAGGTGGGCGAAACCGGTTCGGCCGGCCAGGACACCGCGGGGCACCTTGAGCGCCAATTCCGTCAGCCCGTCGGCGAAGTCGCGTTCGAAGGGTTGGTCGGCGTCGATCAGGATGCCATGACCGGGGGTCACGGTCTCGGTGCCGTCGCGGTGGACAAAGCGGCCGGTCCCGCGGAGCGCGAGGTAGGCGACGAGGCCACCGGCGGGGTGGGCGGCGACCTGCGCCTCGTCGCGGAGTACCCGGTGCGCCGTGCCGGTGACCCGGGCCAGGCCCAGGCGCGGCAGGGAAAGGTTCAGCTCCGTGGCACGCAGGGATGCCGCACCCTTGGTCGCTGCCGTGAGGCCGACCAGGGCGCGGGCGTTGTGGCGTTCCCACTGCGGGATGCGCCGCTCGCTCGGCAGGCCGTCCGTTGAAAAACGGCTAAAACCCGCCGGGAGCGTGGCGCTGGAATGTGACATGTGTCTCCAGTGTAGGTCTGTGCCCAAGCCCGGCACCAGCGGCGGTGCAGGGCTTGGACACACACCGTGGCTATTCGCTCCCGGATGGGGCGCCGAGTCCGAAGACCATCAGGTCTTCGCCGACCACGAGGGTTCCGGAGAATCCGATTTGGGCCTTCTCCCACTTCTCGACGGGCGTATTGCCCGGGACCAGGTGGGTGAGCACGAGGGTGTCGACGCCTGCCTTTTCGGCTTGTGGGCCGACCTCCTCGATGGCGGTGTGCGCGGCGAGCATGTGCTGCATCAGGTTGGGGTCGGGCATGGGGGAGTCCGGGCCCATGAGCCCGTCGACCCAGTCCATGTCGATGCACTCGTGCAGGAGGATGTCGGCACCCTGGGAGATGTTCACCAGGTTTTCGCATACCCCGGTGTCCCCGGAGACCACGATGGCCCCGTCGGGGGTCTCGAAGCGGAACGCGAAGGCCGGGAAGATCGGCCGGTGGTCCACCAGGATCGCGGTGACCCGGATGTTCTCATCGCGGTACACCTCGAAGGGTTCCATGGCGGGGGTCGGGTCGCCGTTCGGGTCCAGGCCGGTGCCGGGCGGCAACTCGATGTCGCGGAACTCAAAGATCTCTCGAAGGTCCTGCTTCGCGTTGTCGCGCATCCTGTCGTTGATGTCCATGGCGTATGCCTCAAGGAGGCGCTGGGTGGACTCGACGAGTCCCGGGGTGGGAGAGCCGGGGTGAAAGACCTCGGGCAGGTGCTCGCGCTTCTCCTCGGCGAAGATCGGGGGCAGGGTGCCGCGGTCGCCGGGCCCCACGACCTGGATGGGTTGTTTGAGCCCGTTGGAGCCATTGTGCCAGGCCAGCAGCAACAGGTTGGGATAGTCGATCATGTGATCGGAGTGGTGGTGCGTGATGAAGACGCCCCGCAGGTTGTCCAGGCCCTTCTGGAAGCCGGTGGGCCCCAGACCCGACTTGCGGAATTGCGGGCCCCAGCCCTCGCCGCAGTCGATGAGGTAGTGGTCCTCGCCCACCGAGACGACGGTGGAGATGCCGGCGCGGTCCGAGCCGTCCCACCAGGGTGGGCCGCCGGCTGTGCCCAACAGGGTGACGCGGGTGCGGTGCCGGGCGGCTTGCTCGGCGCTCAAGGGGAGGTGTGCCATGGGGGATTTTCCTTCCTGGCGCTAGGAGATGGAGGCGTGGGACTGGGCGGACTGGATGAGCTCGAAGACCTCGGCGCGCAGCCGCGCGTACTCTGGCAACAACTTGGTGTCGCGCTGGTCTCGAGGCCTCGGGAGGTCCACGACGATGTTGCGGTTGACCGTGGTCGGTGCGCCGGAAAGCACGATCACGCGGTCCCCGAGGTAGACGGCCTCGTCGATGTCATGGGTGACGAAGACGACCGTGGTGTCAAAGTCCCGGCGAACGCGCAAAACGAGGTCCTCCAACTCGATGCGGGTCTGGGCGTCGACCGCAGCGAACGGCTCGTCCATGAGCAATACGTCGGGCTGGTAGGCCAGCCCGCGGGCGATGGCGGCACGCTGCTGCATGCCTCCTGACATCTGCCAGGGGTACAACGCGCCCTTGCCGGCCAGGCCCACAGCCCGCAGGACCTCCTCGATGCGTGCCGGTCGCTCGGCCTTGGGCAGCTTGTTCTTCAGCGGAAGCTCGATGTTGGCCGCCACGCTCAACCATGGCAACAGCGAGCGAGAGTAGTCCTGGAAAACGACGGCCAGCTTGGCCGGCGGCTCGGTGACGGTCTCGCCCTCGAAAATGGTCCTGCCGTCGGTGGGATCGAGCAGGCCGGCCATGCACTTGAGCAACGTGGTCTTTCCGGAGCCCGAAGGCCCGACGATGCAAACGAATTCACCCTTGCGGATGCACAGGTCCACGCCGTCGAGGATCCGGGTGGATCCGTAGCTCTTGCGCAGCTGTTCCAGTTCCATGAGGACTTCGCCGAAGGGCGAGTCGTTGGCGGGGGCTGTTGCATCCCCGGTGGTGTTCGGTGAGATGGTCATGTCATGCGTCCTTTCCGGAGGCTGCCCGCATTCCGGAGTGCCAGCGCAGGACGCGGGCCTCGATGCGGAGAAAAATGAGGTTGGCGAGATATCCGAGGATGCCCAGAAGCAGCGTCCCCGCCCAGGTCTGGGCGACGGCGAACGTCTGCTGGGAGTTGAGCAGGTAGTAGCCGATGCCGTTGACGGAGGCGACCATCTCGGAGACGACGATCAGGATGATCGAGATCTGCAGGGTGGTGCGCAGGCCTGCGAAGATCTGTGGTCCCGCGTTGGGCAATACGACGTAGCGGACACGCTGGGGGGTGGTCAGGCGGTAGGAGCGGGACATGTCCCGGACCTGGGAGTCCAGTGAGCGCACACCGTCAATCGTGTTCAGCAGGGTCGGCCAGATGGCGCCGAAGGCGATAATGGCGATGTTCATGGGTGCGCCGATGCCGAACACGAGGATTCCGATCGGCAACAGCACAGGAGGTGGAAGGGAACGCAGGAACTGCACGATCGGTTCGACGGCGGCCGCCAGGGTGCCCGACATCCCGATCAGCAGCCCGAAGACGATCCCGCCGGCGGCGGCGATCAGGAATCCGGCCAGGAACTTGCCCAGGCTAGGGAGCAGGTGCTCGGTCAGCCCGGCTCCCAGCCAGTCGGTCCGCAGTGTTTCAAGGATCGTGGACAGTGACGGGAAGTAGAGCGAGGTGCTGCCGGCGGAGGCGACCCACCACAGCACGACCAGCGCGACGGGCAGCCAGGAGCGCAGGAGAAAGAGCCGCAGGGAATTGCGGCGTGCGGTCTCACGGGTGTTGGCGGTGGTGCTCATCGGGATGACTCCTCGCGGATGGACGGGTGCCAGAACAAAAGAGGCTTTTCGGCCGCCCGGAAGGCAGCATTGAGGCCAAGGCCCAAAAGCCCGGCGGCGAGGATCAGCGCGTACATCTCGGTGAGTGCCCCGGCCGATTGGGCGACGACGATGCCCTGGCCGAGTCCGGCGGCGCCCCCGATCATCTCGGTGACGACGGCGACGATGATCGCAATCGCGGCGGAAATGCGCAGGCCGGTCAGCGCGAACGGAAGGATCGAGGGTGCGACGAGCCGGGAAGTGGTCAGCCACCAGCCCAACCGGTAGCTGCGGGCCATGTCGGTGGCCACGCCGTTAACTTCTTTCACGCCGTAGACCAGCTGCGTGAGCAAGGGCCAGATGGCACCCAGGATGATCAGGAACAGCTTCATCCCGGGCGAGGGGCCCCACAGAAGCAGCCCCAGGGGGATCAGGGCGACCGGCGGGATGGGCTTAAGGAACTCCACCAGGAACCAGGTCGACTCCGCGAAGGGCTTCACCAACCCGATCAACAGGGCTAGCGGCGTGGCAATCGCAATGATGAGCACAAGGCCGAGCAGCGCCACGGACAACGTGTCCCAGAGATAGGCCCAGAATGCGGGCAGCACTAGTTGCGCGGCGAACTCCGTGAGAACCGCGGATGCCGGGGGGATGGCCTCCGTCGGCAAGACGCCGGTGCGGGAGAGTACCTCCCAGAGCACGAACGCGACGACAACCGTGCCGGCACCCAAGGCAAATCGCCCCAAGGGCGTGGCGGCGGGTCGCTTGCGGATGTGTGCGCGGGTACGCCGGGCGGTTGGCCCTGCGACCGGGGCGGTGGTCATGGTGGTGGTCATTGCCAGACGGCTCCTTCGACGTCGACGGGCCCGGGCAGGAAGCCCAGCCCCTGCATGAGTGTTGCGGTGTGCTCCATGGCGGGGACGCTAAGCCTTGATCCACCGATGAGATTTGGGACCTGCCCGGCGTTTTAACCACGAAATGCCCGTCATATCAGGGAAAATTGAACTTGCGACAGTAACAACATTCCTGAAATGAAGGGCATCTCGTAGATGCAAGTTTCCCACAATCCCTCCGCCGTGTCAGTTTCCTTCGACGAATCGAACCTCGTGTCCGCCGCCGGGTTGCTGCCGGCCATGGTCCTGGCCCGGGACTCGGGCCTGCATGAACTGGCCGGCCAGTGGCTCAGCGTGCCCACCGACAAAGGTGCCAACGCCGGGCTAAAGGTTGCTTCTCTCGTGGCCGGGATGGTGGCCGGTGCCGACTCCATTGACGATATGGCCCTGTTGCGGCACGGGGCCATGAAGAAGGTCTTCAATGCCTGCTACGCCCCCTCCACCCTGGGGTCCTTCCTGCGATCCTTCACCTTCGGGCACGTGCGCCAGCTCGATGCCGTGGCCTCCCGGTTCCTGGTGGGCTTGAACCGCAAGGCCCCGCTGCTGGGAAACCCCGGGGAGAACGAGTTCATCTTCCTTGACGTCGATGACACCATCATCGAGGTCCACGGCTACCAGAAGCAGGGCTCGGGCTACGGATATTCCGGGGTGCGCGGTCTCAACGCCTTGCTGGCCACAGCATCCACGAAGGACGCGGTGCCGTTCATTGCCGCCCAACGCCTGCGCAAGGGCGCAGCCAACTCCGCCCGCGGAGCCAAGAAGTTCGTCACCGAGGC